>JAJYYO010000015.1 GCA_021800795.1 Pseudomonadota bacterium
CATGGCTTAAAGATACACTGGAAAAACTCCCCGTCTGGACCATGCGCCGTATCGACGAGCTGCTGCCGATCAAACCTGCTGCATAAACCGGCTCACCTGAACAGGTGGAACCGTTAGACGCTTACAGTCAATCCACCCATATAAGGTTGCAATACCTCAGGTACGGCGATACTTCCATCCGCGAGCTGATTGTTTTCCAAAACAGCGACGAGGGTGCGGCCGACGGCCAGACCCGAGCCATTCAGTGTATGCAGCAGTTCCGGCTTGCCGGCGGCATTTCTGAAACGCGCCTGCAGACGACGCGCCTGGAACGCCTCGAAGTTGCTGCACGAAGAGATTTCACGATAGGTATTCTGTGCAGGCAGCCACACCTCGATGTCATAGGTCGTCGCGGCGGAAAACCCGATGTCGCCCGTACACAGCTTCACCACGCGATAGTGCAGCCCCAGCTTTTGCAGTATCGTCTCGGCGTGGCCCAGCAGCTGCTCCAGCGCAGCGTATGATTCGTCGGGATGCACCATCTGCACCAGCTCCACCTTGTCGAACTGATGCTGGCGGATCAGGCCGCGCGTATCGCGTCCGGCAGAACCCGCCTCGGAACGGAAACACGGCGTATGAGCGACGTACTTCAGCGGCAGGGATTCCAGCGGCACGATCTCGTCTCGCACCATGTTGGTCACCGGCACTTCGGCAGTCGGGATCAGATAAAAACTCTGCTCGCCCGCCTCGCCCATCTGGCGCGGCACGCGGAACAAGTCTTCCTCGAATTTCGGCAATTGTCCGGTGCCGCGCATCGACGCCGCATTCACCAGATACGGCACATACACTTCGGTATAGCCGTGCCTATCGGTATGCGTATCCAGCATGAACTGCGCAAGCGCACGGTGCAGGCGCGCCAGCGGCCCCTTCAACAGCGAAAAGCGCGCGCCGGAAATCTTCGCCGCCGTCTCGAAATCCAGCCCGCCCAGCGCCTCGCCCAGTTCAACGTGATCCTTCACCGCGAAATCAAACACCGGCAGGCTGCCAACCTTGCGCACTTCGACGTTGTCCGCTTCGGACTTGCCGACCGGCACGCCTTCGTGCGGCAGATTCGGCAACCCTTCCAGCATCTGCTGCAATGTGCCTTGCAGTTCGCCGAGCTGTACTTCGATCAGTTTCAATTCTTCGCCGACCCCTGCCACTTCCGCCATGATAGCCGAGGTATCCTCGCCACGCGCCCTGGCCTGACCGATCAGTTTTGATGAACTGTTGCGCCTGGCCTGCAACTCCTGTGTGCGCATCTGTATGGTCTTGCGCGCAGCTTCCAGCTCGTGAAAGCGCGCCGTGTCCAGCACGAACCCCCTGGTTGCCAGACGCGCTGCTACGCCGTCCAAATCACTGCGCAAAATCTGAATATCCAACATGCTGTATTTTCCCAATTTAAACCCGGGACGAGAACGTCCCGACAAGACCGGATTTTACCGCACCGCTCACCCCGCGTGAAATTATCTTGATTCACCCGCGCAATATCTGCGCCGCGCAGCCTCCATTGCCATCTGTGCTATCTCAGCCTCATCCACCGGGTGCGTGTCGCGATAGATTGCATGACCGCGCCTGATCACGACGAGTTGATTTTCCAGCGTATCGGGCGTCAGCAAAACGCCGAAATCGTCCGGCAGCCCATCAACGGCTGCGCCGGACATCCTGTCCAGCAGCAGATTTCCCAACGCCGGCGTGTAGTGAGACGAATCGGAGTACCAGCGCATCGTGCGCTTCATGTCGCCATCCAGCGGGACTGCCTCCGCACTGATTTCGTTGTAACCGCTGAAATCCCACAACGGGAACGGAGCGCGATGGGCTCGCTGCGCCTCCTCGGTGTTGATTTGCACCAACTCGCGCTTCCATGTTTCCCATTTTTCCGTCAACCCCGCAGTGGCGATCACCTCCCACTGACGCGCATGCGAAGGAGAAATAAACAGTTTGAGTGCGATGTGCCTTGCGTACGCCAGTGCAATGATGCTGCGCATATCCTGCAAAGTGGAAGGCTGTCCGGGTGACGAAAAGGCATAGCTGCATGTCGGCGCGGGTAAATATTTCGATTGCAGATACATTTTTTCGCTGTTCATGAAATTGCTGCGATAGTGCCCCACCGGGGAGGGCGATGGCAGCCTTGCGCCGTTGCTGTAACAGCAGTCTCCGGGCTGCGGCGTTTTCTGTTTATGGTGTTTCCAGCTATCCAGACTGGTGGTCACGGAAAATGCCAATTGGAACGGTCGTGTGACCGAAAAATTGTCCGTGACAAAATCGGAAGGCATGGGACGCAGTGCGTTAAATGTGAAAAAGTCCAGTCCGATCACGACAGATTTCAGATCGCTCTGAGCGGATGCCAGTTCAAGGAGGCGCAGCGTCTCGTTGATGGGCTGATCGAAGGTGGCCAGGTTGGCTGAGCGCAACCCCCCGACCGCAAGGTGTGCGGGATCGATGCCGATATCCGCACGCGACGTGCCCAGCACCACCACATCGAGCTTTTCGCGGGCCAGCCGCACGGTCTTGAATACGCGCTCATTCAGAGTCAGCAACGGTTTTATTTCGCCTTTTTCCAACAGACCATGCGTCTGAAAAATAGCATAAGGATCTGCAGTCCAGTTGATCGCGGCCAGCCCCAGCGCCGTACAGAACGCCGAAAGAAAAAGATAAATAAGGTAGCGGCGCATGGTCAGAACTGAAAATAAAGAAACTCGCTGATCTGCGTCAGCGAGAATACCGACCAGGCAAACAGCATGCCCAGCACCATTGCCTGCAGGAAACCGGGGCGCCATGACAGAAATTTCATCAGCCAACCGTCCGGTTCATCGAATTTTGCAACCTGCAGACTCTCCCAGGTCGGGCGATAGCGTTGCGTCATCTGCGCCACGTTCGGCAGAAACCATACGATTGCCAACCCCAGCACGATCAGGATCAAGGCCTTGTCCGGATTGATTCTGGATAACGGCGCCAGCCCGCTGAACATCACATTGAACTGCTCCAGCTTCTGCGCGTAAATCCCGAGATGATTCCCCGCCGAGTCGGACAGCGAAATGCCGCGCGCGCCCGACATGCCGGTCAGGATAGACAGCGCAGCGCTAAAACTTTCCGCCCTGAAAAACACCCAGGCGATCACCACCGACAAAAAGGTCAGCACAGCTGCAAAAGATCGGGCGATAGCACCACCCGGCCCCCAGCCCGCCTTCTCCTTGAAACTTCGCCAGGCATGGTTGATCAACAGATAAAAACCGTGCAGACCGCCCCACATCACGAAGGTCCAGCCCGCACCGTGCCACAAACCGCCCAGCAGCATGGTCGCCATCAGATTGGCATAGCGTCTTACCGTGCCTTTGCGGTTGCCGCCCAGCGCGATGTACAGATAGTCCCTGAGAAAAGCCGACAAGGTCATGTGCCAGCGCCGCCAGAACTCAATGATGCTGGTGGATTTGTAGGGCGAGTTGAAATTTAGCGGCAAACGCACGTTGAACATCAAAGACAGACCGATCGCCATATCCGAATAGGCCGAAAAATCGAAATACAACTGCAAAGTGTAGGACAGCGCGCCTATCCACGCCTCGAAAAACATCGTCTGACCGCCCTCTCTTGCAACATCGAAGACCGGCGAGGAAAACGCCGCCAGAGAGTCCGCCAGCAGCACCTTCTTGGCGAGTCCCACCACAAAAATGCTCACGCCCAGCGCGATATTTTCCCAGTGCACCCGATAGGTTGTCGGGCGCGCGAACTGCGGCATCATCTGCGCGTGATGCAGGACCGGCCCCGCGATCAGATGGGGAAAGTAGGTCACAAACAGCAGATAGTGTATGAAATCGTATTCACGCACCTTGCCGCGCCAGGTATCCACCAGATAGGCAATCTGCGTGAAGGTAAAAAACGAGATGCCCAGCGGCAGGAAGAATTCGCCTATCGGAAGTTTGCAACCGAACAGTGCGTTGAAGTTGGCGACAAAAAAGTTGGCATACTTGAAATAGCCCAGCAGCGCGAGATTCGCAGTGATTGAACCTGCCAGCAGCAGTCCAGCCGCCTTGCCGCGCTGCAAGCGATAGCCCATCAGATAGCCCGCCGCATAGTTGAATGTCACGGACGCCATCAACAGGCCGACAAAGCGAGGATTCCACCAGCCGTAGAAGAACAGCGAGGCCGCGACCAGCCAGAGCGCTGCGAGGCGGCGGCTGACGCTGCCCAGGCGATAAAAAACCAGCAGTGCGGCCGGCAAAAAAGCAAAGATGAAAATATAGGAATTAAACAGCATGCGCTTTACTTTTTCGCTGCCGCGTCAAGCTCCCGCAGGCGAGCCAGCTTCTCGGCTATCTTGCCTTCCAGTCCGCGATCGGTGGGCTGATAAAAACTGACCTCCGGCATGCCGTCCGGAAAATAGTTCTCGCCCGCCGCATAGCCGCCCGCCTCATTGTGCGCATAACGGTAGTCGCGGCCGTAATCGAGCTGTTTCATCAACTTGGTCGGTGCATTGCGCAAATGCAGCGGCACCTCGCGCGAGCTATCCTGCGCAACAAACGCGCGAACCGCGTTATACGCCGCATAGCCCGCGTTCGATTTGGCAGCTACGGCCAGATAAATCACCGCCTGCGCCAGCGCCAGCTCGCCTTCCGGTGAACCCAGCCGCTCGTAGGTTTGCGCCGCATCGTTGGCCAGCTGAATCGCTCTGGGGTCGGCAAGCCCTATGTCTTCCCAGGCCATGCGCACGATGCGTCTTGCCAGATAACGCGCATCCGCGCCGCCGTCCAGCATGCGCACCAGCCAGTACAGCGCCGCATCGGGATTCGATCCTCTGACCGACTTGTGCAGCGCGGAAATCTGGTCGTAGAACGCTTCGCCGCCCTTGTCGAAACGGCGCAGATTCTGCGCCAGCGTGTTGTCGAGAAAGGCGCTGTCTACCGTGCTGACACTCGCAGTCTCGGCGGCCGTTTGCAGCTGTTCCAGCACATTGAGCAGGCGGCGCGCATCGCCGTCGGCATAACCGATGATGCGCTCGCGCGCATCCTCTGTAAAATTCAGTTCCGGCATCGCGACCTGCTGCGCGCGTTCGAACAGCTGCCCCAGTTCTTCTTCCGACAAGGCATGCAGCACATACACCTGCGCGCGCGACAGCAAGGCGTTGTTCACCTCGAAGGAAGGATTTTCGGTGGTCGCGCCGATAAAGGTCACCAGCCCCTGCTCGACGAAGGGCAGAAACGCGTCCTGTTGCGACTTGTTGAAGCGGTGCACTTCGTCCACGAACAGAATGGTGTGGCGGCCGTTTTGCTGCAACACCTGTTGCGCCTGCGCAATTGCTTCCCTGATGTCTTTCACGCCGGACAACACGGCGGACAAGGGCATGAATTCGGCATCGAAAGCGGACGCCATCAGGCGCGCCAGCGTGGTCTTGCCCACCCCCGGCGGCCCCCACAGGATCATCGAGTGCAGCTTGCCGGACTGAAACGCCAGCCGCAGCGGCCGTCCCTCGCCCAGCAGATGCGACTGGCCGATCACCTCGTCGATGTGTTTGGGCCGCAGCCGCTCGGCTAACGGCGCTTCTGGTTGTGCTGCGGCGAATAAATCAGACATTGCTTTTCCCGGCTGCCGCGCTCAGTTTTTTGACCGAATCATTACCCAGCCCTAGCTGACTTTTAATTGTGGCGAATTCGCCATAATTAAGATCGAGGTTGTAAACCGTCTCCCGGATACCAAGAAATTCAACCGTGTTTCTGTTGCGCAGCCAATCCGAAATAAAAAAATCGCCATCCTTGGCCTTCAACATATCCGTCAAGGAGATGTAGTCCTGCCCGAAACGGGTCGCACTCGTGACCTCCGACCCTTTAACGTTGATGGTGCGATTTTTCATTCCTCCTCCTTACAGCAACATCTGAATACGTGTTTCTCGACCTCGTTCTGGCAGCGCAGAAACTCGCCGCCATCTGACTTGCCAGTAGCATTTTTTGGTTTTTTACCCATCAAAATGTCCAACCCTGTTGCTGCATGAATCCTTCGAGGTCTATGCAGGGGACATTGAAGTGTTGACACACGTTAGGAATTTTTGCAGCAGTAGGCTTGAGACGCTCTTCTGTAACAACTGTCCCACCTCTAATTTTGGCGCAGGCAATAACAAAAGGATCTGCTACTGGCATACCCTTCAGTTTCTGTTGCTCTCCTATTAATGCTTGAAAATGGCTTACCTGAAAAATTGTTGCAACAAACTGAAGTTCAGCGGCTGTCGGAATAGTAAAAATTGACTTATTTTGCTTTGCCCAATCTAGCACTTCCTTGCTTATATTTTGTCGCTCCACCTCATTCCAAACTTCACGAGTGGAGATAAGATATTGCTGCTGAATCAATATATCCAAACCATCCCAAATAGTTCTGAATACGCTTGGATAGAAATGTTGAAGTGAACGAATTGAACTGGTATCAAATACGTAAATCATACGGATGCACTTTGAAGAATACGTTGCTCTAGTCCTGCAAAAAGTTTAGGCTTAATTCCAAGCAAATCTGAGGCCTGCTCGACACTAAGTTGGTTTTTGTAATGGCGACTTACAACCTCCTTAGCGAAGCGATCACTGAGATAGACGTTTTGTGAGGCATACCAATTACCACCGCTTCCCTTTTTCTGTTGCGCAGCCCATGTTTCTGCCTTTTGCTTATAGAAAACATCAGTTATGCGGCCTTGATCCAAAAAGCGCCGCAATATAGCTTCACGACTTACACCATAGCGAGAAGCAAGTTCTGAAAAGTGCTGTTCAGTTGCTCTCTCGACGTTTACGGGAAATGATTTGGCCTGCATCTCAAAATCAGATAAAGGAATCAATACCTCTGCTGCTATCGCATTACAAAATCGCTCCATCTGTTTTTCTTGATTCGGCAAATGTTCAACATATCGTTGATCAAATTTGCTTAGGCCGTTAACGTGGAATAATAAGTGTGCAAGCTCATGGAGCAAGCTAAAAATCTGTCTTGTTTTGGTTGTGCTGTTATTCAAATAGACAATAGGAAATTGCTCATCAACAAGGCAAAAACCTGAAATATCCTTTTGCTCAAAAGACTCTTTGAAAATAAATACACCCTTTTCCTCTATCGCTTTTCTCCACTTTTTCAGTCCGTGATCTTCATCTTTCCAGCGAGCTTGCTCTTCAATAGAAATACCAAGATATAAACGAATCATGGATGCTTGTTCCACGATCGAAGAGCTAGGAGACAAGGATAAATCACGCCAAATACAATGTTCGCTCGGATTACGAGCACCGAACAATTCCCTCAATGCAAGCTGAAAAGCGTGAGCACTGCGCAAATGCGTATGAGTGTTAACAGCAAGCGTTAGCAAATCCTCTGTTGGTAAAGTTCTAAATTCACGCACTGGTGTAACTTCTTCCGGTGGAGCTGGCAAAAAGAAAACGGCTAATGGACGCTTATAAATCTGATACGCTAATTTTTCCAGTTGGATATAGCTCGGAAAATTGTCTCCGAGCTCCCAAGCTTCAATCTCATCAACAGGTCGCTTCAAACGAAGCGCGACATCAGCAACCGACAAACCAATTGATTGCCTTGCCCAACGCATCACTTCCGGTCGCACCCCAGCAACAGGTTCGCTCTTCATCTCACACTCCCATATCTTTCAAGAAGGAATTATCGCCTAAAGTAAACAACTCCAGCCCTCTATCTCCTGCAACGACTTCCTGACGCTTGGCCCGCTGGCCCCTGACGGCTGGATACGCTTAGCTTAGTCCGACACCTATTCGTTTATCACAAACGCCGCCTGAATATCGCGCGTTGTAGCTCCGCTGGCGATAAGCGCACGCACGATCAAATCGAGCGAAACCGAAGAATCGCCGGCTTCAATTTTAGCTATGCGCGACTGGCTCGATTTCATACGATGCGCGAGGTCAACTTGCGAGAGTTTGCGTTTGATGCGTGATTCTTTTACAGCGCTGATCAGCGAGAGCTTGAGTGCAACGAGCCGCGCTTCTTCATCGCTTAATTGCAGAAAATCCTCTGCGTTGCCGACTTTCCAGCCAGTGGCCTGGAGGCGCGCTAATTTATCAGTCTTCATGGCATTTATCCTCGTGCTAAATTGAGTTGTAGTGCTTCAATCTCGCCTTGCAAACGTCAATGACCGTCTGGGGCGTTTGGCTGGTGGTTTTTGCAAACACGTCAAGAATCACAATGGCTGTCGTATCAACGTAATACACAATGCGCCAAGTGCGATTGGCGTCGGTGATTCGTAATTCATGGCAACCGCGACCGATACCGAACATTGGCCTTGAATGCGGCAGCGATATATTGATGCCTTCTTGCAGGTGTCGTAATAAAACGCCCGCCTCTACTCTTGCCTCAGCAGAAAAAGGTGGCGTTTTGACTTCGCCATGCAGCCATACCAGCGGTTTACGCTGTCGGCTCATGCGATGAATTTTATGTCGGAATTGACATACACGCAAGGTGCCTGTACAAAGGCGACGGTCTTAGCATTTTTGTTGCCTATGCCTGTTGCCATCATTCCTCCACATTGTTTGCAACGGGGGCGTCCAATACTTGAAGGCTTAACCCCTCGATTTCCTGCAACGATTTCCCGGCGATGCCCTGCAAGTCGCCGTACATCCCGACCGTCGCGCCCATCACGCGTTCGATCTGTTCCTGACGCTTGGCCCACTGTTTCATGATGACCTTTCGCTCCTTGTCCAAATCTTCCTGCATGGTGGAAAACGCCTCGACGATCGCTTCGACGCGCTGTTTAAAACGCGGGCCGGTAAGGTATTGGTAAACCATTTCGGTCTTGCTTTGCTGTCCTTCGGATGACTGACGCGCAAGAGCCAGTTCCAGCAAAGACTGACGCAAGATCATCGCAACCGGCAAGGCTGCCCGCGGATGCGTCACCCAGACACCCTCCAGCAACTCGAAAGTTTCTACGCCTTTAGGCAAAACTTGCGTGACGATCACCGCGATTTCCGCCTTGGCGGTGCGCTGATCCTCGCGCAGCTTGGTCAGCCAGCCGTCGCTCCAGTTTTTGGTGCGCTTGGATTCCCACAGGATCGTGCCGCCCGGCTGCCCGCCCGGGCTACGCACCCGATGCAGCGCATCGCCGCCGAATTCACCCTTGGGCACAGGTTCAATGAGATCAAAGGGAAATTTGCTGCGCAACAGGTTTTCCAGTTCCAGCTCCTGAACTTCGCCCTGCAATTGTTGCGAGCCCTGTTCCGCACGGCGCTTGAGGTCTTCGATCTGTTTCTGCATCGCACTGATGGTTTGCTCTTTCTCCATCACCTTGAGCCGCTGTTCGTCCTCGGCTTCCTTTTTGGCGATGGTACGAACCTCGTTTAATCCGACCTGAACGCGTTTTTCTACTGTGAGTTCCAGTTCGCGCTTTTCGTCATCGAGTGCGCGCTGCTTTTTGATGAGATCGGCTTGCGCCTTTTGCGCCTCGGCCAGTTTCTCGTCGCGGGATTTAAGCAACTCCTGCAAATCGGTCAATTCACGCGCCTTGTTTTCCAGCTCGGCGGCGCTCGCCAGCTTGGCCTTTTTCGATTCTTCTGCAATAACATGGACGCGCTCAGCTTTTAACTGTGCTGCAACCTGATCCGCCACCTGATCGTCAAGCTTGCGCCTGGCATCATTAAGCTGTTTTTCCTTGTCGCGCATCGATTGTTCGCGCTGTGCGATATCGCTGTCCTTTTGCGCCAGTTGCTGCTCGAACTGTTTGCGGGTCGCGGCGATCAGCGGCGCTGCCAGCGATTCGTTGAGCTTGATCTCGGTCTTGCAGTTCGGACAGGTGATCGTAGGCTCAGTCATGTCATTATCCTTGGCTATGTCACCGTTAATTGTTGAACGATTAGGTAGGGTGGATAAAGCGCGTGCGCTTATCCACCCTACATATTTCACTTTAATTCATCAGGTTACGAAACATCAACACGCAATGATGAAGCTTTATCCTTTTTGAGTATCTGCGCCAGACTCTCGCTTGACAAGCAGCGCTCAAACTATCGAACTTTGCTTAATAGTTATTATTATTCAATCACTTATAACATCCACCCCCTCGGGCGGGGTGAATTTGAACTGCCCGGCTGCCAGCTTGGGGTTGGCCTGCATGCCGGAAAAGCGCAATACGGTTTTGTGACCGAACGCATCGTTCAGCTCCATGACAACCAGCCCTGCCTGCGCGTCAAAGGCCATGTAAACAGCGGAAAAACTGCTGTCCGACCCTTTGGGCGTGGCCAGCAGCCAGTCCAGCCCGTCGCGGTTGCCGGCATCCTTCAGCGTAAAGCCGCGCTCGATTTCATTGCTGCCGGCCAGCAACGCGGCCGGGCTGCTGCCCAGCGCTGCATCGAGCTTCTTGACGGATACCTGATTCAGATCCTTGTCGTAAAGCCAGAATTTCGCGCCGTCGCCTACGATGATCTGTTCATACGGTTTCCGGTAGGTCCAGCGGAACCTGCCCGGACGCTGAAACTGCATCACGCCGGATGCACTCTGGATGCGTTTGCCGTTCTGATCCAGCACCTCCTGAGTGAAATTCGCCTGCGCGGAATGCGTTGCCGCGATGAAGGTTTTCAGCTTTTCGATTGCACCGGCCTGGGCGGCGAGCGGCAGAACTGTGAGTAGTATTGCGAGAAGATATTTCATTGTTTTTCTCTATAGTAGGGTTGAGGAGCGAGGATTGAGGATTGAGGATTGAGCTAAAGGCGGGACAGCGGGTTTCCCTGAATCCTCAATCCTGCTTCATTCCTTTCTTTCAGGTGCAATCACTTCACGGTTTCCGTTGCTCTGCATCGCGGTCACGATGCCGGCCGCTTCCATCTGTTCGACCAGACGCGCGGCGCGGTTATAACCGATGCGCAGGTTGCGCTGCACCAGCGATATCGACGCGCGGCGGGACTTGACCACGATGTCCACCGCCTGGTCGTATAAAGGATCGGCCTCCGCATCCAGCGTCGGCCCGCCATCTCCACTACTGTCGCCCGCATCTTCCAGCGAATTGAGCACGCCGTCGATGTACTGCGGTTCGCCGTGTTCCTTCAGATATTCGGTGATGCGATGCACTTCCTGATCGGAGACAAACGCGCCGTGCACCCGTTGCGGATAGCCCGTGCCGGGCGGCAAATACAGCATATCGCCCTGACCCAGCAAGGCTTCCGCACCCATCTGATCGAGGATGGTGCGCGAATCTATCTTGGATGACACCTGAAACGCCACCCGCGTCGGCACGTTGGCTTTTATCAGCCCCGTGATCACATCCACCGACGGGCGCTGGGTCGCCAGCACCAGATGGATGCCCGAGGCGCGCGCCTTCTGCGCCAGACGCGCGATCAGCTCTTCTATCTTCTTGCCGACCACCATCATCAGATCGGCCAGCTCGTCGATGAACACCACGATCAGCGGCAACTCTTCGAGCGCTTCCGGATCATCCGGCGTAAGCGAGAACGGATTGGTCAGCGGCTTGTCCGCCTTGATGGCTTCGCGCAGCTTCTGGTTGTAGCCTGCGATATTGCGCACGCCCAGCGCCGACATCAGCCGGTAACGCTTGTCCATTTCCTGCACGCACCAGTTAAGACCGGAAGCGGCCTGACGCATATCGGTTACCACCGGGCACAAGAGATGCGGGATGCCCTCATACACCGACAGCTCCAGCATCTTGGGATCGATCAGCAGCATGCGCACCTGCTCTGGCGTGGCCTTGTACAGTATGCTCAGGATCATCGCATTGATCCCCACCGACTTGCCGGAACCCGTGGTGCCCGCCACCAGCACATGCGGCATTTTGGCCAGATCCGCCACCACCGGCTTGCCGGAAATGTCCTTGCCCATCGCCATGGTCAGCATGGAATGCATGTCGGCATACACCTGCGAGCTCAAAATTTCGGACAGCTGCACCATCTGCCGGCGGGCATTGGGCAACTCCAGCGCCATGTAGGTTTTTCCAGGAATGGTTTCGACCAGACGGATGCTCACCACCGACAGCGCGCGCGCCAGATCGCGCACCAGATTGGTGATCTGGCTGCCCTTCACGCCGACTGCGGGCTCGATCTCGTAACGCGTGATCACCGGCCCAGGATAAGCGGCTACCACTTTGACTTCCACACCGAAGTCTTTCAGTTTCCGTTCAATCAGACGTGAGGTGAACTCCAGCATGTCGGCGGATACGGTCTCTACCTGCTGTGTCGCCGGATCAAGCAGATGCAACGGCGGCAAGGGCGAGTCCGGCATATCGTCGAACAGCGTGATCTGTTTTTCCTCTGCAACGCGCGCCGACTTGACCACTTCCGCGACAGGCATCTCGATGTGTATCGGCTGATGCACCTCGACGCGCTTCTTCTCCACCTCGACCACCGCACTGCGCTGACTGGTGGCCTGAAGACCGATGCGCCTGTCCTGACGGGTCTGCCGGAATTGCCGTACCCAGCAGTAGGCCGCCTCCAACTGCGCGCCCAGCCAGTCCATGAAACGCAGCCACGACAGACCGCTGAACAGGCTGAAACTGGCCGCCATCAGGGCCAGCAGCAACAGGGTGGCGCCGGTAAAACCCAGCCAGCGCGTCAATGTATTGCCGATCAGCATGCCGAACATGCCGCCGGGGGCGAGCGGCAAGGGCACTTTAAGCGTGTGCAAACGGATCGCTTCGAGTGCGCTGCTGGACAGCAGCAGCAAAACAAAACCGATGACGGCAACCAGGAGCGTTCTTTTGCAAAAAACGCTGTCAACGCGCAATCTGCGATAACCTGCCCAGACTTGTTGCAGCATGAACAGCACCAGCCACCAGGCAGACACGCCAAACAGATAAAACAACAGGTCGGACAAATAAGCGCCCAGCACACCCGCCGGATTGCCGGTCTGTGTACCCGCACTGCTGTGCGACCAGGCAGTATCGGCCGGATGGTAGCCATACAGCGCCACCGTGAAATACAGCGCCAGCGCCGCCAGCAACAGCCAGCGCGATTCGCGCACCAGGCCGAACAACTTGCTTCCCGGCAAGTCGTCTGCTGCTTCAGCCATTTGACGCCCCGACCAGCCCCAGATGTTCGGCCACCCGCACCGCCTCCAGACGGCTGCTGACCTTCAGTGTCTGATACACCGCCGCCACGTGAATTTTAACGGTTCCTTCAGCCAGATGAATGTGCGATGCAATTTCCTTGTTGCTCATCCCGGTGCAGAGATGCTGCAAAACTTCCATCTGACGCGGCGTCAGCCCGTAGCTGTTGGTGTGCATGCTGCGCTTGTCCGGATGCCCGGTATCCAGCGCATGGTAACGCAGGATTTCCGGCGGCACATAGACCCCGCCGGACAGCACCAGATTCAGGGCATCCAGCATGGTCTGCGCGGTCGAACTTTTGCTGACAAAACCCGACGCTCCGTAATTCATTACCTTTTCCATATTTGAACTGGCTTCCTCTCCCGACACGACCACCACCGGAATATGCGGATAACGCTGATGAAAATAACTGACCGACTTTGGCCCGTCGCTGCCCGGCATATGCAAATCCAGCAGCGCCAGTTCCAGTTCGGGATGCAGCTCGGCCAGCTTTAACGCATCCTGAAAATTAGCCGCCTCCAATATTTCCACATCATCTGACAACTGTCGCAACACATAGCGCATTCCTTCCCGGAACAGCGCATGGTCATCGGCAAACAAAATCTTCATACTCTCCCCCCGGATAAGCAGCTTTGCACAGGCTTATGCTTATCATAACATCCGGGGCTGTGAAAACCCATGTTGACGTAGCCGCTGAACAGCCTGCGTCAAGCTTGCTCCAGCAACTGCAAATCCAGTTTCTTCGCCACCTCATGCGCATCGGGCGCCTGATAACAGGGCAGCACACCCAGCAACGGCGCAGCTATGCGCTGCCGCAGAGCGGCGATATTTTCATTCAGCATAGGCATGCTTTCATCCAGGCAATTGGCCACCCACCCGGCCAGCCTCAAACCACTGGCTTTGATGAATGCCACTGTAAGCAGCGCATGATTGATGCAACCCAGCCGCATGCCCACCACCAGAATGACCGGCAGATTCAGCTTTGCCGCCAGATCGGCCATGTCCTGATGGTCGTTCAGCGGCACGCAAAAACCGCCAGCCCCTTCCACAATCACCACATCGGCCTGTGCCGCCAGTTCGCTGTAGGATTGCAAGATCCGCTCCAGGTTGATGTTAACGCCAACGAATTTTGCCGCCAGATGCGGTGCGACAGCCTGTGCGAAGCAATAAGGATTGATCTGACCATAGCTGGCCTGCACGTTGCCCGCAGCACGCAAACGCACGGCATCGTGCTCGTTGTCGTCGCATCCGGAAGCGACCGGCTTGAACCCGGCCGCGCGATGCCCCTGCGCTGCAAAAGCATGCAGCAGCGCGCAGCTGACCAGCGTCTTGCCGACACCCGTATCGGTACCTGTCACGAAATAGCTCATAAATTCAGGATTGAGACCGCAAGGGTCTTCCCCGCACAACTAAGAGGCTACGCCCCAAGTTGTTACGTGAAGGATTGAGGATTGAGTTTGCGATCATAGCTTGAATGACGTCTTGATGATCGCAGCGCCCTCGCGGGTGACACGCGGAGTCGGCTTCCAGGCATGACCATAGACGATTTCATAGGTCGCAGGCAGCTTGCCGTCCCGCCGCAGTTTTTCATAGTTTTCCAGCAAGCGGTTAAAGGCCGACTTTCCCATCAGCCCCTGGCCGCGCCCCTGAGTGGCGTTATGCGCGCCGATGGCTTTCAGATCCTGCAGCACCCCGCGTACGTCGTCGTAAGTCAGCGTCATGTATTCCATGTCCATCACCGGCTCGGAAAAACCCGCCTGCACCAGCATATCGCCCACGTCGTGCATGTCTGCAAAACGGTTCAAATGGTTATTGTCGTCCACTCCGTTGAACGCCAACCGCAACTCCTTCAGGGTATCCGGGCCGAAGGTGCTGAACATCAGCAGCCCCTCTGTCTTCAGCACGCGATGCAACTCGACGAAGGTCGCCGGCAAATCGTTGCACCACTGCACGGCCAGATTCGACCACACCATTTCGATGCTGCCGGTCGCCAGCGGCAAGGCTTCCACGTCGCCGCACACCGCCATCTGCCGCCCGCCGCCGAACAGTTTCCGCCACCAGCCTGAGCGGCTTTGTGCGGTCTGCAACATGCCGATGGCGATATCCAGGGAAATGGTCTGCGCATCGGGGTATTTCTCAGACAGTTGCCGTCCGCCCCAGCCCGTGCCACTGCCCGCATCGAGCAGCCGCGCGGGCTTCATCTTGATGTAGTCGAGGCGTTCCAGCATGCGCGTGCACACTTCGCGCTGCAACACAGCCGATGCGTCATAGCCCGCTGCCGCGCGTGAAAAGGCGCGGCGCATCATCTTCTTGTCGATTTCAAATTCATTCATGCAGAAAATCCACTACGTGTTTTACAAATTCTTCGGTATGAGACAAAAACGGCGCATGCGCCGCACCGGCTATCGTTGCCAGCCGCCCGCTGTGCATCTGCTCCGCCATATATTGCGAAGCTGCCGGCGGCGTCAAGGCGTCACGCTCTCCCGCGACCAGCAGCGTTGGCTGCGCAATCTCAGACAAGGCTGCGCGCAAATCGGTGTCATTCAGTATTGCAAGTCCTGCCTGCAAGGCCGCCGGATCAGGCTCGCCGCGACTTCTCAAACTCTGGCGCAGCGCCAGCAGTAGTTCGCGTTCCTGTTCGCTGCCCCGCACTTGCAGCGCCAGAAAACGGCGCAGGGTCGATGCGTAATCCTGCTGCAGTGCGGCAGAAAAATCCGCCAGCGTTTCAGCTGCCATCGCGCAGCACCAATCGACCCGCTGTACAAAACAGGGTGTGGAAGACACCAGGATCAGGCGATCCACCTGCGCTGGACGTCGCATCGCCCAGCGCAGCGCCAGCTGCCCGCCCAGCGACCAGCCGCAGACCGTCAGCGGCCCGGGAAATTGCGAAGATAGCTGATCAACGAGTGTGTCCAGGGTGAAGGGTGAAGGGTGAAGGGTGAAGGGGAAAACCGCCGCTCCGAACAAAGCCCCCTTCCCTCTTCCCTCTTCCCTCTTCCCGCTCAGGCCGTGCCCCGGCAAATCCACTGCCATCACCTGAAAATGCTCTGCCAGCTTTTCAAGAACGCCGCCCCACATCCCGCCGTGCATGCCCCATCCGTGGATGAACAACAGCGGCGCGCCCCGCCCGTAATGATCAACGTGCATGGCCGACATTTTCACATACCATAAAAAAGTAGTCGACCAAGCACGTTTCCCTCACCCAAACCCTCTCCCGGAGGGAGAGGGAACAAACGAATCGCTGCGCGAATTTAAAACTCCTGTGCCAACTCATACAGCGCCTCCGTCAGACGATCCACATCAGAGGCCGTGTGCGCAGCCGACAGGGTGATGCGCAATCTTGCCGTACCCGCCGGCACGGTGGGCGGGCGTATTGCCGCAACCCAGATGCCGCGTTCGCGCAACGCCATACTCAAAGCCAGCGCCGCCTGATTCTCGCCGATCAACAAAGGTTGTATCGCCGTATCCGATTCCATCAACGGCCACGGCAGCCCTGTGAGCGCGGCACGCAACTGTGCAATCAGGCTCTGCAAATGACAGCGCAGTTCATCACCCCCGGCTATCAGTCGCAAACTCTCCAGCAGCGCCACGGACAGGGCGGGCGGTGTCGCCGTGGTGTAAACGTAGCTGCGCGCATTGTTGACCAACGTATCGATCACCGCCTGCTCCGCTGCCACGAATGCACCGGACACACCGGCGGCCTTGCCCAGTGTCGCCATGTAGATGATGCGCGGGGATTGAACGCCAGCAAAACTCAGCGAGCCGCGCCCCTGTGCGCCCGACACGCCGAAGCCATGCGCGTCATCCACCAGCAGCCATGCATCGTATTTTTCACACAAGCCCAGCAGCTCAGGCAACGGCGCCCTGTCACCATCCATGCTGAATACCGCATCGGTGCAGATCAGTTTGCGCCCGCGTTTTGTTTCCATCAACATGGCTGCCAGCTGTTCCATGTCGCAATGCGGGTAGCGTTTAACCGTTGCCCGCGACAACAGCATCGCATCGTTGAGAGACGCATGATTGAGCTTGTCGGCGAAAACCGTATCGTCTCTGCCCGTCAGCGCCTGCACCGCACCGAGGTTCGCCATATAGCCCGTGGAAAACAGCAGTGCGGCAGGTTTATTCACAAAGGCCGCCAGTTCATTTTCCAGCTGTTCGTGCGCCTCAAAGTGACCGCTGACCAGGTGCGCCGCCCCGGCGCCCACGCCATAACGTTCCGCACCCAGCTGCAGCGCCTCAACGAGTTGCGGGTGACTGGCCAGTCCCAGATAATCGTTGCTGCAAAAAGACAAATACGGCTTGCCGTCCAGCACCAGCTGCGGCGCCTGCGGGCCGGAAACGGTCCGGCGCTGACGCAACAGGCCCTGAGCCGCACGCTCGTCGAGTTGAAGTTGTAGTTCTGAAAATGGCATCAGCGTGCAGCTCGGGTTAGGCGCCATTTTGCGCCGTAACCCAACTTTAATGTTTCTCGGCAAACGGATACATGCCCAGTTTGTCCATCAACGCCCGGTCACGCTCAACCTCCGGGTTGCCGGTGGTCAATAACTGCTCTCCGTAAAAAATCGAATTCGCGCCGGCCAGAAAACACAGGGCCTGCACTGCGTCGGACATCTGTTGACGGCCCGCGGATAAGCGCACTCGCGCGCGCGGCATGGTGATGCGCGCCACCGCGATGGTGCGCACAAAATCCAGCGGATCGAGATCGGCCTGATCGGCCAGCGGCGTGCCTTCCACCTTGACCAGGTTGTTGATCGGCACGCTTTCAGGATAAGGTTCCATGTTCGCCAGTTGCGCGATAAGCCCTGCGCGCTGCGTGAGATTTTCACCCATCCCGACGATGCCGCCGCTGCACACATGCATGCCGGCGCGACGCACCCGATCCAGCGTATCCAGCCTGTCCTGATAATCGCGGGTGCTGATGATGTCGCCGTAAAACTCGGGAGAGGTATCCAGATTATGGTTGTAGTAGTCGAGTCCCGCAGCCTTCAGCTGATCAGTCTGTTCGTCATTGAGCATCCCCAGCGTGGCGCAGGTCTCCATGCCGAGTTTGCGCACTGCACGGACCATCTCAACCACACTCAGCATGTCCGCCTCGGAAGGCTCGCGCCAGGCAGCCCCCATACAGAAGCGATCGGCGCCCGCCTGTTGCGCGGCGCGCGCCGCTTTCATCACTTCGTCCAGCTCCAGCATCTTGCGGTTTTCCACGTCCGTCGAATGGAACGCGGATTGCGGACAATAGCCGCAGTCCTCCGAACATCCGCCGGTCTTGATGGACAACAACGTCGAGAATTGCACCTGATTCGGATCGAAATGTTCACGGTGCACCTGCTGCGCACGGTACAGCAAATCAGCAAACGGCAACCTGAACAGGGCTTCCACCTCCTCAACGCGCCAGCGCTGCGGACTCATGGATTTTTTAACGGGGGGGTGAAATTCTATGGTCTGGGTGTTCATGTTTAGCGGGTATGATGCGAAGTAGACCCGTGCATCATCGTGGAAAGGCCTGCGACTTGTCAATTTTCAACAAGAAAAATCTGAACAACAGCTTAATATTAAGGCATCTGTTGCCAGATCAACCCTGCGTGTTATGCGGCGACATGAGCCGTGATATTTGGTGCGATGCCTGCGATGCGGCCATGCCTTATCTGAACGCGCCGCATTGCCCGGTCTGCGCGCTGCCGACACCTCAGGGCGAGATATGCGGGCACTGCCTGAAAAATCCGCCCGCATTTAGCCGTACCCTCGCGGTATTCGGCTACCGTTTTCCGGCAGACCATCTGATCCAGTTGATGAAATACAGGGAGCAACTCGCCTTATCGCGAGCCTTCGCCGAAAAATTCGTGCATCGCCTGGACCGCTCCAGCTTGCCGGGCTGCCTCATTGCCATGCCGCTGCATCCGTCCAAACTGCAAAGTCGCGGTTTCAATCAGGCGCAACTGATCGCCGCACCCATCGCAAACCTTCTCGATATACCGCTGCTATCCCTTGCCTGCCGCCGCTTGCGCGACACACCCTCGCAGACTTCTCTTGCCTGGAAGGCGCGCAGCAAAAACATGCGGGGTGCATTTGCCTGCGAGATGGATTTTTCAGGCAAACACGTTGCACTGGTTGATGATGTGCTCACCACAGGCGCCAGCATGAACGCGCTGGCTGAAGCCGTTCAACAACGGGGCGCCGGCGCAATCAGCGCATGGGTGATCGCAAGGACCGCGGCGTGAGCAGCCATAACGCTACGCCGCCAGTTTTTTGATGCTTTCGAGTACAGCGTCGCCCTTGAAGGGCTTGACGATCCATCCCTTGATGCCGGAAGCCTTGCCGCGTTCTTTCATGCTCGGACTGCTTTCGGTCGTCAGCATGATGATATTGACCGTGCTGTTACCCAGTTCGCCGCGAATCTTTTCGACCATGGTCAGTCCGTCCATATTGGGCATATTGATATCGCTCAGCACAAGCTTGATGCCGGGATCACCCTTGATCTTGCTCAGCCCATCCTTGCCGTCCACAGCGGTCGCCACATCCAGCCCGCTCTTTTTCAAGAATCCTGCCACCTCGTCACGTACCGTGCTTGAATCATCCACAACAAGAATTTTTGCCATTTCGTTTCCTTAAAAGTTATTAAAACAGTTCCAGTTCACCGGAATCAACGAACTCCTCCACATCGTGAGTGATTTCCCTGAAGTCCTCCGGCGACCAGTTGAGATTGAAAATAAAGCGCTGATAGAGTTTCACCGTCCGACCGGTATGCTCATCCACCAGGGTATAGAGGAAGCATAGCTGGGGATTTTCCGTACCGAACGAGATGTATTTGTGCTTGTGATTGACAACCAGCGGAACCTGTATCTGATTACCTGACGAGCTTGTCGCATCGCCGATGTAACGGTTTTTGAATGACCCCCAAATCAGATTGGTGATTTCGCCTAACAGGCTGTTCACAGCCCGAAAGTTGGTGCCCACATCAGACGGACTGTAGCGACCCAGCACGTCAAGAATCGGCTCTTCCTCGGTTTGCAGCATCATGTAACCGCGGCACCAGTTACTCTCCAGCGGTATCAGGCTGAACACCTCGCCGAAAATGACACGGTCGCGAACGATATAAGGTGTACTCCAGGATATTGTCAGCTCCCTGAACTGGTTAGCCAGTACCGTTTCCGTAATTTCCGAAATGCCCCGCACCAGCGCGTTCGGATATACCAGGCTGAAGATGTATTCGTCTATCACGCGGCGCAGCGTGTTCATGTCGTCGGCCACATAAGCCGCACAAAACGCAGATCGTATGATTTCAGGCATATCATCCAGCGTTGCCTGACTTTCTCGACGAATAATGATGGGCAATTCGGGGCGGCAGGTATGTATCTTTAACGCGATTTCTGCATTTTCCCTGGCCGATCCACCGTAATTTTCGGAATAGAGTATCGCACCCAGATCGATGTTGGATTGCAGCACGGACATCAGACGATTCTTGCGCACCTTGAGTGCGATAAGATTGTTGTTATCACAGAACGCCTTGATCGCCTCTGTATGCATCTGGCTATCATCAAGCACCAGCACCTTGCTGACAAGATTATTGCTCATTTTCATACCCTTCATAACGCCTGCCGATTTCAAAAAAACTCCAGTTCGCCGCTCGTGTCGATCGCATCGTTCAGATCGACAGCAAAATCTATCGGCGCATACCCGCACAGGCAAAGCGTCGCCTGCAGACGAACGGAATCGTTGATGGTGATGGCATGGCGAGACAGATACCCCGGTTTCAACTCATTCAGGAAGGGCAGACACCGTCCGCTCAAGGTATAGGGTGTGGACATCCCGAGATGAGGAAAATATCTCAACAACTCCTGGTTCATTGCACCGCTGCAAAGGTTGCCGATTTCAGAGAAAAATTCCAGCAACGACTTGTCTGTGGTCTTGCTTAAAAAATAATTCCTCGTAGCCGAGTCTTCGCCGATATGAAAGATTGTCAAGACTCTGAACACCAGCGAGGAAATCGTCAGAACAACCATCTCTCTTTCTAAAAATTCGCTGTCTTTGCAATCGGTCATTTGTTCGATTACACAGCAATCGTCAGGATTGAGAATAAGGCTTTTTTTGGCCGACTTACTGAAAATGTAATCGATACTTTGCTTGGATTGTTCGCTGATCACGTTGTTTTCCTAGTGCAGGGCGGATCGGAGCTGACCAATTTTTGAATCCATAGCCGCAAATGCAGCCATCATCATCTTTCCGCTAGCCTGTATGTCCTGAAAGGTCGCCGTAGTAATCAGGTCATTCTTATTGAGACTTAGACCGTATTCCTGGGATAGCGCTTCCGAGCGTACCGCAAGGGCATTCACCTGTTCAGCGACAACTGCGAATCCGCGGCCCCACTCGCCTGCGCGCGCGGCCTCAATGGATGCGTTTAATGCAACCAGGATCACATGTTTGACTATGGACGCAAACTCTTTATTCTGCGTGCGCATGTGATAGTTTTGCTCCATCAGCGAATTCATCTCACCATGCCAATGCTCAAAAGTGATCGACACCTTTTTAAGCTGCGCAGACTCCTCCAGAATTTCCTTCATCTGTTGCAGCATTCCGGACTTGAGCTCCTCCTGCGCCGCTGTTGTACGGTGACGTTCATACTCAATGTCATTCTGCATCCCTGCAATACGCGAATTCAAGGAATCGACCAGCGCGCCCAGCTCTTCAGCTTTTGCCTGAAACGCCGCCTTTTCAGAATCAATCGCAACAATTTTTTCCTGGCATGCCGCAATTTCATCACTCATTTGCAGCCTGTTGCCATTCAATTCTGCCAGTTGAGCATCGAATGCCGCCTGCAAACCGTGTATATGATTTGCATGGCTCAATCTGAGTGCAAACCAGGTGATACCTGAGCAGAGCATACCGCCGAATAACGCACTGAAAATGTACTCCGTTATCATGATCGACTACCCAAAATTACGCCTGTTTGAAAACAATCGCATCATTAGTGGCAACTTCCAGCAAAGTTTCATCAAATTCATGCTGATGATGGAACTCGAACCCTTCGACACTTTCCACCAGCGCTTCCGGCAGACACACGATAATTTCAAATTGACGGAAGTCTGCACCGACCTTGTCGTCGCTAAATTGAATTTTGATCGTGCCATTTTCCCGTCTGACAAAATCCCGCACCGCATCCATACCGACACCGCGCCCCGAAACCTCCGTCACTTTTTCGGCAGTGGAAAATCCGGGAAGAAATATCAGGTTCGCTACTTGCTCATCGGACAGTTGATCCTCTGGATTGATGAGTTGCTTTTCCATAGCGGTGTTGCGTATGTGCGCCAGAGCGAGCCCGCGTCCATCATCGCCCAGTTTGATTTGCAGCATTCCCTCATTTACATCCATCTGCAAACTGATCGTTCCGGCAGCAGGTTTGTTTGCCGCAAGACGCTCTTCGACACTCTCAAGACCGTGATCCGTCGCGTTCCTCAGCAGATGCATGAATACGTTTTTCAGCATGCCGCCAGCCTGGTTATGCACAACGTAACCGTTATCCTGAACATCGATGATAGGCGGTAATTTACCCAGTTCCATGGCAAGCTCAGGCAGAGAATCGAAAACCCCTTCCAGCGTCTCAACGAGGCGTTCCGTGCCCAGCAAACGCAGGGTCTTGCGCACGGCATCGTGGGCTGCGCGCAGTTCGTCGAGATTGCCTGAAGTGGCCTTTTCCAGCCGATGTATCGTTTCCACAATCTGCTGCCTGTCCACCATCAGAAAATGCTCGATCCCGCCACGACGTCCCGGCCCTTTACGCCCCAAACTGAACTCGTTGATCCTGGCGTAGTATTCAACCGTTTCTTTAACCGCAATCAACTCATCCATCAGGGTCATCTGATCCCATGCAATATCAGGACGCGGTTCGCGCAGTTCAACATACGATTGCTCGACCCCGTGAACAATATTGGTCAGGTGTTTCAGTCCATAGGTACGCGCATTGCCCTTGATGGTGTGCATATTGCGAAATAATTTCGTCACAACATCTGAATTTTGCTGAGTGTGCTCGCGAATCAAGAGTTCGTTTTCTTCCACGAATCTCAAGGAACTGTTGATGAACTCATGGAATTTCTCCTGAGTTACCGCAAGGATTTCACCGATAATTTCCAGCTCGCGCTTTTGACTGTTTGCTTCCGCAGCCAGTGCGCGCAATTCGGTTACATCGCGAATGCACAGCATCAATCTGACGGTGGTATCCGCATCATCGGTTATTGGCGACCAGCTCAAGTCGAGAATTTTTGTGCTGCCATCGTTCATCTTCTTTTCGATTTCACTGACCAGCAGATGCTTGTTGAATTCAAAGTTCATCGCATCTTCGCCGATGCAAGCGCCGGCAACCGCTTCGAGTTGCGACAATTCGTCAACACCGAGCGTTGTATTGCTGAAGACGAGGCTCATGAAATCGCTACCCTCGATCTCTCTGGTATCGAAGATGGTTTCAAGATAGGCGGAATATTCCGGATGCACCTTGTAGGCTTGAGTAATAGTCAGGATACCTTGCGGCATATTTTGCAGCATTGTCTGAATATCGTTGGTTTTCTGCTTCAGCAGCAGCGAATTTTCTTCAATCTTGCCTATCATCATATTGAAGGCCACGATGGACTTGCCGATTTCATCCAGACGTTTGACCGGAACGCGGCGTGTAAAATCCTGGCTAGTTGCAATCTCGCTCGTCGTAGCCTGCATCCGGCTTATTGGATTAATGATTTGACGGTACAAAATGATGCCAAAAACAGACAGAAGTACAACCAGAACAGCCGACACTGCTGCCACGCCGGTAGCGGTGCGCGAAAGGTTGCTGTTAAGAACGGAAATTGCAGCATCCTTTTCACGGGTTTTCTCTATTCTCAGCGTGTCGACTATCTGTTGCAACTCGCGTTGCAACACCACAACGTTGGAATAGTAAGCCGCACCGGCAAGATCGGCCTGTCCGGCCAGTTTAAATTTTACGGTATCGTCGATCGCGCCAAAGTATTCACTCAGATTATCCTTTGCCTGTTCTACCAGACCCTGTTGAGTCTTATCGGCAGCATGAGCCAATTGAAAATCGATGCCTTCCTTGAGCTTAGCCTTGCTAACCGCAAGTTTTTCCGAAGCCTGCGCAGCTAGATTGGCATCGGGTTCAGAGATCAACGCCATCGTTACGAGTTGCACTTCCTTCACTTGTGAGACGAGATCCGCGGTTGCAAGCGCGCTGGGCACTACATTTTCCGTAACATTTTTCACCTCGGCAGCATTAATCCTCGCCTGGTAAATGGAATAGCCGCCAACGGTGAAAATGGCAAAGACCGATAAAATAATCAGCAAGGTAATGCGATGTCGAATACTCATGTAGATCTCACTCCTGATGGCAAAGAAAATTGCTCGGTTAAAAATGGCAACACGCGCATTTCAGATCGAGCACTACATCGTAACCATCAGGAATTACATTTGCGTGACAAAGAAATTACTGTTTTATTACGGAAATCGGAGGTAACACAGGAAAAATACGCGGTGATGTTTTGCAGTTGCTGAATTAGCCGAGCAACCGGATAAACACGAAAATCGGACGTTAAAAAGCCGGATTTCTCCGGCTTCCTGTTTATTACTTTATAATTATTTCAGCTTACTCAGCATCAACCACTTCAGCGTCAGCCGGGCGATCCATCAGTTCAACCAAGGCCATAGGCGCATTGTCGCCCTGACGGAAACCGAACTTCAGAACGCGCAGATAACCGCCGTTGCGTGTTGCGTAACGTGGGCCCAGCTCATCAAACAATTTGGTTACCATTTCACGGTCACGCAGACGGGCAAAAGCCAGACGACGATTAGCCAGCGAAGGGCTTTTTCCCAGCGTCAGGATAGGTTCTGCAACACGGCGCAGTTCCTTGGCCTTGGGCAGAGTAGTCTTGATGACTTCGTGACGCAACAGGGAAACTGTCATGTTACGGAACATTGCCAGACGGTGACTGCTGGTACGGTTGAGTTTTCTTAAACCTAAACGGTGACGCATAATTTGCCTCTCTTAAACTTCAGTTATTCCACTAACGGCCATCTTTGCTGCTGCTTTAAGCAGCTGCGACCGGCCAGTTTTCCAGCTTCATGCCCAGCGACAAATTGTGCTCGGCAAGAACCTGCTTGATTTCATTAAGCGATTTGCGACCCAGGTTAGGCGTACGCAACAAATCGTTTTCGCTGTATTGAATCAGATCGCCGATGTAATGGATGCTTTGCGCCTTGAGACAGTTGGAAGAACGCGGAGTCAGTTCCAGATCGTCGACCGGACGCAACAGGATAGGATCAACCTGCGGCACATGTTCTTTTTCAACAACCGGCTCGGTGCCTTCCAGCGCCGCAAATACAGAGAACTGGTCGACCAGAATACGCGCTGCATTGCGTATCGCCTGCTCGGGATCAATCGCACCGTTGGTCTCGATGGTCATGATCAGTTTGTCCAGATCGGTGCGCTGCTCGACACGCGCACTCTCAACGGCATAGCTGACACGGCTGACCGGGCTGAATGAAGCATCCAGCGCGATATGGCCCACTGCACGAGTTTCGTTCGGCAACTGACGAGAAATAGCAGAAACATAACCACAGCCTTGCTCGACCTTGATCTGCATGTCCAGCTTACCGCCCGCAGTCAGATGTGCAATTACATGCGCCGGATTAACCACTTCAACATCCGCATTTGCACTGATGTCGGCAGCGGTGACCACGCCAAAACCTTCTTTCTTCAGTGTCAGGACAACTTCCTTAACACCGTGAAGACGCAGCACGACACCCTTGAGATTTAACAGGATGTCGACTACATCTTCCTGCACGCCGTCTATCGTTGCATACTCATGCAGCACACCGGCCATCTTGACTTCGGTAGGCGCAGCGCCCGCCATGGAAGACAGCAGAATACGGCGCAATGCATTGCCCAAAGTGTGGCCAAAACCGCGTTCAAAAGGCTCCATGACCACTTTGGCCTGGGTCTCGGAGGTCTTTTGAACTTCTATGATGCGAGGTTTCAAAAAATCATTGTTATACATAAGCTACTCCGCGTGGATTACTTGGAATACAACTCAACCACGAGATGCTCGTTGATGGTTGCAGGCAGTTCAGCACGTTGTGGACAGGCCTTGAATGTACCCTTGAATGCCTTGGTGTCCATTTCAATCCATTCCGGAAAACCGCGTGTCTCAGCCGCAGCGATTGCCGCCTTGATACGCAATTGCGCCTTGGATTTTTCAGCCACCTCAATCACATCTCCCGGGCGAACCTGGTAAGAAGGAATGTTGACGCGCTTGCCGTTAACCAGCAGACTGTTATGGCGAACCACCTGACGCGCTTCGGCACGAGAGGCGCCAAAGCCCATACGGTACGTGACATTATCCAGACGGGATTCCAGCAATTGCAACAGCGACTCGCCGGTAATGCCGCGTGAGCTTTCAGCCTTCTTGTAAGTCAGGCGGAACTGGCGCTCAAGCACACCGTAGATGCGACGCACTTTTTGCTTTTCACGCAACTGACCACCGTACTCGGACAAACGCGTGTTACGCCGCTGACCATGCTGACCAGGCGGGTAAGCACGGCGCTCAACCGCACATTTGTCGGTAAAACATTTTTCGCCTTTAAGAAACAGCTTCTCGCCTTCGCGACGGCACTTACGGCATTTTGCATCAAGATTTCTAGCCAAGATCAACTCCCAAATAAATTAGATACGACGCTTTTTAGGCGGGCGGCAACCGTTGTGTGGCACCGGCGTGATATCAGAAATGCTTGTGATCTTAAAACCAGCTGCATTTAATGCACGTACTGTAGATTCACGACCTGGGCCTGGACCCTTGATACGCACTTCAATATTCTTGACACCGCATTCAGCAGCGGATTTGCCGACAACTTCGGCAGCAACCTGCGCAGCAAACGGCGTACTTTTGCGCGAACCCTTAAAGCCATTGGCGCCACTGGTAGACCAGGCCAGTGCATTGCCCTGGCGATCTGTAATGGTTACGATGGTGTTATTAAAGGAAGCGTGAACGTGAGCAATTCCTTCAACCACGTTCTTTTTAACTTTTTTACGCACTTTCGTGCTTGGCTTAGCCATAATTCAATCCTCTCGCGTTAAAGCAACTTACTTCTTGGCGCCGGCGATTGCCTTGCGCGGACCTTTGCGCGTGCGCGCATTGGTACGAGTACGCTGACCACGACATGGCAAGCCACGACGATGACGTACTCCGCGGTAGCAACCCAAATCCATCAGCCGCTTGATGTTCATTGTCGTTTCACGACGCAGATCACCCTCGACGGTAAATTTGGCAACTTCTTCGCGCAGTTTTTCAACTTCAGCGTCAGTCAAGTCCTTCATCTTGACGCTTGGGGTGACTCCGGCTGCTGTGCAAATGCTTTGCGAGCGAACTCGTCCGATACCGTAAATCGCGGTCAACGCGATTACAGCGTGTTGATGGTTTGGGATATTTACCCCTGCAATACGTGCCATGCAGCTACCCTATCTTAAAAAAACGAAAATTATATCATCAAAAACCAAGGCCAAACAATCAGCCCTGGCGTTGCTTGTGACGTGGCTCAGTGCAAATTACACGCACAACACGTTTACGAATAACAATCTTGCAGTTACGGCAGATTTTTTTAACTGATGCTTGAACTCTCATTTTGCTTCTCCTGACTCGTTTAACTATTTTGCGCGGAAGACTATTCGCGCTCTGCTTAAATCATATGGGGTCAATTCCACTGTCACCTTGTCGCCGGGTAAAATACGAATATAGTGCATACGCATTTTTCCGGAAATATGACCTAACACAACATGACCATTTTCAAGCTTGATTCGGAAAGTTGCATTAGGCAACGACTCCTCTATCTCACCTTGCATCTGAATTACATCTTCTTTTGCCATTAGCGCGACAACCCACCTTTAAAATTAGCTTTTTTCAGCAAACTATCATATTGGTGTGTCATCAGGTAGGATTGCACCTGAGCCATAAAGTCCATCGTTACTACCACCAGGATCAGCAACGAAGTTCCACCGAAATAAAATGGAACGTTAAACTTTACAACTAGAAACTCAGGCAGCAAGCAAACCAGAGTAATGTACACAGCACCGATCAATGTCAGTCGCAACATGATCTTTTCAATATAACGCGCAGTCTGTTCTCCTGGACGTATCCCCGGCAAAAATGCACCGCTTTTCTTCAGGTTATCGGCAGTCTCTTTCGGGCTGAACACCAATGCCGTATAGAAAAAACAGAAAAACAGAATCGCGCCTGCATAAGCCAGAACATAAACAGGCTGTCCAGGCGATAGCATTTGACTGATATCCTTCAACCAACTCATGCCAGGTTCATTACCAAACCAGCCCGCAATTGTCGCAGGAAATAAAATCATGCTCGAAGCGAAAATCGGAGGAATCACGCCCGCCATATTCAGCTTCAGCGGCAAATGAGAACTTTGCCCGCCGTATATCTTGTTGCCAACCTGCCGCTTTGCATAATTGACCAGTATCTTGCGCTGACCTCGCTCAACAAATACCACCAGCGCTGTAACCGCTATTGCTCCGACAAACAGGAACAACACCAGCGGAATCGAAAATGCACCGGTACGCGCCAGCTCAAGCGTACTGCCAATCGCATGCGGCAGACCGGCAGCAATACCCGCAAAAATAATCAGCGAAATTCCGTTACCCAGCCCTCGCTCGGTGATCTGCTCACCCAGCCACATCAAAAACATGGTACCGGTAATTAATGTGATCATCGTTGTCATCTGAAACATCGAGCCGGGATGCAGAACCAGACCGGGCTGCGCCTGCAAGGCGACCGAAATTCCAAAAGACTGAAATACGGCCAGGCCCAGCGTTCCATAACGCGTGTACTGGGTGATCTTGCGTCGTCCCGACTCACCTTCCTTTTTCAACTGCTCAAGCGAAGGCACCGCTATCGCAGCCAATTGCATGATGATCGATGCCGATATATACGGCATGATACCCAATGCAAAAATCGTAAAACGAGATAACGCACCACCCGAGAACATGTTGAACATGCCCAGAATGCCGTTCTTCTGCGATTTAAACAGATCGGCAAGCACAACAGGGTCAATTCCGGGCACAGGAATATGTGCACCTATGCGGAAAACAACCAGCGCACCCAACAGAAACCACAGACGACGACTTAAATCGCCGTATTTGGCCTTAGGCACATCTTTAGTGACTTTGCTCACGACATGCCTACTCTGCAATGCTACCGCCAGCGGCTTCAATCGCTGCGCGCGCGCCCTTGGTTATCAGCAAACCCTGCAAGACAACGGCACGGTCAATTTCTCCACAAAGAAAGACTTTGGCTGACAAAGCACCGGCGCGCACGATGCCGGCCTGCTTGAGCGCAAGTAAGTCGATGGTATCTACCGGCATCTTTTGCAGATCGGACAGACGAACTTGAACCGTATCGTCGCGGGTCAATGAAACAAAACCGCGCTTGGGCAAACGACGTTGCAAAGGCATTTGACCGCCTTCGAAACCAACCTTGTGAAAGCCGCCCGCACGTGATTTCTGGCCCTTGTGACCGCGACCGCATGTCTTGCCCAGTCCCGAACCGATACCACGTCCAACGCGACGCTTTGCGTGCTTGGCTCCAAGTGCTGCCTGAATAGTATTAAGTTGCATTATTGAGCCTCGTACTTAACCAGGTAGAAAACTTTGTTGATCATACCGCGAACACTAGGTGTATCTTCGAGCTCTACAGTATGGTTGATACGACGCAAACCCAAGCCGCGCAGCGTAGCACGATGCGATTCCTTGGTGCCAATCTGGCTCCTGAGTTGTGTCACTTTAATTGTTTTGGCTTGTGTCATTTTTTACCCCAAAATTTCGTCGAGACTTTTGCCGCGTTTGCCAGCAATCTCGGACGGAGAATTCAATGCCTTGAGACCATTCAATGTTGCACGAACAACGTTGTAAGGATTGCTGGAACCCAGACATTTAGCCAGCACATCGCGCACACCGACTGCCTCGAATACGGCGCGCATCGCACCGCCGGCGATAATGCCGGTACCTTCGGAAGCAGGCTGCATCAGAACCTTGGCTGCGCCATGCTTGCCGATAACAGCGTGATGCAAAGTGCCGTTCTTAAGGTTAACCTTGACCAGATTGCGGCGACATTCTTCCATCGCTTTCTGGACTGCAACCGGCACTTCCTTGGATTTGCCCTTGCCCATCGCGATGCGACCGTCGCCATCACCCACCACTGCAAGTGCGGCGAAGCCCATGATACGTCCACCCTTGACAACTTTGGTGACACGATTCACGGCGATCATTTTTTCGATCATGCCATCATCGCGTTCCTCTTTTTGCATTTTTCCTTGCGGCTTAGCCATTGCTCAACTCCAATTAGAACTGCAGACCATGTTCACGCGCAGCTTCAGCCAGCGCCTTCACACGACCATGATAACGATTACCGGAACGATCAAAGGCGACCTGAGCAATACCTGCGCTCTTGGCCTTCTCAGCGATACGCTGGCCCACTACGGCAGCCGCCGCCTTATTACCGCCATTTGCCAGATCCTTCTGCACATCGGCTTCAACACTGGATGCACTTGCGAGAATCTTGCCGCCACAAGCAGAAATGATCTGCGCGTAGATATGCAAATTGGTACGGTGAACAGCCAAACGTACGGTTCTTTGTTCAGCAATACGAGCACGGGTTTTGCGTGATCTGCGCTGACGAGATGCTTTTTTATTCAACATATCCGCCTCAATTATTTCTTCTTGGTTTCTTTCAGGATCACCACTTCATCGCTGTAGCGCACGCCCTTGCCCTTGTATGGCTCAGGTTCACGGAAAGCACGAATTTCAGCGGCAACCTGACCTATACGTTGCTTGTCAGCACCCTTTAACACGATTTCTGTTTGCGTAGGCGTGGTGACTTGTACACCGGCAGGCATCACATAAGCGACCGGGTGAGAAAAACCCAAAGTCAGGTTAAGCGTGTCGCCGGCGGCCTGGGCGCGGTAACCCACACCAACCAGGGTCAATTTACGCTCAAAGCCAGTGCTTACACCTTTCACCATATTCGCCATCAATGCACGAACCGTTCCGGACATGGCATCGGCCTGCTTGGAGCTGCTGGTTGCAGTACACAACAGACTATCGCCATCACGGACAACTTTGATGTCGCCCTTCAGACTTTGCTTAAGCGAGCCTAACGGGCCCTTAAATGAAATTTCATTCGCATCCAGATTAACTTCTACACCACTGGGCACGAGGACAGGATTCTTGGCTACTCTAGACATATCTACCTCACTACGCGACTACGCACAATACTTCGCCGCCAATACCATTGGCGCGTGCTTTGCGGTCGGTCATCAAACCCTTGGAAGTGGAAACAATCGCGATACCCAGGCCATTCATTACCTTGGGAATGTCATTGCTGCCCTTGTAAATACGCAATCCTGGACGACTGATGCGCTGAATTTTTTCAATTACCGGACGCCCGCTGTAGTACTTCAGACCGATTTGCAGCGTAGACTTATTAGCCTCTCCCTGTTCGATCTTGAAACCGTCAACATAGCCTTCTTCTTTGAGAACCTCAGCGATTGCGATCTTCAACTTGGAAGACGGCATTGATACGCTGGCCTTTTCAGCCATCTGCGCATTACGAATGCGCGTTAACATATCGGAGATTGGATCATTCATGCTCATAATATTTTCTCCTACCAGCTAGCCTTGACGATTCCGGGGATTTCACCACGCATCGCAAATTCACGAATTTTGATGCGGCCCAGACCGAACTTTCTGAACGTGCCGCGAGGACGCCCAGTCAAAGCACAACGATTACGCAAACGCACCGGGCTTGAGTCACGCGGCAAAGCCTGCAACTTCAAACGAGCAGCTGCGCGATCTTCATCGCTCAGACTCATGTTTGATATAGTTGAATTCAACTGCGCACGTTTTGCTGCAAATTTCTTTACAGTGTCACGACGCTTTTGTTCGCGGTTAATCAATGACATCTTAGCCATTAGTAATCCCTCATTTCTTTAATGGGAGTTTGAAAGCCAACAACAAAGCGCGCGCTTCTTCGTCGGTCTTCGCGGAAGTCGTGATCGTGATATTCATACCACGCAACGCATCGACTTTTTCATATTCAATTTCAGGGAATATAATCTGTTCTTTTATACCCATGTTGTAGTTGCCACGGCCATCGAAAGATTTTCCGGAAATTCCGCGAAAATCGCGGATACGCGGAATCGCAACAGAAATCAAGCGATCAAGAAAGTCATACATGCGATCTTTGCGCAGCGTAACCTTACAACCAACCGGATAACCCTCGCGAATCTTGAAGCCGGCAATCGACTTCTTCGACATGGTAACAATGGGTTTTTGACCTGCAATTTTCTGCATATCGCCAACCGCAAAATCCATTACCTTTTTGTCTGCAACCGCTTCACCCACACCCATGTTCAGCGTGATTTTTTCGATGCGCGGAACTTCCATGACAGACTTGTAGCCAAACTGCACCATCAAATCCTTAGCAATCTTTTCTTTGTAAATATCATACAAACGAGCCATGCCCTATACCCCTTAAGCGTCAACAACTTCGCCGTTGGATTTGAACACGCGAACACGGCGTCCATCTTCCAGCGTTTTAATACCGACTCGATCACCCTTTTTCTCGGCAGCATTGTATAAAGCCACGTTTGAAATATGAATTTTCGATTCTTTTTCGATGATACCGCCAGCCATCCCCTTCACAGGATTCGGCTTCTGATGTTTTTTAACCTTGTTGATACCGGATACCAGCAAATAGTCACCGAGCACCCTCAGCACGTTGCCGCGATTACCCTTATCCTTGCCAGCGATCACAATCACGTCATCGTTCTTTTTAATCTTACGCATGTTTTCCTCGAATCTACCTGTTAACGCTAAAGCACTTCAGGCGCAAGCGAAACGATCTTCATAAACTTTTCAGTACGAAGCTCACGGGTTACCGGCCCAAAGATACGCGTGCCGATAGGCTCAAGTTTTGCATTCAGCAAAACAGCGGCGTTACCGTCAAACTTGACCAGCGAACCATCCGTACGACGCACACCTTTTGCGGTGCGAACGACAACGGCGTTATAGACTTCGCCTTTTTTCACACGGCCGCGTGGCGCCGCATCCCTGATACTTACCTTGATAACATCACCAACGGAAGCATAACGACGCTTGGAACCACCCAACACCTTGATGCACATAACGGAGCGTGCACCAGTATTGTCAGCCACATCTAGAACAGACTGCATTTGTATCATTATTTTATCTCCAACTTTTTCCGCTTACGGCGGCCAGTTTTGGAACCCGTTCGGGTTAAGGTCGCCGCAAGCGGCGATGCAACGAAGCCGCGTATTATATGCAAATTATAGAAACTTGCAAGCTAAAATTACTATTTACAGCAAATACCTTTAAGCCGCTTTGGCTACGCGCCAGGCTTTGGTCTTTGCAAGAGGACGACACTCTTCAATGGTGACCACATCACCTGTGTGAAACTCGTTAGCTTCATCATGTGCGTGATATTTTTTGGATACGCGAATAATCTTGCCCAGCAGCGGGTGTTTTACTTTGCGCTCGACCAAAACTGTAACCGTCTTGTCCATTTTGTCGCTTACTACCGTACCGGTCAGGGTACGCTTGAGTTTAGCTTCGCTCATGACTGTGCTTCCTTCTGCTTCATTACGGTTTTAATGCGCGCAATATCACGACGCACGCGACGCATTTCACTGGTCTTGGTCATTTGTTGCGTTGCAACTTGCATACGCAGGCCAAATTGAGCGCGGGTCATAGAGAGCAGCTCCTGCTGCAACTCCGATTTTGTTTTGCTATTCAGTTCGCTAGCCTTCATGATTATTCACCTACCTGTCTGACGACAAACACAGTCGCAAGCGGCAACTTTGCAGAAGCCAGCTTAAACGCTTCGCGTGCCAATGTTTCATCCACACCATCCATCTCGTACAACATCTTGCCTGGCTGAATCTCGGCGACATAGTACTCGGGATTACCCTTACCATTACCCATACGAACTTCCGCAGGCTTTTTGGAGATAGGCTTGTCCGGAAATACACGTATCCAGATACGACCACCACGCTTGATATGACGGGTCATTGCACGGCGCGCCGCTTCAATCTGACGCGCCGTCAAACGACCGCGGGCAACCGACTTGAGACCAAACTCACCGAAACTTACCTTGTTACCACGTGTGGCAATACCAGTATTACGGCCTTTTTGTTCTTTGCGGTACTTTCTTCTAGCTGGCTGTAGCATGCTTGGCTCCTGGCTTTTTTACACGTTTTTCAGGCTCGGCAGCGGCAGTTGCTGCAACTTCCTGTCCGATATCACCCTTGTACACCCAGACCTTGACACCGATAATGCCGTAGGTGGTCTTGGCTTCAGAAGTGCCATAGTCAATATCCGCGCGCAGGGTATGCAACGGCACACGGCCTTCGCGATACCACTCGGTACGTGCGATTTCAATACCATTGAGACGGCCCGCGCTCATGATCTTGATACCGAGCGCGCCCAGTCGCATCGCGTTCTGCATGGAACGCTTCATTGCACGACGGAACATGATGCGCTTTTCCAATTGTGCAGTGATATTATCAGCAATCAACTGAGCATCGATTTCAGGTTTGCGCACCTCTTCGATAGCCAGGTCAACAGATTGCAGACCCATGCGTTTGCGCAGCTCTGCGCGCAACAGTTCGATATCCTCACCCTTTTTCCCGATAACCATACCGGGACGAGCAGTGTAAATAGTCACTTTCGCGCTTTTTGCAGGACGCTCAATGATGATTTTGGAAACCATCGATGAAGCCAGCTTCTTTTTCAGGAATGCCCGAACCTCAATGTCTTTGAGCAACATATCAGAGAAATTGGCGCTGCTTGCAAACCACTTGGAATCCCAATTCTTGCGAACGCTTAACCGGAAACCGGTTGGGTGAATTTTCTGTCCCATAATTTATCCTCAGCTTCCGACGCTAACAGTGATATGACAAGTCTGTTTTTCGATCTTGTTGCCACGACCCTTCGCACGCGCCATAAAACGCTTGAGCGAAGCCGCCTTGTCAACATAGATCACCTTGACTTTCAGCTCATCAATATCCGCACCATCATTATGCTCGGCGTTGGCGATTGCAGAATCAAGCGCTTTCTTGATGATACCGGCACCCTTTTTAGGGCTGAAATTTAGTATATTAAGCGCCTGAGCAACCGGCAGACCGCGAATCTGATCCGCCACCAGGCGCGCTTTCTGGGCCGAAAGATGAATGTTTTTTGCAACTGCAGTAGTCATAGTCATCATCGCTCCCCTTATCTCTTCGCTGCTTTTTTATCAGCAGCGTGGCCTTTGAAGGTACGCGTCAGGGAAAACTCACCCAATTTGTGACCCACCATATTCTCGGAAATATACACCGGAATATGCTGCTTGCCATTATGTACAGCAATCGTCAAACCGACGAACTCAGGCAGCACCGTAGAACGGCGTGACCAGGTTTTAACCGGGCGTTTATCATTTGTAGCGCGCACTGTCTCAATTTTTTTGAGCAGATGTGCGTCGACAAATGGACCTTTTTTAATGGAACGTGCCATATTTAATTACCCCTTATGCCTTAAAACGACGACGTACAATCATGCCGTCTGTACGCTTGTTTCGACGTGTACGGAATCCCTTGGCCGGCACACCCCATGGGCTGACCGGATGACGACCCGCGGCAGTCTTACCTTCACCACCACCGTGAGGGTGATCGACCGGGTTCATGACCACACCGCGAACGGTAGGACGTACGCCGCGCCAGCGCATCGCGCCTGCCTTGCCGATGGAACGCAGACTGTGCTCGGAATTGCCAACCTCACCCAATGTCGCCTTGCAGTCGATATGCACTTTACGAATTTCACCTGAGCGCAAACGCAACTGAGCATAACTGCCCTCGCGCGCCAGCAACTGTACCGAAGTACCGGCGGAACGCGCCAGTTGCGCCCCCTTGCCTGGCAACATCTCGATACAATGAATGGTCGAACCTACCGGAATATTGCGCAAAGGCAGCGCATTACCCGCCTTGATGGGCGCGTCCGAACCGCTGATCAACGCAGCGCCGGCAGAAACACCCTTGGGTGCAACAATGTAGCGACGCTCGCCGTCAACATATAACAGCAACGCGATATTGGCGCTACGGTTAGGATCGTATTCCAGACGCTCAACCGTGCAAGGAATACCATCCTTGTTGCGCTTGAAATCGATCAGGCGATAATGCTGCTTGTGGCCGCCACCCATGTGACGAGTGGTGATATGGCCGTTGTTGTTACGACCAGCAGTCTTGGTTTGCTTTTCCAGCAAAGCCGCGACAGGCTTACCCTTATGCAATTCCTTGTTTACAACACGCAAAACCGCACGCTGACCCGGGGTTGTTGGTTTCAGTTTAATCAATGCCATGATAATTATCCTTGCTCGCTTGCAGCGAAGTTAATTTCCTGACCGGAAGCCAGACACACATAGGCTTTCTTCCAGTTGTTGCGACGACCGATGAAGCGGCCGGAGCGCTTGATCTTACCCTTGACGGACGCAACCTGAACGCTGTCAACTTTAACGCTGAACATGAATTCAACAGCCGCCTTGATTTCCGGCTTGGTTGCATCGGTGGCAACCTTGAAAATAACCTGTTCGTGCTTGTCGGCCACGTAAGTTGCTTTTTCAGAGATTTGCGGAGCGATCAACACCTTCATCAAACGCTCTTGACTAAATGGCTGTGCACTCATGCGAACATCTCCTCTATTTTAGCTACCGCACCGCGTGTCACAACGACACTGGGAAAACGAACCAGGCTGACAGGGTCTGCCTGATATGCTTCAAGAACCAGCACGTTAGGCAGATTGCGCGAAGACAGATAAAGATTTTCATCCACACTGTCCGTGATAATCAGCACACGACCCGTACCAAAACCCATACCCTTGATCTTGTCAGCCAGAATCTTAGTCTTGGGCGCATCAACAGTCAGATCTTCGATTACAACCAGACGGTTTTCAGATACCAGTTTGGAAAGAATCGCTGCAAAACCAGCGCGATACATCTTACGGTTAACTTTTTGAGTATAGTTTTCTTCTCCGGTGTTCGGGAAAATCTTGCCACCGCCACGCCACAGCGGGCTGGAAGCCATACCGGCACGGGCACGACCGGTGCCTTTTTGCGCAAACGGCTTGCGTGTGCTCTTGGCAATTTCGCAACGACTCTTTTGCTTGCTGTTACCGGCGCGCGCATTGGCCTGATACGCTGTTACCAGCTGATGCACCAGATCTTCGTTGTACTCGCGACCAAACACCTCATCAGAAGCACTCATGTTGGAGCCAGCAAGACCTTTTTCGTTAATAACTTTAAGTTCCATTACACACCTGCCTTCACTGCCGGACGCACGATGATTTTGCTGTTTGTGCAGCCGGGAACGGCGCCTTTAACCAGCAACAACTGACGCGCCACATCGACACGCACAATTTGTAAATTTTGAACGGTTCTTTGCTCGTCACCAAGATGACCCGTCATACGCTTACCCGGGAATACGCGACCCGGGTCCTGCGCCATACCGATCGAACCCGGTACGTTATGGGACTTCGAGTTACCGTGAGAGGCACGACCTGATTTGAAGTGGTGACGTTTGATGGTACCTGCGTAACCCTTACCTTTGGTTGTACCAGTCACATCAACGAGTTGACCTACCTGAAAAATCTCGACACTGACTGCAGCGCCAGCCTGAAGACCATGATCAGCAGATACGATAAATTCCTTCAGTGCACTTCCGGCTTCCACACCCGCTTTAGCGTAGTGTCCGGCAGCAGCTTTGCTGACACGGGTTGCACGACGAACACCATGCGCCAATTGCACAGCGGTGTATCCATCGGTTGCAACGGATTTAACCTGAGTAACACGATTATTGGACACTTCCAGCACAGTTACCGGCAACGAGGATCCGTCTTCGGTAAATACGCGGGTCATGCCAATCTTGCGACCGACAAGTCCTAAGCTCATTTTAATTTCCTCTTGTTAAGGGGCCAACTACAATTGGTCGACCGATTATGTACCACTAAAAAACAAGCTTGTAGCGTGTGGCTTGTAGCATTTTTGCCACCAGCTACCAGCTACCGGCTATTACTGCAACTTGATTTCCACATCCACGCCAGCCGGCAGATCAAGTTTCATCAATGCATCGACCGTTTTGTCTGTTGGATCAACGATATCCATCAGACGCAGATGTGTGCGAATCTCGAATTGATCACGGGATGTTTTATTCACATGAGGCGAACGCAATACGTCAAAACGCTCAATCTTGGTAGGCAAAGGAACAGGGCCGTTGACAACTGCACCAGTGCGTTTAGCCGTTTCAACAATCCGGGCAGCCGATTGATCTATCAAACGATAATCAAACGCTTTAAGGCGAATGCGAATTTTTTGACTTTGCATAATTTTCTCTGACTTTGTGCGGCAATGCCGCTAATTAAAGAACAAACTCACGTGCAGGTATTCACGTGAGGGGGCGCATTGTATGCGTACTTTATGAAACATGCAAGGGAAATCAGGAGCGAGGAACGAGCACAAAACCACTCTATCCTCAATCCTCAATCCTCAATCCTGCTATTACTCGATAATCTTTGCCACCACACCCGCACCCACCGTACGGCCGCCTTCGCGAATCGCGAAACGCAAGCCTTCTTCCATCGCGATCGGATTGATCAGGCTCACCGTGATGCTGACGTTGTCGCCAGGCATTACCATTTCTGTACCGGCTGGCAATTCAACCGCACCGGTTACGTCAGTGGTGCGGAAGTAAAACTGTGGGCGGTAACCCTGGAAGAACGGCGTATGACGACCGCCTTCATCCTTGCCCAACACGTATATCTCTGCGGTAAACTTGGTATGCGGCTTGATCGATCCCGGCTTGCACAATACCTGACCGCGCTCAACTTCTTCGCGCTTGGTGCCGCGCAACAGTACGCCGACGTTATCGCCCGCCTGCCCCTGATCCAGCAGCTTGCGGAACATTTCCACGCCGGTGCAGGTGGTCTTCAAGGTCGGCTTGATACCGACGATTTCGATTTCTTCGCCTACCTTCACGATACCGCGCTCGATACGGCCGGTCACTACCGTACCGCGACCGGAGATCGAAAACACGTCTTCAACCGGCATCAGGAATGTGCCGTCGATGGCGCGCTCAGGTGTCGGAATGTAGGTATCCAGCGCTTCAGCCAGACGCAGGATCGCAGGCTCGCCGATATCGGACTGATCGCCCTTGACCGCCAGCATTGCGGAACCCTTGATGATAGGCACATCATCACCGGGAAAATCGTACTTGGAAAGCAACTCGCGCACTTCCATCTCAACCAGTTCGAGCAACTCTTCGTCGTCGACCATGTCGCACTTGTTCAGGAACACCACGATGTAGGGAACGCCCACCTGACGAGCCAGCAGGATGTGCTCGCGCGTCTGCGGCATCGGGCCGTCCGCCGCGGAACATACCAGAATCGCGCCGTCCATCTGCGCCGCACCGGTGATCATGTTCTTCACGTAGTCGGCGTGGCCCGGGCAATCAACGTGCGCATAGTGACGGTTCGCCGTTTCATATTCGACATGCGCGGTATTGATGGTGATACCGCGCGCTTTTTCTTCCGGCGCCGCGTCGATCTGATCGTACGCCTTGGCTTCGCCACCGAATTTCTTTGACAATACCATGGTGATCGCTGCCGTCAGCGTGGTCTTGCCGTGATCGACGTGACCGATGGTGCCGACGTTGACGTGTGGTTTTGTACGTTCAAATTTACTCTTTGCCATGCTTCACCTCTATTATCTAATAGTTATCTTTTTAACAGTAGTTATAAGTCGCTAGACGCTAGTCGTTAGTTGGCATTGTCCGCTTTGCGACATCAGCTTTAACTAGTGACTAACGTCTAATGACTAGCGACTGTTGTTACTTCTTGTTCATAATCGCTTCGGCAACGTTCTTCGGCGCTTCGGTATAGTGCTTGAATTCCATGGTATAGGTAGCCCGTCCCTGAGTTGCAGAACGCAACGAAGTCGAATAACCGAACATTTCCGACAAAGGCACTTCCGCTTTCACAGACTTGCCGCCACCCAGCATGTCGTCCATACCCTGAACCATGCCGCGACGCGAGGACAGATCGCCCATCACGGTTCCGGTGTAATCTTCAGGCGTCTCAACCTCTACAGACATCATCGGCTCAAGCAACACAGGACTGGCTTTGCGCATGCCATCCTTGAAAGCCATGGAAGCCGCCATCTTGAAGGCGTTTTCGTTGGAGTCCACATCATGATACGAACCGTCAAACAAGGTAACCTTGACATCCACCACCGGAAAGCCTGCAAGAACACCGCTAGGCAAGGATTCACGCAAACCCTTTTCAACCGCCGGAATGTATTCACGAGGAACGGTACCACCCTTGATCGCATCGATGAACTCGAAACCTTTGCCGGCTTCGTTAGGCTCCATTTTGATCCATACGTGACCGTATTGACCGCGACCACCGGTTTGCTTCGCGTACTTGCCTTCGACTTCGACGGACTTGCGAATCGCTTCACGGTAGGCAACCTGAGGTGCACCGACATTCGCTTCTACGCCGAATTCGCGCTTCATGCGATCAACCAGAATCTCCAGGTGCAATTCGCCCATGCCGGACATGATAGTCTGGCCAGACTCTTCATCGGTACGCACACGGAAAGACGGATCTTCGGCCGCCAGACGACCCAGCGCCAGACCCATCTTTTCCTGATCCGCCTTGGTTTTAGGCTCAACCGCGACGTGTATCACCGGCTCAGGGAAAACCATACGTTCAAGGATGATCGTATTGTTGATATCGCACAGCGACTCACCGGTGGTCACTTCCTTCAGACCGATACAGGCTGCAATATCACCCGCCAGAATCTCGTCAACTTCCAGGCGCTCGTTTGCGTGCATCTGCACGATACGACCGATACGCTCTTTCTTGCCGCGCACCGAGTTATAAACCGTGTCGCCTTTTTTCAATACGCCGGAATAAACACGCACGAAGGTCAATTGACCCACAAAAGGATCGGTCATCAATTTGAAAGCCAGCGCAGAGAAACTCTCGCCGTCATCCGCCTTACGCGTTGTCGGATTGCCGTCTTCATCTTCACCCTTGACATCAGGAATATCGACAGGAGATGGCATAAACATGATCACCGCATCCAGCATACGCTGAACACCCTTGTTCTTGAACGCAGATCCACACAGCATAGGCTGAATTTCACAGGCAATCGTACGCGTGCGCAGTCCAAAAATAATCTCTTCTTCGGTCAGTTCACCGTTTTCCAGATAGCTGTTCATCAACTCTTCGGATGCTTCGGCAGCCGTCTCGACCATCTTCGCGCGCCACTCGGTCGCGCTGGCCAGCAATTCAGCCGGAATATCACGATAGTCAAACAACATACCCTGAGACGCCTCATCCCAGTAGATCGCACGCATCTTGATCAGGTCAACCACGCCTTCGAATTTTTCTTCAGCGCCGATGGGAATCACAATCGGCACCGGGTTTGCGCGCAAACGCGTACCCATCTGCTCGACCACCTTGAAGAAGTTCGCACCCTGACGGTCCATCTTGTTCACAAAGGCCAGACGCGGCACCTTGTATTTGTTTGCCTGACGCCATACTGTTTCCGACTGAGGCTGTACACCGCCGACCGCACAGTAAACCATACAGGCGCCGTCCAGCACACGCATGGAACGCTCAACCTCAATCGTAAAATCCACATGCCCCGGCGTATCGATGATATTGAAACGATGCTCTTCGTACTGCTTTTCCATACCCTTCCAGAAGCATGTCGTCGCAGCAGAAGTGATCGTGATGCCACGCTCCTGCTCCTGCTCCATCCAGTCCATGGTAGCCGCACCGTCATGCACTTCGCCGATCTTATGACTTACTCCGGTATAGAACAGAATACGTTCAGTTGTCGTCGTTTTTCCAGCGTCAATATGCGCGCTGATGCCGATGTTGCGGTAACGGTTAATAGGTGTTTTGCGAGCCACGATGAATACCTAACTATAAGTCTGATTAGTGATACAAAATTAGAAACGAAAGTGCGAGAACGCCTTGTTAGCCTCTGCCATACGGTGAACTTCTTCACGCTTCTTCACCGCACCGCCGCGACCTTCGGACGCATCGATCAACTCACCGGCCAGACGCATACCCATGGATTTTTCTCCGCGCTTGCGGGATGCATCACGCAACCAGCGCATCGACAAAGCCATACGACGGGAAGGGCGAACTTCTACAGGCACCTGATAGTTGGCACCACCGACACGACGGCTCTTCACTTCAACCTGAGGCTTCGCATTGGTCAGCGCCAGATTGAAAATCTCGATCGCATCTTTGCCGGTCTTCTTGCCCACCTGCTCCAGCGCGCCGTACAGAATGCGCTCTGCAACAGATTTCTTGCCGGCGGTCATCAGTACGTTGACGAATTTGGACAAATCCTGATTGCCGAATTTCGGATCAGGCAACACTTCACGTTTGGGTACTTCTCTGCGTCTTGGCATATCAACCTCAAATTAATTTAAAAATTACAGTCGCGCACTTATTTCTTAGGGCGCTTGGTACCGTACTTGGAACGTGACTGTTTACGATCTTTTACACCAGCCGTATCCAGACTACCGCGCACCATGTGATAACGCACACCCGGCAAATCCTTTACACGACCGCCGCGCAGCAGCACAACCGAGTGCTCCTGCAGGTTATGGCCTTCACCGCCGATGTAGCTGATTACCTCAAAACCATTGGTCAGACGAACCTTGGCCACTTTACGCAACGCAGAGTTAGGCTTCTTGGGTGTTGTGGTATACACGCGCGTACACACACCACGCTTTTGTGGTGAACTGCCAAGCGCCGGCACTTTGCTCTTTTCTACGATTGCGACACGCGGCTTGCGGATCAACTGATTAATGGTTGGCATTATCTACACATCCTAAAGTAATTTCTGAAATTCCGTTTATATTTAAAAAACAAAGGCATATCGTCACAGCAAGATTGATTCATCTGCTGCGACGATAAAAAGGTTGCAGATTCTATTCGGTAACCACCGAACTGTCAAGCAACTCCCCTGCAACATCACTATCTGCGGATTGCAGATCGCGCCCCTGCGCCATATCCAGCCCCAGATGCTGCTTGCGGCGTACATTGTGATAAGCCATTCCGGTACCTGCCGGAATCAGTCGACCGACAATGACGTTCTCCTTCAGGCCGCGCAGCTCATCCCGTTTGCCCATGATGGCCGCTTCGGTCAACACGCGCGTTGTCTCCTGGAAGGAAGCCGCCGAGATAAACGAGTCGGTAGACAGCGACGCCTTGGTAATACCCAGCAACATGAACTCGAAGGTTGCCGGATTTTTACCGGCTTCGATCATCTTCTCGTTTTCTTCCAGCAAATCGGCACGCTCAACCTGCTCACCGACGATGAAACGCGTATCGCCCACTTCCCTGATCTGCACGCGGCGCAGCATCTGACGAACAATCACTTCAATGTGCTTGTCGTTGATCTTCACGCCCTGCAAACGGTAAACTTCCTGAACTTCATCGGTAATGTAACGCGCCAGTTCCGCGACACCCAGCAGACGCAGGATGTCATGCGGGTCTGCCGGGCCGTCGACGATCATCTCGCCGCGCGTCACCATCTGACCGTCATGCACCAGCACATGCTTTTCCTTCGGTATCAGGAATTCGTTGGCGATGCCTTCGACATCGGTAATCACCAGGCGCTGTTTTCCCTTGGTTTCCTTGCCGAAAGATACCGTTCCGGTCGTTTCGGCCAGCATACCCGCATCCTTGGGAATACGCGCTTCGAACAGTTCCGCTACGCGCGGCAGACCACCGGTAATATCGCGGGTCTTGGAGGATTCCTGCGGGATACGCGCCAACACATCACCCACGCCCACCTGTTGACCATCTTCAACGGTAATGATGCAACCCGTCTGGAAGGTCACGCTGACCGCCGTTTCAGTGCCGGTCAGTTTGACCTCTTCGCCCATCTCGTCATACAAGCGCACCATAGGACGTACCATGGTCTTGCTTTGCGTGCCGGTGCGCTGCTTCGGATCAATAACCACCAGTGTAGACAGGCCGGTCACTTCGTCGATCTGCTTGGCGACTGTTACGCCCTCTTCCACATTCTGGAAGCTGACCTTGCCTGAGTATTCGGTAATGATCGGACGGGTATGCGGATCCCAGGTGGCCAGCACTTCGCCGGCGCGCACCGCAACACCCTCCTTGACGAGCAGCGTAGCACCGTAGGGAACCTTATGGCGTTCGCGCTCGCGGCCGTAATCATCGGCAATGATGATTTCCCCGCTGCGCGCAACCACAATGGCTTCGCCGCGCGATGTAGTCACCAGTCGCATGTTAGGACTGTATTTCAATACACCGTTGGACTTGCCTTCAACCTGACTGGCGACCACATTACGCGATGCCGCGCCACCGACGTGGAAGGTACGCATGGTCAACTGGGTTCCCGGCTCACCGATGGATTGCGCCGCAATCACACCCACCGCCTCACCCACATTGACCATGCTGCCGCGGCCCAGATCACGCCCGTAACACTTGGCGCACAGACCAAAGCGTGTTTCACATTTAAGAGGCGCACGCACCTCGACCTCATCCACGCCCAGCGCTTCAATTCGTTCAACCGCAGTCTCATCCAACAGGATACCTGTCTCATACAGCGTCTCACCCGATTCAGGGTTGACAACATCGCGGCTCAACACACGGCCCAGGATACGCTCGCGCAAGGCTTCGATCACCTCACCGCCTTCGACGATCGCCTTCATCATCGCGCCATTCTGAGTTCCGCAATCTTCTTCGACCACCACCAGATCCTGAGTCACGTCAACCAGACGGCGTGTCAGATAACCGGAGTTGGCGGTCTTCAACGCAGTATCTGCAAGGCCCTTACGCGCACCGTGAGTGGAAATAAAGTATTGCAACATACTCAATCCCTCGCGGAAATTCGCGGTAATCGGCGTTTCGATGATCGATCCATCCGGCTTGGCCATCAGACCGCGCATACCCGCCAGCTGACGAATCTGGGCTGCCGAACCACGCGCACCGGAGTCAGCCATCATGTAGATCGAATTGAGCGACTCCTGCATCATGGGCTTGCCGTTCTGCAAGCGTACTTCACCGGTAATACGATCCACGACGGGCTCGGTACTCAGTTGATCCATCATGGCCTTGGCAACCATATCACCGGTGCGGCCCCAGATATCCACTACCTTGTTGTAGCGCTCGCCGTCAGTCACCAGACCCGAGGTGTACTGGGTATGGATTTCCATCACTTCTTTTTCTGCAGCCGCAATCAGATCGCTCTTTTGCGGCGGCATCAGCATGTCATCAACGCAAATCGAAATGCCGGCGCGGGTTGCATAGGTGAAACCGGTATACATCAGCTTATCCGCCATGATCACGGTGTCGCGCAGCCCGCACTGACGGAAACTTGCGTTGATCAGCTTTGAAATCTCTTTCTTCTTCAATGCCTTGTTGATCAGTGCAAACGGCAATCCGGCAGGCAAAACTTCGGAGAGCAATGCGCGACCGACTGTCGTGTCATGGCGCACCAGTTTTTCGACGAGTTCGCCGTCTGCATCCTTATGAAACTCTTTCAGACGCACAATGACCTTGGCCTGCAATGCCACTTCACGCGACTCATAGGCGCGGGACACTTCGGCGATATTGGCAAACATCGAACCTTCGCCCTGCGCGCCGATATTTTCACGGGTCATGTAATACAGACCCAGCACGATATCCTGCGAAGGAACAATAATCGGCTCACCGTTTGCCGGAGAGAGCACGTTGTTGGATGCCAGCAACAAGGTGCGGCACTCCATTTGCGCTTCCAGCGAGAGCGGCACGTGTACAGCCATCTGATCGCCGTCGAAGTCGGCGTTGAATGCCGTACAGACCAGCGGATGCAGCTGTATCGCCTTGCCTTCGATCAGAATCGGCTCGAACGCCTGGATACCCAGACGGTGCAAGGTAGGCGCGCGGTTCAACATCACCGGATGCTCGCGTATCACTTCTTCGAGAATATCCCAGACCACCGGCTCTTCCGCCTCTACCATCCGTTTAGACGCCTTGATGGTGGTCGCCAGCCCCATCGCTTCCAGACGACTGAAGATGAACGGCTTGAACAGCTCCAGCGCCATTTTCTTGGGCAATCCGCACTGATGCAGCTTGAGTTGCGGGCCCACCACGATCACGGAACGACCTGAATAGTCGACGCGCTTGCCCAGCAGGTTCTGACGGAAACGACCGCTCTTGCCCTTGATCATGTCGGCCAGCGATTTCAACTGACGCTTGTTAGCGCCTGTCATGGCCTTGCCGCGGCGGCCGTTGTCCAGCAATGAATCGACCGCTTCCTGCAACATGCGCTTTTCGTTGCGCACAATGATATCCGGCGCCTTCAGTTCAAGCAGGCGGCGCAGACGGTTGTTGCGGTTGATCACGCGACGATACAGATCGTTCAGATCGCTTGTTGCGAAACGACCGCCATCCAGCGGCACCAGCGGACGCAGCTCAGGCGGCAGCACCGGCAGCACTTCCAGCACCATCCATTGCGGCTTGATGCCGGAAGCGCTGAACGCTTCCAGCACCTTCAGACGCTTGGCAAATTTCTTGATCTTGGTCTCTGAACCGGTAGCCTGCAAATCGGCACGCAGCGTTTCGATCTCGCTCGCCACATCCAGACCGCTCAACAGTGCGCGCACGCCTTCGGCACCCATCATGGCGACAAATTCATCGCCATACTCTTCGGTCTTGGCGAGGTAGTCGTCATCGGAAAGCAACTGACCGCGATTAAGCGGCGTCATGCCAGGCTCTGTCACCACATAGGCTTCGAAATACAATACCCGTTCGATGTCGCGCAGAGTCATGTCCAGCACCATACCCAGACGCGATGGCAACGACTTCAGGAACCAGATATGCGCGACCGGACTTGCCAGTTCGATATGACCCATGCGTTCGCGACGCACCTTGGACAAGGTGACTTCAACGCCGCATTTTTCGCAGATCACGCCGCGATGCTTCAGACGCTTGTATTTACCGCACAAGCACTCGTAGTCCTTGACCGGCCCGAAAATCTTTGCGCAGAACAGCCCGTCCCGTTCCGGCTTGAAGGTTCGATAGTTGATGGTTTCGGGCTTCTTGACTTCGCCATATGACCAGGAACGGATTTTTTCCGGTGATGCAAGACCAATCTTGATCGCATCGAATTCTTCTTTTTGTGTGACCTGTTTGAACAAATCTAACAATGATTTCATGTGTAACTCCTTTAGGATCTAGGATCGAGGATCTAGGATTGAGGATTAAAGAACGGGCCTAGCTCAATCCCCGTTCCTCAATCCTGCTGCTTAGTTGCGCTCCAAATCCATATCAATTGCCAGGGAACGAATTTCCTTGATCACCACGTTGAAGGATTCAGGCATGCCCGCATCGATCTTGTGATCGCCCTTGACGATATTCTCGTAAACCTTGGTACGACCCGCCACGTCATCCGATTTGACGGTCAGCATTTCCTGCAAGGTATACGCCGCGCCATAGGCTTCCAGCGCCCACACTTCCATCTCACCAAAACGCTGACCGCCAAACTGCGCCTTACCGCCCAGCGGTTGCTGCGTGACCAGACTGTACGGCCCGGTTGAACGCGCGTGCATCTTGTCATCCACCAGATGATGCAGCTTCAGCACATGCTTGTAACCCACGGTGACCGGGCGATCGAATGCTTCGCCGGTACGACCGTCATACAAGGTAGTCTGTCCGGACAGCGGCAAATCGGCCAATGCCAGCATGTATTTGATTTCTTCCTCGCTGGCACCGTCGAAAACCGGCGTCGCAAAAGGAACGCCCTTGCGCAGGTTGCGACACAACTCGATGATTTCATCATCATTAAAGGCGCTAAAATCGACAGACTGACCATTGTTATTGTTATATATCTTGTCGAGAAACTTGCGCAACTCGATGACCTTGGCATTGGTCTGCAACATCTGGTCGATCTTCTTGCCCAGGCCTATCGCAGCCCAGCCCAGATGCGTCTCAAGAATCTGACCGATGTTCATCCGCGAAGGAACGCCCAGCGGGTTCAGCACCACATCCACCGGCGTACCATCGGCCATATAAGGCATATCTTCCACCGGCACGATACGCGAAATCACACCCTTGTTACCGTGGCGACCCGCCATCTTGTCGCCAGGCTGCAAGCGACGCTTCACCGCCACGTAGACCTTGACCATTTTCTGTACCCCGGCTTGCAGCTCATCGCCCTGGGTCATTTTTTTCTTCTTCAACTCGAACGCTGCATCGAATTCGACACGCTTCTGGGCCAGACCGTCCTTAACCTGCTCCAGCTGGGCAGCCACCTCGTCATCCGCCACGCGGATGTCAAACCACTGATGATGCTCGACGCTGTCCAGATAAGCCTTAGTCAGCAAACTGCCCTTGGCAAGCTTCTTGGGGCCGCCGTTGGCTGCCTTGTCCAGCAACAGTTTTTCAAGCCGGGTGAAGGCATCGCTTTCCACAATACGCATCTGGTCAGCCAGATCCATCTTGTAGCGGCTCAGCTCATCATCAACGATTTGCTGTGCACGCCGGTCGCGCTGCAATCCTTCGCGGGTGAACACCTGCACGTCGATCACGGTACCGGAACTGCCGGCTGATACGCGCAAGCTGGTGTCCTTCACATCGGACGCCTTCTCGCCGAAGATCGCGCGCAGCAATTTCTCTTCCGGAGTCAGTTGCGTCTCGCCCTTGGGCGTGACCTTGCCAACCAGCACGTCACCTACCGCGACTTCAGCGCCGATGTGCACGATACCGCAATCATCCAGACGAGCCAGCTGCACCTCGGACAGATTCGGAATATCGCGGGTGATTTCTTCCGTACCCAGTTTGGTATCACGTGCAACCACAGTCAGCTCTTCGATGTGTATCGAAGTGAAGCGATCCTGGGCAATCACGCGCTCGGAGATCAATATCGAGTCTTCGTAGTTGTAACCATTCCACGGCATAAATGCGACCAGTACGTTCTGACCCAGCGCCAGTTCGCCCATATCGGTTGACGCACCGTCAGCCACCACGTCGCCGCGGGCAATCACATCGCCCACCTTGACCAGCGGACGCTGATTGATATTGGTATTCTGGTTGGAACGCGTGTACTTGATCAGGTTGTAAATATCGACACCGACTTCACCTGCCGTTGTTTCTTCGTCATTGACGCGCACCACGATACGTGCAGCATCCACGTAATCGATGCGTCCTCCGCGAACCGCCTGCACGGCCGTTCCCGAGTCCAGAGCCACCGTGCGCTCGATACCGGTGCCGACCAGCGGCTTCTCGGCGCGCAGACAGGGAACCGCCTGACGTGACATGTTGGCGCCCATCAGGGCGCGGTTCGCATCGTCGTGTTCCAGGAACGGAATCAGGCAGGCGGCAACCGATACCACCTGCGAAGGCGACACGTCCATGTAGTTGATGGTATCTGGAGCCGCCAGAACGAACTCGTTGTGGCGACGGGCAGATACAATTTCGTCGGTGAAATTACCGTTTTTGTCCAACGCGGCATTCGCCTGAGCAATGGTAAAGTTGCTCTCTTCGATTGCAGACAGGTAATCCACATCATTGGATACACAACCTCCGGTCACTTTTCGATAAGGTGTCTCGATAAAACCGTACTCGTTGGTACGCGCATACAGCGCCAGGGAATTAATAAGTCCAATGTTCGGTCCTTCCGGCGTCTCAATCGGACACACGCGACCATAATGCGTCGGATGTACGTCGCGAACCTCGAAGCCTGCGCGTTCGCGCGTCAAACCGCCTGGCCCCAGCGCAGAAATACGACGCTTGTGCGTCACTTCCGACAGGGGGTTGGTCTGATCCATGAATTGACTCAGTTGACTGGAACCGAAAAATTCCTTGATCGCAGCGGAAATCGGTTTGGCATTGATCAAGTCATGCGGCATCAGGTTGTCTGCTTCAGCCTGACCCAGACGTTCCTTGACCGCGCGCTCAACACGTGCCAGACCCACGCGGAACTGGTTCTCTGCCAGCTCGCCCACCGCACGCACGCGGCGATTACCCAGATGATCGATATCGTCGATTTCACCGCGACCATTGCGCAATTCAACCAGAATTTTGACCACAGCCACGATGTCCTCGTTCGACAGAATGGAAGATCCGGTCAGTTCGGGACGACCCACGCGGCGGTTGAATTTCATGCGGCCAACCACCGACAGATCGTAGCGTTCTTCGCTGAAGAACAGCCCGTTGAACAAGCCTTCCACGGACTCTTCGGTGGGCGGCTCTCCCGGACGCATCATGCGGTAGATTGCCACGCGAGCGGTCCAAATATCGGTGGTCTCATCGGTGCGCAACGTTTGCGAGATGTACGCACCGTGATCGAGATCATTGGTGTACAAAGTGTGCAGCTTGCTTATATTGGCTTCCTGCAACTTCAGCAGCAATTCCTCCGTCATCACGTCATTGGCATTGGCGATGATTTCACCGCTATCCTTGTCGACTATGTTGTTGGCGACAACACGCCCCAGCAGGAAATCATTGGCCACAGCCAGCTTGTCTATGCCCGCCTCCTGCATCTGGCGGATATGACGCATGGTAATACGCTTGTCCTGCGCAACGATGATCTTGCCGGACTTGTCGAGAATATCGAACCGCGCAATTTCACCGCGCAAACGTTCAGCCACGACTTCAAACTGTATGTTGCCCTTCTTGCCCAGTTGGAATGTGTCAAACTCATAGAACATGCTCAGCATGTCTTCATTGGAGAAACCCAATGAACGCAACAGGATCGTCACCGGCATCTTGCGGCGACGATCGATACGGAAGTAGACGTAGTCCTTGGCATCGAATTCAAAATCCAGCCATGACCCGCGATAGGGGATAATACGCGCTGAAAACAGCAACTTGCCGGAAGAATGGGTCTTGCCCCGATCATGCTCAAAGAACACGCCGGGTGAACGATGCAACTGGGAGACGATGACGCGCTCGGTACCGTTGATAACAAACGAGCCGGTATTGGTCATCAGCGGCATTTCACCCATGTAGACTTCCTGCTCCTTGACTTCTTTTACCGTAGGCTTGGAAGCTTCCTTGTCCATGATGGTCAGACGGACACGCGCACGCAACGGCGAAGCATAGGTCAGTCCGCGCTGCTGGCATTCTTTCACGTCGAATGCGGGCATGCCCAGCATATAGCTGACAAAATCCAGTCTGGCGTTTTTGGAATGACTTTCAATCGGGAAAATCCCGTTGAATGCGGCTTGCAAGCCCTCATTTTTGCGTTTTTCCAGCGGGGTATCAGCCTGCAAAAAAGCCGCAAAGGCTTCCAACTGGGTGGATAACAGGAAAGGAACCGGCAAAGCACCGATACGCTTGCCGAAACTTTTACGAATACGTTTTTTTTCGGTAAAAGAGTAGCTCATATAATCTCCACGACTAGGCAAAAAGACAGGGGGCGAAAAGCCTGGGATCAGACTTCCCGTCCATTAGCTTCTTTAAGCGCCAAAAGGCTGACGGTAAGCCGTCAGCCTTTTGACAACACGTTGACTTACTTGACTTCAGCGGTAGCGCCGGCTTCAATCAGTTGCTTGGCAACTGCATCGGCATCAGCTTTTGATACGCCTTCCTTAACAACCTTAGGCGCAGCATCAACCAGATCCTTGGCTTCTTTCAGTCCAAGTCCGGTGATCACGCGTACCGCCTTGATCACGCTTACCTTGTTGTCGCCAATGGCGGTCAGAATGACATCGAATTCGGTTTGTTCAGCGGCGGCGACGGCAGGGCCGGCAGCCGGACCCGCAACAGCAACTGCTGCAGCAGATACGCCAAATTTTTCTTCCATTTGCTTGATCAGATCAGACAATTCCAGCACGGTCATACCGGCAACTGCTTCCATCAATTCAGCATTAGTAATAGCCATATTGTTCTCCTTGTTCAGTTATTTCAAAAATTAAACGGTTTCAGCAGCAGCTTCAGCCGAAGCTTCAGCAGGTGCTGCAACGGCGCCATTGGCATCGCGGATAGCTGCCAGCGTGCGAACGAACTTGGCGGTCGTCGCATTCATGGTTGCCATCAAGCGTGCAATCAACTCATCGCGGCTTGGTGTTGCAGCGAGCACAGCAACTTGTTCTGCTGACAACAGCGAACCTGTCATTGAACCTGCCTTAACCACCAGCAAATTATTCGTCTTGGCAAAATCGCACAACACTTTTGCCGCAGCAACCGGGTCAGCACTCATGCTGTACACCAGAGGGCCGAACATACTTTCGGCTAACGGTTCAAACGAAGTGCCTTGTACCGCGCGGCGTGCCAATGTATTCTTCAACACATGCAGGTACACCCCTGATTGACGTGCTGTCGCACGCAATTTCGTGATGTCGGCCACTTTGATGCCACGGTACTCTGCCAAAACGATGGTTTGCGATTGCGCAACTTGTGCACTGACTTCCGCTACCACGGTTTGCTTTTCTTGCAGATTGAGACTCAAGTCTTCCTCCATTTTCCAGAATGCACTTTCATGCACTCCATCATTTACAACAGCGACCATGAGTCAGGAGAACAACCATTCCTGCTCGCGGACACACCATCTGCGGGGGATTCAGGAATCAGAAGACAGGAATCAGGAATCAGAAACCCCCAAAACCATACAACCGCCCGTCATTTAAACCCGGATACTGATACCTGATTCCTGATACCTGATTCCTGGTTCCACCGGTCTTTGATACTGACATCCGCCAGCAGTGCAAAGATATTTGGCGACAAGACTTACGCCTTGCCGCCGAACTTAAAACTTTATGCGTTAAAACTGGTCTGATCGACGCGTATGCCGACGCCCATGGTGCTTGACAGCGATACTTTGCGCATGAAGACACCCTTGGATGATGCCGGTTTTGCCTTAGCCAACGCATCGATCAACGCCAGCAGGTTTTCACGCAATGCTTCAGGCGCGAATGAAGCGCGGCCGATCGTGCATTGAATAATACCGTTCTTGTCGTTACGATACTGCACCTGTCCGGCCTTGGCATTTCTGACGGCACCGGCCACATCAGCCGAAACCGTACCGACCTTAGGATTGGGCATCAAACCGCGAGGCCCGAGAATCTGACCCAATTGCCCGACCAGACGCATCGCATCAGGACTGGCAATAACGACGTCGAAATTCAACTCACCCTTTTTAATCGACTCAGCCAAATCATCGAAACCAACGATATCCGCGCCGGCAGCGCGAGCTTCTTCAGCCTTGGCGCCTTGTGCAAATACGGCTACGCGCACCGTTTTTCCGGTACCGCGAGGCAACACCACTGAACCACGAACCAACTGGTCAGATTTACGCGCATCGATACCCAGATTAACAGCGACGTCTATCGATTCATCGAATTTTGCGACCGCATTTTCCTTGACCATAGTCAATGCATCGGTCAAAGCATACATCTTGTTGCGATCGACCTTGCTTGCAATTGCTTTATAGCGCTTAGACATTATTCGCCCTCCACGGTGATGCCGATGCTGCGCGCACTGCCAGCGATGGTGCGAACGGCCGCATCCATATCAGCAGCGGTCAGATCAGGCATCTTGGTTGTTGCAATTTCTTCCGCTTGCTTGCGGGTCAGATGACCTACTTTAGCGGTGTGCGGTGTCGCACTACCCTTTTGAATCCCGGCAGCCTTCTTGATCAGAATGGTTGCAGGCGGGGTCTTCATGATGAAGGTGAAGCTCTTGTCCGCAAACGCGGTGATCACCACCGGAATGGGCAGACCGGGCTCAACACCTTGAGTCGCAGCGTTAAACGCCTTGCAGAACTCCATGATATTCAAACCGCGCTGACCCAATGCCGGGCCGATCGGTGGACTTGGATTTGCCTTACCTGCCGGCACTTGCAGCTTGATGTAGCCTATGACTTTCTTTGCCATGTTACTCTCCTATCGTACGGGTAAACGAGACTTGCATCTCTCCCCAATCACGAGAAACAGCGAACGGGAAACCGCGCCTGCATTTATCGCAAGCTGCGTTCCCCATTCCCATCTCTCCCGCTTCAGCCTTTTTCTACCTGGCCAAAATCCAGCTCTACCGGTGTCGCGCGACCAAAAATAGTCACCGCCACCCGTATTTTATTTTTTTCGTAATTTACCTCTTCGACCATGCCGGTAAAATCGGTAAACGGACCTTCCTTGACACGCACAGCCTCACCCACTTCAAACAGCACCTTCGGTCTTGGTTTTTCGACGCCGGCCTGCATTTGCCGCATAATGTTCTGAACTTCCTTTTCGGTTATGGGGGTCGGGCGCATTGCAGACCCACCCAGAAAACCAGTCACTTTTGGCGTATTCTTCACCAAATGCCAGGATTCGTCGGTCATCTCCATCTCAACCAACACATAACCGGGAAAGAACTTGCGTTCCGAAGTGACTTTCTGCCCCGCTTTCAGCTCCACCACTTCTTCCACAGGAACCAATATTTGACCAAACTTATCCTGCATACCCTCACGCTGAATCCGCTCGGCAAGGGCCCTGGATACGCTTTTCTCAAACTGAGAATACGTGTGAACGACATACCAGCTCATAGCCATTATTCAACCCGTCCCATCAGCTTATTTACCAACATCATCAAACTTGCATCGACCGTCCACAAAAACAAAGCCATAGTGATGGCAAACACAATAACCACCCCGGTTGTTTGTATTGTTTCTTTGCGGGAAGGCCAAACCACGCGCTTCGCTTCGGCCACGGATTCGCGACCGAACACCAGGAAGCGCTTTCCAGACTCACTTGTGGATGCCACCCCTGTAGCCAACAGCAAACCAGCCAGCACTGAAATCAATCTCAGCACTCCCGGGCTATCATGCAAGAGGTAGAAGCCCGCAACCCCCGCCGCCACCAGCAGAAATGCAATTAGCAACTTGATTTTGTCCGACATGCGTGATCGTTCCGATTAACTTTTACTTACAATTTGGCAGGCCAGGAGGGTCTCGAACCCCCAACCCTCGGTTTTGGAGACCGATACTCTACCAATTGAGCTACTGGCCTAAAAATCAGGAGCGAGGAACGAGGAACGAGCACAAAACCACTCTATCCTCAATCCTCAATCCTGCTATTACTCGATGATCTTTGCCACCACACCCGCACCCACCGTACGGCCGCCTTCGCGAATCGCGAAACGCAAGCCTTCTTCCATCGCGATCGGATTGATCAGGCTCACCGTGATGCTGACGTTGTCGCCCGGCATCACCATTTCAGTACCGGCAGGCAATTCAACCGCACCGGTTACGTCAGTGGTGCGGAAGTAGAACTGAGGGCGGTAACCCTGGAAGAACGGCGTATGACGACCGCCTTCATCCTTGCCCAACACGTATATCTCTGCGGTAAACTTGGTGTGCGGCTTGATCGAACCCGGCTTGCACAATACCTGACCGCGCTCAACTTCTTCGCGCTTGGTGCCGCGCAACAGCACGCCGACGTTATCGCCCGCCTGCCCCTGATCCAGCAGCTTGCGGAACATTTCCACGCCGGTGCAGGTGGTCTTCAAGGTTGGCTTGATACCGACGATTTCGATTTCTTCGCCTACCTTCACGATACCGCGCTCGATACGGCCGGTCACTACCGTACCGCGACCGGAGATCGAGAACACGTCTTCAACCGGCATCAGGAATGTGCCGTCGATGGCGCGCTCCGGTGTCGGAATGTAGGTATCCAGCGCTTCAGCCAGACGCAGAATAGACGGCTCGCCGATATCGGACTGATCGCCCTTGACCGCCAGCATTGCGGAGCCCTTGATGATAGGCACATCATCACCAGGAAAATCGTACTTGGAAAGCAACTCGCGCACTTCCATCTCAACCAGTTCGAGCAACTCTTCGTCGTCGACCATGTCGCACTTGTTCAGGAACACCACGATGTAGGGAACGCCCACCTGACGAGCCAGCAGGATGTGCTCGCGCGTCTGCGGCATCGGGCCGTCCGCCGCGGAACATACCAGAATCGCGCCGTCCATCTGCGCCGCACCGGTGATCATGTTCTTCACGTAGTCGGCGTGGCCCGGGCAATCAACGTGCGCATAGTGACGGTTCGCCGTTTCATATTCGACATGCGCGGTATTGATGGTGATACCGCGCGCTTTTTCTTCCGGCGCCGCGTCGATCTGATCGTACGCCTTGGCTTCGCCACCGAATTTCTTTGACAATACCATGGTGATCGCTGCCGTCAGCGTGGTCTTGCCGTGATCGACGTGACCGATGGTGCCGACGTTGACGTGTGGTTTTGTACGTTCAAATTTACTCTTTGCCATATTTTTTCCTTAGTCAAACGTTAACAATAATTACTAAATCTGGTGCCCATGGCGAGAATCGGACTCGCGACCTCTCCCTTACCAAGGGAGTGCTCTACCACTGAGCCACATGGGCAGAATTAACACTGGAGCGGGTGAAGGGGATCGAACCCTCGTCGTAAGTTTGGAAAACTTCTGCTCTACCATTGAGCTACACCCGCAAGCCTTCCCTTCAAACAACGCCGTTAAAGCATGCCAATAAAAGCCGTACCGGCACTGAAAGCTGCACTGGTACTGAAAACTGGTGGAGGGGGAAGGATTCGAACCTTCGTACTCTAAGAGGGCAGATTTACAGTCTGCTGCCTTTAACCACTCGGCCACCCCTCCAAATTGAACGCGTAATTATGCAGATCGGCAACTTGCCTGTCAATCTATTTTTAATTTATTTTGTTCTATACAGGGCCGATTGCGCGTGCGCTTGCAATCCTTCACCCAAAGCGAGTGTCGAAGCGATTTTCCCCAGGGTCTGTGCGCCCTGCCTCGACACCTGAATCAAACTGCTGCGTTTTTGAAAATCATATACGCCCAGCGGCGAGGAAAAACGCGCAGTTCCCGAAGTCGGCAGCACATGATTCGGGCCCGCGCAATAATCACCCAGCGCCTCCGAGGTATAGCGTCCCATAAAAATCGCGCCTGCATGCTGCAATTTCGGCAACCAGACCTGAGGATCTTCGATCGACAATTCCAGATGCTCAGGCGCGATGCGATTGCTGATGGCACAAGCCTCATCGAGGCTGGCGACTTGAATCAGCGCACCGCGATTTTCCAGCGCCGTCCTGATGATCTCGCGGCGCGGCATTTGTTCGAGCAGGCGGTCGGCGCTCATCGCCACCGCCTTGATAAAACCGGCATCCGGTGAGAGCAAAATCGCCTGCGCCAATTCGTCGTGCTCGGCCTGCGAAAATAAATCCATCGCAACCCAGTCGGGATCAGTCAGTCCATCACAGATCACCAGAATTTCCGAAGGCCCCGCGATCATGTCGATGCCGCACACGCCAAACACGCGACGTTTCGCCGCTGCCACATAGGCGTTCCCGGGTCCGACTATCTTGTCCACCCTGGGGATGCTGGCCGTGCCGTAGGCCAGCGCAGCCACCGCCTGCGCGCCGCCGATGGTAAACACGCGGTCCACACCGGCCAGATACGCTGCCGCCAGTACCAGTTGATTTTTAACTCCATCCGGCGTCGGCACCACCATAATCAGCTCGGCCACCCCAGCCACCTTGGCCGGCAGCGCATTCATCAACACCGACGAAGGATAAGCCGCCTTGCCGCCCGGCACATACAGCCCCACCCGATCCAGCGGCGTCACCTGCTGCCCCAGCAGCGTGCCGTCCGCATCCTCATAGCTCCATGAGGCTTGCACCTGCCTCTGATGGTAGTCGGTCACGCGCAGTGCGGCAGCTTCAAGTGCCGTACGCTGCTCAGCAGGCAACGCTTCAAATGCTGCGCGCAACTCATCGCGCGGCAATTCCATCGCAGCAGCATCGGACAACGACATACGGTCAAACCTTGCCGTGTATTCCAGCACCGCTGCATCGCCGCGCTCACGCACATCCGCCAGAATCGCTGCAACCGTCGCCTCCAGCTTTTCATCTGCCGTAGTTTCATATGCCAGCAAAGCGTCAAGTTCACGATTAAAATTTGCGGAGCTGCTCGATAATTGTCTGATTTTCATTTTATGAACCAAATTTATTGCGTTCCTCGTATTTTAAAGGACAACTGCACAACCTTGAAAGTTATTACGGCATTCATTACATGACGAACGGCAGTTTTCCTGCATCAAATTCGCTTTCTGAGTTTTTCAATCATCTCTTAAACAAATGCGACCTCATGTGGGCCATCACGTTTTTAGGCGCCAGCATGGCGGGTGTAAATTTCGGCAGCTCAAGTGCATCGAGGGTGTTTTTCGCCACCAAACCCAGCTCTGTGTCTCCATCCACCATCAGGCGTCGGCTGAAAAAAAGCGTATCGGGATCTTCCTTGCGGGTGGCCAGCAGATAGAAATCCTGCAACGTGGCGCTGACTGATAAATCTGGCACGCTCACGGAATGGATCGGTGTAAATTTGCCGGCATCGACGGTGAAATACAAATACAGTCCGAGATCCCTGACATGGATGGCAATATGCTTGCCGTGCAGCGGCGCAAGCGAACCTGTGATTCTTCCCAGTGTCAGGTCAAGCACCTTGGCAAAAACCCAGGATGGCGGGAAAGACGGCAACAGTAAAACCACTCCGGCTATAGACTTTGGAAATGTAAACTGTTCCATACCTTAACTCCCGGCGGATAGGCGCTGATCAACATTCGACGTGCTCTGATCCATACCGGCCCGGCCATGCCAGTAACCGTCGCACGGCGCGTCCGCCATCAGCCGCGCCATTTGAAACTGCGCCTCTTCAACTGACAGACGGCCTTCCAGCCGCTGGCGGAACAGCGCAAGAACTTTTTCTGTATAAAAAGGTTGCGGGCTGACGCGCAGCACATCCACCTGCTGCATATTATCCAGTTCCGCCAGCAGATTATAAATGCCGGACGATTGCGTCTGGATGCCGTTCAGCGCCAGAAACGGCTGCCCCTCCCTTGTTTTCAGCGTCAATCCGTAAGGATGGTCGAGACAGCGGAACTGACAGTCATCCTTGGGCAGGTTGTAATGTCGTGCGGTAAAGCAGCGGGCGGAGAAGGCCAGCGGAAGACGTCCATAACCGAAAATCTCAGTCTCCATATCTTGCGGCTTATCAACGAGTATGTCGGAGAGCATCTGGCGGGACATTTCTACCGGCATCACCCAGCGCTTAGCCCCCAACCCGGTCAGCAGCGCCAGCGTCTGCGGGTTGTAGGTATTGATGTGCGGGCCTGCAACGAATTCATTTCCCGACAATAAATGCACCGCCCCCATGTCGTTGGCCTCCACCCTGAAACGGCCGTTTTCCGTCAGGCGGCGCAGAGTTTTCAGGTCGGACTCGGATTCGATCAGCGCCTGAGTAGACAGCACCACCTCCTTGCCTGCTGAGGCTAATTTTTCCGCTACCGCCAGCCAGTCCTCCAGGCGAAAAATATGGCGCTTGGAACACACCGTCTCGCCGAGATAGACGATATCCACCTGCGCATCGCTGATCCGCTCGTAAAATTCGAACAGGGCGTCGCGCTGCCAATAATAGAGAATCGGGCCGAGAGACAGTTTCACGTTTATTTCCAGGGACGGTGGTAAGCGCCGAGGGTGTTCTGCTGCCCCTCGGCCAATTTATTCAACTGCATCATCCAGGCAGGATCGACGGCATAGTTTTCGGTATTTCTCATGGCGCTATCGATGGCGGCGCGCCATACCCGGGTCACCTGCTCGACATAAACCGGGCTGCGCTGGCGACCCTCGATCTTGATGGCGGATATGCCCATGTGCAGCATCGAAGGTATCAGTTCCAGGGTGTTGAGACTGGCGGGCTCTTCGATTGCATAATAGGTTTCGCCGCTGACCTCGAAGCGCCCTTTGCACAAGGTAGGGTAGCCCGCATTCTCACTGGCTGCGTAACGGTCCAGCAATACACCGTTCAGCCGCGACTCCAGCCCTTGACGGGTTTGCTGCCAGCGCACCGCTTTGGCCGGGGAACACACCCCTGCCGTATTGGGTGATTCGCCGGTAACATAGGAAGACAGCATGCAACGCCCTTCCACCATCACGCACAGGCCGCCGAAGCCGAATAGCTCGATTTCCACGGGAGTATGCTTCAGCAACTGCTCAACCTGCGTCAAGGACAATACACGGGGCAACACCGCCCGCTGGATGCCGAAATGCTCATGGTAGAAATTGATGGCCTCGTAATTGGTCGCCGAACCCTGCACCGACAGATGCAAACGCAGCTCGGGATAAGTTCGACAGGCATAGCGCATCAGTCCCGCATCTGCGAGGATAATAGCGTCCACGCCGGCTTCCGCCGCATGATCCACCGCCTGCTGCCAGCGCTGCCAGGTGGCGGCCTGCGGATAAGTATTCAGCGCCAGCAAAACTTTTTTGCCGCGCGCATGGGCATAGCGCACCGCCTCGCCGGCTGCGGGAAGATCGAAGTTCAGGCCCGCAAAGGCGCGCGCATTGGTATTGCCGCGAAAACCGATATATACGCAATCCGCGCCGTTATCCACCGCCGCCTTCAGCGCAGGCAGACTGCCTGCCGGACAAACCAGCTCAAGCGACATGTCTCAATTCCTCGGTCAAAAATGGAGTTCCGACGCGGCTGCCCTGGCGCGCACCCCGCTGCCGCAACTCAGTTTCAAGGGCATTCAGCACGTTCCATTTTTCCGCGGTTTTTTGGTACTCGGCAAAGGTATGACCGCGCTTGACTCGCTCCAGCGTCTTGTCGAAGGCGGACTGCAGTCCCAGTTCCAGCCATACTTCCAGCCCCTGATCTCGGAAACGATTCAGCAAGTCCAGCACGTCGGATGAAACGCAGTCGGGCCGAGTGCCCACGGAAAGCCCGACCATACCGGGTTCTTTGAGCGCTTCGCGATAAAGCGCTTCCAGTGCCTCGACTTTGGCATAGGTGTTAGTGTAAGCCTGAAAATAGGCGATATATTTACGGGCTCGGGTGCGCCGTAAAATGGCCAGGCGCGCCTTGGCGATCTGCGCCGCGAGATCGAGGCGGGCGTCGGCATGCGGGCTGAAAGAAATATTGTTGCAGAAGGAACAACCGCCCCGACCCTTGCTGCCGTCCCGGTTCGGGCAGGTAAAACCGGCATCCAGTGCGATCTTGTGAACACGCTCGCCATGACGGCGAAGCAGATCCTGTCCGAAGGTGTTGATTCTTTCCGAAAGTATCATTGATTGCCAAGGACCCGTTTCACGTCACCGATGTTTCACCCGAGGCAACTGTAGTACGTGAGGGATAAGAATACCTTGATATAGATCAATTGAAATTCAAACACGCGTCCAATGTATTGGCATGGATATGCAGTTTTTCATGACACTACGTTCAGTGAATGAGACGGCGCATGTACCTGACGGACGGATTTGTGTACACGTATCTTTCAGGGTGCAACAATACGCCCTGAAACAAAGGGTATCTATTTTTCCTGGCTTTCGGTTGGTGCAATTATCGGAGGCTTCAATTTTGCCTTGGCAGCCAACTTTTTAAATTTCTGGTCGAATGTCGCCAGCGCCTTGCAACCTGTCGAGCCGGCATGATGCAGCGCATCAGCGAAATCCAAACCCGACTGATAGTATTGAAGCGCTTGTTGAATATCAGACTGTCTTTCAAAATTCATATTTCGTACTGACAACAGCGCTTCCAATGATCTTATGATGGCTGGCTTATCCAGTGAGTACGCGCCGCGCAACACCCATTCAAGCTCCAGCGTCACCGTAAGCGGCACGAACAACGCATTGCCCGTATCAATGAGCGAGGCGGCCTGACGAGCCTGCACCGGATCATCATTGGTCACCAGCCTTGCCAGAATATTGGTATCGAGCGCAATCATCCCGGATCACGGTTTGTCCGCATATTTGGCAACGTCCATTTGTTCCGCAGAAATCGCCGCCCCTGCGTATCCGGCAATGCCAACACAGTCGGCTGCGCGTTTGGTTTTTCTGGCATCATCCACCAACGCCCTGAATCCACCTGCATCGGGCAAAACATTCAACCTCGTGCCAGGTGTTATACCCAACAGCCGGCGAATCTCCGCCGGGATAACCAACTGACCTTTTTCAGATACCGTTACAATCATGATGGGCTCCTGAATTTATCTTGCCTGTTTAAACAGCGTTCATCATATCACGCTGGCTTACCAATGTAAGCAGCACCCCTCGCAGTACCCGGCGGATAACAATATAAGAAGTCCGACAGGCTCCTAGGCTTGCTGCTTTAGTGACCGCCACGGTCGAATCACGTTAGTCGTAGATTCTAAATTCGACAGCGCAACTCACCGGGCAAGCGCAAGAGAAAATGCTTCCAGCATGGGCCCAATCACATTGCGCTTCAACTTCAACGCGGCCTGATTCACGACAAGACGCGAGGAAATATCGCTGATATGCTCGACCGCCTTGAGGTGATTGGCCTTGAGCGTATTGCCGCTGCTCACCAGATCGACGATCACATCGGACAATCCCACCAAAGGCGCCAGCTCCATCGAACCGTACAGCTTGATCAGGTCGATGTGCACACCCTTTGCGGCAAAATGCTCGCGAGCCGCCTTGACGTATTTGGTAGCCACACGCAGGCGCGCACCCTGTTTCACGGCAGACTCATAATCGAAATCATCGTGCGCCGCGACCATCATCCGGCAGCGTGCGATATTCAAATCCAGCGGCTGATACAAGCCTTCGCCGCCATGCTCGTTCAACACATCCTTGCCCGCGACGCCGATGTCCGCCGCTCCGTATTGCACATAGGTCGGCACGTCCGATGCGCGCACGATGATCAACCGGACATCCGTGCGATTGGTACTGAGAATCAACTTGCGTGATGATTCCGGGTCTTCCAGCGCCGCAATACCTGCCGCGGCCAGCAAAGGCAGGGTTTCTTCAAAAATTCGGCCCTTGGACAGCGCAATCGTAATCATGTTTTTCACAGTAAGTGGTAAATGGTAAGTGGCAAGTGGTGAGTGAGCAACAAGTTGCCAAGCCAATGGCACTGACAACTTACCACTCCCCACTTACTAATTAATACGGCGTATCTTCGCACCCAGCGCCGACAGCTTGGCCTCAATATGCTCATACCCGCGGTCGAGGTGATAGATACGGTCGATGATGGTTTCGCCCTGCGCCACCATGCCTGCAATCACCAGCGATGCCGAGGCGCGCAAGTCAGTGGCCATCACGGTTGCAGCGTCGAGCTGCCGGCAACCCTGAATCACCGCAGTATTGCCCTCAATCTCAATTTTTGCGCCCAGACGCTGCAACTCCTGCACATGCATGAAACGGTTTTCGAAAATTGTTTCCACCACGATGGCGCTACCGTCAGCGATTGCATTCAGCGCCATGAACTGTGCCTGCATGTCGGTCGGGAAAGCCGGGTAAGGCGCCGTTCGCACGTTGACTGCGCGAGGCCGGGCGCTCATTTCAAGCGCGATACGATCTCCGTTCACATCGATTTTTGCACCCGCCTCGCGCAATTTATCCAGCACGCTGTCGAGAATATCCGCACGCGTATGCGTCAGGGTAACGTGTCCGCCTGCCGCAGCGGCAGCCACCAGAAACGTCCCGCTCTCGATGCGATCCGGCATCACGGCATGATTCGCACCATGCAACGTTCCTACGCCTTCGATGGTGATCTTGTCGCTGCCGGCGCCCTCTATCTTTGCACCCATCGCAATCAGACAGATGGCCAGATCCACCACCTCAGGCTCACGCGCGGCATTCTCCAGAACCGTGATGCCATCAGCCAGCACCGCCGCCATCATCAGATTTTCCGTGCCCGTTACACTGATCATATCGAAACAAATATGCGCGCCGTGCAGACGACGGGCTGTGGCATGAATATAGCCGTGCTCGATGTGAATTTCCGCCCCCATCGCGATCAGCCCCTTGATGTGCAGGTCAACCGGACGCGTACCGATCGCACATCCGCCGGGCAAGGAGACACGCGCTTCGCCGAATCGGGTCAGCAACGGTCCCAACACCAGGATCGCGGCTCTCATGGTTTTCACCATATCATAGGGCGCTACCAACTGATCCACCTGCGCCGCATTAAATGTGGCAGCTTGCAGGGTCCGATCAACGCGGACGCCCATTTGTTCGAGCAGCCTGACCATCGTTGCCACATCATGCATGTCGGGCAAATTGCCCAACTGCAGCTCACCCGCCGTCAGCAAACTGGCGCACATGATAGGCAGCGCCGCATTTTTGGCGCCGGAGATGCGCACTTCCCCGCTTAAGCGATAACCGCCTTGTATTGCTAGTTTTTGCATAAGTTTAGCTGCTAGTAGCTAGTAGCTAGTAGCTAGTCGTAAGTTATCGACATCAACTAACGACTAACGTCCAACGACTAATGACTGCTCTCCCACTCTTCAGGTGTAAAGGTTTTCATGGACAGCGCGTGAATTTCACCCTTCATCCGGTCACCCAAAGTTTTATAGACCAGCGACTGGCGCTGGATGCGGTTTTTGCCCGCAAATTCATCGCTGACGACGACGGCGTCGAAATGCTGTCCGTCACCGGTGACCGTCAGGTGTACTGTCGCCATATTCTTCGCGATATCAAGTTGTATGCTCTCAGGAGTGACCATGGTAACCTTAAGTTGGATGTAATAAAGCCGGACTCAGTCCGATCTGTTGTTCTAATAACGTAAAAATATATGCTCAGTGAGGCAGCATTTCGGCCACACCGTACAGATTAGCAAGACTCAACAAATCATCCGGCAAATTCGCCACCCGCAAGGTTCGCTGCCTGTTCTGCGCCGCCCTGGCCCAGCCGAGCAACATACTGACCGCCGCCGAATCGACCGCTTCCACCCCTGACCAATCCACCATCAAGTCTTCGTCGGCCAGTTGCTGCAACCCCGCTTCGTACAATGCCGGCACAGTTGACATGATCAACCTGCCGCTCAGCATCAAACGGTCTCCTTCCCGCTTAATCACTTGGCATCGGCCTTCTTCAAGGATCCATTGGCAGCGCCGGCATTCATGTCGGCCAGCGATTTGATCAATGCATCAATTCCTTGCGAAACATTGCCCGGCTGCTCAATCTGGCTTGCAAACGAGCCGCGATAACTGGTCACCATGCTCACCCCTTCGATGACCACATCGAAAACCTTCCATCCGTTATCCGATTTTTTCATCTGATAATCCACTGCGGTCGGCTGAGCACCCGCCTTGAGTATCCTGGTCTTGACGGTGGTTTCCGTATCGGTTGCCGCAAGTTTTAACGGCGCGACCTCAATACTCTGATCGCGATACAAGGTAAACGCCTTGGTGTAGGTGCGTACCAGCATGTTGCGAAACTCGGTCACCAGCGCATTTTTCTGCTCCGGTGTTGCCTGCCGCCAATACTTGCCTGCAGCCAATTGCGTCATGCGCGTAAAGTCAAAATTCGGCAAGACCTTGGCATCCACCAGCGCCAGAATCTTTTTCTGATTTCCGGCCTGAATGTCCTTATCCTCCTTGACGATAGTGATAACATCCTGCGCAATACTCTTGATTAGCACATCGGGCGCCACGATTTCCGCTCGCGCAACCCCTGCCATCATAGTCAAACACACAAGCAATATAAATTTCTTCATCGAGTTTTCCTTACGTTATTTAGCCGGTTCCGCGGCCTTGCTGTACATGAATTTACTGATCAGATCTTCCAGCACCATCGCCGACTGCGTCTGCTTCACCTGATCACCGTTTTTCAGCATCTCGGTGTCGCCTCCCGGCATCAGGCCGATATACTGCTCTCCCAGCAAACCTGAGGTCAGAATATTGGCAAAAGTATCCTTGGGGAACTGATAGCGCTTGTCCAGGCTCATCACTACATTGGCTTCGTAGCGTTTCGTATCCAGAGATATCTCCGTCACCCGCCCGACCAGCACGCCCGCGCTTCTGATCGACGCCTTGGGTTTTAAGCCACCGATATTGGAAAAGTAGGCATGCACTTTATAGGTGTCGGACACGTTGTACGTGCCAAGGTTCCCGACCTTCATCGCCAGCATCACCAGAGCGGCGACACCCGCTACCACAAACATGCCCACCCACAAATCCAACGTAGTACGTTCCATCACTCAAGCCCCTCTAAACATGATTGCAGTCAACACAAAATCCAACATCAAAATCGCCAGCGACGAAGTGACCACCGTTCGCGTGGTCGCACCCGAGACGCCTTCCGCAGTAGGCGGCGCATCGAAGCCCTCGAACAAGGCGATCAGGGTCACGACCGTACCAAACACCAGACTCTTGATGACGCCATTCATGATGTCCTGGCGAAAATCCACAGCCGCCTGCATCTGCGACCAGAACGACCCTTCATCCACCCCGATGTTCACCACACCGACCAGATAACCGCCGAATATCCCCACCGCACTAAACATCGCCGCCAGCAATGGCATGGAGATCACCCCCGCCCAGAATCTGGGTGCCACGATGCGCGCGATCGGATTCACCGCCATCATCTCCATCGCGGAAATCTGCTCGGTTGCCTTCATCAGTCCGATTTCCGCAGTCATTGCCGAGCCTGCGCGACTGGCAAACAACAGCGCCGCCATGACCGGCCCCAGCTCGCGCACCAGTCCCAGCGCGACCATCACGCCCAATGCCGATTCGGAACCATAACGTTTGAGCGTCTCATAACCTTGCAGCCCCAGCACCATGCCGACAAACAAGCCTGCCACGATGATGATGATAAGCGACATCACGCCGGTTGAAAAAAGCTCTTTGACGATCAGATGAAAACGCCGAAAGCTGTTCCCCGAGTACACCAGCGTGAGAAAAAAGAAGCGCGCCGCGACGCCGATGCGCCACACTGCGTTGACAACCCGATGTCCGATCGCCCTGATAGTATTAATAACTGCCATATATCAAGCCTGTAAATTTAAATCCTGCCGATAATCGACGCCGGGGTAATGGAATGGCACGGGACCATCCATCTCGCCATGCACAAACTGGTGCACAAAATCCTTATCCGAAGCGCGCAGCTCATCCGGAGTACCCTCCGCCACAATCACGCCGTTCGCCATAAAATAGACATAATCCACGATTTTCAGCGACTCCTGAATATCATGGGTGACGATGATCGAAGTTGCGCCCAGCGCATCGTTCAGGCGACGAATCAAATCACCGATCACCGTCATTGAAATAGGATCCAGCCCGGCAAATGGCTCATCATACATGATGAGCATTGGATCCAGCGCAACAGTACGCGCCAATGCCACGCGCCGCGCCATCCCGCCCGACAATTCGGACGGCATCATATTTTGTGCGCCGCGCAAACCCACCGCGTTCAGTTTCATCATGACCAGGCTGTGAATAATGTCCTCGGGCAAATCGGTGTGCTCACGCATCTGGAATGCCACGTTGTCGTACACCGACATATCGGTGAACAACGCACCGAACTGGAACAGCATGCCCATCTTGCGACGCATCGCATACAGACCATCCTGATCCAGCTCATGCATCACCTGCCCGTCCATCCTGACATAACCGCGGGTCGGCTTCAACGCACCGCCGACATGGCGCAGCAGCGTGGTCTTGCCGCAACCGGAAAGGCCCATGATGGCAACCAACTTGCCTTTGGGGAAAGTCATGTTGATTCCCTGCAGCACAGGTCGCTTGTCGTAGGTGAAGTTAAGATCGCGGATTTCGACTAAGGCGTTCGAGGACAAAATTGGATTCCGGAAAACAGGTTGCGCATTCTAAACGATTGCATCGACTATGCTCAACCCTTACCTGAGTGCGCTTAACCAACCGACATGGCGCAAGCTCCACTCCTGAGCATGAAAGTGCTTGCGCCGGTCGGTTCCCTCACCCAAACCCTCTCCCGGAGGGGAGAGGGAACAAACGAATCGCTTCGCGACTTTCACGGTAACGTCTCTCGCGCTTTTCACGGCACACCAGCGCGGAACTGCCCTCTATAGGATATTGAGCGCGGGGTGATCCCCTCGCGGCATATCCATGTGATAGCCCTGAACCATATCGACGCCGAATTCTTTGAGCATCGCAAGGATTTCCTCATTTTCGACAAATTCGGCGACCGTCGTCTTGCGCAAGCCGCGCGCCACATCCACAATCGCTTTGACAAACACCTGATTGTCGTAATTATTGACAAGATCGCGAATAAACAATCCGTCAATTTTCAGAATATCGGCATTCAAGTGCTTGAGATAGGCAAAGGAAGAAAACCCCGTGCCGAAATCGTCCAGGCACACCGTACAACCGGTCTGGCGCAATGCCTCGATAAAACGCTGCGCATCGTGCAAATCGGTCACGGCTGAGGTTTCGGTCAGCTCCACCAGCAGACGGCGCGGCTCTACGCCGTGCTGTTTCAGCAACTCGCTGATGTAATGTGGCAGCGTGGGCTCATCAAAAGAACGCCCTGAAATATTCACCGCCAGAGAAGGAATATTCGGAGAACTCCCCAGCAGGGCGATACTCTCCCGTATCACCCAACGATCTATCTCCAGTATCTTGCCGCTTTTTTCGGCCTGGGGAATGAAATGGCCGGGCATGATAAAGCCGCCGGGCGTATCCTTGTCCAGCATGCGCACCAGCACTTCCAGGTGCGAGGGTGTTTGCTGGTTGTCGATGTGAAACACCCCCTGAAAATGCAGCGTCAACAGATTGTTTTCCAGCGCATTGCTGATGCGATCATTCCACGACAGGCGCGTTACCATGGCTTGCGACGCGTCCATGTCGGGCCGGTAAACGCGCCAGGCATTCTTGCCCGCCCCCTTGGCCTGATACATGGCGGCATCGGCATGAGCGATCAAGTCCTCGCCATTGGTGGCGCTCTGCGGATACAGCGCAATGCCCAGGCTGGCGGTAAGGCGCAAGTTCTGGGCATCAAAACGAAAAGGAATCTGCGCGACCGCACGCACGATTCTTTCCGCCAGCACTTCGATTTCCCGCCTGTCGGCTTCGGGCATCAGGATGGCGAACTCATCCCCACCCAGGCGGCTGAAAATCTCGTTGTGCCGCACCAGCTTCCCCACCTCTCCGGCAATGCGTATCAGCATGGCATCCCCTGAACCATGGCCGAATGTGTCGTTGACGTACTTGAATTCGTCCAGATCGAAAAACAACAGGGCGCCCTCGGACTTGCGCCGGTCGGCATCGGTGATGAAGCGTGCCAGCTCTTCCTGAAAACGACGGCGGTTATAAAGACCGGTCAGGGAATCGCGCTCCGCAAGATAAATCAACTGTTCGGCTGTCTGACGCGCCTTGGTGATATCCTCATAAACCCACAACCGCCCGACAAAACGAAACTCCAGATCGCGCACCGGATAACTGATCTGTGTGACCACGCGTCCGTCAGCCATATGAATTTCAAAGTTTTCGCTCACCTCATGCGTGCTTGTCACATCCAGCAGAAAGCGCGAAAAGTGATCCGGCTGCGCCAGCACGTTGGTGGAAAGACGCAGCACTTCGGAGGCGGGCTTGCCGATCAGGTTCTCCCCCTCGACTATCATCCACATGCGCATAAAAGCCGGATTGAAATAAATCACCGCGTTGTCCACACCGACGAACAGGATACCCTGATTCATCGCTCCCAACAGCGATACCATGCGGGCGTGCTCATGCTCCGCCTCGCTGCGATAGAAACGCTGCTTTTCCTCGGATTCCTCAAGCTCACCCACACGCATGCGCACCGCCGCCGTCATGGCATTGAATGCCGCGCTCAAGCCGGCAATTTCGTCATTCCCCCGCACCGGCACCTGAATATCGAATTTACCCTCGGCAACGCCTACACTGGCGCGTGTCAGCATGGACAGATGGCGAGTCAGCCAGAAACCTATACCGGCCAGCAGGATGATGGAGAGCACGATTTCCAGCGCCGCGATACTTAAACTCTGGCGAAGAATGCTGGATTTCGCCTCGGTCAGGAAACGGGTCGAAATACCCAAACGCAGCTTGCCATATTCCTGCCCGGATATATGAATCGGTATTTCCGTGTTATAGACACCGTTTTTCTCGGTCAAACCGATGTTTGCATCAAGCCTTGGCAAGAGACGCCCCGCTGACCAACCTTCTGAAGCAACCGTTTTTCCGGCATTATCGAGCAACACCAGATAGGTGACGCCGCGATCCTGGCGTATCTGTCTCAATACGCCGTCCATGGTGCCGTAATCCCGCTCGGCGAGCGCCGATGCCAGCGATGCGTTGAGCAAAGTGCGAACTTCCTCCATGCGAACCTTCGCCTGATCCAGCAAATGGTTCTGCATGACGCGCACGCTGTTGCTGACAAGGAAGGTCAGCATGACCAGTTCGACCACAACGCTGGCCAAAACCAGCTTGAAACGCAGGGAATGTGACGATGAAAATTTTTTCATTGGCCTTGTTCCAACAGTTTTCTGAGCTCGACCACATAGGGGTCAATACGCTGCATCTCAACATCCGTGGGAGGCCTTAATCCCTGATAACCCAGATCGCTCATGAATTGCACGCCTTCGGGAGTGCGCCCGGCAAAATCCAGCAGAATTTGTGTCATGTCGTGAATTTCCTGTTCAGGTACTTGCGGGTTAGCCAGATACATCACAGGCGTAACTTCGCCGGTGATCGCCAGGACTTTAACGCTGTTTTTTACGTTATCCGGCATTTGACCCAGTATGGTGAGCGATGTCGCAGCAGCCGCGCTTTCTCCACGCAGCACGGCCAGTACCGCGCTGTTATGCGATATCGAATAATGTACGGTGACGTCACGCCCCGGCTCCAGACCGTAGTCGCGCAAACTTTGCAGACCAAGCATGGTCGTAAGGGTAATCCTGACCGTCAAAGAGACAGTCTTGCCGCGCAATTCGTCGATGCTATGCAGCGTGCTGTTCCTGTCAACCACAAACACGCCGACATTATTCCGCTTCGCACGCAGCATCGGTACATACCCTGCATCCATTTGCGCCAGTCTGGCAAAATGCGGCGCGGTGACAACAAAGCGGTATTCACCCTTTTGCGTACGTTCAACAAAAGTTTTCTGATCGGACGCTGTAACGAAAAGAACCGGGCGATGCAAGCGCCGTTCAAGATAGACCTGCATCGGGTGATAGGTTTCAATTAACGCACGAGTGCTCATATAGGGCCAGATCCCTATTTCCAGAGGCTCCTCTGCATTCGCCGCCTGCGCTGACAGCACCACAAACATGAATACCGCCAACAGCCGCATCACGAATTTACCCACCTGACTCCCTATCATTTAGCTGGCATCTTTGCCGTTCGGCCTGACCGGAGCAGTCGCCAGCAATGGCCAAATTAACTGCGACTGTTGGAGATTTTTTAGAACTAATATTATACGAATAAATCGGAGCTATCTCGAAAAATTGTTCAAGGCGTGCGGTCGAACAATTCCTGCAGACTCACATCCGTTTTTTGCTCCAGTTCCGCTGCGCAGGTGGCGAGCCACAGCTTCAGCGGGTCATCTTCCTGCTCCGCGAACAGCACACTGCGATCCAGCACAAACAGATGCAGCAGCTCCGTTGCTCGGATATGACCGGCATCCCTCATCAGCAGCCAGCCCTGACCTTCCGCCTTGCGCACCAGATTTGCGCTGACCAGGCGCTCCATAATCTCTTCCAGTGTATAGAACCCCAGATGCAGCACTTTCGACAACGCAGGTATGGTCATCACCGCCCCCTGCTGCATGCCGCGCGACATATATTGCAGCACCCGCATGGCATCCAGCATTTTTACCACTGCCGGCAAATAGGGTGTTTCCGGTGTGCGCCAGTGAGGCAATGACGCCGTGACCACGGCGCCCAACAATATCGTCAACCAGGAAAAATACACCCACATCAGAAAAATCGGCACGCTGGCGAATGTGCCGTAGACCAGTTTATAGGTCGGGAAATGGCTGATGTAGTAGCCGAACACGCGGTTCATCGTCTCGAACAGCACCGAGGCCACCACCCCGCCTATCAGTGCATGGCCGAGCGGCACATAACGATTGGGCACCAGCCTGAACAGCATGGCAAATGCCAGAGTGGTAAACAGCACCGGCAAAGCCTTCAGCATGCCTACCCCGAAAATGGGGATATGCTGCGCGTAACCCATCGACAAACCGACCAGCCAGGAGGTGAGCGACAGGCTCGCACCCACCAGCACGGGAGCGAGTGTCAGAACCGCCCAGTAAACGATCAAGCGTTTGATCATCGGACGCGGGCGGGTGACCCGCCAGATGGCATTGAATGCCTGATCGATAGTCTGCATCATCAACATCGCCGTCACGGCAAGAAATGCAACCCCCAGAGCACCAAGGCGCCCCGCACTCTCGGCAAACTGTTCCGTATAGTGCGTAATCACTTTGCCTGCGGTCTCGGGCATCAGGTTTCCCAGCAGATAACTTTTGATCTGGCTGGAAAAGTCAACGAACACCGGAAAGGCCGAGAACAAGGTCAGAGCAATGGTAATCAGCGGAACCAGCGACAACAAGGTCGTAAAAGTCAGGCTGGCCGCGATCTGCGCACAGCGATCCTGATTGAATCGCATCACCACAAAACGTATAAAAGTCTGTAAATTCTGACTTTGCATGCCGGTATCGGTTCTCAAGTTCCTTGTTATAATCTGCGCATGATAACCGACAAAGAAATATTGGTGCTGTATTACAGCCAGCACGGCGCTACCCGGCAAATGGCGCAACTCATCGCACGCGGCGTGGAACAAGTAGCGGGCGTACGCGCAAGGCTTCGTACCGTACCGAGAGTTTCCACAGTTTGCGAGGCGAGCGAGCCTGCCATCCCCGACAGCGGCGCACCTTACGCTGAACTGCGCGATCTGGAAGAGTGCATCGCACTGGCATTGGGCAGCCCGACGCGTTTCGGCAACATGGCGGCCTCGATGAAATACTTCTGGGACGGTACAGGCTCCTTGTGGATGAAGCATGCGCTGGCAGGCAAACCCGCAGCACTCTTCACCTCCTCCAGCAGCATGCACGGCGGTCAGGAGTCCACGCTGCTGTCCATGATGTTGCCGTTGCTGCATCACGGCATGCTGATCGTCGGCCTGCCCTACTCCGAACCTGAACTATCCAGCACGCAAGGCGGCGGCACACCCTATGGCGCCAGCCATGTTGCAGGGCCCGCCGGCGATCGCGCCATAACCGACGCTGAAAAAAAATTGTGCCTGGCACTGGGCCGCCGCCTGGCATCGACCGCGTTGAAGCTATCGGCTTGAGTATCGCCGCCGAAACGCGCAGACTGCTGCGCGCCCGTCGGGATAGCCGGCAACCTCGGACTGGACGTGATTGCCGAAGGAGTGGAGACGGAACAACAGCGCAGCTTCCTTGCACACAATGGTTGCCATGCCTACTAGGAGCCTGTCGGACTTCTTTCGTGAGATGCGTTGCCAACAAAAAAAGATGGCTGCAAGACGCGAATCGCGGACAATGGTTATTCCATTGTCAAGATTTGCAACGCCGCAGACGCTGTTTTTGCTGGCAACCCTTCGGGACGGGGTGATTTTTACGTATTGCGGCGTCGCGGCTTGCTTGTTTGGACTAGCCAAACGGTGCTTCACCA
>JAJYYO010000016.1 GCA_021800795.1 Pseudomonadota bacterium
CCTTGCCGCCGACGCTGATGCCCTCGGCGCTGGGAATGATGACGGGGCGCCCGCCGCGCAACACGGCAGCGGCGGAATTGGATGTGCCCAGATCGATGCCTATGATGTTCATACGGTTCTCCTAACGAGCATGGCATGTAGCCACCCCCAATAATGAAACTCGCCATGCCCGTTTCCCTCACCCAAACCCTCTCCCGGAGGGAGAAGGGACAAACGAACGCTTACGCGAGTTTCACGTTAAACCAGTTTGTCGTTGATGCTGAAAATTGGCTGATTGAAAACACGGGGCGTCTATTCGGTCGCACGCTCTTCGTTATTTTCTTCACCTTCTGCGCCCTTGTTGATGCGCACATGCGTCTTCACATCACCGCGTATCTTGTGCGCATAGTCCTCAATCTGGCGTTTGGCTGCATCGAAGGCATCGCGCAAGGCCACATAAACATCTTCGGCATGGTCGCGGTTCACCACGATCTCGCCGCCTGGCACGCCGATATCGATGCGCACATTAAACTGCTTGCCCTGATGGTGGTGCTTGTGCGGCATCTCGACCACCACCCTGCATGACATAATGTGATTGAAGAACTCATCGAGTTTTGCCGCCTTGCTGCGAATACGGGCTTCCAGCGCTTCCGAATGTTCAACATCGCGGATGGTAATTTGCAATGGGATCTGCATGATCTTCTCCTGAAATTGTTTGAGCGGCGCCTGTCAGTGTTCCCAGTTCACGCGCAACAAATTTTGTTCAGGGTTGTAGTGAAACTCCAGTTCGCCCTGATAAGCATGGTGCAGCGCTTCGCCTATGTCGCGTGCCAGATGAATATCGGTGGTGGTCACCAGCGTTTCGCCCGGTTTTTCTTCAACAGCCATGATGCGTTGCAGCGGGTGTTCTTGCCGCTCGCGTTGCTCATGGTGACGTACCAGATGCATGATTTCGTCGCGATGTGATTGAAAGAACTCGCCCTTCATGCTCAGAAAGCCGGCGGGGTAATGATCGTGGATGCGGTGACAGGCAGGGCAGATCTCCTGATGTGCGTCTGCCGGGGCCGTCAGCCACTGCCAGCGCCCTTCATGGAATACCGCGCCGCATTGCGGACAGACCGAGGGTTCGTGCAGCTTGCCTTTTGCCTTGTAGGCATCGTGCACGCGCTCCTGAAACAGGTTGTCGTGCCGGGTGATTTTGCCAAAACCTGATGTCGTGTAACTCATGATATTCTCCTTAAGGTTTGATTACATGCTCGCCTGAACGGCGAGTTCACTCCATTTCATCCATGGGCATCGCCTCTCTTTCAGGCGATTCGGCAATCATCGCGTCCGTGGTGAGTATCAGCCCCGCTATCGAAGCCGCATTCTGCAACGCGCTGCGCGTCACTTTGGTCGGATCGAGCACGCCCATTTCGATCAGATCGCCGTATTCTTCGGTTGCCGCGTTGTAGCCAAAACTGCCCGCGCCCGCCAGAACCTTATTCAGCACGACGGAGGCTTCGCCGCCGGCGTTGACGACGATCTGGCGCAAAGGCTCTTCGAGGGCACGCAGCACGATCCTGATGCCGGCGTCCTGCTCGCTGTTGTCGCCCGAGATTGAGCTGATTGCGGCCCTCGCACGCAGCAACGCCACCCCGCCGCCGGGCAGGATGCCCTCTTCCACGGCGGCGCGCGTCGCATGCAGGGCATCCTCGATGCGCATTTTCTTCTCTTTCATGCCGGTTTCGGTGGCGCCGCCGACCTTGATGACCGCGACGCCGCCTGACAATTTGGCTGCCCGCTCCAGCAGCTGTTCCCTGTCGTAACTGCTGGCGGCATCCTCAGCCAGTTTGCGTATCTGTACAATGCGCTTCTGTATCATCGCAACATCTCCTGCACCGCCTATCAGCGTCGTGTCATCTTTGTCCACTTCCACGCGGCGGGCACGGCCGAGATTTTCAAGGGTCGCCTTCTCCAGTGTGAGGCCGATTTCTTCGGATATCACTTCGCCCCCTGTCATGATAGCGATATCCTCCAGCATGGCGCGACGCCGGTCGCCAAATCCGGGCGCCTTGACGGCAACGGTTTTTAACGTGCCGCGAATGTTGTTGATCACCAGCGTCGCCAGGGCTTCACCTTCGACATCCTCTGCGATGATGAGCAGCGGTCGGCCAGCGAGTTGTTCCAGTACGGGTAACAGGTCGCGGATGTTGCTGGTTTTTTTGTCGTACAGCAGGATGTAAGGCTCATCCAGCAGTACTGCCTGTTTTTCGGGGTTGTTGATGAAATAGGGCGAAAGGTAACCGCGGTCGAACTGCATGCCTTCCACCACTTCCAGCTCGTTTTGCAGGCTTTTGCCATCCTCGATCGTGATCGCGCCATCTTGACCTACCTTCTCCATAGCCTGCGCGATAATCTCGCCTACCGTATTGTCGGCATTGGCGGAAATGGCGCCGACCTGGGCGATTTCCCGGTTTGTCGTGCAGGGTCTGGAAATTTTCCGCAGTTCATCGACGGTGGCTGAAATAGCCAGATCGATGCCGCGCTTCAAGTCCATCGGATTCATTCCGGCAGCGACGTATTTCATGCCTTCACGGACTATCGCCTGTGCCAGTACGGTCGCCGTAGTGGTGCCGTCGCCCGCCACATCGGAGGTCTTGCTGGCGACCTCGCGTACCATCTGCGCGCCCATGTTCTCGAATCTGTCTTTAAGTTCGATCTCGCGTGCCACAATGACGCCGGAGTTGGCCACCAGCGGCGGACCATAGCTGCGATTCAGAATCACGTTGCGACCCCGCGGGCCCAGCGTCACCTTGACCGCATCCGCCAGAATGTTGACCCCCGCAAGGATCCTGTCGCGGGCGGCATCGTGGAACAAAATCTGTTTTGCCGGCATGAAATTCTCCTCTGCGGCTGTCTGATTTGAAGCAGCCTGTCGTTGAAGACGCGACGGACTGCCATCGTCGTCAAGACACCGGGATTTCGCGGCCGGATGTTCCGGGTTTTTTGGGCAGGATCAGTTCGAGCACGCCATCCTTGTAGGCCGCTTTAACGGCGCTCTGATCCACTTCCGAGTCAAGAGTGAAGCTGCGCTGTGCCATACCGTAACTGCGCTCGCTGCGCACCAGGCGTTCGCCTTCCTTGACATCCTTTTCATGCTTTACTTCGGCTCTGATGGAAACGCGATTTCCCTCGACGGTCACATGAATGTCATCCTTGTTCACGCCGGGAATCTCCGCGTTGACCAGATACTTGCCGTCCGCCTCCTTCACGTCCATCCTGATCTGCGGTTCAATTTCGCCGCGGAATGCCGGGCGCATCATGAACCGGTCAAACATGTCGTCCACCAGCGATGGAAAGCCCGAAAACAGGGGGTCGAAGCGTGTCAGTTCATTCAAGGGCTCAAATTTGGTAAGGTTGCTCATGATATTTCTCCTGGGTTGTTTGCAGTTGAGTCAGCCCCCCTGTTTGCAGGCTCTGTCACGCCGACAGAACCGTCGCAGTCATGAATCACTTCTCCGGGTTGCGAGCCCTGCTCGCCTTCAACACTATACTCTGCCGGATTCATCAGAACCAGATCAATTTCTTCGGGCTGGGTGAGATGGTGGCTCATGCCGATTCCTTTCAATAGGGACCGATCGTTTTCAGGGAACTGACGCATGAAAAGATACGCGCAATATTTGCATGTGCATATAGGCCAAAGTGCATAGGCATTTCGGCCTAGTCTTGAAGCTAGGAACCTGTCGGACTTCTTTCGCGAGACGAAAGAAGTCCGGCAGGCTCCTAGGCCTGTCGAGCAGCGGGGGGAATGCAGGGGTTAAAGCAGGCCTTTGTGCAGCCGGGTTTCGGCGATTTCCAGTGCTTCGGGCAGGCCCAGCAATACCAGCACGTCACCGGCTTGCAAGATCATTTCTTCGGAAGGTTGTGCGCCATGCACGTTGTAGCGTCGCAAGGCCTTTACCTCGACATTCAGCGTGTCCAGTTCGGCATCGCGCAGACGGCGACTCACAAAGGCTGAATCCATTTTGAGCAGGACATTCAGAAAACGGGGTTGCATCTCATCGCTGATTTCGATGTCGTCGTTTGTGCGAAGATAACCGTTGAACATGGCATAACGGCGCGCGCGATTTTCCTGAACGTGGCGAACCACGCGGGACAGCGGCACGCCCGCCAGCAACAGCGCCTGCGAGGCCAGCATCACGCTGCCTTCCAGCACTTCGGCGACCACCTCGGCCGCCCCTGCGTTCTTCAGCATTTCCATGTTGGAATCATCTGTCGCGCGCACTACCACGGGCAAATCGGGGCGCAGTTCCTTGACATGTCTTAAAATAGCCAGCGTGGAGTGTTTGTCCTCGTAACTCACCACCAGCACCTTGGCGCGCATCAGTCCGGCTGCCATCAGCACTTCCCGTTTGGCCGCATCGCCATACACCACGCTTTTTTTGGCGGCAGCGGCTTCGCGAACACGGTGCGAATCAAGATCGAGCGCGATGAAACGCAGCTCCTCCTCCTCCAGTATGCTGGCCAGCTTTTGTCCGCTGCGCCCGTAACCGCATAAAATGATATGGCCGGTGCTCGACATGCTCTGGATGGCGATCTGGTGCATCTGCAAGGCGCGATTGGTCCATTCCGCAGCGGAAAAGCGGCGCGCAATGGCTTCGCCGTACTGGATCAGAAAAGGTGCGGTCAGCATGGACAGCAGCATGGCGGCCAGCGTGATCTGCATGGTTGCGCCATGCAGCAGGTGAGCCTCGTCGGCCAGCGTCAACAGCACGAAGCCGAATTCGCCGGCTTGTGCAAGACCGATGCCGCTGCGCAGGGCGACACCCCAGTTTCCCTCGAATGCACGCGCCAGCAGGGTGACGATCAGCGCCTTGAGCAGAATCAGTGTACAGAGCGCCAGCAATACCCAGATCAGATTGGCGGCAACGCTTGCAAGATTGAGCATCATACCGATAGTGACGAAGAACAGCCCCAGCAATACGTCGCGGAACGGCTTGATGTCTTCTTCCACCTGATAACGATATTCTGTTTCGGAAATCAGCATGCCGGCCACAAAGGCGCCCAGCGCCAGTGAAAGTCCTGCCAGTTCGGTCAGATAAGCCAGGCCCAGGGTGATGAACAGCACGTTGAGCGTGAACAGTTCGGATGATTTCTGGCCCGCTACCACGTGAAACCAGCGACGCATCACGTGCTGGCCGAACACCAGCAGCACCAGCAGCACAACGGTGGCCTTGAGCATCGCATAGCCCAGTGTGGCGGGAAGGTTGTCGGGCTGGGATGCCAGGGCGGGAATGATGATCAACAGAGGGACGACGGCCAGATCCTGAAACAGCAGCACGCCCATCATTTGCTGACCGTAGGGCAGGTTGAGTTCGGCGCGTTCAACCAGCATCTTGCTGACGATCGCGGTGGAGGACATTGCCAGTATGCCGCCCAGCGCCAGTCCCGCGCGCCAGTCCATGCCGAACAGCCAGCCGACCGAAATCATCAGCAGGATGCTGGCCATCACTTGCGCACCGCCCAAACCGAACACGGTGCGACGCATCGCTCGGAGTCTTGTCAGGCTGAATTCCAGGCCGATGCTGAACATCAGAAACACCACGCCAAATTCGGCAAGGTGGCGTGTGCTCGGCGCGTCGGGTATCCAGCCGAAGGCATGCGGGCCGATTAAAATGCCGACCGCGAGGTAGCCCAGCATCACCGGCAAACGCAGGATGCGGCAGACCACCACCACAAGGACTGCGGTAGCCAGCAGGATCAGTACAGGAGATAAGGAGTTGTCCATGGTTCAAGTGTGCGTCGTGTGCCCGCCGATAATGCCGTACTACCGCGCAGTTTGCAAAGATTAAAATGCTGAGCAGTGAGTGGTGAATTTATTTACCGACTCCCGACTTACAACTTACGACTAGCTTCTAACGGGCATGGCGAAGATGCCACCCCCGATGATGAATCTCGCCATGCCCGTTTCCCTCACCTCAATCCTCTCCCGGAGGGAGATGAGGCAAACGAATCACTACGCGAATTTCACGTTAAGCACTGTTATAATGCGATGCATGAATAATTCTCTTTTTGCAGCCTCGCGCGCGTTAGAACTGGGCCGTCAGGTGCTGGATATCGAAGCCGCAGCCGTGCAGGCGCTAAGCGCACGCCTTGATAACAGTTTTTTGCAGGCGCTGGAATTAATACTGCAATGCAAAGGGCGCGTGATCGTCAGCGGCATGGGAAAATCCGGACACATCGCGCGCAAGATTGCCGCGACCATGTCCAGCACGGGCACGCCCGCCTACTTCGTGCATCCGGGTGAGGCCAGCCACGGCGACCTTGGCATGGTTGCCGGCTGCGATGTGTTCATCGCGCTGTCCTATTCCGGCGAAAGCATGGAACTGATGACCATCGTGCCCATCATCAAGCGACAGGGGGCGAAACTGATCAGCATGACAGGCAATCCTTCTTCCAGCCTGGCGCGGGTGGCGGATGTGCATCTGAATGCGGCGGTTGACAGGGAAGCCTGTCCGATGGGACTGGCGCCGACGGCCAGCACCACGGCGTCCCTTGCGCTGGGCGACGCGCTGGCGGTGGCGCTGCTCGATGCAAAGGGATTTAACGCGGAAAGTTTTGCCCGCTCTCATCCGGGCGGCAGTCTGGGGCGGCGTCTGCTGACCCTGGTGCGAGATGTCATGCGCAGCGGTACGCGCATGCCTATGGTATTGGAAAACGTCATGCTGAGCGCCGCACTGATGGAAATGTCGCGCAAAGGCGTAGGCATGACCGCCATTGTCGATGAAAATGAGATCGTGAAGGGCATCTTTACCGATGGCGATTTGCGGCGCACCCTGGAAAAAAATCTTGATTTTGGCAGTACGCCGGTGAAGAGTGTGATGTCGGTCAATCCGCGCTGCATCAGTCCCGACAGCCTGGCAAGCGAAGCGGTGCAGCTGATGGAGCAGTACAATATCAACCAGATGCTGGTCGTGAATGAACAGCATCGGCTGGTGGGCGCATTGAATATGCACGACCTGCTGCATGCCAAGGTTATTTAAGGTGCTGCTACTTACCACTCTCTACTTATCACTTACTGCTTTTGGGAGATACCCATGTTTTTGAGCCGCGCAAAATTGATACGACTGGTCGCCTTTGATGTGGATGGCGTCATGACGGATGGCGGGCTGTTCCTGTCGGATTCCGGCGAGGAGTTCAAACGCTTCAATTCGCTGGACGGGCATGGTGTGAAAATGTTGCGCGCCAGCGGCGTTGAAGTTGCCATCATCACCGGGCGCACTTCCCGCTGTGTCGAGATGCGCGCGCAGAATCTCGGCATTACCCATGTCTATCAGGGCGCGGCACACAAGCTCGACGCGCTCGTTGAGCTGCTCGACAAACTGAAACTGTCGCGCGATGTCACGGCTTACATGGGCGATGATGTCGTTGACCTGTGTGTGATGCGCCATGTAGGGCTTGCGATCAGCGTGCCGGAGTCGCCGGAATTGGTGCGCCAGCATTCCCATTACGTGACGCGTCGTAACGGCGGGCACGGCGCCGTGCGCGAGGCATGCGAGATGATCATGTCGGCGCAGGGTACACTGGCAGCACAACTGGCGCCCTATTTGAACAGCTGCGAGCCTGTTTGAAATGACTGTTTGAAATGACTGTCGCTGCGCGAACGCGTTATTGGTTGCCGCTGTTGCCCTTGCTGGCTTTGCTGGCATTTGTCTACTGGCTGGATAAACAGGTGCAACAGGAAGTGGTCGCCAGCGTTAATAATCAGCGCCACGATCCGGATGGCATCATGGACAATTTTTCTGCGGTCAAGATGGACATGCAGGGTGTGCCGAGTGCACTGCTGTCTGCCAAGCAATTGCGCCACTACCCGGATCATGATACGACCGAACTCGAATTGCCGAAACTGACCATGCTCAATGCAGAACGTCCGCCCGTTCACATTAAAGGGTTGCACGGCAATGTTTCCAGCCGCGGCGATGAAGTGATTTTTCGTGACGATGTGGTTGTGCTGCGCGAACCGGTCGGCACCCAGTCGGCCATGACCTTGCGCACAGAGTATCTGCGCGTCCTGCCAAACAAGGACTGGGCCAATACCGATCGCGCTGTTACGATGGTCGATGCATACAACACGATCCACGCAATCGGCATGGAAATGGACAATAAAACACGCATCCTGAAACTGCTCTCCCACGTTAGAAGTGAACATCTGCCCCATGCGAAATAGATTCCTGCTGCTGATTTTTCTGATGCTGTGCATCCCGATGAGCTTTGCCGAAAAGGCGGATCACGACAAGCCTATCGATATCGATGCGGACAGGGCGGATGTAGACGATGCCAGACAGATCAGCACCTTTACGGGCAATGTGGTGGTAACCCAGGGCACCATGGTGATACGCGGCGACAAGATGGTTGTGACGCAGGATAAAGACGGTTTCAAACACGGTACGGCTTATGGACATCCGGCCAGTTACAGACAGAAACGCGAAGGGCTGGATGAATATGTGGAAGGCTACGGCGAGCGCATCGAATATGACACGCGTGCCGATACCGTGGATTTCTATGTACAGGCGAGGGTAAAACGCGCTCAGGATGAAGTACGTGGCGAACACGTTACCTACAATTCGAAGACCGATATTTTTCAAGCGGACGATAAAGGCGCCGAGAAGGGTGTGCCGAAACGTGTGCATGCCGTGCTGTATCCGAAACCAAAACCGGCCAGCGGGGTAGATGCAGCGCCGGTAGTGGAGAAGAAATGAGCGAATTGCGCGCGGTGGGTCTGAAAAAGAAATACGGCTTGCGCACGGTGGTGCATGACGCATCGCTGTCGGTGGTGAGCGGTGAAGTGGTGGGTTTGCTGGGGCCGAACGGTGCGGGGAAAACCACCTCGTTTTACATGATAGTCGGCCTGGTTGCTGCCGATGGCGGAAAAATATCAATTGATAATCAAGATATTACACGAATGCCTATCCACAGGCGCGCGCGTCTGGGCCTGGGTTATCTGCCGCAGGAAGCCTCGATTTTTCGCCGCATGAGCGTGGCGCAAAATATTCAGGCGGTGCTCGAATTGCAGGATTTGTCTGACGAAGATATTCAGCTCAGGTTGGAGGAATTGCTGCAGGATCTGAACATTCACGCGATCCGCAATAATCAGGCGATCAGCCTGTCCGGCGGCGAGCGGCGGAGGGTGGAAATCGCCCGTGCGCTTGCGACGAATCCACGCTTTATTTTGCTGGACGAACCGTTCGCAGGCGTCGACCCGATTGCGGTGCTCGATATTCAGAAAATCATCAGTTTTCTCAAGGAACGCAATATCGGCGTGCTGATTACCGATCATAACGTGCGCGAAACACTGGGTATTTGCGATCGCGCCTACATTATTAATGCAGGATCGGTGATGGCTGAAGGCAAACCCGATGAAATCATCTACAATGAAGGCGTGAGGAAAGTCTATCTGGGTGAAAACTTCAAACTCTGAGGTGATTCCAGGAAACGTTTCCTTATATGGCATCGTTGAAGCGCTGGAAATCCAGAGTTTTGCGAGCATCCACTTCGTGGATTGCCTGCTTAAACCGCTAAGGATGAAGCGCAAGGAGCCGCGCAGCGAATGACGAGACATATCAGAAAGATAGGCGCACCCGCGAGGAGTAGGCCGTGCGGTACCCGTAGCTCGCGCTACGACCGCTACGCTCAGGGATGGGCGAGCACACTATATTCGCCTAAAATGGTTCTAGCAGGGATATTGCCCGGCGGGCAATAACTCGCAACAATGGATTTATGAAAGCATCTTTACAACTTCGCCTGTCCCAGCAACTGACGCTCACGCCTCAGTTGCAACAGTCCATTCGACTGCTCCAGCTCTCCACCCAGGATATGCAGCAGGAAATCGCGCGCATGCTCGAAGAGAACCCCCTGCTGGAATTAAGCGAAGAGGTTACCTACAGTGAAGCGCGCAGCAGCGTCGAGCACGAGCGCGTTGAACAAAACCGCAGCGAGGAAGATCGCGGCAGCGATGAGGAGCGAAGCGACAATAGCGCGAATGAGCCCTTGGAATGGAATACCGGCGCCGCGTCCGTCGATGATGAAAACGACTCTTATCCCGAACAAGCCGCATTGCAAGCCAGCATGCGAGAGTATCTGCACAGCCAGTTGTCGGTCAGCCAGCTGGATCATAAAGACAAACTGATTGTCGGGATGTTGATCGATGCGCTGGACGAAAATGGCTATATGCTCCAGGATCTTGCCGAGCTGGCCGAACTATTGCCTGAAGAGTTGTGTATCACGCTGGATGATCTCGAAACGGCGCTGGTGCAATTGCAACACCTCGACCAACCGGGACTGGGCGCACGGAATTTGTGCGAATGTCTGGCGCTGCAACTCAAGGCGCTGCCCGAAAGCACCCCGCAACGCGATCTGGCAATAAGTCTGGTCACTCACCATCTCGATCTGGTGGCGGCTCACGATTTTGCCAGAATCAAAAAACTGTTGCGCTGCTCGGACGCTCATCTGCGCAACGCGCAGAATCTGATCGTCAGCCTGAACCCCAGGCCCGGTGACGCTTTCGACCGGAGCGTTGCGGATTATGTCGTACCCGATGTCATCGTAGAAAAACACAAGGGAAAATGGCGCGCCAGGCTCAATTCGGACGCGATGCCCAGGCTGCGCGTCAACCAGCTTTATGCGAATATCCTGCAACAGCGCGATGAGAAGTCAGGCTCACCCCTTGCGGCGCAATTGCAGGAAGCGAGTTGGCTGGTCAAAAGCCTGCGGCAACGCTTCGAAACCATCCTGCGGGTAGCGCAGGCCATCGTCGAGCGTCAGGTTGCATTTCTGGAGCATGGTGAGATAGCCATGCGTCCTCTGGTGTTGCGTGAAATAGCCGATGAGCTGGAATTGCACGAATCTACCGTATCGCGCGGCACCACGCAGAAATTTATGCATACCCCGCGCGGAATTTACGAATTTAAATATTTCTTTGGCAGCGGTCTGGTCACGGAAAGTGGCGGCGTCTGTTCTTCTGCCGCAATACGCGAACTGATCAAGCAATTGGTCAGCGGCGAAGATACACGCAAGCCACTGACGGACGGGCGCATGTCAGAAATCTTGGCGCAACAGGGCATCGTAGTCGCCCGACGCACCATAGCAAAGTATCGGGAAGCGTTGCATATCCTCCCGGTAAATCTCCGTAAATCACTTTAATACTAAGGAGCATAAAATGAACCTCCACATAACCGGACACCATCTGGAAATCACTCCGGCTATTCGCGACTATGCGACCGGCAAGTTCAGCAAAATCAAGCGTCATTTTGACAATGTCATCGACGTGAACATCATCCTTTCGGTTGAAAAGCTGAAACAAAAGGCCGAAGCCACGGTACACATCAGCGGTAAAAACGTGTTCGTTGAATGCGAGGATGAAAATCTGTATGCCGCAATTGATGCGCTGGTAGACAAGCTGGACCGGCAGGTGCTCAAACACAAGGAAAAGCTGTCCGACAGACGCCACGATGAAACCGGTATCCAGGCTGCGGTAGAGGAATAAAACCCCAGGGGCGGCAATATTGCCGCCCCTTGTTTAAGGCATTATTTAAAATGAACTTGATCAGTAAAATCCTCTCGCCCGACAATGTGCTGCTGGATACCGAATCGACCAGCAAAAAACGCGTCTTTGAACGGGTGGGCCTGTTGTTCGAAAACCAGATGCAGATCGCTCGCAGCCAGGTATTTGACAGCCTGTTTGCCCGCGAAAAATTGGGCTCGACCGGCCTTGGGCAAGGCGTGGCGATTCCGCATGGCCGCATTCCAAAACTGCGCGATGCGACAGCGGCATTTGTCAAGACGGCTCACCCGATTCCGTTCGATGCGCCGGATGGACAGCCTGTCACATTGATTTTTGTGTTGCTGGTGCCGGAGCTTGCCACCGATTTGCATCTGCAAATTCTGGGTGAACTGGCGCAAATGTTCAGCGATGTCGACTTCCGTGAAAAACTGATCGCCTGCGATGACAGCGCCGGCATACACAGGCTTTTCTGCGAATGGAGCAACCCCGCATGAGCCAGGTGAATATCCGGCAACTGTTTGAAGATAAACAGGCGCGGCTGGAACTCACCCGCGTGGCTGGAAACGATGGTATCGACCGCATCATAGACAGCGAGGTGGTGGAAGCCTCCAACCGCGAGATGGTCAGCCACCTGAGCCGGATACATCCGAGCTGGGTGCAGGTGCTGAGTGAAACCGAACTCGCTTATCTGCGCAACCTGACGCTCGCCGAGCGTGAAAAAGTTTTTGAACAAATTGAACAAAACGGCACTGCCTGCCTGATCGTGGCGGGTTCTGCCCAAATTCCGCCGGAACTGATCAGTTTTGCCAATCGCTCCAGCATTCCGCTGTTCGCTTCCGCCAAAAACAGCGTTCACCTGATGTGGCTGATCCGCCATTATCTGGCCAAGGAGCTGGCTGAAACCACGACGCGCCACGGCGTGCTTCTTGATGTGCTGGGCGTCGGCGTGATGATTACCGGGGAGAGTGCGGTCGGCAAGAGCGAGCTTGGACTGGAGCTCATCACACGCGGCAGCGGGCTGGTTGCGGATGATGTCGTCGAATTGAGCCGCATCTCGCCTGACACGCTGGAGGGATGCTGTCCTGAACTGTTGCGCGATTTCCTTGAGGTGCGAGGCCTGGGTATGCTGAATATACGCACCATGTTCGGTGAAACGGCGGTGCGGCGCAAAAAAAGTCTCAAACTCATCGTGTACCTGCATCGAACGCATGACGGTGATCTCTCACGAATGGAGCGACTGCCACTGGTAGCCACCCATCAGGAGATACTCGGGGTGAAAATCAACACCGTGAATATTCCCGTGGTGGCGGGGCGCAACCTTGCGGTGCTGGTGGAAGCCGCTGCAAGAAACTTTGTGTTGCAGCAGCGCGGCATCAACACCATGGAGGAATTCATCATTCGGCATGATCAAATGCTGCAAGGAGATTGAGGTGCAACTCTTCCTGCTGAGCGGTCTGTCGGGTTCGGGCAAAAGCGTCGCACTCAAGGTGCTGGAGGACAGCGGGTTTTATTGCGTGGACAACCTGCCTGCCGAAATTTTGACCCGTTTAACGGATTATCTGCTGTCAGCAGGGTATGACAGGATGGCAGTCAGCATAGACGTGCGCAGCGCCAACAGCTTGCAGCGTTTGCCGGAAATTTTATCGCAGTTAAATCAAAAAGACCTGACGGTACATGTGCTGTTCCTGGATGCCAAGACCGACACGCTGGTCAAGCGATTCTCGGAGACGCGCCGCATGCATCCCCTGAGCAACGGGGTGCGCACCCTGCCGGAATGTGTGCAGTACGAGCGGGAACTGCTCGACGAGATCAGCAATATCGGACATCATATCGACACCAGCGAGCTCAGGACCCATGCGCTCAGGGCCTGGATCAAACAATTCATCACACTCGACGGGGCGCGGCTGACGCTGCTGTTCGAGTCATTCGGCTTCAAACAGGGCATTCCGCTGGATGCGGACTTTGTTTTCGATGTGCGCTGCCTGCCCAACCCTTATTACGAGCCGCAGTTGCGCCCACTCACCGGGCGCGATGCGCCTGTGATCGAGTTTCTGGAAGGCTCGCCGGCAGCACAGCAGATGTACAGTGATATTCGCGGATTTGTAGAGCGCTGGCTGCCTCATTTTATTTCGGACAATCGCAGCTATTTGACTATCGCGATAGGTTGCACCGGGGGGCAGCACCGCTCGGTGTATCTCAGCGAAAAACTGGGCCAGCATTTCCAGCCGGAACATCAGGTCCTGTTGCGCCACCGCGAACTGTCCTGAAGCCATGCCGACAACCCTGCTCAGGCATATCAGGCCGGGAGACTGGCTGACGCTGGGTCTGGGCATTTTTTGCGTGGTGTTCATTACTTTCCGGCTGTGGACTGGCGAACAGGCCGACAAGGCGATCATACGCAGCGGCGGCAAGTTGTTCCGCGAAGTTCCGCTGTCACGCAATCAAACCATCGCCGTTCCCGGTCCGCTGGGCGTCAGTATGATTGCCATTGAAAACCGCCGTGTGCGCATCGCCTCCGACCCCAGCCCGCGCCAATACTGCGTGCGACAGGGATGGCTGCAACAGGCAGGCGAAATCGCACTGTGTTTGCCTAATCAGGTCAGCGTCGAGCTGGTCGGCAGCCATAAACGTTATGACAGTTTGAACTATTAGGAGTGGGGATTGAGGATTGAGGATCTAGTAAAACCAAATTCGCATACTCTGACCTGCATTAGCCGGGAAGGGGTTGACTTACCTCAATCCTCGATCCTCAATCCTCAATCCTCTCAGGATACTCACTCCTCGATCCTGCTTCACACCACCGCCGAAGACCATCATATCGCACGCATGGCGGCGGTGGCGCTGGGCCTGACCCTGCTGGAGGGCGCGATTCCATCGCCCCTGCCGGGCGTAAAACCCGGACTTGCCAACATCGTCACGCTGATCGTGCTGGCACGCTACGGCTGGCGCGCCGCCGCCTGGGTGTCGTTGCTCAGGGTATTCGCCGGCAGCCTGTTGTTCGGCAATTTTTTGACGCCGGGATTTTTTCTCAGTCTTTCTGGCGCCCTGCTCAGCCTGCTGGTGCTGGCTCTCGCGCAACATCTGCCGCGCCGCTGGTTTGGCCCGGTCAGCCACAGCATTTATGCAGCCTTCGCGCATATCACCGGACAGATGCTGGTGGTGTATCTGTGGCTGATCCCACAGGCGGGCATCGCCTACCTGATACCGATTTTTGCTGCCGCCGCACTGGTGTTCGGCACGGTGAACGGTCTGGTCGCCGCGCGTTTCATGGATAATGCGGAAACTAAATAATCTGGAGTTCTGTATCTCGTGAAAACCATTACGATTGCCTTTACCGGCGCATCCGGCATGCCCTATGGCATGCGTCTGCTCGAATGCCTGCTGCAAAGCGGGCAGCGCGTGCATCTGGTGTATTCGCAGGCGGCGCAGATTGTTGCAAAGCAGGAAATGAACCTGGTGTTGCCCAGCCGTCCGCAGGATGCCGAGCGCGATTTGAAAGCGCGCCTGGGGCAATTCAGCGGCGAGCTTCATGTGTTCGGCAGGGATGACTGGTATGCGCCGATGGCATCGGGATCGAATCCGGGCGACGCGATGGTGATCTGCCCCTGCACCATGGGTACGCTGGCCAAGGTCGCCGCAGGCATCAGCGACGACCTGATTGCCAGAGCTGCGGACGTGATGCTCAAAGAAAAACGCACGCTGATACTGGCACCGCGCGAGATGCCATTTTCGGAGATTCATCTGGAAAACATGCTCAGGCTGGCCCGTGCCGGTGCGGTAATCATGCCGCCCAATCCGGGTTTTTACTATCAGCCTGCCAGCGTGCAGGATCTGGTGGATTTCGTGGTCGCGCGCATGCTGGATCATCTGAGAGTGGAAAATGCGCTGATGCCAAGATGGGGAGAGAATCGGGCTACTGGCGAATAGCGCTGATATTCAATTGATCCGGCGCGATACGTATTTCCGGTAACCGCTTCGTGTCTGGCAATTGAAAAGTGGCTGCTGTGCAGGGAGGGGATGCCGCTTTCAGCTGCCGAAAGCCGCCGTCAGGGCAGCAATCATGCAGGCGTGGTCATAGACCCCCGCGCTCTCGCGTGCGCTGTGCATCGCCCACATCGGCGAGCCGACATCCACACTGGCAACGCCCAGCTGTGCCGCCACCATGGGACCAATGGTGCTGCCGCAGCCCAGGTCGCTGCGATGGGCATACTGCTGATACGGCACCCCGGCCTGCTCACAAAATCCCATGAATAGGGCCGCAGACGCTGCATTGGTTGCGTAGCGCTGGTTCACGTTGGTCTTGATGACCGGTCCGCCGTTTACCCTCACTTTGTGGCCAGGCTCATAGGCGGCCGGAAAATTCGGATTGTAAGCATGCGCCATGTCGGCGCTGATAAAGAAGCTCTTCGCCATGGCACGGCGTCTGTCCTCCTCGTCCAGTGCCGCCTGAAAGCTGATGCGGTTCAGCACGTCGCTGATGAAACTGCCGCCGGCACCGGTGGCGCTCTCGCTGCCGACCTCTTCGTGATCGAAAAAGGCCGCCACACAGGTTGCCGCCGGCCGCTCAGTCGCGATCAGCGCAGTAAGCGCCGCATGGCAGGATGCCAGATTGTCCAGCTGGCTGTCCGCGATAAATTCCTCGTTTGCGCCCCACAAACAGCCCTTCTGCACGTCATAGACCGCCAGCTCAAAGCTCAGCAGGTCTGACGCTTCTGCCTGCGCGGCATCGGCCAGCAACCGGCGCAACGAGGCTTCCGCGTCTTCTCCTTCGGCAAGCTGCCCTAAGGTCAGCGGCAGTTCCGTCTGCTTGTTGAGCTTCAGACCCTGTTCATTGACCTCCCGGTTCATGTGGATCGCAAGGTTGGGCAGCCGCGCCAGCGGTCGGTCGAAACAGATCAGCCGCGTTTCCTGACACGCTGCTGTACGCATTACCACGCGCCCTGCCAGACTCAAGTCACGGTCTGTGAATGTGGCCAGTATAGGCCCGCCATACACTTCAACGGCAAGGCGCGAGAGGCCATCACCGGATATGCCCGCCTTTGGCTTGAGCCTTAATCCCGGGGAATCGGTATGGGCGCCGACCATGCGGAAACCGGTTTCCGTCATCGGCCGACTGCCCAGCGTGAATGCAATCATTGACGCGCCGCCGCGCACTGTGTAATAGCGCCCGCTAGGCTCAAGTTGCCAGCGCTCGCCCTCGTCAAGCCGGGTAAACCCCGTTGCCAGCAGGCGCGCCTCGGCGCTCGCCACTGCATGCCATGGGCTGGGACTGGCGTCGATGAAGTCAATCAGTTCACGGGCGGAGGTTCGGGATCGGGTAATCTCAGGCATGGCGAATACAGTAAAAGTGAATGGATGAGGAAGTATACAAGATGCGCCGCACCTGCCGCGCAACTACTTCGAGCGGTCTGCGAACCTGATGTTCGTCATGAGTGTCGGGCGGGAAAGGGCTCAGGCCGCGGGCGGTTGCAGTTTCAGCAACGCATATTCCAGGCTGTCGGAGAGCGCAAGCCAACTGGCGTCGATGATGTTGGTGCTGGCGCCGACGGTGGTCCAGACCAGGCCGCCGCCCTGGAAGGTGATCAGCACGCGGATCTGCGCGGAAGTGCCTTTTGCGCTGTCCAGAATGCGCACCTTGTAGTCGGTCAGGCGCACCGTCTTGAGCACGGGGTAGACGCCTTCCAGCGCACTCCGCAGGGCGCCGGCCAGGGCATTGACCGGCCCGTTGCCCTCAGCCGCGACAAATTTCACACTGCCGTCCACCCTGACTTTAACCGTCGCTTCGGAGAGCAATCCACGGCTCTGGCGTCGCTCGGTAATCACAAAATAATCGATCAGTTCGAACGGCTGCACGTAGTCTGCACGCAACCGATGCAGCATCAGTTCCACGCTGGCTTCGGCCGCTTCAAAGGTAAAACCTTCATGTTCCAGATGTTTGATGCGGTTCAGCACACGCTGGGCATCTTCGTTGTTCAGATTGATGCCCAGCGCCTTGGCGTGGAACAGGATATTGCCTCGCCCGGATAGTTCCGAGACCACCGAGCGCATCTGATTGCCGACCAGCGCAGGGTCGATGTGCTGATAGGTGTCGGCGGCTTTCATCATCGCGGCGACATGAATGCCGCCCTTATGCGCGAAGGCGCTGTAGCCGATGTAGGGCGCATGGTTGTAGTGTTTGAGGTTGACGACTTCCGCGACATAGTGGGCGAGCGCAGTCAGTTCCCGCAACTGTGCGGCCGTCACCACCGTCTTGCCCATTTTGAGTTGCAGATTGGGGATGATGGTGGTCAGATTGGCATTGCCGACGCGCTCTCCATAGCCGTTGATGGTGCCCTGTACCTGGGTGCAGCCGCCGCGCACGGCGGACAAGGTATTGGAAACGCCGCAGCCGCTGTCATTGTGGCAATGCACGCCCAGCGGCGTGCTGATATGCTTTTTTACTTCACGGACGATTTCTTCGACTTCCCAGGGCAGCTTGCCGCCGTTGGTTTCACACAGCACCAGCCAGTCAGCGCCCGCATCGGAAGCCGCCTTCAGGGTCGCCAGCGCATAATCGCGATTGGCCAGAAAGCCGTCGAAAAAATGCTCCGCATCGAATACCACTTCGCGACCATGCAATTTCATGTAGGCGACGCTGTCCGAGATCATCGCCAGGTTCTCTTCCAGGCTGGCTGCAAGCACCATTTTGACGTGGTAATCAGAGCTCTTGCCCACCATGGTGACGACGGGCGTTGCGGCTTCAAGCAGCGCCTGCAGGTTGGTGTCCTGCTCACAGGTCAGTTTCTTCTGGCGTGTTCTGCCGAAAGCGGCCAGCTTGGCCTGACCCAGATCAAGTTTGGCGGCGCGTGCGAAAAACTCGGCATCCTTGGGGTTGGAGCCCGGCCAGCCGCCTTCGATGTAGTGGAAACCGAAATCCGCCAGACGTTTTGCGATGGCGAGCTTGTCGTCAACCGACAGCGAAATGTCTTCGCGCTGCGTACCGTCGCGCAAGGTGGTGTCATAGAGAAAAACCTGGTTCATGGTATCGGCGATAAGTAATTTCTGGAAATGATTTGATATCCGAAAATATCCCACACTGGGGCTTGGCGTCTGCCGCGCAGTAATGATAACTCAACTGACAAAGTCATATTACCTCAGGCAGCAAACAAGCGGGGCTGCGCAACAAGCCAGTTGAAAGTTCCATACAGTATCGTGCAGGAAGTACTCGATTGCCTTATCGCGGTTTTTGAGGACGAGTGACGAAAGCAGGATAACGACGTATCAAGACCTGAGTATAGACTCTTCGGTACCGAGAACTTCGCGCAACACTTCCGGATGCATCTCGGCTACGCGCAACAGCGTTTTTGCGGCGCCGGAAGGCTGGCGTCGCCCCTGTTCCCATTCCTGTAGCGTGCGCAACGACACCCCCAGCAGACGAGCGAACTGTACTTGCGAAAGTCTGGAAATGACACGGGCCTTAGCCACAGGCGATTCAATCACACGACCATCGCGCGTCACCACTGAGACACGCCCTATTTTCCCGGCCTTCAATTCGTTGATTGATTCAAGCAGTTCAGCGTTCAGGTCACGCTGCGCATCGCGTGCAAGCAATTCGGTTTCAGATAATTTCGGCATGATCGGCAATTTCCCGCAAAGCATTTAAAGTGGAAGCGGCGATATTCTCTCGCGCGCTCTTGGCATACACGGTCAGTAACCATATTCGCCCAAGCGCATCCTGCAAGTAGTACAGGATGCGCACACCGCCGCGCTTACCCATACCCGCACGCGCCCAGCGCATTTTGCGAACTCCCCTTGTGCCGGGAACCACATCGCCAAGAGCAGGATCCATGGTCAGTGCCATTTGCAAATCAGTCAACTCTGTATCGCTGAGATAATCGGCAACATAACGTGTAAAAGCAGGCAGTTCGATGAACGTGCACATACCGCGCATTATACGTCTTTGACGTATTAAAACAACTATATTGCCTTATCGCAGTTTTCGAGGACGTGTGACGAGCTATGCCGGTGGCAGACCGGCGGCTGGTTACCTTTGGCTTCGTGCAATTTGCATTTTCGTCTACGCCGAAACTTCGTTTTCTTGTCTTGCCAAGAAAGGTAACCGAAAGAAATCGCCCCCGGTTTGCCGCGCCTTTGGCGTACCCTCGATAGTCACAAACAAGCGGGGCTGCGCAACCATATCGCAGCTAAGAAATTAAACTCACTGCAGAATGTTTTTTTCTGTGAGTATCAATTACCAATGCAATATTTGACAAGATCGCTTTGAACTCACTGAAATTAATTTTATCTGCCTGAGCTCTCACAACCTTCTGTGCAAAGACATGCTTTCCATAGTGCGTGTCACGATCGAAATCATCTTGGTGGCTGAAAGCTTTACCGCCAACGATTGTTGACTTGATTACATCATCGAAGAAATCCTCAATCATCGATTCTTTCACCCCATTTTTCAGTGGAGTAGCAACCAAGTAAAGGTTGCCCGTAATATGCACGAATGGCTCCGCGCCAGTTACCGTCGTTTTAGCTATGGCTTTCACTGTGTTAAATATACCACCCTTCCCTCTTGCACCTGCATCATTATCGGCGAGCAAAACTATCGGTTGCTGTGCGCCCGGCGCCTTAAATTTTTTGTACTCACGATCATATAGACGCATAAAATGCGACAGATTGGACACCCCCCCGTTGATACCCAGAATTCGACCTGTACTAGTGTCAGAGTATTTGAAGATTCGCATTGCCAATTTGATAGTTCCATCGGTACTCGTTATTGCAAGTTGTGGGAATGTTGTAACAAGGCTCCGAATCGCATGGAGAATGTATACATTGTCCGTCTTGCCTTCACAAATAATTACCGGGGTTGGCGCTGCATAAAATTCCTTGAACAGCAGAAATCTGCGATACATCGACTCCTTGCTTGTGGCATTGAATTGGTCTCTTGAATCTTTGCTTTTCGATGCAAGTCTCTCGTTATAAAGATCAACCCCATCAATAAAACCCAGCATGCCGTGAAGCTGATTTACTGTGCCCGGTCTCTTATGTATGGTCACAGCACCTTTTTCATCGATCCCCTTATGCACGAATTCAAAATTGCCTTTGTTAAACAAGTGATGCACCATTGCACGCACAGTACGCCTGTATTCGCTGCGAACATTTACCTTTCTATTAACGATTAACCCAGTCACCTCCTGACGCGAATCACGATACTGCATTCGAGTCTTAGCAGGGTTCATTTCAAAGCCACTTTTTTTAACCAGCCGCACAAGCTCACTACCAGGATTCCACTTGTGCTCCTCACCCAAAGCATATTTGGCAATGCATGCAGGAAATTCTGGTTTATTAGTGGAAAAAGTCAGATCGTCCGCGTACCGCGAGTAAGTACAACCGTTGCGAGATGCAAGCCGAACAAGATGGATATCAAGCACATGACCGATCAAGTTAGAGATAACTGGCGAACATGGACTTCCTTGCGGCAAAACGTTTTCATAACACGAAATTTGCGCAAGTACCGTTGCAACATCTGGTTGTAACAAGAAGCTTTTATCCTTCATGAAAAATCCGCGAACACGGCCAAAGTTGATACTGCCAAAAAATCCGCTAAATCTACATTGAAGACATAATTACGGTTGCGATGCTCCTTAGCGTTCGTGATAATCGATCGCTTTCGTTTGAATCCATGAGAAATCTGGTCGCTAAAACCATGTGTACTATTAATCTCTTCAACGCAATTTTGAAGAAGATCAGACAGTCGTCGCTGAATTAACTTTAGATCTGGAAACGGCGCGCAAATTTTACGAGTGCCACCGTATCGTTTTGGTATATCAAACTGCTTGTACTTCGTGGTATCGCTTTTCTTGTACAAGATGAATGAAAGCGCAGATGCTTTAAAACCCAAAAGAGCTGCCACATCGTGAAGATTCCTCGCAGACTTCAGTTTGATTAGTTGTGTCATTCAGCATCCGAAAGGAAGTGGGCCTACAGGCACTCTTATGCGAGGCAACAGTCACACATATACGTCGCAATGCGGATCAGTGGAGAGCAAACTCCCTACCATTTATTTCAAATGCCGCGAATCGCGGCAAAAGGTCTGTCTGTAGGCCCGCACACATATTAACATGCGGACATGTATCGTTGTGTCAAGCTTCACAATCGTATATGCATATCTTGATATGCAATTATAGAAGGTGAAGATCAATCAGGCATTTTGACGTACTCATTGCAGACTAGTTCATCCCCTGTGCGCCGCCGAAGATAGTCAAAAACAAGCGGTGGTGTAAGGCGAGCACTGTTTGAGTTCCGCAGCGGGGCGCGAGGTGTGCGGCCCGCCAGGGCGAGTTGCGCAGCCCCGCTTGTTTTTGACTATCGAGGGTACGCCAAAGGCGCGGCAAACCGGGGTCGCCTTCTTTGGGTTACTTTTCTTGGCGACACAAGAAAAGTGACTAGCCGCCGGGCTACACCCGGCAGTAACATTAACGTGCATATCGCTTCTTCATTTCAAAAAGTTGGAGAGCGAGACACAACCAATGCTTTGTTTGCTTCGCAGAATATTGATCCTGCTGGATTCCGGCCTTCGCCGGAATGACGACAGGCTAAATCTTCCCTGATACCGCCGCTTCGGCGAACGTCGCCATGCCGTTATGCAGCGCGCAAGCCATGCGCAGCAACGGCACGGCAACCGCCGCACCGCTGCCTTCACCCAGTCGCATACCCAGCTGCAACAAAGGCTGTGCATCCATCGCCTCCAGTACTCGCCGATGGCCGAACTCTGCCGAAGTATGTGCAAACAGCAGCCAGTCGCGCACGCCTGGATTAATATGCACTGCAAGCAGGGCTGCAACGCTGCTGATAAAACCGTCCACCAGCACGGGAATGCCGCTTTGCCCCGCTGCGATATAAGCGCCGGTGAGTGCCGCGATTTCAAACCCACCGACACAGCGCAGGATTTCAAGCGCACCTTCCCCCTCAATCACCTCCCCTGCCGGAAACGGAAACAGCCCGTGCAGTGCCAAGGCACCCACGATTACCTCGGCCTTGCGTGTCACGCCTGCGCTGTCCAGCCCTGTACCGGCTCCTGCCAGCAATTGCGGCGCCTCCTGCAACAGTGAACAGGCAATCGCAGAGGCAGAAGTCGTATTGGCAATCCCCATTTCCCCGCCGATGAACAACTGTGCAGAGGCCGCGCGCAGCACGCTGTCGCGCCCTGCCAGCAAGGCGGCATCCAGCTGAGCTCTGTTCATCGCCTCTTCAAGCGCAAAGTTGGCTGTCATCGGTGCGATCACCGCGCGCACCACGCCTGGCCACTCGCCCGTATCATTGACCGTGCCCAGATTCACGACTTCCAATGTCGCTCCCAGCGTTTTCGCCAGCACACTGATCGCAGCACCGCCTGTCGCAAAGTTCTTCACCATTTCACCGGTCACTGCCTGCGGGAAGGCGGATACGCCCTCGGCAGCGATACCGTGATCGGCGGCGAATACGCTGATCTGCACGCGTTCCAGTTGCGGCTGCTCTGCACCCTGCATGGCGGCCAGTTGCACCGCAAGCGCTTCAAGCTGCCCCAGCGCACCGGGCGGCTTGGTGAGTTGTCCCTGCCGCGCCAGCGCTACTTCGCGGGCGGCTTCATTCAATGCAGCGCAAGGCTGCGAAAACCAGTTATTTTCCATCACGACTCCTCATTAACCTTCATTCGCTACAAGCTACAAGCTGCTTTTTAACACCAGCGGCAAGCCGGCTACCGTCAGAATCACCCGCTCGCAGATCGCACCCAGTTGCTGATGCAGGCGCCCCGCTTCGTCGCAATATCGCCGCGACAACTCGCCCATCGGCGTTATGCCCATATTGGTTTCATTCGAGACCAGAATGATCTGTCCGGGCAAATCGGGCAATATGCGCAGCAACTCCGACACCTCGAAGCGCAGCCGTGGTTCGTCAGTATCGCACAGCAATTGCGTCAGCCACAACGTCAGACAATCCACCAGCACGCAGCAATCGGCTGCCGCCTCGCGCTGCAACACCGCTGCAAGACCGCCCCCCGCCTCGACCAGTTGCCAGTGAGCAGGTCTTCTCGCCTGATGATGCACGATGCGCTCTCGCATCTCCTCGTCACGCACCTCGGCGGTTGCGACATACACCACAGACAACCCTGAAGCGGTCGCATGCTGTTCTGCAAGCATGCTCTTGCCGGAACGCACGCCGCCCAGTATCAATTCACGCATACATCCCCACTTAAGCCCCGTCATTCCCGCGCAGGCGGGAATCCAGTAGATTTATTCGACAGCCGTTTGTCACTGCTACGCAGTGATATTTTCTTTTAGCTGGATTCCCGCCTGCGCGGGAATGACATAACTGAAGAATCTTCATTGGGTTTTACCTAAACCGAATAAATTGTTGAGTAACTGTCTATCCAGATATTGTTCAACCGCATCGGCCAGCCTGTCGATATCGGCCTCGCGGCGCGCATGATAATCGGGTGTCGCAACTGCCAATAGACCCGCCCAGCGCAGCAGCGCATCGCTCGCCGCTTGCGACTCGAACAAACCATGCAGATACGTGACAAGTATCTGTCCGTCCAGAGAAACAGCGCCATCGGCAACGGTTTTGCCGTCGCGCTCAAGCAGCATCGCCGGACGATTCAGCGCCGCGCCTGAGGTGACACCTGCATGTATTTCATAGCCTGCCACAGGCGCTGCCTCAAAACTCAAGGTACCGCGCACATTGCGCAGCTGTTTCTCAAGAGCCAGCGTCGTTTCCATTTCAAGAAGTCCCAGCCCGATACTGCTGCCCGCCTCGCCTTCCAGCCCTGACGGATCGTGAATCGCCTGCCCCAGCATCTGCATGCCGCCGCAGATGCCGATCAGCTTGCCGCCGTAACGCAAATGGCGCTGTATCGCATCACCCCATCCCGCATGCCGCAGATGTTCAAGATCAGTACGCACCGACTTGCTGCCCGGCAGGATGATCAGATCGGCTGGCGGGATAGACTCGCCCATCGCGACAAAGCTGAATTCAATCTGCGGATGCAGACGCAGCGGATCGAAATCGGTGTGATTGCTGATATGCGGCAGCACCGGCACGATGACGCGCAAACGCCCCTCTCCCCCAACCCCTCCCCCGTAAACGGGTGAGGGGAGTGCATCCTCCGCTTCCAGATGCAGCCCGTGCAAATAGGGGATCACGCCGATCACCGGCTTGCCGGTGTAGTGTTCCAGCCAGTCAAGCCCCGGCTGCAACAGCGCGATGTCGCCGCGGAAACGGTTGATAACAAAACCCGCCACTCTCGCCTGCTCGCTCTCACTCAGCAAAGCCAGCGTGCCCACCAGATGCGCGAACACCCCGCCCTTATCGATATCGGCGATCAGAATCACAGGGCAATCCACCGCCTCGGCAAAGCCCATATTGGCGATGTCGTTGGCACGCAGATTGATTTCGGCCGGACTGCCCGCACCTTCCACCACGATGGTGGTGTATTGCTCGCATAAACGCCGGTGCGACGCCAACACGGCCGCACGCGCGGTTTTCTTGTAGGCGTGATATTCGATCGCTTTCATGTTGCCGATGGGTCTGCCGTGTACGATGATCTGCGCGCCGGTGTCGCTGTTGGGTTTCAACAGAACAGGATTCATGTCGGTATGCGGAGCCAGCCTTGCCGCCTGCGCCTGCACCGCCTGCGCACGGCCGATCTCGCCGCCGTCAGAAGTGACCGCGCTGTTGAGCGCCATGTTCTGCGGCTTGAAGGGAACCACTGCAATGCCCTGCCGCACCAGATAACGGCACAGCGCTGCGACCAGCGTGCTCTTGCCGGCATCCGAGGTCGTTCCCTGTACCATCACCGTGATTGCATTCATCATGAATGATCCTTTGAGCGGCTTGCCCCTTTCCGACATGTCGGGTTAAAACCCGACCTACAGTTCATTAACGCAGCATCCAGTCTCGCCCAGGCACCCTCGCTACGCTCTCCCTCACTATACGGCAGACCGAAGCGCAGGCTGGCCGGCGTATCGAACAACCGGGTCAGAATACCCTGCTCTGCCAGCGTTTGATGCACGCTGGCCGCATCATCGCATCTTACCCACTGAAACAGACAGTTGCCGCCGGCAGGCGTAAAGCCATGTTTGATCAGCATGTCAGACAGGCGCAGGCTTGCAGCCTGCAATGTTGCGCGCGTTTTTTCCTGCCATGCGGTGTCGCAAAGCGCAAGCGCCGCGACATGACGCGCAGGGGTCGCAATCGGCCAGGGGCCGAGCAGTTCGGCGAGCGGCTGCAAAGTCGTTTCCGGCGCCAGCACAAAACCTGCCCGCGCCCCCGCCAGGCCGAAGAATTTGCCTAAAGAGCGCAGCACGATCAGCCCTTCCTGCGGACAGCAGCGCGCAAGACTGTATTCCGGCGTGGCATCCATGAAAGCTTCATCCACCACCAGCAGCCCGCCGCGCCGAACCAGCCGCGCATGCAGCACCAGCAATTCGGCTGCGCCGTACAATCTGCCGGTCGGATTGTTCGGGTTGACGATGACCACCACGTCGGCGTCGCTTTGCAGCAACTCCTCGTCATGAATGATCCGGTGCCCATGCTGTTGCCAGGCGCGTTCATGTTCCGCATAAGCCGGCGCTGCCAGCGCCACGCGGCACGGCTTGCGCAATCGGGGCAGCGTCTGAATCGCCGCCTGCGAGCCTGCAACGGGCAGCAGGTGCGATGTACCGTAAAAATTAGCAGCCGCTTCAAGCAGGCCGTCCTCGTCCTCGGGCAGACGCTGCCATAGGTCAGCCGGCAATGCAGGCACAGGCCATGCGTCGGGATTAATCCCCGTTGAAATATCCAGCCAGTCCTTCTCGGGTATGCCGTATCGCTTCGCCGCAACCCTAACGCGACCTCCGTGTTCAAGCGCCATATTTAAAACCCGCAATCAGTAAAGCGCATAAGCCAATTGCCCCCAGCCACAGATACAGGGTGTGCCGCACCAGATTAACCGCGCGCGCAATATCGGCCCGCCCGGCAACGGCTCCGCAACCCAATTCCGGTCGCTGTTCCAGTACGCCGTGATAGATCGCAGCGCCGCCCAGCTTCACCTGCAACGCGCCCGCACCCGCCGCCATCACCGGGCCCGCATTCGGACTATCCCATGCCGGCGCCTGTTGTCGCCAGCAGGATAACGCGCGGCTAAAATTTCCCAGCAGCGCATAGCTCAGGGCGGTCAGGCGCGCCGGAATGTAGTTGAGCACATCATCGAGTTTGGCCGCCGCCCAGCCGAATTCGTTGTAACGTGCATTGCGATAACCCCACATCGCATCCAGCGTGTTGCAAAGGCGGTACAACAGCACACCCGGCGCGCCCGCCACCATAAACCAGAACAGCGCGGCAAAGATCGCATCGTTGCCATTCTCCAGCACCGATTCCACCGCAGCGCGCGCCACCCCTGCTTCATTCAGTTGACTGGTGTCGCGGCTCACCATCATGCCCACCGCGTCTCTTGCGGCTTGCAGATCAACCGCACCGGACACCCGCATGGCATGCTCGGTGAGACTGCGCGGCGCGATTGCGAAATACAGCAAAACAACGGAAAACAGCGTGCCGAATACGGCAAGGTGTTGCAAAAAAAAGGCTGCCAGCACGAGCGGTATTAAAAGCACAGCCACCGCAAACACACCGCTCAGATAACTGACGCGATAAGTTGTTTTCTCGACCGCCTTGGCCAGATATCCAAACCCCGCCAGCGGATGAAAGCACTGCGGCTCGCCAAGCAGACGGTCAAGCAATACCGCGGCCAGCAGCGTCAGCGGCACAGCCAGATTAAGCACCGACACCTGGATGCCCCCATCTGTTCTCGAACAGCATCTCACTCAACGGTTGCGGGTTGCGCCAGCCTTCCAGTTGCAGCATCGGCGCTGCGTAAAATTCCTCGACCTGCCCGAGACACAGAATCGCAACGGGCTTGCCGCCCTCGGGAATGTTAAGCTGCGCCGCCAGTTTCTCCGGATCGAACAGCGACACCCAGCCCATCCCCAGGCCTTCCGCGCGCGCCGCCAGCCACAGGTTCTGGATCGCGCAGGCGACCGAGGCCAGATCCATTTCCGGCAGGGTGCGGCGGCCGAAAATATGCTCCTCGCGTCTATCCATCAGTGCCGCCACCCAAAGTTCCGCGCAGTCGCGTATGCCTTCCACCTTCAGGCGCATGAACTCCGCATCGCGCGCGCCCAACGCCTGTGCCGTCAAATGCCGCTCGGCGTCCACCAGCGCATGTATCCGCTCGCGCAATGCACCATCCGTGATGCGGATAAACCGCCAGGGCTGCATCAGTCCGACGCTGGGCGCCAGATGTGCGGCAGACAGGATGCGCAACAAGACCGTTTCATCCACCGTCGAGTTCGGCAGAAAGTGGCGCATATCGCGGCGGGCGCGCATGACCCGATACAGGGATTCGCGTTCGGCCTCGGAGAAGCTCACCGGCTCAATCATTGTCACGCCCGGTGGTAAATCAGTTCTTCCACGGGCTGCCCTCCGACCAGATGCTCGGCAATGATGCGATCCAGATTGGCGGGGGTCACGTTGTAATACCAGATGCCATCGGGTTGCACGCACAGTATCGGGCCGGATTTACAGGTGGCAAAACAGGTGGTGCGCGTGCGCTTGACGCGCGACTCGCCCCCGTCTATTCCGGCCTCTTTGAATTTGTCTCCCAGGCTGTCGAACAGGGCCTGTGATTCACCTTCCTCGCTGCAACGGGGCCCTACGCACACCAGCAGATGGCGTTTGTAATTCATCATCTTGGGTTTTTCAAGTTCACTCATGATTCATCTCCTGTGGTTCGCCCGGCTTCTGCCAGGACTGTTTGTATCGTTGTATGGATGCATCGTCCTTATTCATCAGGGCAAGCTTGAACACGACTTCACCGTTGCTGTCGATGAAATACGCGCCATAATTTTTGCCGGCGCGCATCACCAGCCACGCGCGTGCAACCCGGCGCCACTCGACATGCAGATGAAAATGTTCGTTCTCCACCTTCAATCGGTCACCTGACAGCGCCAGATCTTTGCCTTCCAGCATCATTTCGCTGACGGCATTCCCGCTTCGCACCACCGCGCGCAAACGCCCCCAGTTGTTCACCTCATTCAATAACTGCGATGCGTCAGCGGCATGCATCGCCGAAAATTCTCCGGCAACATCGTCGGCACTGGCGCCATGAATAGCTGACAATATTTCTTCAAAAGGCATGTCGAAGTATTCGACAACATGCTTCAGGGAGTAATCGGGGAATTCGCGCAGATAACTGCGCACACAGGATTTCCAGCCTATCAGCCCCATGCCGAGAGAACGTCCGGCTTTTTCGCCTTCCCGCGTCTCCCCGGTCAAGCTGTCATATTTGTTGGCATAGCCGCGCGGCGTGATCATCAGATTGTCGCGCAAAAAGGTGCTGCTGTTGCCGATCAGCACGGTGGAGAGCATGCCGATATCGCAATCGGCCATCTCGTCCAGTCTGACCATCCGGATCGACTGGCTCTTGCGGTAGGCCGACTTGACGATGGCAACCGGCGTCTCGGGCTTGCGGTGTTGCAACAGGATGCGCTGCGCCTCGACGATCTGCTTGGTGCGACGACCGCTCTTCGGGTTGTACAGCGCCACCACAAAATCCGCGCGCGCCGCCGCCACCAGGCGGTTGGCGATCACCGGCCATGGGGTCAACAGATCCGACAGCGAGATCGAACAGAAATCATGGGTCAGCGGCGCGCCAACCAGGGATGCGCATGCCGACAAGGCCGTGCTGCCCGTCACGATTTCAACTTCGATGTCACCGCCCGGCCTCCATCCCGACTGAAACAGCACTTCATAGGTGGGGCCCGCCATGCCGTAAATGCCGATGTCGCCTGAGGAGACCATCGCCACGACCTTGCCCAGTTTGGCCTGCTCATAAGCTTCGACGCAGCGGTCGATTTCTTCTGTCATGCCTTTGCGTATCACTTCCTTGCCGTCCAGCAAATCCTCCACCAGCTTGATGTAAGTGGTATAGCCGATCACCACATCCGCGCCGGCAATCGCTTCCCGCGCCCGGTAGGTCATGTCTTCCTTGGAACCCGGGCCGAATCCGACCAGCAGGATTTTTCCTTTTTTCATTACTTTTATCCTCGCAATTGAAACCGTGGCGTTCTTGCCGTCAACGCCGCAATATTTGTGTTTCTCAACCAGCAGACCTGCCATATCGGTATTGGCCGCAAGCATCGCGGCCGCCTCCGCCACAGCGGGCGTGCCCATATATTTTTGCACCACTTGGGAAGGGTTCGGCACCGCAACCGCTGCCAGCTGCTCTACACTGTAGAACTGCAACGGCCAATGCTGTTGTTCGCCTAACTGCAACAGCGCGACTTCATCGTTCTTCCTGTCTATGCTGGCGCATACCGCTACGGCCTGATGCGTCAGCCCTGCCTGCGACAAGGCCTGTGCCACCGCAGTTTGCAGCGTTAGCAATGAAGCGCCTCTGTCGCAGCCTAACCCCAGCGCGACACGCATCACAGATAATCCACGGGCGGCCGATACACCACCAGGCGCTCGGACAGTCGCTGCCGGATGTCTTCCGGAATATCGCGGCGCGTCACCCACAACACCGCGCGGAAGGCATCCAGATCCACCTCTGCAAAATTGCTGAATAATTTGATGTTGGCAGGCAGCGGCGTGGGCCGCGTCCACCAGTTTTTGGCGCCCGCTTCCTGCACGAAAGCGATGGGTTCTTCATTCACCACAGCGGCCGAGACGCGCGTGATGTTGATCTTCGGGCATTCAACCTGCCAGCCCAGTTCGCGCCCGAGTATGTCCACAGCGATGGTTTTTCCCACATCCGATGCCGTGGTCAGCACCGGCACTGCGCCCAGCAAGGCTGCCACCTGTTCGGCATAGGCATTCGCGCCGCCCACATGCCCCGACAAGACAGGGATGACGAACTGCGCGGCGTCATCCACCACCAGCACGCCGGGGTCTTCATCCTTGGATTTGAGGTGCGGTGCAATCAGCCGCACCACGGCGCCCAGCGACACGAAAAATACGATCTGGTCGAAGGCCTGAAACAAGGCGGCGATCTGCGCGCTCAGCGCCCCCTGATAGGCTTGCACAGGATTGGTCAGGCCCTGCATGGTCGCCGCGAACTTTTCCGACACAACAACGCTGGCAGCGGGCAGTTGCGGCGCCAATTGCCGTGCGCGCGCTGCGCCATGCTTGGTGATTGCGATGAGGGCTACGCGCGGCTCTGTCATTGCGCTTCCACCCGCACCACCTTGCGGCAACCGCGTGCAATTTCGCCGCGCAGCCTTCCCGGATTCTTGACGATCAACAAGGACAGGTAATTCACTTTTTCTCCTTTTAAACTTGCCACATCGCGCACAATGCGCTCTTCCGGCGCGCCGGATTTTTCGATGAAACAGCTGTGTTCCAGCAAGTTCTTTCGCTCCAGCAAATCGATAATATCGTTTAATATGGGTTTCACCTTGAGCAACACCAGCGTGTCGAAATCATCCAGCAACCTCTCAAGCATACTGACGCCGTAACCGGCCGGCACGATGGCCAGCATATCGTCCACATCGGCCAGCGGCTCCTGCAAACGCGCGGCGGCGGCATGGAAGGACGGCACACCGGCGATGACCTCGATCTCGATCGAAGCATCCAGCGCTTTGAGGGTGCGCGCCAGATGACCAAAAGTGGAATAGGTCGAGGCATCCCCCTCGACCAGAAAGGCGACATCGCGTCCCGCCTGCAACACGGACAGCACGGTTTGCGCGGCCTCCAGCCAGTAAAAACTCAGCTTTGCGGCGTCATGGGTCATCGGGAAAAGCAGCGGGCTGTGGTTTTCAGGGATGACGAGTCCCGCGCGCTGCGCGATGCCCAGCGCATAACTCTCGCTGCTGCGGGAGCGCACCGGGTAAGTCCAGTGCGCGTCGCTTTGCATCACTTCCCAGGCGCGGCGCGTAATCAATCCCGGGTCGCCCGGCCCCAGCGAGACACCGAATAGTTTGCCGATCTGCACACTCATACCTGACTTCTTTGCGCCGAGACGACCCACACCGGGTTTTCCGCCTGTAGCCGGTGCATATGCAAAATCGGCTGACTGCGCGAAGCCTGCAACTGCGTGACATCCCAGATTGCGCCCAGCGCACCCAGTGTCGAGAGCGCCACATTCAGATTTTCAAACGTCACAAAATTCATAATCAGCCAGCCATCCGGTTTTAATCGTTGCAATCCGAGTTTTATCAATTCGTCCAGTTCGCCGCCCGAACCGCCGATGAAGATGGCATCGGGATCGGGCCACACCGCCATCCCGGACGGCGCTTTATCGTTGATCAGCGTGTAATTGGAGACGCCCATGCGCTGCCGGTTCTGTGATGCGATCGCCGCATCATCGCTATTTTTCTCGATGGCATACACATGCCCGCCCGAACACAGGCGCGCCGCTTCCAGACCTACCGCACCTGAACCCGCACCGATGTCCCAGACGATGCTGCTGTGGTGCAGCTGCATGCGCGCCAGCGACACGGCGCGCACCTCGCGCTTGGTGATCAGTCCCTTGTCCGGTTTGCGTTGCAGGAATGCAGCATCTTCCAGACCGAACAGCACCTCGTCCTTATGCGGCTTGCAGTGTTGCAAGATCACCATATTCGGATCGGCGCACACCAGAGCCACGCACTGCGCCACCGGCAGCGGGCCGATTATTTTTTCGGCTAGTTCAGTGTGTTCAGTTTGGAAAATACGGCTCGCGACGCTCATCTGAAACGCCTCTCCCAAGCCCTCGCTCACCAGCATGCGCGCGATGCGCGCCGGGGTATTCTCGGGACTGGTGAACACCGCCAGCAATTCATGATGGCGCACCGCCTGCAGCAGCGCATACAGGCCGTGTTCAGGCGTGGCGCCCATAAACCACTCACCGGCATCTTTGCTGTGCACCGAACAGATTTTCGCCTCCTGCCACGCCAGACCGAACCTGGCGCATGCCCATTGCAGCGTGGATACATTGGGCAACACCTCGCAGGCATTCAGGCCGAGCTTGCCGATCAAAAATGACGCAATGCCGTGACACAGCGGATCGCCGGTGGCCAGCACCACGACGCGGCGACCCGCGTCTCGCGCCTCTGCCACCCATCCGGCAACGCGGTTCAACTGCCCGCCCATATCGCGCTGTTCGGCATGGGCTGGAAACTCAAACAGCGACAACGTGCGTGCCGCACCAATCACCAGATCGGCCGATTGCAAATGTTCGAGCGCCGCAGGGGTCAGACCCGCAGCAGCATTATCCAGCACGCCGATGATGCGGCAAGGTTCAGTCATGATCTTGATTTACCTCAGCAATTTTGTTTCCCTCAAAGTCGCAAATCAGCACTTTCAGGGTGAATTTATCCGGATAACGCGAGGCCAAGGTGCTGATCACGCGGCGTCCCAGCTCAAGATGAAATGCATACGCAAGGCCCAGTTGCTCCATCTGTTCCGCGCCGAAACGCGCCGTCTCGGCCGCGCGTATCTCGGCACATATTTCCGGAGGAGCGCCAACGGCGGCGGCAATATCCGCAACCAGGTCGGTGTCGACCGCGTTGCGTCCCGCATGCGTAATGGTTTCCCCTTGCGCCATCTTGGTGAGTTTGCCCACCATGCCGCCGATCACCACATGACGGATGCCCTGTTTGACCGAGGTATCCAGCGCGTATCTCAGAAAGTCGCCCATCTGCACGAAGCACAACTGGGCAAGTTCGGGCAATTCGCGCATGACGAATTTTTCGGTGCGCCCCCCGGTGGTTAACACCACCGTATCCAGCCCTTGCCTGGCCGCAACTTCGACGCCCTGGATCACGCTGGCGCGGAATGCGGCAGTGGAATAGGGATGCACGATGCCGGTGGTGCCGAGTATCGAGATGCCGTTCAGGATACCCAACCGCGCGTTCAATGTGCGCTTCGCCATGTCTTCGCCGCCCGGCACCGAGATGGTCACTTCAAGGCCATCCCGGCTCAACAGCGATCCTGCTGCGGCGCGCACATTGTCGATGATGTTGCGGCGCGGCACCGGGTTGATCGCGGGGCCGCCGACTTCCAGCCCCAGCCCGCGCATGGTCACCAGCCCCACACCCTCCCCGCCCTTGAGCAGCACCGCATCGGGGTTATCCGGCAATACGCGCACATCGGCGGTGAGATGCGCCTTGTCGGTGACATCCGGATCATCGCCCGCATCCTTGACGACCACCGCATGCGCATGCCCGTCCGCACAATACCCCTCGGTTACCGCGAAGCGCACCACCTGGCCGTTGGGCAAACGGCAATCGATTTCATCAGGCACCTGACCCGCAACCAGACCCAGGGTTGCCGCGCGCGCCGCCGCAGCCGAACAGGCCCCGGTGGTATATCCCTTGCGCGTCCCTTTGGCCTTTTGCGTTTCCATCAGGCGTGTTTTTGTTTGGCTTCCGCCAGCGCCAGAATCGCGTGCAGGGTCGCAACCACCAGGGTTGATCCTCCCTTGCGCCCCTCGATGATGATCCACGGAATATCTGCAAGCTCACTCAACAGCGCTTTCGATTCTGCGGCGGAAACGAAGCCCACCGGCATGCCGACGATGAGCGCAGGCCTTACGCCTTGTTCGCGTATCAGACGCAAAACTTCCAGCAACGCAGTAGGCGCATTACCAATGGCTACGATGCCGCCATCCAGCAAGCCCTGTTCATTTGCCTTACGCATCGCCTGCACTGCGCGGGTGCTGTTCTCGACTTTGGCCTGTGCAATCACATCTTCATCGGAAATAAACTGGTACGCGCTGCTGCCAAAATGCGCCAAACGCGGTTTCGACAAACCGACACAGATCATTTCCACATCGGCAACAATGGGCGCGCCTCGTGCCACGGCTTGCAGCCCGGCTTTGATCGCGTCAGGATGAAAGCGCGTCAGTCCGTTAAATTCAAAATCGGCGGTCGCATGAATGATGCGCCGCACCACCTGCCATTGCTCAGGGCTGTACTCATGCGGCCCCGCCTCGGCATCGACGATTGCAAAGGAATCGTGTTCGATCTGCCGGCCGGCCTGGGTGAGCTGTTCTGTGACGGTATTTTGCAGATTATTCATGGTGATGATGGTCGCCGTGCTCCTCGGCAAACTCCCGGTACTTGCAGCCGTCGCAGGGCATAGTGGCCGACTGCGTTGATCCTGACTGCACCGCCTGCACGCGCTCGTCCAGCAGCTGGAATATCTCATCCTCGAAACCGAAATAACTGCCCGACGCAAAACGCACTTGCGGGTATTGCAGGCGCAGGTGCTCGATCTGGCGGCCGATACGCTCGATCAACGTACCGGTGAACAGGTAGTAGGGCAGCACGGCAATCTGCATCATGCCAAGCTTCACCTGGCGTTGCACGACCGTTTCCAGGCGCGGGAAAGTGATGCCGGTAAACGCGATGTCCACCAGCTCATGATGCGTCTCTTCGAGCAGCCAGCGTGCCATCTTGGCCACTTCGCCGTTGGCGGCACGATCGGATGAACCGCGCCCGAGAATAATGACACCGGTATTTTTTGGGTCCGGCATATCCAGTGCGCTCATCGCCTTGTTCAGATTGCGCTTCAGGATTTTCAGGATACGATCATCCGCCCCGAGATTCGGCACATACAGAAATTCGGTATCCGGATGACGCAAGCGCGCCTGGGCGATATGCTCGGGCGCCTCCATCTTGACATGCCCCGCCGCGTTCAGAATCAAAGGCACGACGATGACACGCGATGCGTTGCGTGCTGCGCGATCAAGCCCGCCATCGAGCAGCACATCGGCGAACTCGATGAAGCACACTTCGATGCGCCACTGCGGCTGACGTGTGCGCCAAAGCTCCGCGAAAGCCTCGATCTCGCGGTTTCCTTCCGCGTTTCTCGAACCGTGGCCAATCAATAATATGGTTTCACTCAACTTGCGACTCCTTTTTGATTCCGCGACGGAAGCGGTGGGTAAATGTCTCGTCATATAATTTTGATTTTTTCAATTCAGGCCAGTTGCGCGCACCCAGCGCGGGACTGACGATGATCATGGCCTGGCTGTTGATCTTCTGTTCGCGGCACAACTGTCGTATGTCGGCCAGCGTGCCGCGGACGATTTTTTCCTCATCCGGCCAGCTCGCCTTGTGCACCACCAGGATGGGCGAATCGTCCGGCCAGCCTGCATCGAGCAATGCCTTGATGACTTCGCCCATCAAAGTGATGGACAGAAAGATGCACAGCGTGCTGTGATGCGCCGCTAATTCGCGCAAGCCTTCACCCTCCGGCATCGGCGTGCGGCCTTCCATGCGCGTCAGAATGACGGTCTGCGTCACCTCCGGCAGGGTCAGGCTCTCGCACGCCGCAGCAGCGGAGGCCATCGCCGATGATACGCCCGGCACCACGCCGACGGCGACCCCTGCGGCATCCAGCGGCTGCACCATTTCGATCAGCGCACCGTACAGCGTCGGATCGCCGGTTTGCAGTCTCACCACAACTTCGTGCCGACCCGCCTGGCCTATCAGCCAGGCGGTGATCTCCTCCAGCGCCATGCTCTTGGAATCGACGATCTCGCACCCGGCCTTGGCCCAGCGCGTGGTCGCCTGGGCCACCAGCGAACCGGCATAGAGTATGGCGCCCGCGCAGGCGACAAGATCGCGCCCCTTGACCGTAATGAGATCCGGATCGCCCGGCCCCGCACCGACAAACCAGACTTTACCGGGGTGTGCTGGCGTCATGAAATATCCGGTTTCCGGAATACAAATTTTACGATCATGCTGATTTTCTCCAATAACCCCATGCCATGCCCAGCAGCGCCGGGAACATCAACACCATGAAGGACAACCAATGGCGCGCCTCGGTCGGCGACTTTGCGCCGGTATGCAGCCACGCTGAAACATAAACCGGCGGCGCAGCCATCCCTAAGGTGTCGGCAACACGCGCCTCCACCTTGTAATCCGCACCGTCAGGCGGCGCATAGCGCAGCGTCAACAGATCGCCGGGTATGACACCCGCCAGCGCCAGCACCGGCTGCCCCGATTCGCCGTGTATCACCTGAAGATCAACAGCCACGTCTGTCAGGGGCGCATTGTTCTGCCGAACCTGCATATCCCAGGGCAACGGCGAGGTATTCGCCACCCCCTGATACCCGGGATTGACGAAGCGCAAAGACAGGTTGCCCGCGTTTTTTTCGTCGCTGTGATGCGCCTCCCCCATCTCATGGGCAAAACCGGATGTAGGCTGGCCGCTTAACAACACAGCAAACAGTACCGCAGGCGCGGCGAGGTGTCGCAACTGGTGCCCGCTCAAAAATCCCGCAGCCAGCAGCAATACCACATACAGCATGTCCACTGCATATTTGGAGAGCGGTGTCTGCACCTCAAACTGCCGTTCAAAATGCGCAGCACCGGATACCGAACGTATCGCGATGCGGTACTTCCCCTCATCCACGAAGCGCATCTTGAGTCTCAACTTGCCATCGGGCAATTTCAGGCGGGTCTCAAGCACTGTACCCGGCGACTTGTATTCCACGAACAACAGCGGAAATTTGGAGACCAGTTTCTCCACGTTGACCTCGTATACGCCGGGCTGTCCGAGATCGGCCTGAAAGCTGGCCAGTTCACCCGCCACAGGGCTCGCCGGCGCCCAGTTTTCACCCGGCGCATCAAAGGACACGAAATATCGCACAAACAGCAAGGCGGCCGAGACCACGAGCGCGGCCAGCACGATCGGCAGCAGCGCATTGAACACGCGCATGTTCAATCTTAGTGACATTGCACGAAGGTGGAGGAATGTCGCACGCCGTGCATCGCGTTGTGGATATCGGGCATGCCGGTGAAGAACACTAAAAACAATACCAGCGGAATCCAGCCTGCCCAGAGAATCCTCGCGGTCCAGGTGGCAAGCTTGCGCAGCGGCGCAGCAAGATTCTGTGTTTCATTAACGACGGTTGCGTTGTACATGGTGTGCTCCTTCGGTTGGTAAAAGTTAAGGGATAAAAAAATGTGCAGCCGCCGATAAATTCGAGGGCAGATAATAATGCATATAAGAGGCATGCAGACGACCCTGTTGATACACGGCTTCCGGTTTGCCGCGCGCGCGAGCCGGCACGGTCATCGCAAACGGCTCGCATGGGGTATCCATTTTCGAGTGGTGAAAGGTGTGTCCGCGCAGCGCGCCCTCCGGCAGCGTCACACCGTGCATGCCCAGATTGACCAGTTTTTTCTGCATCACCGCGTGACCCGGCAGCAAGCCTGCCATTTCGGCCCGGTTTCCCTCTGCATCGGTCAATGTTTCCAGCAGATAAAGCATGCCGCCGCATTCGGCGAGAATGGGTTTGTTCTGCGCATGATGCAAGCGTATCGCGTTGCGCATCGGCGTGTTTGCTGCCAGCTCTGACAGGTGCAACTCGGGGTAACCGCCGGGCAGGTACAAACTGTCCGCTTCCGGCAAGACGCTGTCTTCAAGCGGCGAAAAAAATTTCAGTTCGGCGCCCAGAGCGCGCAGCGCATCGAGATTGGCGCGATACAGAAACGAAAAAACCGCATCCTGCGCTACCGCAATTTTGATGCCTGCCAGTGTGCGCTGCGGCAATGCCGCATCGACCGGCGCGAAGGCAACCGCTTCGGGCAAGGCAGCACAGGCCTGTTCAGCCAGCTTGCCGGCCGTATACACTATGCGCTGATCCAGATCGGCAATTTCCTGCGCCTGCACCAGCCCGAGATGCCGCTCCGGCAGGCTCAGCTCGGCATCGCGCATCAATGTAGCGAAACAGCCGACGCCTTGCGGCAGGCTTTCTTTCAGCATGTCCGCGTGATTTGGGCTTGCCACGCGGTTGGCCAGCACGCCGAAAAATCCAACGTCCGCCCGGTAATGGGCAAGGCCGTAAGCGATAGCGCCGAAGGTCTGCGCCATCGCGCCGGCATCGATCACCGCCAGCACCGGAATGCCGAATAACGCCGCCAGATCGGCGCTGGAGGGATTGCCGTCGAACAACCCCATCACGCCTTCGATCAGTATCAAATCGGCCTCCGACGCCGCCCGGTAAAGCAACTCTCGGCAATGCGTCTCGCCCCCCATCCACAAATCGAGCTGATAAACCGGATGACCCGAGGCGCGCTCCAGTATCATCGGGTCGAGAAAATCCGGACCGCTTTTGAATACGCGCACCTGCCGCCCCTGGCTGCGGTGATGTGCAGCCAGGGCGGCGGTGACCGTGGTTTTCCCCTGCCCGGAGGCGGGCGCCGCAATCAGCAAGGCAGGACAAAAATGCGTGTTCATATTCAGAGATCTATGCCGGGTTGAGCGCGTATGCCTGCGCGAAAAGCGTGTTTGACGTCAGCAATTTCACTCACCGTATCGGCCAAGTCCAGCAGGCATTGCGGCGCTGCCCGCCCCGTGATCACCACATGCTGCGTGGCAGGCCGGGATGCCAGATCATTGCATACCTGTTTTTCATCCAGATAGCCGTATTTCAGCAAATAAGTCAGTTCATCCAGCACCACCAGATGCAGCGAGTCATCCTTTAGCATATTCTGCGCAACGGCCCATCCGCGCTGGGCTGTCGCGATATCCGCATCGCGGTTTTGCGTATCCCAGGTGAAGCCGTCGCCCAGCACATGCCACTGCACATCCGGCTGATTGCCCAGAAACTTCTCTTCGCCGGTATCGCGACGGCTTTTCAGAAACTGTGCCACGCCCGCCTTGTAACCATAACCTAAGCAGCGCGCGACCATGCCGAACGCGGAACTGGACTTGCCCTTGCCGTTGCCGGTCAGCACCAGCAACAGTCCCTTATCCTGATCTGCCCTGGCAATCGCCGCATCCACCACGGCCTTCTTGCGCGCCATGCGGCGGCTGTGCTGTTCGCTGTTATCCGGCATGATTCACCCGATTGGCCCTTAGCGTGAACAGCACATACAGCAGGACGGCAGGAACCAGATAAATCGCCGCGCCGGTGAGATAAGGCCCATAGTATTGCGCGACACGGGCAGCGTATTCGCTGATATGCATGTCGGGGTAGCGGCCTGAGAACAGATAGAACGCGCCGTTGGATATGAAAAACGCCACGCTCACCGCCGCGAATGAGACAGCTGAAAATACACCCAGACTGCGCAGCGTATCCCGATGAACTCGCGCATAGCCGCGTCCTGCAACCCACAGCACAGCATAGGTCGGGATCAGAAACCAGTAGGCTGACGTCACGCAGTAATCCGATACGCCCATATGCGTGATCGCGACATAATCGAGCAGCGCGGCTTCTGCCAGCAGGGCGCCGAACAGCAGCGGGCTGGCGACCAGAAAGCCTGCCAGCAGAAACACCGCCAGCGATGCGTCCGGCAAATGCATGGCACTTCCGAAATGGTGCATGCGCGTCGCGGCCATCAAGACCATCAGGACGGCGCACAGCACAAGCGACTTGTTTTGTGTCATATTCATAACTCCTGTTAAAAATGGAACCGCCTTATCACAAGACATGCTGCAAATGGGGGCTGAGCCCCCATCGCATATTACTGCTGGTAATTCAAACCTACAAACAACGTACGCCCCAACGTGTTATAGCCATACACCTCGGAATAATTGCGATTGAACAGATTACCTATGCTGCCCAGCACATTTAAATGCTTGTCGATCTGGTAGCGAGCGGTCAAGTTTAACAGTTGATAAGCAGACAAACTAACCGTATTACCATTGCTATCCACATCCTGACGCGCACCGCTGTAACGCACCTCGGCGCCCAGGTTCAGCACATTAAAATCATGCGACACGCCCAGATTGCCGAACTCTTTGGCACGACGCGGAAGCGCCTGCCCAGTGATTGCATCACGCGGATTCTGGAAGGTTGCGCTGGCTCTCAGATGGGTATCACCAAACTCGCCCGAATAGTTTAATTCCTGACCCGTAATGCGTGCCTGGCTGATGTTGGTCACCGTGGTATAAGCGGCATTGAGTTCTATCAAATCGTTGATGCGGTTGTCGAAATACACGGCATCCACGCGTTGGCCGTTCGCTGCATAATGAAGTCCGGCTTCCCTGTTTACCGAACGTTCCGGCTTCAGGTTAGGGTTACCCTGATAACCAAACGCCAACGGCCAGTACATATCATCAAAGGTCGGCGCCTTAAAGGCATTGCTGATGCTGGCAGTCGCACGCCAGCTATCCGAAAATGACAACCCATACCCCAGCAGGCCGGTATTCGCAATGCCGAAATCGGAATATCGATCCTGGCGCATGTTGAGCTGAACTTGCTGCACACCGTATTCTCCCACATAGCCGCCCAGGAAGCTGTTCACGTTGCGGCTGGTTTGCGTAAAAACCGTGCTGGAGGTTACTGCCTGATTCAGATTCTCAACTGACATAGTCAGTTGCTGCCCGTCCGCAATCTTGACATTATTCTGCCATGCGGCCTGATTATTTCTGGTCTGGTAACGCGAAGTCTGCACACCGTTGGTGTAAGCGAGACTGTTATCTAAACCCTGCGCGATGCGCAGCTGGCTGTGCCAGATCGCATTGAGCTGGTCGTCAGAGGTCAAGGCATACTTATCGATAGTTTCTATCATGTTGTTGATGTCTGTCGGCAAACCGTAGGCGTTGTCGAACGAGATGTTTCCGCGCGTGCTATACACCGAAGCGGTCAGCGCATGATCCGCATTGATAGTCTGTTTTATTTGCGCATCCAGCGTGGTGTTGTCATAGCCGTTGTTGTTGGGATTCGCATTTGGCATGAGCAGCGGATTCATTGCAGATACGCCATCTGTTTTATCCCGACCGGCATTCACACTGAACGCGGTGTCATTAACGGCACCCGAGAGCCCTGCCGACATGCGCTGGGTGCCCTGATTTCCCACGCCCGCGCTGACGTTCATCGCCGGCGCGCCATGCCCTTGCTTGGTGAACAACTGGATTACACCGCCGATCGCTTCCGACCCATACAGACTGCTGACGTTGCCGCGCACGATTTCGATGCGATCGATACTGTCGAGCATCAGGTGTTCGAGCGCCGTCGATCCCGTCGTGGCGGAATCGATCCGCACACCGTCGAGCAACACCAGCACCTGAGTGGAACTGGTGCCGCGCAGGTAGATACCGGCAGTGGAACCCATCCCGCCGTTCTGCACGACTTCCAAACCCGGCACGGAACGCAGCAACGTCGCCATATCCGGCGCGCCGGAATTTTTTATATCCTGTTCGTTCAGTACCGTGGTGTCTGCGATGGATTTGTTGAGCGCCTGCGGCATACGCGTGGCAGTGACGACGATCTCTTCCATATCTGGAGTATCTGCAAAGGCGGCAATGGGAAGTGCGATCACGCCGAACAGCGCGAAGGTGATAGATTTCTGATTCATGATGATTTCCTGAGTAAATTCCAAGTGTCCCCGTTGGAATGTTGTAAATCAGGAAATACTGCGGGTGAAATGACTTCTACAAAGACCTCCGCGGAACGTAGCGAGCGAAGCTGAGGCAAGGCAAAAAATGAAGAGAAACCGGAATGTACTTTTCGTACATGAGGATTTCGATTCATTTTTTAACGCTGGATCAGCAAGCGTAGTAGTTATGCGAAGGTCTTTCGATGCGCCGCCCGCAGCATCTCCTGTACCTATGCTTTCAGGCCGGTATCCGGGCTCACGAGTCTTGATTTGCCGCCTTCCCATGATTGCTCACAGTGGCATATTGGCAAACCCACACTCGACGACCGTTGCGGGGGCAGCTCAGGCTTTGTTGTATTTTTCAGGAGATGGCAAGTCCGCAAAACGAACTTTCTCCGGTACAACGCACCTGCTTCCCGTTTAACTAGACTGCATAACAGTCTTAGCACCTCAAAGCTGCATACACTTTACCACGGGTATCAACCTCGTGCCAAACGACGATTTACAAAATGCATTTACAAGCCTGTCTTAGCATTTGACTTTCCAGCACTTTTCAAACTATATTACTGTCATGGAAAATGAATTGATCGCACTGGAGAGCAAGCTGGCGCAGCTGATACAGGTCTGCAGCCAATTGCGCAGTGAAAACCACCAGCTACGCCAGGAACTGGCACAGGCCCAGAACCTGAACCGGCTATGCCATGACAAAATAGACAGCGCAAAGGCGCGCCTGGAAAAACTTCTGCCCACCCTATCCGAAGAGCAATCATGAGCAAAATGGATGTAACGATACTCGACCGGGAACTTCGGGTGGCCTGTCCCGAGGAAGAAAAGCAATCGCTGCTGGATGCGGTGGGCTACCTCAACAAAAAAATGCACGAAATTCGCGACGCCGGGAAAATCGTCAATGTGGAACGCATCGCCATCATGGCCGCGCTCAACATCGCGCATGAATTGCTCTCCACAAAAGTAGGCAGAGGCATTGACCTCGCCGACTTAACGCGTAGAATGGAATCCATGCAGACGGCAATCGATCAGGCGCTCGCCGAACAGGACACACTGTTCTAGCGATGGCTGATTTACCCGGTTCGGTTTGTCCCCTGCGGTGTTCGTCAGGCTCATATATTCTTTGAACCAAGTAACTTTACAGGTCGCGACTCATACGCCGTTGTTGTGAACGTCCCTTGCGGATGATCCTGATATGGCAGGGAAGTGACCCTCTTGAACCTTAAGGTTCGAGATGCTGGGTCAACGGCACAGGCGGGGGGCTTTATTTGGGTGCGACCGAGAGGTCGCACTTTCTATTTGCGGACAGCTAATCCAGCATCTCAAAAAGCATCAGCCACCACCACCACAAGCCAATTGGCTATAATGGACGCGTTTAATCCTGCGAGTAATGTCATGCCGACCATCAGTATGTTTTATGGGATTCTGGTATCGATGTATGTTTTCGATACAGAGAAGCACCACTTGCCGCATATTCACGTGCGTTACAACGAATTCAAGGTCTCGATTGGCATTCCAGGCGGCGAAGTGCTGGAGGGTAGTCTGCCTTCCCGACAGATGAAGCTCGTTCAGGCATGGATAGAGCTGCATCAAGATGACTTGATGGCGGACTGGTATCTGTCCACCAGCGGCCAGACACCTTTTAAAATCGATCCATTACGCTAATGAGCATAGAGATGACACCCAATGTTGTGCAGGTAAAAGCGCGGCCTGACTATTCTCTGGAGGCCGTTTTCGCGAACGGTGAACGCCGCCGATTCGATATGAAGCCTTATCTGACCTACCCTGCCTTTTCTCCGCTTTTAGATGCCAATTGTTTTCTGAAAGCACATGTAGCTTACGGTACGGTGGTGTGGACTGACGAGATTGATCTATCTCCTGACACGCTCTACTTACGGGGCGAAAAAATAGACCGGGAATAATTGGCAGCATTGTCCGATTAGCCTTTTGTAATATACGAGCTGGGTTCCCGCCGCTGCGCATCGACCACAGCGAGACAAGCGCGGCAAACCGGGATCGCCTTTTCTTGGCGGCGCACAGGGGGCGGCACTCAAAGAGCACATGCAATACCATGTACCCCATGCATACCTGATTACGTTGTGTGCCATGAAATATCAATTTTTCTATGGCTTGACACACAGTCCCGCAGATACAGATTGATCAGACTCTGATACGGGACGCCTTTTTCTTCAGCCATTTGCTTGAAATAGCCGATCACATCCTCGCTCAAGCGCATCGTGACAGATTTCTTGAGCTTGGCCGCATAAGGATTTTTGCGGGATTTCATTTTTGAAAGATCGTATTCAGTTTTCATAATCCAACACCCTGGTAAAAGTTACTCTTTCGTGGCTTTTCTTGAAGCCATTTCTCTTATCGACAGATATCCGTGCCGGGGTAGCCCGGCAGCTAGTCACTTTTCTTGTTTCGCCAAGAAAAGTAACCCAAAGAATGCGACCCCGGTTTGCCGCGCCTACGGCGTTCCCTCGATAGTCGCAAACAAGCGGGGCTGCGCAACTCGCCCTAGCGGGCCGCACACCCCGCGCCCCGCTGCGGAACCCAAATGCCGCAAGGGCATTCCCACGAAATATAGACGATAAGACCGCCTTATTTCTGAATGAACAGTGTTGGCTCAGACATTTATTGTATTTTTTGATTCGCCGAAACTGTTGCTACACTTTGCGTAGCAACATGTTTTCGCCTACCGCCGCTACGCCTATCTTCGGCGGCGCACATGGGGGATGGGGATAACACTAAAAGAGTACATGCAACGACTACAGACCCCGTGAACTTATGACTGCCCGATACCGGAACTTCATGATGTTCCGTTCGCGAGACACAACCGACCTTCAAGGCTGAACATGTGAGCGACGGTTTTACTTCTGACAGCACCCCATCAGCATATAGCCCGGAAGCAGCGTAGCGGAATCCGGGGTTTCGATGTGCCGAGCTTCCCGGATTTCATTTCATTGCATCCGGGCTACGCTGGCTGCCGGAGTTGTTTCATGAGCAACAGCAGCCACTGGAACTGAAGCAGCAAAATGAGATGGGAAATATGGAATTGCTCCAAAAATCACGCCAACCACACCAGCAGCGAAACTTGCAATAGTCAGACCCCACATCCATTTTTCTTTCCGTCGATTCGTAGCATTCAAGTCCTGCAACTGTGACGCCAGAGGTTGCATAAGAAGGTCTTTATCTTGCCCAATGGATTCTCTTATGCGTTCAAGGTGCAAACGAACATCAGAAGGCAACCCTTCAAACGGCTCATCCTTTTCGAGTTCTTCGTACAACCCCTGAAAATATTTTATCCTTAATTCTCGTTGCTCATCACCCGCCTTAACTGCCTCTGAAAATTGATTTCTCAAAAGGATTTGTGTATCGCGTGAAGTAAGACGGTAATCAGTAGCAAGAATTTCAATTTGTTTTCTTGTAAGCGGTGTTTTTGCATGTGCTGAAGCAATAAGTTCGCCAACTGTCATTCGCCGTCGCCGCTTCGCAATCTCATCAATGACCATTGGCACAATCAACAATACACCGACATAGACTACTACAACCAAGATAACAAATACAATCGCAGTTAACTCTTTCAAAGTAATGGCTCCAAAACTAAGGGGCTGCGCGCTTTTACGCTGCCCCATTTGACTGTTAAGTTATTCTGAACGAGCAACGCACGACTGTTATCAATAACCAGTGTATGGATCACGGCCTTGCCCTGTATACATTATTCCAGCAGACTCCCAAGTGCTGTCCGTGTAACTGCTCTTGCATGCTTTGCACTCCCAATAGCCATCACCACCTCCCTGAAGCCTGATTAACTCTTTGTTTTTGTCATAGCAGAGCTGACAAAATGGGCCATCTTTTCGAGTACCTTCGATTAACCAATAGCATGGTTTTTCCCATTGAATTTTTCCTCTTACTGTCAGCTGCTCAGTAGCAGCTCTGATTTCAGCATCTTTTTCAATGATGATTTGCTGAATTTCCGCTATCTGTATCTTGGCATCTGCGAGTGCGGAGATGAGGTCTGCCAATTTTAGTTTTGATTCAGCCTTTTCAAGAGATACGTCGCTTTCCTTGATAAGCTTGGCAATTTCTGTTGCTGTTTTAATGCTGCTAAGAGCAGCTGAAATAGAGGCCATATCCATGAAAAATCCTTATGCCTAACGCAAAGCAATCACCAAAAAACTTAATTTTGAGTTTGACAGGTAGCTGTGCTATTTAAAAAACATTTATATCAATGATCAGCATATTTTCAGCATGCCTCATTTACAAACAATGAACATCCGAAACACGCCTTGAACATTGATTGAACTGTACCACCTCTGTTTATATGTAGGTAAAGAAATTGCAGGGGCCAGTTACGCACAGCAAATTTTCGCTTCTTCCCCCTGTGCGCCGCCGAAGATAGGCGCAAACAAGCGGTGATTTTAGGCGAGCACTGTCTGAGTTCCGCAGCGGTGCGCGGTGTGTGCGCTCCGCCAGGGCGAGTTGCGCAGCCCCGCTTGTTTGTGACTATCGAGGGTACGCCGCAGGCGCGGCAAACCGGGGTCGCCTTTTCTTTCGCTGCTTTCTTTTGGCGAGGCAAAAGAAAGCAGCCAGCCGCCGGGCTGCCCCCGGCAAAAAATTAAACGTGCATATCGTTTTTTCGTGTCCTCAAACTTCTAAGAGCGAGACTTAACAACTGCTTGGTCCGCTTCGCGGAGTATATTTTTAGCTGGATTCCCGCTTGGCCGCAAGCTCGAAACTTCTCTGCGCTCGTTTTCGCGGGAATGACAAATAGCCCGGTATATTCATAGCTACTACCCACCTGCTACCAACTGTGTCACCGCATAGATCAGCAGCCCGAACAGCCCGCCGACCAGCGTGCCGTTGATGCGTATGTACTGAAGATCTTTTCCCAGATAAAGCTCCAGGCGGTTGACCAGATATTTATCGTCCCAGCCGGCAAACTCCTCCCTGATCAGATCCCCGACCATCCCCTTGTTGGCATCGGCCGCCCGGATCAAGGCGGCCTGAATCTGATCGTTAAGCCAGGCGCGGATTTCCTCGTTGCCGGCAAGATACGACTCAAGCTCACCGATCAGATTCGTCATCTTGTCCGCGATCACGGAATCGGCATGCGACAGATCCAGCACCACCCAGTCGCGGAACTGGCCCCACAACGATTCGATCTGCCGGCCAAACTCCGGATGATAAAGCCAGGTATTTTTCTGATGCGTGATCCATTCCTGCAATTCCGGATCCTGTTGCAATCGACACAGGTAGATGCGCACCTGCTCATCGAATTCCAGATACAGACCGTTGCTTTCATCCTCGGCCGCCGCTCGCAATTTATTGACCACAGCCGTGCGTATGGTCGGCACGAATGGCTCTATCATGCTTTGCACAAAGGAATTATCGCTCCAGCCCTTGATGAAGGCCGAAATTTTTTCGGTATTATCGGGATTTTCCACATAGTCGGCGAAGCGATTCAGTCCGCCGTGCAATATCTTGCGGTGACGCTGGTCGCGCGTAACCAGCTCAAGGCCGTCTGCCATAAATCCGGAAAGATCGATGCTTTGCAACTTGTTGCGAGCGGCCTGTGCGATAAAATCGTGTATACGCCTGTCGTCCAGCGCCTTGACGCCATATCCGATGGCCTGATTGAGATATGCCGCAACTTTTTCCCGGTTCCGGGGCAGCCATTGCGACAAATGCCGGGCCGCATCAAAGCGCCTGAGCCGCTCGGAGATGATCTCCGCGCTCAAAAACTGCACCACCACAAAATCCGCCAGACTGTTGGCGATACTGCGACGGTTCCGGGTGATGATGGCGGTGTGCGGAATCGGCACGCCCAAAGGATGACGGAACAGCGCGACCACCGCAAACCAGTCCGCCAGCGCACCGATCATAGCCGCTTCCGCGAAGGCGGCCAGATAACCCAGAGCATACGCCTTGCCGATGACATACAGGCAGGCGGCAAGTCCAAGCAGGCCCGCGGCGATCCATTTCATCCTGTCAAGGTCGCGTTGCCTTAAGGTGTTTTCCGCCTGGATGGCGCGTTCTGCAATATCGGTCATAATTCATCCCTGGTGCGTATCATTAGCAAATCTGATCAATTCTGGAGCGTATCGTAACTTGGCATCATGCGCCACTGAACATTAATTTCCCGTGTTCGGGTAACATAAGAACGTTGCGTAATCCAGCAAGATCACTCAAGCGCCACATACATATAAAACACCCATTTAAATCAATTACCTGAAATCAACAAGCAAACTATGCGTTACTGGCTGATGAAATCCGAACCCGCCGACGTCAGCATTGACGATCTGGCCACCTTCCCCGAGCAAAGCGTGGCCTGGTATGGCGTGCGCAACTATCAGGCGCGCAATTTCATGCGCGACCAGATGAAGATAGGCGACGGCGTGCTGTTTTACCATTCCAATTGCAAAATACCCGGCATCGCCGGCATCGCGCGGGTGGCAAGCACGGCCTATCCCGACGCCACGCAATTCGATCCGGAAAACAAATATTTCGACGCGAAAGCCACCCATGAGCAGCCGCGCTGGTTCAATGTTGATGTGCAACTGGTCAGAAAGATTGCACTGATTCCGTTGAGCGAGATGCGTCTGCACCCCGAACTTGCGCGTATGCGCACGCTGCAGGCCGGCAACCGGTTGTCCATCACTCCGCTGGATCCCGCCGAATGGAAATATATCACCACAGAACTGGTTCACGACTGATGGACAAATTGCATAGACCCGCCACGTTTAAGGCAGTCGCAGGCTAACGCCATGGTTTCCATCCATATAGCGCTGAATGTCCAGGATACCGAAGTCTGGCTTGCAAGCTTGACAAGCGTTTTCTCACCCGTTGAAATCGGGATCATCCGGCGCGCCTGCGAACTGACTGAAACGCTCTATGCCGGAAAAAATACGCTGACCGGCACGCCTTTGCTGCAACATGCGCTGGGCGCGGCCAGCATTCTGCTCGGCATGAACATGGATCACGAGACGATAGCCGCGACCATCTTGCATGCAGCGCCTGAATATCTGGACAACTGGAACGAGGTTATCTCAACCGATTTCGGCACAAATATAAAAGCGCTGGTCAAGGGTATGTCGCGCCTGGAACAAATCCAGCAATTGAGCGAAATCCGGCAGGATCGGGAACAACAGACTCAGCAAATCGAGAGCCTGCGCAAAATGTTGCTGGCGATGGTGCAGGACATCCGCGTCGTGCTGATCAAACTGGCCGAACGCACACAGACCCTGCGCTGCCTGTCAGGCGCCGGCGAGGAACAGCAAAAACTGATCGCACAGCAGACGCACAACCTGTTCGCCCCGCTGGCCAACCGCCTGGGCGTGTGGCAAATAAAATGGGAACTGGAAGACTTGTCGGTGCGCTATCTGGAGCCGGAACTCTACAAGCAGATTGCCAGGCTGCTCGATGAGCGCCGCGTCGATCGCGAACGCTATATCGGCGATGTAGTATCCCAATTAAAACAGGCTTTGGAAGAGGCCGGCATCAAGGCGGAAGTGACCGGCCGGCCCAAACACATTTACAGCATCATCAACAAGATGAAGCGCAAGCATCTGGAATTTGACGAATTATACGATGTGCGGGCGGTGCGAATTCTGGTTGAAGACGTGGAGAGCTGTTATGCCGCACTGAGTCTGGTGCAGGATTTGTGGCAGCCGATTGCCGGCGAGTTCGACGATTACATCGCGCATCCCAAGAGCAACAATTACCGCTCGCTGCACACAGCCGTCGCAGGGCCGCGCGGTCTGCCTTTCGAAGTGCAGATCCGCACCCATGAGATGCACCGGCACTCCGAACTGGGGGTCGCTGCGCACTGGCGCTACAAGGAAGGCGGCAAGCCTGACGCCGGACTCGACGATAAAATCATCTGGTTGCGCCAGATACTGGAATGGAAAGAGGACATCGCCAATACAGGCGACTTGCAGGAACAGTTCAGGAACGACTTGTTCCAGGATCAGGTCTACGTGCTCACCCCGCAGGGGCGCGTCATCGCCCTGCCGCGCGGCGCCACCCCGGTGGATTTTGCCTACAGCCTGCATACCGATCTGGGGCACCGCACACGCGGCGCCAAAGTGGACGGCAGTATCGTCCCGCTCAATTACGCGCTACAGAACGGTCAGCGCGTGGACATCCTCACCACCAAACTGGGCGGGCCCAGCCGCGACTGGCTCAACCCGGGATTCCTGCATAGCGCGCGCACGCGCGCCAAGGTGCGCGCCTGGTTCAAGGCACAGAATTACGACGAGAGCGTAGCCCAGGGCCGCGTGCAAATGGACAGGGAACTGCACCGGCATGGCGTCACCTCGGTCAATCAGGAGAAGCTCGCGCAGCGGCTGCACTTCAACAAACCGGACGATCTGCTGGCGGCCCTCGGACGCAATGAAATCACCCTGCGGCGCATTGCCGTCGCCCTGCAGGAAGAGTTGCCGAACAAGGTCATCAGCATCATCAAACCGGTCTTCCGGGCGCCCGGACAAATGTCTTTGGTCAGGCCGGCGGCGGAGCGCAGCAGTTCTACCGGCATCCTGATTGAAGGCGTGGGCAACCTGATGACGAGAATGGCCAAATGCTGCAACCCGAAACCGCCGGATGCGATCGCAGCTTATGTCACGCGCGACCGCGGCATCACGATACATCGTCAGGACTGCTCATTCGTGTTGCGCATGTCGGAAAATAAAAACGACCGTCTACTTGACGCCAAATGGAGCGAACAAGCAAGTCCGCGCTGACGAACGCTACGACGCTAAACCTGACCCAAAAGCAATGCCGCGCCAGAAATCTGCCCTTGGCACTTTGCAATCAAATTGATTGTTCAGTTCACTATACAACTGACGTTGATGGCATGCAGCAACAGAGATCAAACTGTTATGGAAAGTGTGTCAGGCAAATGGCTATAAAACTAGCCTCTCCCATTGAGCGCTTCGAGGATGCCATCCCAGAAACGAAGGCGTGCTTCCACTGCAGCGCAGGCAGTGGCTTCAGCTTCATGCAGTTTGGTTGCATCGCCACCACACAACTCATCCAGTAACAGTAGTGAGATGGGCCCGTGGAAATCGGCATCCAGATGAATGTGTCGCTGCAGATAAAAATGAAATGTGGGCGCCTGCTGTTCAGCAATACCCATACGCTGGAGAAAAGCGCGGAACATGCCGGGAATAATGTGTTCCCGCCCCAGCGCAAAGGCAGCGGCAACGACATGTGGTTTGCCGCTGGAGAGAAAGTTGAAGGTAGTTTCCATGAACTGGCGAGATGCATTGGGCGCGATATCCAGCGCGAATGCAGCATCGATACCCTCTTTTGCGACCTTGGCGACGAAAGCCTGAGCCACTGAAGGGTCTGCACCAACCTCCCTCATCGCCTTACAATACAGTTCGAAATGGCTGGCGTAGCCGGCATTGCCCTGAGCATCCCGAGGTGCCTGATCGGACTCTTCCTCCAAAACCAGTTGGTTAATGAAATAGCGCACCGATGGATTGCCGCGTGGAACCCAGGGATAGGTCGCTGGCGCGATTTCCTGCTGCAAGTATTTTACGATTGACATAAAATCCCAGACTGAAAACACATGGTGGCTCATGAACAACCGTAAATCGGCTACGGTATGCACTGAACTGTAAACAGGGTGATTATCCAACTTGTGTCGCAAGGGGTTTAGGATGGAAACGTCGAGTTTGGTTTTCATGGCACGATTCCTGATATGAGAATCGGAGAATACTAAATTAGTATCTGCTAATTATCAATTGCATTGATATGTACAAGCAACAATTATCAATCGCTTGAACTGTAATTATCGCATCCACCACCGGGTGATTACCGTATCCTGCCATGTTTCAATAAATCTTACATGAAACTATAAATCTCATATGGAACTCTCTCCACCTATCAAAGGCATCTTGTTCGATTTGGATGGCGTGCTATACGTTGGCTCGAAGGTAATAATGGGCGCTGTTGAGGCCGTACAGCGTATCCGTGCCAGTGGGATTTCATGCCGTTTTGTGACTAACACCAGTACATTGTCGCTGCATTCTTTGAGATTAAAAATCAATGCCCTTGGTTTTTCCATCCCGAAACATGAACTTATCAGCGCCCCTCAAGCCGTATTGCTTTACTTGCGGCGCCAAGCTGATCCTGTATGTCGTTTACTACTAGCTGACGATGTGAAAAAGGACTTCATGGCGTTTCGCCAGTCTGACACTGGGGGCGACTACATTGTTATTGGTGACATTGGCGCTGCCTGGACATACCCCTTGATGAACGAGGTTTTTAACAGCTTGATGAATGGCGCCAAACTGATCGCCATACACAAAAACAGATTCTGGCAAACTGAAAGTGGTCTGCAGATGGACATCGGTGGCTTTATCGAAGCCCTGGAATATGCCAGCGGTGTCAAGGCCATAATGATCGGCAAGCCTGCTGGAGAGATTTTTCAAATGGCTGTAAGCGATATGGAACTGAGGCCTTCAGAAGTCGCCATTATCGGTGATGACATAGATGCCGACGTGGGCGGCGGACAGCATGCCGGTTTGCGTGGCATTCTGGTGAGAACCGGAAAATATCGACAAAATTATGTCGAAGCCTCTTCCATCAAGCCGGATTTAGTCCTCGACTCAGTCAAGGATTTGCCATGTGTACTGGGACTGTTGCCTGAACATAAGAAATAAGTCAGTCATCCGAGGATGAATGCAGAATATTTCGTTTGGGCACGTGTCTGTGCTACGCATAAGTTCAGTGCAATATCTGATAAGGCTCCAAGGTGACCGATTCGATCTTGTCGCCCAGCAAAATCAAACGACCTTCCAGCCGTGTGTTGCCTGTCTCACTGAATTCGAAACGATAAGTGCGGCGCCATACGCGGCGCCCGGATGAATCGCGTACCAGCGCCATCCCGGCGCCTGCAACCGTATCGTCGAGAAACTGCACATCCGCATCCATACAGGCCTGTTTCCCGCCGTTGCGCGCGATTTCAAATGCACGCATGCTGTCATACCAGAACCACAGACCGGCCAGCACAGCGAACAACAGCAACAAACTGCTCGCATCCATTGCCCGAGAACCCCCGGCAGCCGATCAGCGCCGGCGTGACGGCAAGGGTTTGCGTCGCGGGTCGGTTTCAGCCGGTTTTGGCTTGGGCACAAACAGGTTTCTGCCTGCCGAACTCTTGGCCGCCTGATGCGCCGAAACGGCTGCCGCCAGCTGTTCCACTGAGACCGTTACTGGCGGATGTTCACCCTTCGGGCTGTAGGCGGTGAGTTTTACCTTAATCGCGGCGACGCGCTCATGCGCACCGGCTTTTTTTGGTTGACCTTTCATGATTTCCTGCGCGTCCGGCGTCAGCGCGTAACCGCCTTCGGCCCCGCAGATCAGTCCATGCACCGAGAGCCGGTAAAACGCCTCCGACAGATCAAGTTCGGAACAGACCGCATCCTGAATCAGATCGCCTGCAGCGACAATCTCGGTAAGCTCTGCCGGTCGCCGCTTCGAGGCAAGTGAGAGGGCGAGCAACAGGAAGGCATCAACATCGTGTACAGGAAACATGGAATAATCCTTCAAAAAACCTGACAATAATAACAGACAAATCCAGCTAGCCGCCCAGATACGCGCGTTGCACCGCATCGCTGCCCAGCAGATCGGAAGACTCGCCCGACAGGGTGATCGCGCCGCCCTCCATCACATAGCCGCGTGCGGCGACCTGCAAGGCGAGCCGGGCATTTTGCTCCACCAGCAGAATGCTCATGCCCTGAGCTGCCACATCCTGGATGGTTGCAAAAATCTTTTTCACCATCAACGGCGCCAGCCCCATGCTGGGTTCGTCCAGCATCAGCAGGCGCGGGCGACTCATCAGGGCGCGCGCCATCGCCAGCATCTGTTGCTCACCGCCTGACAGCGTTCCCGCAAGCTGGTCGCGGCGCTCGACAAGTCGCGGGAACAGATCGTACATGCGCGCCAGATCGTCGCTGATCTCAGTCTGATTACTGCGACAGTACGCACCCATCAGCAGGTTTTCCGCGACAGACAGGCGTGCGAATACGCCGCGCCCTTCCGGCACCAGCGCCATTCCCATCGCCACGCGCTGGTGAGCAGCCGCCTTTGCCAGATTTTTCCCGTCAAAAATCACCTGCCCTGACGCGGGGCTTAACAGGCCCGCCAGCGTTTTCAGCGTGGTGGTCTTGCCGGCTCCGTTGCTGCCGATCAGGGCGACCAGCTCACCGGGGGCTACGTGAAAATCAACCCCCTTGACCGCATGGATGCCGCTGTAAGCCACCTGCAACCCGTGAATTTCCAGCAACGGACGATCGACGGGCTTTTCACCCCCACCCCAGCCCTCCCCCTTCAATGGGGAGGGAGCGCTTCTTTTATTCATCATCGGCTCCCAGATAGGCGGCGATCACGGCAGGATTATTGCGCACCTGTTCAGGCACGCCTTCCGCGATCTTGCGACCATAATCGAGCACCGCCACCCGATCGCACAAGCCCATGATCAGCTTCACGTCGTGTTCGATCAGCAGCACGGTGACGCCGGTCTTGCGTATGCCCTGCAACAGCGCTTTTAAGGCTTCCGTTTCCGTGGCATTCATCCCGGCGGCCGGCTCGTCCAGCGCGAGCAACAGCGGCTCGGTAGCCAGGGCTCGGGCGATTTCCAGACGGCGCTGCTCGCCGTAGGAGAGATTTTTTGCCAGCGTTTGCGACGGCTTTTCGATGCCCACATAGCGCAGCAATTCGTGCGCCCTCGCCCGGCAGGCGCGCTCCTCAAGACGCACAGCCTTGTTGCGCAGCAATGCGCCGAATACGCCGGCTTGGGTGCGCACATGACGGCCTATCATCACGTTTTCCAGCGCGGTAAGATTGGCGAACAGACGGATATTCTGGAAGGTGCGCGCAATGCCCGCAGCAGCCAGCACATGGGGTTTGGCGGCTTGATAGCTGCATCCGTTGAAGCGAAATTCGCCCGCATTCGGCTGATACAGGCCGGTGATGACGTTGAACAAGGTCGTCTTGCCCGCGCCGTTCGGGCCGATCAGACCATAGATTTCGCCGCGCTCAATGTGCAAAGACACCTCGCTTAATGCATGCAGGCCGCCAAACTGCTTGCCTATACCCGATAGCGCCAGCAAACTCATACCCTCTCCGCCGCCTCATCGGACGCCAGTTCGCGGCGACGCACAGGGGATGGCCACAAACCTGCCGGACGATATAACATCACCACGATCAGCGCGATGCCAAACAGCAACATGCGCAGACTCTCAGGGTCGATGATGACTTTGCCGAACATCGCCTGCTGCAACGGCACCACGCTGTGGCGCAGCATTTCCGGCAACAGGGCCAGCATCAGCCCGCCCAGAATCACGCCGTAAATGTGCCCCATGCCGCCCAGCACTACCATGCACAACACCATGACGGATTCCATCAGACTGAAACTTTCCGGGCTGACGAATCCCTGAAATCCCGCAAATAAAGTGCCGGACACGCCGCCGAACATCGCCCCCATGGCGAAGGCCAGCAACTTGAGGTTGCGGGTGTTGATGCCCATCGCCGAGGCGGCGATTTCATCCTCCCTGATTGCCATCCAGGCGCGTCCGATGCGCGACTTTTCCAGCCGATGCGAGACGAATGCCACCAGCGCGGCGAAACCTAAAAACAGGTAAAAATACAGATGTACCGACGGCAGCGTAATACCGAACACGCTCTGAGTCGTATTGAGCGACACGCCTGCGATGCGGACCGGATCGATCCGGCTGATGCCTTGCGGGCCGTTGGTCAGATTCACCGGCGCATTCAAATTGTTCATGAAAATGCGGATGATTTCTCCGAAGCCCAACGTGACGATCGCCAGATAATCGCCGCGCAAACGCAACGTCGGCGCGCCCAGCAGCACGCCCATGCCGCCTGCCAGCATTGCTGCCATCGGCAGCACGATCCAGAACGACAGATGCACACCATCGGGAAACAGCTGCGGGAAGGCCAGCGCCAGATGGGGAGAACCGGTCAGCGCATAGCAATACGCCCCCACTGCGAAGAACGCGATATAGCCCAGATCCAGCAGGCCCGCGTAACCGACCACGATATTCAGCCCCAGCGCCAGCATGATGTAGAGCATCGCAAAATCCACGATGCGCACCCAGCCGCGGCCCAGCAAGGCATCAGTGATAAAAGGGAGCGCCAGCACGGCAACAAACATCAGAAAGAACAACAGGCCGCGCTTTGAAAATTTAAAATTTTTCATGCGCGTTCCGCCAATCGTTCGCCGAGCAGACCCGACGGGCGAAATACCAGCACGGCGATCAGCACCAGAAAGGCAAACACATCCTGATACTGACTGCCCATGAACCCGCCGGTGATATCGCCGATATAGCCTGCGCCCAGACTCTCGATCAGGCCCAGCAGCAAGCCGCCCAGCATCGCGCCGCGCAGATTGCCGATGCCGCCCAGCACGGCAGCCGTAAAGGCTTTGAGCCCCAGTAAAAACCCCATGTAGTAATGCGCCAGCCCGTAATTGGCGCTGACCATCAGCCCGGCCACGGCGGCCAGTGCCGAACCGATCATGAAGGTGATCGAAATCACGCGATTGACGTCCACGCCCATCAGTTGCGCCGCGTGCTGATTTTCGGCCACGGCGCGCATCGCGCGTCCCAGGCGGGTGCGATGCACGACAACCATCAGGCCTGCCATCAGACCGATCGCCATCACGACAATGATGATCTGGATGTCATTGATGATCGCGCCAAAGATCAGATGCGGGCGGTTGATTATCAACTGCGGAAAGGCGTGATACTCGCGCCCCCAGATCATCATGGCAAGATTTTGCAACACGATGGAGACGCCGATCGCCGTGATCAGCGGCGCGAGTCTGGGTGCATGACGCAGAGGACGGTAGGCGATGCGTTCGATGCCGTAACCCAGCGCCATGCAGCCTGCCATCGCCAGCATCAGACTGACGGGCAACGCCAGCAGCGGCGACACCCCCCAGCCGATCAGCGCCGTCAGCGCAGACAGGGCCAGCATCGCGCCTGTCATCACCACTTCGCCATGCGCAAAATTGATGAGCCCCAGGATACCGTACACCATGGTGTAGCCCAGCGCGACCAGCGCGTATACGCTACCCTGCACCAGACCGTTGATGATTTGCTGTAAGAATATTTCCATTTAAAAAAACGGCCCGACCCGGCAGCCGCCCATCATTGCGCGCCGACTGTTTCCAGCGGCTGCCATTGACCTTTTTGCACCTGATACAGTGTCACCGTACCGCCCTTCAGGTCACCCTTCGCATCGAACTGTATCTTTGCCGTAATGCCGTCATAGGAAATACCGGCAAGCATGGGCAGATATCTGGCAGGCTCCGCCGAATCCGCCTTCTGCATCGCCGCGATCATCACATTCACCGCGTCATAGCAATAAGGCGCATACAACTGGATAGGCTGATACTTGGCGACGAAGCGCTCCGAAAAGGCTTTACCGCCCGGCATTTTATCCAGCGGCACGCCGGGCAGCGAAGCGTAAACACCCAGCGCCGCATCGCCGGCCAGCTTGATGAATTCCGGCGTGTGACCGCCATCGCCCATCATATATTTCACGTTCAAAGCGAGCGCCTTGATCTGCCTTGCCATCGGGCCGCCTTGCGCATCCATGCCGCCGTAAAACAGCAGATCGGGCTGCTTCCCCTTCACCGCGGTCAGCACGGCGGTAAAGTCCACCGACTTGTCGCTGGTATATTCGTGCGCGACGATTTCGCCGCCGGCAGCCGTTGCCGCCTTGATGAATTCATCGGCCAGCCCCTGTCCGTAGGCCGTGCGATCATCGATGACGGCGATTCTTTTCGCGCCCAGGTTTTTTACCGCATACGCGCCCAGCACGTCACCCTGCTGCGCATCGTTCGCCATCACGCGGAACGCTGTTTTGAATCCCTGATTAGTGTAAGCGACCGCCGTTGCAGATGGCGAAATCTGCGGGATGCCGTTATCGCTGTAAATTTTTGCAGCCGGAATCGTGGTGCCGGAATTGAGATGGCCGATAATCCCGTTCACCTTTTCATCCACCAGTTTTTGCGCGACGATAGTGGCTGTCTTGGGATCGGCCTGATCGTCTTCGCTGATCAGCTCGAAATGCACCTTCTTCCCGCCGATCACGATGCCTTTTGCGTTGGCATCGTCTATCGCCATGCGCGTGCCGTTCTCGTTGTCCTTGCCCATATGCGCCAGAGGCCCGGTCAGCGGTGCTGCCGAGCCGATACGCACCACCAGATCGCCTGAGGCCGCCGCCTGATCGGAAGCCGATTTTCCACAGGCTGAAAACAACAAGACAAGTGCAGCAAGCAATAATGATAGTACGGGACGAGCTGACATATTTGATTCCCAATTATTTGAGCGAATGAATTCGCAGCTACAAGCTACAAGCTACAAGCGTGCGATTATGCGTAGCAGGTGCCCTGCCTGTCAATTTTGCAAATCCTGAAAAAAAGCCGGCTTGAGCCGGCTTTTAACGGAATTACTCGCTATCCTGCAAAACTCACTACCTGTTTACTTGGCCAGACCCAGAATGAACTCAACCAATTGCTTGATCTCGTCTTGCTTCTTGCCGGCAGGATCGTTGGCGATCATAGGCATAGCGCCCCAGTTGCCGTGACCACCCAGGGAGACCTTGTGCATCAGACCTTCTACCAGAGGATATTCCTTGGCGTCAGGTGCAGCCGAACCGTTGGCGGAATACTTGTAAGTTTTTGCGCCCTTGTACTTCTTGGAAACATCCATCCAGGCCGGTCCAACGACTTTATGATCGATGGCGTGGCAAGCTGTACAGTTATTTTTCTTGGCCAGAGGAGGCATATCTTCTGCCATTGCAGAACCTGCAATCATCAAACCTGCTGCTACTGCGATGTTTACGACGATAGATTTCATATTTTCTCTCCGCTTTATGATCAAAACTCTTAAAAGACATGAAGGCTTTGCCCCCGCTTGCGATTCTAAACAAGTACGCTCAGTTTGCCTACAATTTTTCGCCAGCAGCAATGAGGGCTGAAAGTCTAAAGCTGAGCGGCGGACTTCCACCTCCAGGCAAGTGCGCCCTGCCGGGCGCACCCATAAAAAAGGCGGCCCGCAGGCCGCCTTTAACTAACACTGAAGGTGTTTAGATTTTACCTGCTTTAACAGCAGCAAAAAGTGCAGTTGCCGCTTCATCTTCGTGACCCTTGATCAGGGTGTTGAATTGACCGGTCATAAGGGCTTCTTGTGCCTTATATTTCGGCTCAGCGTTGGCGATCTTGCGATCTTCCGGTTTAAAACCCGACTTGAAAACTGCGGCCAGCGTTTTTTCATCGCCATACGCCTTTGCAACACGAGCCCAATCGGGTCCTACAACATCTTTACCCACTGCATGACAAGCCTTACATGCCCCGGTTGAGAAGGCCATTGCAGAACCTGCAACCATCAAACCTGCTGCTAACGCTACGCTTACGACGATAGATTTCATATTTTCTCTCCGTTTTTATGATCAAAATACTGCCAAAGAAGTGAAGGCGCTGCCCCCGCTGGTGATTCCATACAACTCCGCTCAGTTTAACTACCTGCTTTTCTGACCGTAAGCGGACAACGTCCGTAGCAATCATCCGGTTGACAGTCAACTGGAAAATTTAACACCAAAACCGCACTGCCAATCAGGTTTAAATCATCCGGCCGTTATATCGACTCGACGCGATATTCAACGATCATCGTGTGTCGCGTCCCGGCCACCACCTTCACAAGGTTGTCGATGGCGTTTGCCGATTCCACACAGAGCATTTCACGCCAGCCGTCCGGCTGTCCCAAATCACCCATCTTGGCCGCTTTCTCATCCCACGGCGTCCACACCACGGTGGAGAGACTTCCCGACTTGGCAATATGAATACGACGATTGAGTTCATCATCGTGAATCACACAAGCAGCGCCCGTGTTGATATACACGCGATCCGTCTCACCGGAGAAGCTGATGCCACCTTCCTGACGACGCAGATTGGAGCCGCCGACCTTGTCCCAGTATGCGCAACCATCCAGCCCCGTCACGCGTACCTGACCAATGTCGCCGATCTGAAAATAGGTATGCAGCGCTTCGCCGATCACAAAATCCGTCGCACCGGTATTTTCGGTAGCCAATTCCATGCGCAGCGTGTTCCCCGCGATCACCGTCAAATCCAGATTGCAGTCATGCGGCCACTGCACGCGAGTCTTGTCGCTGGTTTCAAGACGCAGCGTCAGGCGCGTTGCGCCATCGGGTTCAGTGCCAGACTCGATCACGCGCCAGGGCACCGTGCGCGCAAAGCCGTGGCCCGGAAAGCCGGATTCGGTCGCATGCGCACCGAACCAGGGCCAGCACACCGGCGCACCGCCGCGTATCGACTTGCCTGCTGCCAGCCTGGCGTCCCTCGACAGCCATACGACAGGCACCGCTTGGCTTTTGGGCTGCCAGTTCATCAGATGTGCACCCTGCAAGCACAACGATGCACAGCCCTGCGCGTTATTAATTTCCGCAACGACAAGGCCGCTGGCAGCGCCAAGACCGCCCGCAGGGCGAGTGTCTGGCGGCGTCCCCTTTACGGGGGCGTCCTCAACAAACTCAAGCTGCCCCTTGATGCCGAATTGCATATTCAATGCTGAAATCATATTAAACCCCCAATGGATAGTTGATAGTTGATAGTTGATAGTGACTAATTGTTAATTTTCAATTATCAATTTTCAATTTGAGACACATCGCGCACCGCGCCCTTGTCGGCGCTGGTGGTCATCGCGGCATACGCGCGCAAGGCGACCGAAACATGCCTCTCGCGACCGACCGGCTTCCATGCCTGCTTGCCACGCGACACCATTTCATTGCGGCGGCGCATCATTTCCTCTTCTGAAATATCAAGCGCAATGCTGCGATTCGGAATATCGATGGCGATCGTGTCACCTTCGACAACCAGACCGATCGCACCGCCTGCCGCCGCTTCGGGCGACACGTGACCGATGGACAGACCCGATGTACCGCCGGAGAAACGCCCGTCGGTGAGCAACGCGCAGGCCTTGCCCAGCCCTTTCGATTTCAGGTAGGCGGTCGGGTACAGCATCTCCTGCATGCCGGGCCCGCCCTTGGGACCTTCATAGCGGATCACCACCACGTCGCCCGCCACAATGGTGTCGGCCAGAATGGCGGCAACCGCATCGTCCTGGCTCTCGAACACGCGCGCACGCCCTTTAAACTTCAAAATACTGGCGTCCACACCCGCCGTTTTCACAATACATCCGTCCATCGCGACATTGCCGTGCAATACCGCGAGTCCGCCATCCTGAGAATAGGCATGCGCCTTGTCGCGGATACAGCCCGCCGCGCGGTCGGAGTCGGTATCCGGATACAACATGGACTGCGAAAACGCGATGGTCGTCACGATTCCGCCCGGCGCCGCGCGGAAGAATTTCTGCGCCGCACCATCTGTATTTTGCACGATGTCCCACTGAGCCAGCCCTTCTCGCAGCGTCCTGCTGTGCACGGTACCCACTTCACCGTGCAAAAGCCCGGCCCTGTCCAGCTCGCCCAGAATTGCAGGTATACCGCCCGCGCGATGCACGTCTTCCATGTGATATTCGGATGAGGGTGCAACCTTGCACAGCGTCGGCACATGGCGCGACAAGCGATCCATGTCCTTCATGGTGAAATCCACCCCCGCCTCAAACGCGATGGCCAGCAGATGCAGCACGGTATTGGTCGAACCGCCCATCGCGATATCCAGCGTCATCGCATTCTCGAAGGCATCGAACGTCGCAATATTGCGCGGCAGCACCGAGTCATCGTCCTGCTCGTAATAGCGACGGCATAAGTCAACGATCACGCGCCCCGCACGCAAAAACAGTTGCTTGCGTTCGGCGTGGGTCGCAACAAGAGAGCCGTTACCCGGCAGCGACAGACCCAGCGCTTCGGTCAGACAGTTCATCGAATTGGCGGTAAACATGCCGGAACAGGAGCCACAGGTCGGACACGCGGAACGCTCGATCGCGTTCACTTCTTCGTCGCTGTAGGCGCTATCTGCCGCCGCCACCATCGCATCCACCAGATCGAGGCCGCGGATCGCGCCATTCCAGCTCACCTTGCCGGCTTCCATCGGCCCGCCGGAAACAAACACCACCGGAATATTCAGGCGCATCGCCGCCATCAGCATGCCAGGCGTGATCTTGTCGCAATTGGAAATGCACACCAGCGCGTCCGCGCAATGCGCGTTGACCATGTATTCCACGGAATCGGCAATCAGATCGCGGCTGGGCAGGGAGTACAGCATGCCGCTGTGGCCCATTGCGATGCCGTCATCCACCGCGATCGTATTGAATTCCTTGGCAATACCGCCCGCCTTTTCAATCTCGCGCGCAACCAGTTGCCCCATGTCCTTGAGGTGCACATGGCCCGGCACGAACTGGGTGAAAGAATTGGCGATCGCGATGATGGGCTTGCCAAAATCGCCATCGGTCATGCCGGTGGCACGCCAAAGGGAGCGCGCGCCGGCCATATTGCGACCGTGAGTGGAAGTATGTGAACGGTAAACTGGCATGATGTCTCTCTGGTGTAGGCTATAATCAGGCTGTCAATTCTACCTGAAACCATCATGCTCGTTTACCCGCAATTCAATCCCGTCGCGCTGCAAATCGGCCCGCTCGCCATACACTGGTATGGTCTGATGTATATGGCAGGCTTTCTGACCTTTTTGTGGCTGGGACGCAAACGCATCCTGATGCTGAACCATCCGCAGATCAACAACAAGATGCTCGACGATCTGCTGTTCTATGGCGTGCTCGGCGTCATTCTGGGCGGACGGCTGGGCGAAGTGCTGTTTTACAACCCCGGTTACTATTTTGCGAATCCGCTGAAAATACTCGCAGTATGGGAAGGCGGCATGTCGTTCCACGGCGGATTTCTGGGTGTGATGGTGGCAATGGCCTTGTTCGCCCGGCAGCAAAAATTGCGCTGGCTGGAACTGATGGATTTCATCGCCCCGCTGGTGCCGCCGGGGCTGGCCTTCGGGCGGCTGGGCAACTTCATCAATGGCGAACTGTGGGGGCGTCCGACCGATGCACCCTGGGGCATGATCTTCCCCAGGGTGGACAATTTGCCGCGCCACCCTTCGCAACTCTATGAATTCGCGCTCGAAGGCGTGTTGCTGTTTATCATACTCTGGATTTATGCAAGAAAACCCCGCCCCGTCGGCGCAGTTTCCGGCCTGTTCCTGATCGGCTATGGCAGTTTCCGTTTTATCGCCGAATTCACCCGCAACCCGGATGACGGCATCTTCGGCTTGATGACCTTCGGCATCAGCATGGGTCAATGGCTCAGCCTGCCCATGGTCGTGATTGGCATAATCATGATGATATGGAGCATCCGCCGGGCGACTTGACAGCGCCCCGCACCTCTCGCACACTGCGCTAGTGAAAATACGGCGCTCCTACCTTGGATGAACTCTCTTTAAACACGCTGCTCGGCATCCTGCTACTGCTGCTGGTATGCGGCGCGTGGTTCTCTGCGGCAGAAACCAGCATGATGGCTCTCAACCGCCACCGGCTGAGTCACCTGATCCGCAAGGATGTTCACGGCGCGAAACTGACCGGACGCCTGCTTTCCAAGGTCGATAAACTGTTAGGCTCGATCCTGTTCGGCAACACCCTGGTCAATGTCACGTCCGCCGCCATCACCAACATCCTGATTCTGCGCATGTTCGGCAGCAGCGACGTGGCGCTGGTGTCCGGCACGTTGCTCATCACTTTTATGCTGCTGGTGTTCAGCGAAATCATGCCCAAGATCATCGCGGCGAGCTATCCGGAACGCGTCGCCCTGCCATCCAGCTATCTGCTCGCACCGCTGATCAAGCTATTCCACCCCGTGGTCGTGGTGGCAGGCGGCATCGTCAATTTCGTGCTGCGCCTGCTGCGCATCAAAATCCAGACCGATCAGAGCAAACAGAGAATGACGCTGGAAGAACTTCGCGGACTGGTACTGGATGCCGAACATTTTCTGCCCCGCCAGCATCAGAAAATGCTGTTGAATCTGGTCGATCTGGAGCGCATCACGGTCAATTACGTGATGATCCCGCGCAATCAGATTGAAGCGCTCAACATCCATGAAGATCAGGACGTCCTGCGCCAGCAGATCGTCACCTGCCATCACACGCTGCTGCCGGTCTATGAAGACACCCCCGACAACATCATCGGCATACTGCATATCAAACGCATTCCTGCCCTGTTTCATGAGTCCTCGTTGGATGTAACGCAACTGCGCGAGGTGCTCTACGAACCGTACTTCATTCCTTCCGAAACGCCGCTGCTCCAGCAACTGCAACAGTTTCAGGAGCGCCATGCGCGTCTTGGGCTGGTGGTGGACGAATATGGTGAGCTGCTGGGGCTGGTCACGCTGGAAAATATCCTGGAAGAAATTGTCGGCGAGTTCACCACCCAGTCTCCTTCGCAAACCGGCAAATTTCTGCGCCAGACCGATGGCAGCATACTGCTCGAAGGCAGCAGCAGCCTGCGCGAACTGAACCGCAAGCTGGGGCTGCATCTGCCGCTGGACAGCGCCAAAACGCTTAACGGGCTGATACTCGATCACCTGGAAGATATTCCGGAAACCGGCACCAGCCTGAAAATCGCCGGTTATCCCATAGAAATCATTCAGACACAGGATCGCATCGTCAAGGTGGCGCGTCTTTTTCCGCGACAGACAGTAAAAAAACAGTGAACAAAATTGATAATTGATAATTGACAATTGATAATTTTCCATTGTCCCTTGTTATTTGTCTGGCTTTACAAGAGACTGAAAGCTCGGCATGATGCCGACCAACAGCAACTTTGAGGATACTTTATGGCTGTCGCACCCACCAAAGCGAAAGAATACACCTACACCTGGGAAGGCAAGGACAAAAGCGGCAAATTTGTCAGAGGTGAATCGCGTGCTGTCGGTGAAGCCAGTTTGTCCGCCCAGTTACGTCGCCAGGGCATCAACGTCTCCAAAATCAAACGTGCGCGCAACAGCTCCAAAGCCATCACCCCGAAAGACATCGCACTGTTTACCCGTCAGTTGGCCACCATGCTGCGCGCCGGCGTGCCGCTGCTTCAGGCATTCGATATCGTGGGAAAAGGACATAGCAACCCTTCCGTATCCAAACTGCTGTTTGCCATCAAGACCGACATTGAAACCGGCAGCAGCCTGCAACAGGCTTTCAAGAAGCATCCTCTGTATTTCGATGACCTGTACTGCAACCTGATAGGCGCAGGTGAATCTGCGGGGATTCTGGACAGCCTGCTGGACAGGCTGGCCACGTATCAGGAAAAAATATTGGCTATCAAGGGAAAAATAAAATCCGCCCTGTTCTACCCGATTTCCATTATCGTCGTGGCGTTTATCATCACCGCCATAATCATGATTTTCGTCATACCGGCGTTCAAGGAACTGTTCTCCAGCTTTGGCGCCGACCTGCCTGCACCGACGCTGTTCATCATGGCTATTTCCGATTTCTTCGTTCACTACTGGATTCTTATTTTTGGCGGCATAGGCGGCGGGCTTTATGCATTCTTCTATTTCTGGAAACGCAGCAGACCCATGCAATATTTCATGGACAGACTGCTGCTCAGAATACCCGTGTTTGGAGAACTGATACGCAAGGCCACCATCGCGCGCTGGAGCCGCACGCTTGCCACCATGTTTGCGGCTGGCGTACCGCTGGTGGAAGCCTTCAACTCGGTTGCCGGCGCTGCCGGCAATATCGTCTATTTTGACGCCACCAAGAGCATCCAGCGCGAAGTCAGCACCGGCAACAGCCTGACTTCCGCGATGCAAGCCACCGATGTCTTTCCCAGCATGGTGATACAAATGGTATCCATCGGGGAAGAAGCCGGGTCTCTGGATGCCATGCTCTCCAAGGTTGCCGACTTTTACGAGGCCGAAGTGGATGATGCCGTCGAAGCCCTCTCCAGCCTGATGGAGCCTATCATCATGGTGGTGCTCGGCACATTGATCGGCGGCATGGTGATCGCAATGTATCTGCCCATCTTCAAGATGGGGCAGGTGGTTTAAAGCAGGATTGAGGAATGAGGATAGCGGAATGAGTAAAAGTCAAAAACGGCGTACCGGTTTTTCTCAATCCTCACGCTCGCTCCTGATTCCTCAATCCACATTCCTCAATCCTTGTTCACGACATGTCTGAATTAGCCCAACTTCTCGAATCGTCTCTACCCCTCTTTACCGCCCTGTGCACTGTTTTAGGCCTGCTGGTCGGCAGTTTTTTGAATGTCGTGATCCACCGCCTGCCGAAAATGCTGGAGCTGAGCTGGCAACAGCAGTGCGCCGACCTGCGCGGCGAAGAGAATGCCAAAAGCGCACCATACAATCTGCTGACTCCCCGTTCCGCCTGCCCGCATTGCCATCACGCCATCAGCGCGCTGGAAAATATCCCGGTCATCAGTTACCTGCTGCTGCGAGGCAAGTGCCGCGGCTGTAATGTCGCCATTTCACCGCGCTACCCGATCATCGAAGCCGTCAGCGGAATATTGTGCGGATTTGCGGCCTGGCATTTCGGTTTCGGACTGGCCGCCGCAGGCGCCCTGCTGCTGATCTGGGCTTTGCTGGCGCTCACGGCAATAGACTTCGACACCCAGTTGCTGCCGGACGACATCACCTTGCCGCTGATCTGGGCAGGACTGATATTCAATCTTTACGGCGCATTTACCACGCTGCACGACGCGTTACTGGGCGCAATTTTCGGCTATCTCGCACTGTGGGCGGTCTATTGGCTGTTCAAGCTTGCCACCGGCAAGGAAGGCATGGGTTACGGCGATTTCAAACTGCTGGCAGCCCTGGGCGCCTGGCTGGGATGGCAAATGCTGCCGCTGATTATCATCCTGTCATCCCTGGTCGGCGCAGTCATCGGCATCATCCTGATCGTTGCGGTCAAACGCGGTCGCGACATTCCCATCCCGTTCGGCCCCTATCTGGCGGGCGGCGGTCTGATCGCGCTGTTCTGGGGACAAACGCTGACGCAAAGCTATCTGCAATTGCTGGCGCAATGAACACGCTTCTTCCCTCCTCATGACAGACTCAACTCACAAAATACTGTGCGTTGGCCTGACAGGCGGAATAGGTTGCGGCAAAAGCACGGTCGCGCAACTGTTTGCCAGGCTTGGGGCCGGCATCATCGACACGGACGCGATAGCTCATCAACTGACACAGGCAGGCGGCGAGGCCATTCCCGCCATCCGCGCCGCCTTTGGCGCAGCTTACTTGACGCCCGCGGGCGCGCTGGATCGCACCCTGATGCGTCACACAATTTTTAGCGATGCGGCTGCCAGGCGCAAACTGGAAAGCATTTTGCATCCGTTGATACTGTCACATTGCGAATTACAGCTGGCGGAACGAAGCGATGCATCCTATCTCATACTGGTTGCGCCCCTGCTGCTCGAAAATCCGGCTTTCCTGCATCTGATTCAGCGCGTGCTGCTGGTCAGTTGCAGCATTCAGCAGCAGATTTCGCGTGTCATGCAGCGCAGCGGACTCAGCGAGCCCGAAATCCGGGCGATTATCGCGCAACAACTGCCTCAGGCGGAACGCATTGCGCGCTCGGATGACATCATCCAGAATGACGGAACCTGCGATGCGCTGGAGCATCAGGTGCTCGCGCTGCACCAGTATTACCTGAACATCACAACTACCATTTGACGGCAGACTGATATTCAATATATCTTCCGGCTTTGGCATATCTTTCAATCGCATATCAGGCAATAATGACGTGATCAGCTACGAATTCCCGCTTAATGAAAAAGTACGCACCTGGTTGCGCCTGGAGGACTTGTTCGCACGCATGAATTATTTTCTGGCCGGCGAACTCAGCGTGGAACACCATGTGGCTCTCACGACGCTCTTTGAAATTCACGAGGTCGCCAGCCGACCCGATCTTAAATCAGAATTATTACAGGAACTTGAACGCCAGAAGCGCGCGCTCGCCAGCCTGCACAACAACCCGGCCATATCCGAACAGGCGCTGGACAGCATCCTGAACGTGATTGAACAAGCCGCAGCCAGCCTGCTTTCCATGACCGGCAAGGTGGGCATGATACTGCGCGAGAACGAGTGGCTGATGGCGATCAAGCAGCGTGCAGGCATGCCGGGCGGCACCTGCCAGTTCGATTTGCCCTCCTATCATTACTGGCAGAAACAACCCACCAGCGTGCGTCGCGGCAACCTGAAAGACTGGCTATCCCCCCTGCTGCCGATCAGCGACTCGATCAATATTCTTTTAAATCTCCTGCGCGAGAACGGCCGGAAACTCAGCTTCACCGCGCATCGCGGCTCATTCCAGCAAATGCAGGGCGGCCGGGCCGCACTATTGTTGCGCGTCAGCTTGCGTTCTGATCTGGCCTGCATACCCGAACTCGGCGCAAACAAGTATGCGATCAATATTCGTTTCATCATTGCCAACTATGAAGCCAAATCCTCATTGTTTGAGCAGGATGTACCGTTCGATCTGACTTTTTGCACACTGACATCATGAACAAAGCGCCTGTCGTCCCCTGCCCTCGCTGCGGCAAGGAATCCATCTGTGATACCAACAATCCTTTTCGTCCGTTTTGCTGCGAGCGCTGCAAGATGATCGATCTGGGCAAGTGGGCTGACGAGGAGTTCCGTGTAGCCCTGCCGGAAGACGAGCAGGAATTTACCCAGCCCCCTTACCAGGCCTGACGCAGCAGCGCAATCCCGTGCGCGCCATGCTGCCAGGAGGTGATCATGTCGTCAGTGGCAAGCCCTCCCAGCGCATACACCGGAATGGATGTATCTGCCGCCAGACTTGCGAAACTCTCCCATCCCAGGTGAGCGGCGCCCGGATGACTTCTGGTTGGCAGCACCGGACCCAATACTGCAAAATCGCAACCCAGCTCCTGCGCCCGGCGCAACTCCCGGGCAGAATGACATGACGCCGCACACAAATCCACATCGGGCCGCTCAGCGCATCCGGCAAGCTGGCTTGAGGTCAGCTGCACCCCGTCCGCACCGACCTCCTGTGCCAGCGTCACATCGCCGTTGAGCAGCACCTTTGCACCGTGATCGTGCGCCATGGCAACCACATTCTGCGCCAGTATGCGCATCTCTTCACGACTGAGTTCCTTTTCACGCAACTGAATCAGCCGCAACCCGGCATCCAGCCGGTCTTGCAATCTGGTCAAAAACGCCTCCACACCCAACTCGGCCACATTGCTGATGGCATACAATGAGGGCAATTCAAGCGCGCGTATGACAGGCGCATTGGCTGGCAGCAGAGGTCTGACGAAAACCTCTGTCGCACGCTGCCAGGAAAACTGTTGCCCTTCATGCGGGTGCATCACGCCGCGCCACCCGGCGACCCTAAAGAAACTCAGCCGCACCGTCGCATGCGGATAGGCGAAAACGCGGGTGATCCAGGGATAGGCGGTCACAACCTCTATCCCCAGCTCTTCTTTCAACTCGCGAACCAAGGCGTCGCGCGCCGTCTCGCCTGCCTCCACCTTGCCGCCCGGAAATTCCCAGTAACCCGCCCACATCTTATCGGATGGGCGCTGCGCCAGCAGGAAAGTGCCATCGGGTCGCTGGAGCACTGCGGCGGCAACTTCAACGATTTTTGCTATCGAATTTTTCATCTGGAATCAGCATCCCGATGCAGATGCATTACGGTTTGATTCCATATGTTTCTTCACAAAATAATAAAGCATTATTAAATATCTTTAACAGCGTATCGGTTTCATTGCTCATTGCCACGGTCAATTCAGCTACAAATTCGTCCTGGAATTCGTAATCATGATTGATATTATTGCGGACATCCCTTGCACGCTTCCATTCCTCTTCCGATTGCACAAATCCAAATTTTTCTGCAAAGGCGGCAAGAGATGAACCGCCTTTAATTTCAACGTCTTCTTCGCGTGCAATGGATGCAAGCAGCTTTCCCAACTGCTCCTGATATTCGGAAAAACGCATCCTGAATGCGGCGAGCACATCGCCTTCTTCAAGCGACATACCCTTGCCGTTCTTCCCGATAATTCCGAGTTTTATTGCTTTTTCTCTGGAAAAAATCAGATACTCCCTGAGTCGAATACAAGTTTCAATCTTCTTTTGAATAATCCTCATATTGCTCATATCAACACAACTCCTGTTTTTTTAGCGATGTTGTAGATAGGTTCAGTTTTATGATGATCGTTCACTACAACGTCAACCTTGATCTCAAGCGCATCCTCGATATCCCCGCGCAGTCTCGCTACCGACATTCTGTTCACCTGAGACTCGGTCTCAACATAAAGGTCAATATCACCGCCCCGCTTTGAATCATCCGCACGCGACCCGAACAGGAATATTTTCGCGTCAGGGATCGCGCCTCTGACGGTATTGATGATCACATTTCGCTGTTCCT
>JAJYYO010000042.1 GCA_021800795.1 Pseudomonadota bacterium
CTCCAGATAGGCGCGTCGTTCTTGCGTTTCCATGACAGGTTACCTTGGTTGTTTCGGTAACCTTTATCTTGAGGCAACGATACATTCTTGCGACTATGTTCGGTATCTTTTAACTTGAGGCAATTCGTCAATATATTAATTATTGACAAGTCAATAAATCAGAGTATTATTAAACTCTGATATAGATTCGTTCTCTCCCCCTAGGCTTGCGATCCCCCTCGCAAGCCATTTTTTTTGCCTCACTGAATCACGCAATCAACCTCGACATTATCCAGCAAACGGGTCTTGCCCAGCCTTGCCGCCGCCAGGATCACCCATTGCTGACTGCCGGTCGGCTGCAAATCGGACTGATTGCGTATTGCCACATAGTCCACCAGCCACCCCCGGTCGGCCAGTGCAGAGCCGGCCTGTTGCTGCAACCGCTCGAAATCACGCGCACCCTGCAACAGGCTCTGTTTCATGACTTGCAGGGTTTGATACAAAAAGCCTGCCTCGGCGCGTTCGGCGCCGCTCAGATACTGATTGCGCGAACTGAGCGCCAGACCATCATGCGCCCTGACCGTTTCACCGCCGATAATTTTAACCGGCAAATTCAACTGCAAGACCAACTGACGGATCAGGTGAAGCTGCTGATAATCCTTCTTGCCGAACAGGGCTACTTGCGGCTGCACAATATTCAGCAGTTTCAGCACCACAGTGGCCATGCCGCGAAAATGACCGGGACGCGCAGCGCCACAGAGATCCGAGGCGATCGGCGGCAACTCGACAAAGATTGTTTGTTGTACCGGATACATCTCGCTGACGGCGGGTGCAAACACCACGTCCGCCAGCCCTTGCAGCTTCGCGCAGTCGGCGTCCAGCGTGCGCGGATATTGCTCAAAATCCTCGCCAGGCCCGAACTGCAAGGGATTGACGAAGATGCTCGCCACCACACAGTCGCCGTATTCGCGCCCCTCGCGCATCAATTGAAGATGCCCTTCATGCAAATTGCCCATGGTCGGCACAAAAACGATGCTGCGTTCATCGCCCAATCGACCGCGCAGTTCGGAAACACGCGTTATTAGCTGCATTCTGATCTTCCCAATTCATGCATAAACACTCAATCCTTCACCGTGACAACTCTGACAAACTCGTTCAAATATCCCTCCTGAATTCACAACCTAAGGGCTCTTAAATATTTTCGGCAGACTGTCAGGGATGGCTTCCCAGTATAGTAAACGGACCAGCATGGGTTTATAAAATGTTTTTTCTTTTTAGGTTATTATTATATTATTACTCTATGGTTGAGTAAAAGACTGCATATTCTGCAATACATTTTTGACAATGGAGAAACATAATGGCATGTGGGTTCAGGCTTCTGGTGGTTATCTTTCTGTCTGTCATTTTGTTAAATCCGGCATTTGCCGGTGTCCAACAACCGGATGAGCAGATCAAACTCGGGGAATACCTGGCCCATCTGGGCGATTGCGTTGCCTGCCATACAGCGCGCGGCGGCAAGATCATGGCGGGCGGACTGGCATTGAAAACACCGTTCGGCATTGTTTATTCAACCAATATCACGCCCGACGCCAAGCATGGTATCGGCGGCTACAGCTTCGCGCAATTCGATCGCGCCATGCGCAAGGGCATTGCTGCCGATGGACATAATCTCTACCCCGCGATGCCTTATCCTTCTTTTGCCAAGACCTCGTCAGGCGACATGCATGCGCTTTACGCCTATATGATGCACGGTGTCGAGCCTGTAAACCAGCCAAACAGGGAAAATAATATGATGTGGCCTTTCAGCATGCGTTTCGGGCTGAAACTCTGGAACATGGTGTTTCTTGACGATGCACCCTTCAAGGCCGATCCACTCAAATCGGCTCAATGGAATCGCGGCGCTTACATCGTTCAGGGACTGGGACATTGCGGTTCCTGCCATACGCCACGCGGCATAGGCTTCCAGGAAAAAACCATGAGCCAGGACGGCAAGGATGGTCAATACTTCCTGACAGGTTCAACTGTTGAAGCCTGGCATGCCGTCAATCTGCATAATCAATGGACAGCAACCGAAACAGCTAAATTCCTGAAAGCCGGTTACAACAGTCACGCAACAGCATATGGCACCATGACCGAAGTGGTGCATTTCAGCACCCAGAATTTCAGCGATGGGGATCTGGCTGCCGTTGGTGAGTTTATGAGTTCACTCCCTCCCGACGCGGAATCGGCCGCCATCAAGCCAAAAACAGCCAAACTGGCACAGACCGATGATCTTTACAAGACGCGCGGCGGTTTGGGCTATGTGCAATTCTGTTCTACCTGCCACCAGCTGGATGGACGCGGCATGGATAAGCTCTTCCCGCCGCTGGCCAATAACTCTTCGGTGCAGTCCAAGGACCCCACCTCGGTGATCCATGTGGTGTTGAGCGGCTGGATGTCGCCTGAAACCAAGCTTGCCAAACGCGCGTTCGGCATGCCCAACTACAGCAGTCTGACAGACAAGGAACTGGCTGAAATCATCAGCTTTGTGCGCACCAAATGGGGAAATCAGGGAAGCTTGGTAACTGCCGACGAGATTAAAAAGGTGCGCAATACTATTGAGCTTAAGCCAGTCGAGCCTGGCAAATTTACAGCACCGCGCTTCGCTTCCATGCTGGACAGCCCGAATGCCGACCAGCTGATTTACGGCATGAGATTGATGGCGCAAACGAAGGCGTTGTTGCCCGGTCAAGTAGGCGACGTATTGAACTGCAACAGCTGTCATCTGGTCGGCGGTACGGTGGCTCGTGCCTCGCCCTATGTCGGCATTTCGGCTCTGTTCCCCTCCTATGCGCCGCGCGCCGGCAAGGTGATTGATTTCAAACAAAGGGTAAACGGCTGCATGCTACGCTCCATGAACGGCAAGCCGCTGGCCAAGGATTCCAGGGAAATGCTGGCCATGATCGCCTATATGGACAACATGAAGAGCGATGTCAAACCAGGCCAGCCGATTCCCGGTCGTGGACTGGGCAAAATCAGCCACACCATTGTTCCCAACGTGGAAAATGGCAAACAGGTTTACAAGGATCAGTGTGCGGTCTGTCATGGCGATAACGGCGAAGGCATCAAGCGTGCGGACGGCAGCTTTGTGTTCCCGCCGCTGTGGGGCGATCAGTCTTTCAATATCGGCGCCGGGATTGCAAAAACCTATACCGCCGCCGCCTTTGTCAAGAGCAACATGCCGATATCGAACGGCCTGACTTTCCCGCTGGGACAAGGCGGTTTGACCGATCAGCAGTCAGTTGACGTTGCGCAATATTTCACCCATATGCCGCGCCCCGACTTTCCAGATAAAGTCAAAGACTGGCCCAATGGCGGAAAACCGGATGATGCCCGCTATTAAATTCGCTCACGGACTGACTTTAACCGGAAATACGGTGAGCTGCTAAATAAAGACGACCAACCAGACTACTATAAGGAGATTATTAATGATGTTATTCCGTTCAATGCTCAAAGATACACGCAGATACGCAGCGCTTTCCGTATTGGCGGCGGGTCTCATGGCGACGGCGGGCTTCACGCGCGCGCTGGCCGCTGAACCGGATCTGGGCGTTTACCCGCCCTGGAGTCATGGTGCAAACAATCCGGTCGAGTCCAGGGGACTTGAATTTACCGTCCCTGAAGTTGACAACCTGCCGGATTTCCACGGCAATCCGATTAATCCCGGCTTGTCGGTTTTCGTAGGCGGCAATTATTTCTTTGTCATGGCGCCATTGGTTGCCGAATTTGAAAAACAGCACCCTGAATTGAAGGGCAAAATTTACTATGAAACGATCCCGCCGGGACTGCTGGTCAGGCAAATTCAAATGGGCGGCACCATCACGGTAGGCAACATGACCTGGACTGTGCATGCTGACGTGTATGCCGCAGGAGCCAAAAAAGTCGAAGGCATGATCAAGGACGGCTATGCAGTGGCGCCCAGCGTACGCTACGCGACCAACACACTGACCATCATGGTTCCCAAGGGCAATCCTGCTCACATTACCGGGCTGACCGATCTCGGCAAGCCGGGCGTGCGTCTGGTGATGCCAAATCCTGAATTTGAAGGGGTCGGGCGTCAGATCAAGAGCAGTCTGGCCAAGGCGGGCGGCCCTGAACTCGTGAAAGCCGTGTACGAAACCAAGGTCAAAAACGGCGAAACCCTGCTCACCCATATCCATCACCGTCAATCACCGCTTTTCCTGATGCAGGGGAAGGCAGATGCCGGAATCACCTGGCAATCCGAGGCGATATTCGAGGAGAAAATCGGCAACCCGCTCACTCACGTGACGATTCCTGATGAATACAATGCGACCGGCATCTATGCTGCTGCAGTGGTAAAGGGTGCGCCCAATCCGGTTGCAGCGAAAAAATGGATAGACTTTTTGAATTCGCCCGCAGGACTTGCCATTTTCAAGCAATATGGATTCAAGGCTGTGAAAAGCAATCTGGATGAATAAATAAGCATATGTGCCGAAACGAGTTTTCGGCATCCTTTTAACCCGCAACACTTTTATAACCAGGAGATCACTATGCAAATTTGTAAAAGAATGGTATTGACGGTAATCGTTTCATCATTGGGTTTTGCCATCCCGGTCTTCGCAGAAGACGCGGCTCCCGCAGCGGCGGAAGCCAGGAGCAATTATGTGAAGCCAGACATCAAACATGAATCTTTCGGTGTTTTGAAAGTGGTTGTTCCATTGACCACGGATGACAAGGGCGTTCAGGGCATGAAGCTGCGCAACATCGCCAATGGTCTTAAGGCGGTCGACGAATGGAAAGGCAAGTTCGAAGTGACGGTTGTACTGTATGCCAAGGGTTTGTCTTTGCTAAAAAATCCGGACGAAAAGGTCCAGAAGCAACTGGATATGCTTGAAAGCAAAGGGGTGCACTTTGAAGTGTGCAACAACTCACTGCTTGAACAAGGCGTGGATTTTCACAGTCTCTATCACGTAACGGATGCGGACATTGTTCCTTCCGGATTTGCCGAAGTGGCCTATCTGCAATCCAGGAAGAATTATGCAGTCGATCCGATGAACTAAGCTGCTGAAAACCGGCAATACCCATGAGCCCTCGACCGGCTTGTGGGTTGTTCGCCTTCGCCGGGATATACCTTCAAGAATTTTTCTGGCCGGCTTCAGCAAATTGATTGCCGGAAAAACCCTCTTCGTGTCGCATCTCCGAAAGGCGACAGACAGCCTTTTTACATGCCGACAATCCAGATTAAACGCCTTAAAAACTGTGTTCTGCGCCCGGAAAACTGCCACGCTTGACCTCGTCGACATACAGGCTCACTGCTTCGGCGATGGAAGTTGCGCCCTGCATGTAGTTTTTCACGAAGCGCGCTTTTTTACCTGGGTAGATGTCCAGCATATCGTGCAATACCAGCACCTGACCCGAACAAGCCGCACCCGCGCCTATACCTATGGTGGGTATGGAAACGATGGCGGTGATTTCACTGGCAAGCGCTGCCGGCACAGCCTCCAGCAAAAGCATTGCCGCTCCTGCCTGCTGTAACGCCTGCGCATCCGCGACCAGCCGCTGCGCGTCGACTGTGCTTCTGCCCTGCACCCTGTAGCCGCCCAGCTGATGTACCGACTGCGGCGTCAGGCCGATGTGGGCGCACACCGGGATGCCGCGCGTGCTGAGAAAATGCACGGTATCCGCCATCTCCGCCCCGCCTTCGATCTTGACCATCTGCGCACCGGCCACCATCAAACGCGCAGCGTTGGCGAAAGTCTGTTGCGGGCTGACCTGGAAAGTGCCGAACGGCATGTCGGCGAGAATAAACGCAAGCTTGGCACCACGCGCCACACAGGCGGTATGATATGCCATGTCGTCAAGGGTAACCGGCAGCGTGCTGTCAAACCCCTGCAACACCATGCCCAGAGAGTCTCCCACCAGCAATACATCTACACCCTGCGTCTCCAGCAAGGCCGCAAAACTGGCGTCGTAACAGGTCAGCATGGCGAGCTTCTCGCCGCGTTCGTATAAATTATTCAGTGTGGTTAAAGTTGAGCGCATGTGCAAATAATGGATAATGGATAATGGATAATGGATAGCCAATAATACTCGTCAACTATCAACTATCAACTAACTATTTAGTCTGTCAGTTTTTCCAGAACCTGATTCCGACAGCTCAGCAGTGCCTGATACGCCGAACCGATCGCAGGAATAAAACAATCCGGCGCGATCTCCAGCAACGGTTGCAGCACGAATGCACGCAGGTGCATCTGGGGATGCGGAACCGTCAGCGCAGGCTCATCTATCCGCAAGTCTCCATACAGCAACACATCCAGATCCAGCGTACGCGGCGCATTGGGAAAAGTGCGCTGGCGACCATGGTTACGCTCAACGTTCAACAATGCGGCAAGCAGTTGCAGCGGAGTTAAACTCGTCGAGATTTTTGCCGCCGCATTGACGAAATCCGGCTGATCCAGATAACCCACCGGCGCGCTGCGATAGAATGCAGATTGCGCCAGCAGGCGTGTGCCCGGCAACCGATCCAGTTCACACAAGGCCTGCCGCAACTGATCGCACGACTCGCCCAGATTGCTGCCCAACCCGATAAAACAGAGGTGTTGCGTCACTCGGCTGCCTGGCCAATATGGCCTACCGTTGCGGAATCCGGTTTTTTGCGTGGTTTGCGCCGACGCTTCTTGGCCGTGGCAGCGCCTTCCGGTTGCAGCATTTCATGACGCCGCGCATCCGTGGCATCCTGAAACTCATCCCACCACAGCCCGACTTCGTTATCCACTTCGTTGCTGGCACAACGCAACAACAGGAAATCAAATGCAGCTCTGAAACGCGGCTGCTCAAGCAGACGATACGGACGCTGGCCGGAACGCTGTTCAAAGCGTTGTTGCAGCAACCAGATCTCCTTCATGATCGCATCATGACGGTGCGGAATAGCCAGCTTTGTTTTCTGGCGGGCCAGCACCTCGTCCATCGCCGTATACATCGCGCCTACCGGGCGCTCGCCCTGCGCCACCAACAGGTTCCAGGCTGCCAGCACTTCATGCCAGAGCAGGGCGGCAAACAGGAAGGCGGGGGACACCGACTTCTCCTGACTGAGACGTTCGTCGGTGTTGCGCAACGCCAGCATCACGAATTTTTCAGCCCTGGGCTGTTCCATGATCACATCCAGCAGCGGCAGCAAACCCTGATGCAGATTCATCTTGTGCAACTGTTGTATGCACTCGACCGAATGACCGGACAACAGCATCTTCAACACCTCGTCCAGCAATCGCGCCTGAGGCACGTTGTCCAGCAACGATTTCATCTGGGCAATCGGGGCTGCCGTGGCAGGGTCCAGATCGATGCCCAGCTTGGCCGACAGGCGTACCGCGCGCAACATGCGCACCGGATCTTCCCGATAACGCACCAGCGGGTCACCGATGATGCGCAGCACACCATCCCGGGTATCCGCGTAGCCACGGTGGTAGTCGAAGATTTCCTGAGTGGCGGGATCATAGAACAGGGCGTTGGCAGTGAAATCGCGGCGCGCCGCATCCTGTTCCTGATCGCCGAATTCGTTGTCGCGCAACAAACGGCCATGCTCATCGGTCTGCGCGTCTTCTGTTTCTATCATGCGACGGAAGGTGGAAACTTCGACCAGTTCTTCGCCAAACATCACATGCACCAGGCGAAAGCGTCGCCCGATGATGCGGGAACGCCTGAACACGCGCTTGACTTCCTCCGGCGTGGCATCCGTTGCCACATCGAAATCCTTGGGGGTTTTATTCAGCAGCAGATCGCGCACCGCGCCGCCCACCACATAAGCCTGGAAGCCTGCCGCCTGCAAGCCATCCGTCACGCGTTTTGCGCCGTAGCTGATTTTCTCGCGAGGAACGCCGTGCAAGGCATACGGGATCACCTGTGCGTTGCCGACTGTTTTAGCTTTTGCCGACCGGCGAAAGACGCGTTTAAGAAATTTTTTGATCATCTAATGTTAAAAAATGGGCGCTGCAAACCGCGCACGCGGATTATACACCGCCCGCCGATAATTATCGGCTACGCGTCGCCAGAGCGGATAGAACAGGAAATCAGAAAGATTCCGCAGATGCCGTTCAGAGATCGCCCTTGCTAGCCGCCACCATCATATCCTTCATCGATGCCATCACGCCTTCGGCGCTCTTGCGCGAATCTTCCGGCATGGCCGCAATCAATTTGAGATCCATCATCATGGAGATCACCCAGCGCTTTCCCTGCGCATCTTCCAGGATGGCGATGCGGCAAGGCATGAAGGCGATCATCTGCGGATCGGCCTGCAGCATCTTGTTGGCAGTCAGTCCGTCGCAGAAGCTGAATATTTCCATACGCTTCGCCGGCTTGCCGGTCAGCGCCGCGATTTCCTTGTAAATCTGGCTGACGCCGACGAATTTGAGATTGTGCTGATTGGCGCGCAGTTTGAGCGATTCCACCGCGTCGTCGAAGCTGACGCTGTCCTGTATCTGTATGCGCGCGATTTGCAACTTGACATCCGTATAAGCGATGCCCTGGTCAGGCGTATCGGCGAGCGCGGGTTGCAAAGCCAGGGCCAGCAGCACTGCAAAAATGAGACGTAATAAGTTCATGCTTAATCCTTTCAGTTATTTTCAAACCATACCGGGGTTGCCTGCCACACCCTTGAGCCTGGGCATGTTGGGCATACTCGTTTTGATGACCTTTTCGCTGCGCATATGTCGTGCAACCAGATCCCATATCGGCTCGCCGCCTTTATCGCGCGCCGCTTCAGAGACGGGCGCCCAGCCGGCCACCTTGTATACTTTGCCCGGATCAATCGGCTTGCCGTTCAGCGTCATGTCCTGTATGCGTTTTCCCATTGCAGCGCCCGGCTCGCAGGTATATTCAAGCCCGCCCACCCGCACCATATCGCCGCCCTGCTGGTAATAAGGATCGGGGTTGAACAGGTTGTCGCATACATCTTCCAGCACCGCCTTGATCTGCTCGCCCGTCATATTGGTCAGGGTCGTAGTCGGATAGGTGATGGCCGTCTGATTGAGCAGGTCATCCATGGTAATGATAGACCCGGGCAGCAATGAAGTACCCCACCTGAAACCGGGAGAAAAGGCAATTTCCGCATCCTTTTCCTTCATCAAGGCATCCAGTATCACCTGATCGAAGCTGCCGTTGAAGTTGCCCCGGCGATAGAGCAAACCTTCGGTGGTCGCCAGCTTTTCGGAAAGCTGACTATCATAAGGCGCACGGTGCTTCTGCATCAGCGCAGTCATGTTTTTATCCGCCGCCAGCAAATTGGCGAATACCGGCAGCAATTTGTAACGGAAGCCCACCACCCTACCCGCTTTCACCTCGAAATCCAGCACACCGAGGAACTTGCCGTTGGATCCGGCATTCGTCACCAGCGTCGTTCCGCCATTGTTTTTGACAGGGATGGGTAGCGGAATGCCATCATGCGTATGTCCACCCAGAATCGCATCCAGACCGCTGACCCTCGATGCCAGCTTGAGATCCACATCCATGCCGTTATGCGACAGCAGCACCACGACCTGTGCGCCTTTTTTGCGCGCCTCGTCTATCGTGCGTTGCAGATTCTCTTCCTGTATTCCGTAGGACCAGTCGGGTACAAAGTAGCCCGGATTTGCGATGGTGCTGTAGGGAAAGGCCTGACCGATGACAGCCACCGGAACGCCATTGATTTCCCTGATCACGTAAGGCTTGAATACCTGATCGCCGAAGTCGGTCGTCTTGACGTTCTGCGCGACCATATCTATCTTTCCCTTGAACGCGCCCTCTTCGATTTCCTTGATACGCGGTGCGCCATAAGTGCATTCCCAGTGCATGGTCATGACATCCACGCCCAACTCCAGCGTAGCATCGACCATGTCCTGACCCTTGCTCCACATCGCCTGCCCGGTACCCTGCCAGGTATCTCCGCCGTCCAGCAGCAGTGCGCCGGGTCGCTGGGCGCGCACCTGCTTAACCAGCGTGGCCAGATGTGCGAAACCGCCCACTTTGCCATAGTTACGCGCAGCCTCGGTAAAGTTCAGGCAGCTGTAAGCATACGCTTCAGGCGTGCCCGGCCTGATGCCGTAATACTTGAGCAGGGCGTTGCCTACCAGATGGGGCGGCTTGCCTGTCATGGCGCCCACCCCAAGATTGATTTCCGGTTCACGAAAATACATCGGATTCAATTGCGCATGACAGTCCGTAATATGCAGCAGACTGACATTGCCATGTTGCGGCAGTTGGTACATGCGCTGCGCATCGCTCGCAGCATAACTTTCACTGTTATTCAACAGAAAACCGCCGGCCGAAGCCATGGCCAGCAACTGCAGAAACTCACGGCGATTCATATCCATGAAAACATCCTTAGCATAATATAGTCAAGATAGTCTGGAAACGCATTTCTCAAGGGCCGGATTTATTCGAGACAACGGCATCCAGGTGCGCCTCCTCGGATCCGTTACAGCTCGCATTTTTATTGACAGGAGATTCCCTGTCCCGCAGCAATGCGGGCAGTTCCTTGATTTGCGCTTCTGCCAGAATCCCCAAAAAGCCCGTAAATCACGCAAACCGTCATGCTTCTCATTCTGCGATTGCTGTCTCGTCGGTGCGCGTATCGCCCGTGTTATCCACCCAGCTGATGGTGATCTTATCGCCCACAGCCCCGCCCTTGAAACGAAACGACAGATATGGATTTTTCGATACCGATTGTCCGAACTGTGCCAGCAACACGACTTTTTCTTTATGCAGCGCCTTTACATCCGTGATATACCACGCCGGCACCACCGTACCGTCCGCTTCCTTGCGCAAGCCGGTTTCCATGACGTGTTGCATCAAAACTTTAACTTCCGTCACGCCATCTTTCACTGAGGCGCGTATTTTCATAGGATTGCCCATTATTTCTTATCCTTAAAACAAGTTAGTGATCCGTAAGCCCTTAACCGCCGCAGCCGCCGGCAGTCACTTTTACTTCTTTCATGACACGGTAAAATTTGCCATCCGCCTTGACCAGCGCAATGACATGAGATGTTTTGGCCATTTTGATCCGGGTCGTGACCATACCTTCAGTCCCCTGAGGGAACGTGAAGTTAGCCGCCAGCGGATTGGGGTTTTGATCGGCCAGTATCGAAATCTGCTCCACGTTTGCCAGTGTGCTGGATACCACGACCGGCACAATCGCACCGTTTTCGGCGATCTCCGGCACCGTCAATTGCACCAGATCGCTGCTCCCGGGAAGAATCACACCCATCGCGCTTAACGCTTCATCCATGGTTTTGGCCGCGAAGGCTTTCTTATCCACCTCAGCCATCGCCATTCCCGGCTTGAGCAAGCCCAGTCCGCCAAACAGGGCAAGCAGCCCCACGCCGCCACCCGCCTTCAGCGTCTTGCGACGTTCCAAATTTACTTCCCTGTTCATCAAGCCTCTCCCCTTCTAAATTAAATGCCATTTCAAAAAACCCTGCTCCAATCATCATTGCAAAAAACCGCAAGGCCGTTTTAAGCCCAATGATCACAGGAGCAACATTAATAAAGACGAGCGTACCCGTCCGATTATTCCATTATTTAATTATTTTTGAATGCGCCGGCGATTGATCGGGCCAGACAGGCCGTTGAGCTTCCCGACGAAGGCTGGAAATCAACGTTGCTTTAAGAGGGGGGGGTAAGAGCGACACACAATAACGAAGAAGTTCATCAGTCATTCCAGCAAGTACCGGAATGACTGGTCAAATCAAAACCGAACAGCTATTTGAGCTCCAGCACATCCTGCATGTCATACATCCCCGCCGGATTGGCTTTCAGAAAACGGGCGGCGCGCAGCGCACCCAGCGCGAAGGTGGCTCGGCTGCTGGCTTTGTGAGTGATTTCGATGCGCTCGCCGATACCGGCAAACAACACGGTGTGATCGCCGACGATGTCGCCGCCACGCACGGTGGCAAAACCGATGGTGGACGGATCGCGCTCGCCCGTCACCCCTTCGCGGCCATACACGGCGCACTCCGACAGATCGCGCCCCAGCGTGCGCGCCACCACTTCACCCAGACCCAGCGCGGTGCCTGACGGCGCATCCACCTTATGCCGGTGATGCGCCTCGATGATCTCGATGTCGTAACCCTGCGCCAGCACGCGTGAGGCTGTTTCCAGCAGTTTGAACAGCAGATTCACGCCCACGCTCATGTTCGGCGCGAACACGATACCGACATCCTGCGCCGCCGCGCCCAGTTGCGCCTTCTGCTGCGCGTTGAAACCCGTGGTGCCGATCACCATGTTCACACCCAGCTTGCGGCAGACTTCCAGATGAAGGAGCGTGCCCTCCGGGCGGGTGAAATCGATCAGCACATCCGCGCCCTGCAATGCCGCCTCCACATCAGTGCGGATTTTTACGCCACTGACGGCCCCAAAAAACTCTCCGGCGTCCCGTCCCAACAACGCGCTGCCGCCGTGTTCCAGCGCGGCATGCAGCACCAGATCGTCGGCATTCGCCACGCTCTCCAGCAGTATCCTGCCCATGCGACCGCTGCTGCCGGCGATGGCGATTTTAATTTTGCTCATTGACTGACCCTCAACTATTTATTTGGCTTCAGCCGCTGACAAATGCAGACCGCTGTCGTCGATGCGCGACAGCGTGTCACCGTCAAAATACAGCGTCAGGCGCTGTTCTTCAACCAGCTTGCGGGCATGTTCCAGACGGTACACATAATCCCAGCGGTTGGCATGGAACACATCGCTGATCATCGGTGTGCCCATCACAAATTTAACCTGCGCGCGGGACATGCCGAGTTTAAGCTTGTCGCGCATCTCCTGCGTCACATAATTGCCCTGCCTGATGTCCATTTTGTAGGCGGAAGGCAGCGGTACAGAAAAGTTGCTGCAAGAAGCCAGCAACAGGGAAAGCAGAATTATTTTAAAGCGCATGGTTTCCAGTCTCTTATATTTTCCAGGTTCTAACGGGCATGGCATGTAGCCACCCCCAATAATGCAAAGATTCTCGCAGGGATGATGCCCTGCGGGCATCAACTCGCAAACTCGCCATGCCCGGGCACCCTCGCTGCGCTTTCCCTCACCTCAATCCTGATGGAACAACTAGCCATTCGACTAAGCTGCCAGAAGACGGCAGCCAAGTCGCTGGTTATCTCCCGGAGGGGAGAGCGTAGCGAGGGGGGCGGAGCCGGACAAACGAGCGCTTGCGCGAGTTTCTCATCAAACCGCATGATACCTCAAGCGGACAAGCCCAGCATCTCAGCCGCATGCCGGCGCGTGGTCTCGGTAATCACCACTCCGCCCAGCATGCGTGCAATTTCTTCGATACGCTGCTCCCCGCTGAGCACGTCGATATGACTCAAGGTAACACCTTCCTGTATTGCCTTGCTGACCTGCCACTGGTTATCGGCCATGGCCGCCACCTGCGGCAGATGGGTGACGCACAACACCTGATAATCCCGTCCCAGTTGCTTGAGCAACAGGCCCACGATTTCCGCCACGCGCCCGCCGATGCCGCTGTCCACCTCGTCGAAAATCAGCGTCGGCACGCTGGCAATCTGGCTGGTGGCAACCTGTATGGCCAGGCTGATGCGCGAGAGTTCGCCGCCGGATGCGACTTTTGCCATGCTGCGCACAGGCATCCCCGGATTGGCGGATACCTGAAACTCGACCGCCTCCAGTCCATAAGCATTCCCTTCGGATAACGGCAGCAATACAGCCGCAAAACTGCCGCCCTGCATCGCAAGCGTCTGCATCGCGGCAGTGATTTGTTGCGATAATTTTTCTGCTGACAGCTTGCGGGCGCGACTCAACTTCCCGGCGCTGTCCAGATAACGCTGCCTTGCCACTTTTTCCTGTTGCATCAACTGGTCAAGATCGATGTCGCCGCCCAACTCGGCCAGGCGCGCGACAACCCGCTGCAACACCTCATTCAACTGCTCAGGCATCACGCGATACTTGCGCGCCATGTCCATCACAGTTTGTATTTGTTGTTCTTTTTCAAGCAGCAGTTGCGGGTCGGCATCCAGACGCTGCTGGTAATGACGCAGACTGTACACCGCCTCCTGCAACTCCGCCTGCGCGGATTCCAGCATGTGCAGCGACTCCGCCAAACTGGGATCATGCGCCATGCCATCCTTCAGGCGCGCCATCAGCGCGTTGAGTTGTGTCAGACAGGCGGTATCGGCCTCAGACAATATTTCAATGCCAAACGCGGCGGTTTCCAGCAAACCTGCCGCATGTGCCAGCCGTTCGTAGTCCGCCTGCAATATCTCCCATTCCGCCGCATTGAACGCCAACGCCTCCAACTCGCCGCGCTGAAACGCCAGCAACTCGCGCTCGGCGGCGGCCGCCTGTGAGTTTTCGCTCAATGCAATACGCCGGTTCTTCAGCGTTTGCCAGTCGCGATAAAGCAGCCCGAGCGCTGCAACATTTTCCTGCAGCTTGCCATAGCCGTCCAGCAAAATGCGTTGCTCATCCGCTTGCAACAGGGTTTGATGCGCATGCTGACCGTGGATATTCAGCAACTGTTCGCCCGCCTCGCGCATCTGCTGCAAGGTGGCACTGCGGCCATTGATGAAACCGCGCGAACGACCGCCCGCGTCGAGCAGGCGCCGCATCAGACAGACGCCCTCATCGCCCGACAGCTCCTGGCTCGTCAGCCAGTTCTGCAAACTTGCCATCGAGCTTATATCGAACTCTGCCGTGATTTCGGCGCGTTCACAACCATTGCGCACCATGCTCGCATCGCCGCGCTCGCCCAGCGCCAGCAACAGCGCGTCGATCAGAATGGATTTCCCGGCGCCGGTCTCACCGGTCAACGCGGTAAATCCACTGCCGAATTCGAGCTCCATCTTGGATACGATGACAAAATCGCGCACACTTAAATATTTCAGCATCAGGGAGTGTGTAGTTAAAGTGATTGATTCCAGAGCAGTTTTTCGCGCAGCGTATGATAATAGCTGTGCCCCACCGGATGCAGCAGACAGGCGTAATCCGGATGACGGGTCACGATGATTTTATCATGCAACTGCATATCGAAGCTGGTATGACTGTCCAGACGCACCCGAATATCGTCCGTGCGGTGCATCAAAATCTCCAGCACCGAAGATGCATGCACTACAATCGGCCGGTTACTCAGCGTATGCGGGCAGATCGGCACCAACTCCAGCACATCCAGACTCGGATGCAGAATCGGGCCGCCCGCCGACATCGCATAAGCGGTCGATCCGGTCGGCGTTGCGACGATCAGCCCGTCCGCGCGCTGATTGTAGAGATATTCACCGTCGATGCGCACCTCGAATTCGACCATACTGCTGATCTGACTGCGATGCACCACCACTTCGTTAAAAGCCAGTCCGCTGAACACTTCCGTTTCATCGCGCATCACGCGCGCCCACAGCAACAGGCGTCGCTCGGTGACATACTGGCCGTCCAGCATCATGGCTATGACATCCAGCATATTTTCCAGCGTGAGATCGGTGAGAAACCCCAGCCTCCCCTGATTCACCCCGATCAACGGCACATGATGCTGCGAAAAGGTGCGCGCGATGTTCAGCATCGTGCCATCGCCGCCGATCACCACAGCCAGGTCCGCCCTGCCCGCCATGTCCGGCAGACTCATCGCAGGATAAGGACAATCATCAAGGTGCCCGGTGCTCAGTTCATCCACCACCACATGCAGTCCTCTGGCGGACAGGAATTCCGCCAGACGCAGCAGCGGTTCCGCCACTTCAGGAGACTTGTGCTTGCCGATGAGCGCAACCGTTTTGAAGGGAAATTTCATGAGCGCGATTAAACCACATTGGCAAGACAATGACAAAGCAGATGCGAAAATAACGGGAAAAACTCGCACCAAAAACGTCGCAATGCGACAACAATATGATTATAATAGGAATTTTTGATTATCGTTAAAGACGGGTTAGAATTAACACATCCTGCTCCTGGCTAAACAGTCCACATTAAAACGCGTATAAATGCGAACTTTCCAGGACAAGTACTATCCAATCTCGGAGTTGCGCGTATTTCATTTGAGGAGAGACCGAGAAAAAATGAAAAAAAATCTGATTGCAATTATTCTGATGTCATTGTTGGTCAATCTGGCATATGCCGATGGCGGGCGCGGAGGCGGCTGGCGCGGCGGTGGCGAAGGCTGGCGCGGTGGTGAAGGCTGGCGCGGTGGTGAAGGCTGGCGTGGCGGCGAAGGCTGGCGCGGCGAAGGCTGGGGTGGCGAAGGCTGGGGTGGCGAAGGCTGGGGTGGCGAAGGCTGGGGTGGCGGCTATGGTTGGGGTGACGGCGACTTGGGATTGATGCTCGGTCTGGGGCTGGCAGGGGGCGTGTTATTGCAACCTGCGCCTGTTTATGCACAGCCCGTTTACGTACAATCTGCTCCGGTCTATGTCCAGCCACCGGCTTATATTCAAACGGCCCCCGTCTACCAGCAACCTCCGGTGGCCCGCGGGCAGATTACCTATGGCCCGACGACCTACTATAACGGTTTCGGACCTCATTGAGCGTGGCGATATTTCGCTGGCGCCGCGTACTCATTGTGGCGTTTTAAATCAACCTATTGTTATAAATAAGGAACTCTAATGAAACAAAAAATCATCGTAGCTGCGATTCTTGCCGTGCTATCAATTCAGTCCTGGGCGGATGACTTTACCGATACTGCGAAAGTGATTTCATCGAGACCTATATATCAGACAGTCACCGGCCAGGAATGCTACAACGTTCCCGTTCAGACATCCGGCAATCGTTCCATGGGCGGCAGTATATTGGGAGGCATTGCAGGCGCCTTGCTCGGCTCCCAGGTTGGGCAGGGTTCCGGACGTGTGGCTGCCGGTGCTGCCGGCGCAATTGCAGGAGCAATCACTGGCGACCGGATACAGAATGACGGCAGCAACAGCAACGGCGGCGGAATGCAGCAGCAATGCAGGGATGTATCAAAACAGGTCGTTGCCGGGTATGAGGTACATTACCTGTATGGCGGCCACGAGGGCGTCACCACCTTGCCGCAGCAGCCCGGCAATACCGTCACAGTAGGCGTGACGGCACGCTAATGAAAGGCTATGTCATCGTTATTTATGGGTCTTGCATAACATCATGAATGTACATGAAATTAGGTAGGGTGGAAAAAGCATGCCCTGAGCGGAGTCGAAGGGCGTAGTGTTTCCACCCTCGACGGTGGATACGCGCTCGCGCTTTATCCACCCTACCCAGGCATCAACACACACGATGGCATAGCCTAAAAAAATGACTTTCGCAAAAATAGTGTGCAAATCGCCGGTTATTCCATTTCCAAATAGAAAGGAGAACAGAAGACCTCAGCAATACCTCAGGGTCAGACTCGATTTACCCGCGCTGCAACTACACATACCGCCGATCACGGCGAACAGTCTAACCCCGATATTGCTTTCAGGCAGCCAGCTTGACAATGCTCGAAGTGGCTTTATTGAGCATTTCTTCGGATACGCCTTCTTCCCGCAACTTTTCGATAAGTTGAGCGATGGCACTTCCTTCAAGTC
>JAJYYO010000017.1 GCA_021800795.1 Pseudomonadota bacterium
TATTGCCTTTGCACCGCATCAAGGGTTCGCTTCGCCAGGCTAAAGCCTGCCCTTGACCCGGCTCCAAGGCTGAAAAAACAGGCATTTTCATTTTCAGAAAAGCGGACATTTCTATTTAGCACTGACAGTAACTGAAACTTGAAACAGTCATGATGTGCTGCGTGGCGCGGATATTCAAGCTGTGCCAACTCTATCACCTCTTAATTCCATGCGGGTAAAGAAAGTTCGCGCGACTGCCCTTCTGCTCATTCTTCCCGCAACCAGCTTTCCATTTGTGCAAGTCGCTGCCAGGCTTCGGGCAGGCTGTGGCCCTCTGCTTCAACTTTTTTCAGCAAAATCTTACCCTCGTCAATCAAAGCCCTGATACGCTCCGGCGGGAATAATGCCATCGCTGCCTGCAGCGCTCCTTCCGGCTCGTTTAACAGCGCGGGTATTTGTTCGTCGTCGCGTATCACTTCATCCGGGTTGAGAATGTCAGATACGATCAGATGATCGCACAGTTGAAGATGGAGCATCGTGTGCGCCTCGTCAGTGCTTAACTTTTCCAGCGCAGCGGGATCATCTTTTGATGCGGCACGCAACGTTGAGCTGATTGCATTGAGCAGTTTTTTGATCGCATCCCGTATCGCACCAGTCTGACCGGGAAGACCAGTACACACCGCGTACTGATGCTCCAGTTGCACTTTTAACAGCAGGATAACATCGCTTTCAACATTTTGATCCAGACTGACCACACGCTGAACCAAATCACGAAACTGCTCCATGAATTGCTGCATGGCAAGCCGGTCCTGCTGCTGTGCAGCCTGGATAGCTGCTTGTGTGATCGTAGCAGCGCTGAACAAGGGGTTATTCAACTTGCGTTGCAGTTGACGCTCCCTCGGGCCCGGTTGCGATGAGAAATGCAAGGTCATAATTGGTCGTCCGATTTTGTCTGTCGCCGTCATTTTATCTGACCGCGTTCGATGCATATGCCCACCATCCTGCAGTTGCGTATCGCCTGCAGTTTGGCGACGCTCACCTTGACCCAGGGCGCGTCGAAGTCCTTGAGGATGATTTGCGCGATGTGCTCGGCCAGCGTTTCCAGCAACGAAAAATGTCCCTCGCTCAATACCGTCTGGATATGCTGCGCAACGCTTGCATAATCCAGCGCGTCATCGATGTCGTCGCTATAACAGGCGCGACTGTTGGGCAGCGCGATTTCAAGATCGAGTTGCAGCGTTTGCGGCACGTGCTTTTCACGCTCGTAAATGCCGATCAGTGTGGTGACTTTGAGTTCGCGTATAAAAATGATGTCCATGCCGATGGCCCTTGTGCCGCTCATGCTTCGCTGCCTGTCCTGAGCTCAGTCGATGGACTCAGGACAGGCTAGTTGCAAGAGCGGACAGATGAATTAAACGGTTTGTTTTGGCGGATCTTTCGCATTCAAGTAAAATTCGCTATTCGCGCATTTTAAGGTATTCCCGATGTTGACTCTGGTTTTTGTTGTGGCAGCCTATCTGTTGGGTTCGATTTCCTTTGCGGTGCTAACCAGTCGTGCATTCGGCATCGCCGATCCGCGCACTTACGGCTCGGGCAATCCGGGGGCGACCAATGTGTTGCGCAGCGGCAAAAAGGCGGCGGCCGCCCTGACCTTGCTGGGTGATGCGGCGAAAGGCTGGGTGGCGGTGGCGCTGGCGATGCACTTCGCCACACCCGATGCGCAGGGGTTGATTGCGCTGGTGTTTCTGGCGGTATTCCTGGGCCACCTGTTTCCTGTCTTTCTGAAATTCAAGGGCGGCAAGGGCGTGGCGACGGCATTGGGTGTGCTGCTGGCGCTGAATACATGGCTTGGGCTGGCAGCGCTTGCGACCTGGCTGGCTGTCGCGCTGGTACTTCGCCTGTCGTCACTCGCGGCATTGATGGCGGCTGTCTGCGCGCCGATCTATGCGATGCTGCTGGGTTTGCCGCGCGAGTGGGTACTGGCGACCGTCATCATGTCCGTGCTGCTGATCTGGCGGCACAAGAGCAATATTCAAAATCTGCTGGCCGGCAGGGAGAGCCGCATCGGCAGGAAAGCCGGCCAGTAAACCAGACTGTTTAAACTTGAGTATTATAATATGATAATATTCAGTCTAAACCAATGGAGTCACCATGCGCCCGGCACAACTTCAGGCCGTACTCGATCGAGAATTTATCAGTGCCCGTGAAGGGCACCATACACCCGTCATGCTATGGGGGCCGCCCGGCGTGGGAAAATCCCAGATCATTGCCGAGGTTGCAACCCGCCACGGTGCGCCGATGATAGACATACGCCTGTCGCAGATGGAACCCTCCGATTTGCGCGGCATCCCCTTCCGGATCGACAATCGCGTCGAATGGGCCATTCCGTCCATGCTGCCGGATAGTGAGCGCCATGGAAAGGCGGGTGTTCTGTTTCTGGATGAAATCACTTCCGCGCCGCCCAGTGTTTCGGCCGCCGCCTACCAGCTGATACTCGACCGGCGTCTGGGCGCCTACGAAGTCCCGGCAGGCTGGGCGATCTTCGCCGCCGGCAACCGCCAGGGCGACCGGGGCGTCACTTACACCATGCCTGCACCCTTGGCCAACCGCTTTTCCCATTTCGAGATCGAGGCCAATCTCGACGACTGGGTTGCCTGGGCCTACGGCAATAATATCGATGAACGTCTGATCGGTTTTTTGCGCTTCCGTCCGGAACGTCTGTTCGATTTCGATCCCGCGCACAGTCCGGTTGCCTTTCCCAGTCCGCGTTCCTGGGAATTTGCCCACCGCGCGCTGCAGAAATTTGACGGGACGGCCCTGCTGCTGGCAACCCTGCAAGCCTGCGTCGGCCCTGCGGCCGGACTGGAACTCAATGCCTTCGTTGAAAATCTGGATCGCATGCCGGATCTGGACGCCATCCTGAGAGGCGAGCAGGTGGAAGTGCCGCGCGAAGTGGATCTGCAATATGCGGTCGCCTCGGCGCTGGTCGGGCGTGCAGCGCGCGCAAAAGGGGGCAGTGACGCACGTGAAATTCACGGGCATATTCTGGACTACGCCAGCCGCTTCCCGCTGCGCGAAATGGGGGTGATGCTGGTATCCGACATGCATCGCGCCATCGGGCAGCAACTGTTTTCCGTGCCGCAGTTTTCCACATGGGCGAACGCGGTGGCCGATGTGATGCTGTATCAGAAATAAGCGCTTAAGCCAAAACGGTTCAATAGAATGCTTGGTACCAAATGTGAGAAGATTTGTGTAATTATGGGCTATGCCTAAAACCCGGTATCTGAAGCCCCTGTGCGCCGCCGAAAATAGCCACAGACAATCGGTGGAGTTAGGCGAGCACTGTTTGAGCTCCGCAGCGGCGCGCGGTTTTTGCGCACCGCCAGGGCGAGTTGCGCAGCCCCGATTGTTTGTGGCTATCGAGGGAACCCGCAGGGCGGCAAACCGGGGTCGCCTTCTTTTTGGTTACTTTTTATTGGCGATGCAAGAAAAAGTAACCAGCCGCCGGGCTGCCCCCGGCAGATTTCTGACTATTTCAATTTGGCATATAAAAATACGCGATTACTGTTGCGTAACAGCTTAGCACATGGACCTTCATGACATCGAAATCAAGCTGGCGGCGGCGCGTACCCGGCTGATTCTGGACAAGCCGTTTCTGGGGGCGCTGGCGCTGCGCCTGCCGATGGTGGCGGCTGATCCTGCGTGGTGTCAGACCGCATACAGCGATGCCCGCCATTTTTACTACAATCCGGAATACATCGATGCCTTGAGCATGGAGCAGGCGCAGTTCGTGCTGGCGAATCAGGCGCTGCACTGTGCGCTTTCCCATTTTGCGCGTCGTCAGCACCGCAACCGCTTCCGCTGGGAGATCGCCTGCGATCACGCGATCAACCCGTTGCTGGTCAAAGACGGGCTTAAACCCCCGCCCGGCACCGTGGTGCTGGAGAGTTTTGAAGGGATGACGGCGGAGGAGATTTATCCCTGTATCGATGAAAACAACAGCGACGAACCTGAAGAGCAGCCGCAGCATGAGGGCGACGGCAGCGGCGAGCAAAAAGAAGAATCCGAGCGCGGACAAAAGCCGGACGATCAGGGGAAGAATGAAGGCGCTCCCAGACCGCAACCGCTGACCGCCAGCGAAGAGGAATCGCTTGCAGCGCAATGGCAGCAGCGTCTGGCAGGCTCGGCGCAACAGGCGCAACAGGCGGGAAAGCTGGGCGGCATGCTGGGGCGCATGGTCGGCGAGCTGATGCAGCCCAAACTGCCCTGGCGGCTGCTGCTCGCCCGCTATCTTACGCAGTATGCGCGCGATGATTACAGCTATATGCGTCCTTCGAGGCGGGAAGGCGACATGATCTTGCCGTCTTTACGCAGTGCGCAGGCCGATATTCTGGTAGCGCTGGATACCAGCGGCTCAATCTCTGAACAGGAAATCGACGAATTCATGAGCGAAATCAATGCAATAAAAGGTCAGTTGCGCGCGCGCATCGTGCTGCATGCCTGTGACAGCAAACTTGCCGAGACGGGCCCCTGGCTGTTCGAGCCTTGGGATGAGTTCAGATTGCCGAAAGAAATTGCCGGCGGCGGCGGAACCGATTTCAGGCCGGTTTTCGAGTGGGTTGCGCGTCAGGGACGCGAGCCCGATCTGATGCTGTATTTCACCGATGCGCTGGGGGAGTTCCCGCAGCGTGAACCTGTGTTTCCCGTGCTGTGGCTGGTCAAGGGCAAGGCTGGCGTGCCCTGGGGACAGCGCGTCCAACTGAATTAAGGGCAGGATTATGTCAGAACTGGCACCGGAAGATGAGTTGCGCCTCAATGTGATGATGGCTGGAGAAATTCAGGCCGTGCGCATCGATGAAGCAGCCATGGTCGTTCATGGCTTGTCTGCACGCGGCGAGGCGGCGATCAAGCTGCATCCGAGCGGGCGCCCCGAACAGTATTTGCGCCGGGTGCGCGAAATGCTGGCGGGTAAAGCCACGGGTTCTCCTGGCGGTTATCCGGTCTATCTGCACGGCTGGACGCGCATGGGGCAGGCGCGCGACAAGGGGCTGGATTGCCTGTTGCTGCTGGGCGAAGTCGAGGCGGTGGTGTCGGTGGCCTATTCAAACGGGCTGACTGACGAGCTGGCGCGGCGCGCCTGGTGGGCGATGCCGGTGGCGGACAATGCGCGCCGCATGCTGGAGCGCGAATGCGTGGTTCAGGGGAAGATGGGCAAAGTGCTGGCAGCGTATCTGGTCGAATACCTGCCCTTTGAAAACACACCCCATACCATCATCGACACGGTCAGGCTCGTGCTGCCGCTGATCGATGATGAGGTGCGCCGGAAACTGTGGAACCGGGGCGCTGTCGACAATGCTTACCATGTCGGATTTCTCGAACGCATGCCCGATGACTTGCCGGTTGAAGTTGAGCCACGCGAGGACTGGAGCGCGTTGATTCCAAAATTGGCCAAGCTGACGGACCACCCTTACGCGGCTCAGCTAGAGCGGGTGCTGTCATCCAGAGGGCAGGCTTTTCTTCAGACTGCCGAAGCGATGCTGCGCTACCCCGCTGACAGGGATGTGGTGTATACGCTGCTCAATGCGCTGGCCGCCTATTTCTCATCCCTGTCGTATCCATGCGCCGGGAATACGGTGGAGGAAATCGTTGCAAACGTCGATGCATCTTGCGCGGATCAGACGTCAGTTGCAGGGCGTTTTCTGGAAAGCATGCCGGAATACGCAGCGGAAGTGCGCGCGATGCTGGTTTTGTCCTGCATGAACAGCAGTGTTGCCGCGCCGATTCTGTCGCACAGCACGGCCAGCGGCACGTTGATGCGCCAGAAGCTGGAGCCGGTGACAACGCCGATTTTGCAGCGAATTGCAACATTGCGCGGTCAGGAGTATAGCGCCAGCGTCACGCGCCGGCGGCAGCGGACGTAGAAAGCGTAATCTCCTGTAAGTTCCAGCGCGGTTTGACGTTGAAACGGTAATCCTTTGTGCCTTGTCCTTCGGCCAGACGCAGTGCGCCGGCGAAGGCGATCATCGCGCCGTTGTCGGTGCAAAACTCCAGATCGGGATAGAACACGCGGCCGCCGCGCTTTTCAATATCGCGGGTGAGCCGTTCGCGCAGCAGCCGGTTTGCCCCGACGCCCCCAGCAACCACCAGTTGAGTCAGACCGGTCTGAACCAGCGCCGCACGCGCCTTGTGCGCCAGCACGTCGATGATGGCTTCCTGCGTTGCGCAGGCAATATCGGCGCGTGTTTGTTCGTTTAAAGTGAGTTCGCGCAGCGACTCGTTTGTTCCCTCGCCCTTTGGGAGAGGGTTTGGGTGAGGGAGGCGGGCGTGATTTGTTTCATTTGAGGCGATGATATTATTTTTATGCCCGCCGAGTTCGTTTTGTCTGACCAGCGTCAGCACGGCGGTTTTAAGACCGCTGAAACTGAAATCGAGATTGCCGCTGTGCAGCATCGGGCGCGGCAGCTTGTAGATCCCGGGCCTGCCGGAATCGGCAAGTTTGGCAAGCGCAGGCCCGCCCGGATAACCCAGTCCCAGCAGTTTGGCGCTCTTGTCGAAGGCCTCCCCTGCGGCGTCATCCACGCTTTCGCCCAGCAGTTCGTATTTTCCAACGCCATCCACGCGCATCAGTTGCGTGTGCCCGCCCGAAACCAGCAGCGCTACGAACGGGAATTCGGGCGCGGGATCGGACAACAGCGGCGAGAGCAGATGGCCCTCCAGATGGTGTATGCCTATCGTAGGAATATCCAGCGCGAAGCCCAGCGAGTTGGCGACGCTGGCGCCAACCAGCAGCGCGCCGCCCAGACCCGGGCCCTGGGTATAGGCAATCGCATTCAATTGATCGAGCGTCACATTTGCTTCGCGCATCACCTGGCGTATCAGCGGAATGACGCGCCGCACGTGATCGCGTGAGGCGAGCTCCGGCACCACGCCGCCATATTCGCTGTGCATGGCGATCTGCGTGTGCAGCGCATGTGCAAGCAGTCCGCGCCCCATCTGGTAGAGCGCGATACCGGTTTCATCGCAGGAAGATTCAATGCCAAGTGTAATCAACGGAAACCTTTCGGATAAGGCGGTATTGTATGGTTAACGCGTAACTCGCGCAGCGATTCGTTTGCATCGTCAGTTCCATGCCGGTTTGAGGGAGCGTGCGAGCGCTACATGCGCCAAACCAGCAGGGTGGATTGATGCAGATCATCCACCGTGACGCGTTCATCGGGCTCGTGATCGGGAATGGCGAAGGTGCTGCTGATAAACACGCTGCCGGGGCGCATCTCATCGCGCGCCTTGCGCCAGAGTTGTTCCATCGGCACGGGCGACAGATAGGCGAACACCACGTCGTATTGCGCCAGATCGCAATTCCACAGGCTGCCCCAGCGCACTGTGCAGTTCCTGAAGCCACGCGTGCGCAGCCAGCTCCATAACAGCGGCAGCGGGGCGGACTCAACCCCTGCGTAATGCCCGTCCTGGCGTATACGGGCCAGATGCGTCAGCACACCGCCCAGCCCCGAGCCCAGATCGATGAAGCGGAAACTCGCGCCCTCTTCCCCGTCCCTTCCCCCGCTGGCGGAGGGGAGCAAGCCTTCCAGTGCGCTCCAGACCTTGTGGCTGGAAAGGTACAGCGGAACCTGTGTCCGATAGGTACTCCAGTACACGGTCAGCATGATCAGAAAGGCCGCCAGAAAAACCCCAGGCGGTATGTTGAGCGTGAGCATCAATACCAGCGCGGGCGCGAATACTGACTGAATGACCAGCCACCAGCGTTGGAGATGTGCAAAGTAACTGAGGATGGCGGCGAGCAAACCGCACAGCAGTGCAAAGCCCAGAGGTGCGAGCAGCAGTCCTGACAGGCGCAAACTGGACCAGGCGAGCGCGAATGCCAGGAGTTGCAGCAGCAGTGCAACGACGGCAGGGGGTGTCTTTTTGAGCAGCAACTTAGCGCACCAACCCCGCTTCGACCTCATCGCGTTTTGCCTTACCTGCCAGCCTCTCGACCAGTAAGAGTGCGAAATCCATTGCGGTGCCGGGTCCGCGCGAGGTGATGAGCTTGCCATCCTCAACGATGGCCGCAGTTTTTATACGGATATTGGGGAAATCATCCAGGCAGCTCGGATAGCAGGTCGCCTGTTTGCCGTCCAGCAAACCGGCTGCTGCAAGCACCATCGGTGCGGCACAAATGGCAGCCACATATTTTCCCTGCTGCGCCATGTTTTGCAGCAGATTCAGCACGCGTGCATCCGCTTTGAGATGATTGGCGCCGGGCTGCCCGCCGGGCAGGGCTATCATGTCGAAACCGTCATGCAGCACCGCATCCAGCGTGGTGTCGGGAGCGATGGTTATGCCGCGGGCGCCGCGCAACACGCCCGCGCTTAAACCCGCCAGCGTGACAGTGATGCCGCCGCGGCGCAGGATGTTTACCACAGTGACGGTTTCCAGCTCTTCGCTGCCCTGAGCGAACAGGACGAGTGCGGTTTTCATGCTTTTCTCCCCAGGTTATAGGCTTCGATCAGCGCGCGCTGAATTGCGTGGTGCTGGGTCAGGTCGGTTATGCCCAATTCACGGGCCGCGATGGACTGCAACAGCACACAGGTTTGGGCGTTCTGCCAGTTTTTTTCCAGCGCCGCCAGGTTGAATTCATCATCGACCAGATAATCGCTGGCCAGCCCCTGTGGATTGGAGAATTCAATCTCCGTACCCTGCATGATCTCAAAGAGATAGGAATAGGTATCGACATTGTTTTGCTTTGCCAAAATGTCGTGTATCGAAGGCATAGCGTCATAGCGCTGTAACAACTGCTCCAGGTCGAGGCGGGTGGTGTAATGGTAGTTCACGCCCTTGAATGAAAACTCGACGCCGGCATCAACGAAATTATTCATCGCAGCTTAATCGCGAAAATTCTGGTATTGCAACGGGAAATCGGTGATGGTTTTTTTGATGAAGGCGATGGCTTCCTGCAGATCGTCGCGGTTCTTGCCGGTGACGCGCACGGTGTCGCCCTGAATGCTGGCCTGTACCTTCATCTTGCTGTCCTTGATGTGGCGGACTATTTTTTTGGCCAGTTCGATTTCAACGCCAACCTTGACTTCGCAGCTTCTCTTGACCTTGTTGCCGCTGACCTTTTCAATCTTGTCGCTGATCTCCAGGCATTTGATGTCCACGCCCCGTTTGAGCAGCTTGGCATTGAGGATGTCTTGCGCCTGGTCGAGCTGAAATTCGTTGTCAGCCCACACGGTAAGCTTGAGTTCGACCTGTTCAACGCGCGCGTCAGACCCCTTGAAGTCGAAACGTGTGCCAAGCTCCTTGTTGGTTTGTTCAACCGCATTTTTAACTTCTTCTTTTTCAACTTCTGAAACGATGTCGAAAGATGGCATGGTGTGCTCCTGTCGTTTTTGTCATTCCCGCGAAGGCGGGAATCCAGTATTTCTAAAATATCCGCGTAGCGGACAAAACCTGTTGTCCCGCTGTGCGGGATTTATTCGTTTGTCTGGATTCCCGCCTGCGCGGGAATGACAGCGCAATTTTATTAGTCAGAGCCAAAACTGAAGTTTGTTTCGGCGAGGCCTAATAAAAGAAACGATTAGTCAGAGCCGAAGCTGCAAACGTAATTCACGACTTCGTCTGCCTCGATGACGAATTTTCCATTGGCAGGAACCGAAAACTGGCTGCCGGCCTCGAATGTTTTGAATTCAGGCTCGTCGCCGATTTTGACACGGCAGGCGCCGGAGGTGATTTCCATGACTTCTGGCACGCCCACGTTAAAGGTGAGGGTGCTGGGCAGGATCACGCCGACGGTTTTGCGTGTGCCATCGCTAAACAGCACCGAGTGTGAAACGCATTTGCCATCGAAAAATACGTTTGATTTTTTGAGTACGCTGACGTTATCGAATTGCGACATAGGCTATTTCCTTTTAAGTGGGTTCAATGGCTTTGACGCCTTTCTGGTAAGTTGAGTAGACATACACCGGAATGCGCAGATCGCCCAGATGATGCTCGATCAGGGGGATGACATCGGTCCAGTCCAGACCCGTTTGTCCGCAGGCAAGCCGCGGCAGTGCAACGCTGGTCACTTTTTCCTTTTGCAGGAAGGCACGCAGGGCATGCAGGGCATGGTTGACATGGCTCAAGCGTGCGTCTCCCGGTTTGCTGCCCTGATTGTAAGCCGCGTCCCGTGTGAACAGACTGACGATGTGACGTCCGTCAGGACTTGTCCAGTCCCACAGTTCGCCCGATTTCGGATGTCTGGTCTGGCAGTAATGACGGAACTCCTTGTACATCGCCGGCATGCGCTCGCGTAATTGCATGGCCAGGCCGTGGAGAAAGTCATCGTTGGGCGCGACCCCCTGCACAATGGCCTTTGCGCCGCTGTACAGGATGTCTCCGCTCAACTGATGAATCATGGCTTTCTCCATAAATTCATTTTTCGGGCGAATCGCTGCGTTGCGTGCTCGTTCATTCCTCGCCTATCTATTCGATATGTCTCGTCATTCACTGCGCTGCTCCTTGCGCTTCATCCCGAAACTTTGAATTTATAGCAAACTGGTTATTTCTGGTGCAGCTTCGCCGCGATGCGCAGGCGCAGCGCATTCAGTTTGATGAAGCCGGCTGCATCCTTCTGATCGTAGGCGCCCTTGTCATCCTCGAAGGTGGCGATGGAAGGGTCGAACAGCGAATCGGTTTTGGAGTCGCGACCGACCACAATCACGTTGCCCTTGTACAACTTGACGCGCACCCAGCCGTTGACGGTGTGCTGGGTATGATCGATCAGCGTCTGCAACGCCAGACGTTCCGGCGCCCACCAGTAGCCATTGTAAATCATAGCCGCATAGCGCGGCATCAGATCGTCCTTGAGATGAGCGACTTCGCGATCCAGCGTGATGGACTCGATGGCGCGGTGCGCCTTTAACATGATGGTGCCGCCCGGAGTCTCGTAGCAGCCGCGCGACTTCATGCCGACATAACGGTTCTCAACCAGATCGAGGCGACCGATACCGTGTTTGCCGCCCAGCTCGTTCAATTTGGCCAGTATCTGCGCCGGTGTCATCCGGTTGCCATTGAGAGCCACGATGTCGCCGCGGGCGAATTCGATATCCAGATATTCGGCGGCATCGGGTGCGGTTTCCGGGGACACCGTCCAGCGCCACATGGATTCCTCGGCTTCGGCAGCCGGATCTTCCAGATGACGGCCCTCAAAGGAAATGTGCAGCAGGTTGGCGTCCATCGAATAGGGGGAACCGCCCTGTTTATGTTTCATTTCGACCGGAATGCCGTGCTTCTCTGCATAGGCCATCAGTTTTTCGCGGGACAGCAGATCCCACTCGCGCCACGGCGCGATGACCTTGATGTTCGGGTTCAATGCATAAGCGCCCAACTCGAAGCGCACCTGATCGTTGCCCTTGCCGGTGGCGCCGTGCGAAATGGCTTGTGCGCCGGTCAGGCTTGCGATTTCGATCAGTCGTTTGGCGATCAGCGGGCGGGCAATCGAGGTGCCGAGCAGGTATTCGCCTTCGTACACGGTATTGGCGCGGAACATCGGGAAAACAAAATCGCGTACGAATTCTTCGCGCAAGTCGTCGATGTAGATATTGGCAGGCGTGATGCCCATTTTCAGCGCCTTGGCGCGCGCCGGTTCCAGCTCCTCTCCTTGCCCCACATCGGCGGTGAAGGTGACCACTTCGCATTGGTAGGTGTCCTGCAACCACTTCAGAATCACGGAGGTATCAAGGCCGCCTGAATAGGCGAGCACGACTTTTTTGATGTCAGACATAATTTATCAACCTAGTTAGTCAATCAGTAATTCAAAAGAAACGATAAATCCAACCACAACCATAAGCGCCAGGGAAAGCAAAAAAATAACGTCGGCCAAACGTTCGTAGTTTGCCGCAGATAAGGGGTGGCGTATTGAAAAATAGGACAAGGTGGCGCTGACCATGAAAAGCAGCCCATCCAGCGCCAGCAATTCAACGGCGTGGCGGCTGATGCCGTGTTTCGGGATCAGTTTTGCCACGCTGATGATCGTTACGCAGACCCCCACCATGGTGGCGGAAGTCGGCAGTATGTGATCAGCCAGCCGGCTGGACGCACTATGCGATATTTTCGTTTTAAACCCGTTTTCCATGCTGGTATTTTACCTGGCAGTTCGTCAAGCGAGTATCTTAAGCGGACAGCTGTGATATTGGTCAACGCCATGCGGTATAAGTTCATCCGCATCAGGGCAGACTGCACGTGCTTCGCTCAACCGGCAATCTTGCCCGATAATGCCACAAGAGCTTTTTGCACGTGCTGGTGCGCTTTGTTTAACTGTTTATTTTTCCTAATAATAAATATTCCATCAATGCTTTCTGTACATGCAGGCGGTTTTCCGCCTCGTCCCACACCACGCTCTGCGGGCCATCCATTACGCCGGCGGAGACTTCTTCGCCGCGATGTGCGGGCAGGCAGTGCATGAACAGCGCGTCCTTTGCTGCAACAGCCATCATTTCTTCATCGACCTGCCAGTCTGCAAAATCCTTCATGCGCTCTTCGTTTTCCGCCTCAAAGCCCATGCTGGTCCACACGTCGGTGGTGACCAGATTTGCACCGCGCGCGGCTTCCATCGGATCGGTGAATTCCTCGTAGTGATCTTCACCGAACAGTCCGGCGCGTTCCGGCTCGACTTCATAGCCCGGCGGCGTCGAGACATGGACGTTGAAATCGAGAATTTCCGCAGCTTGCAGCCAGGTGTTGCACATATTGTTGGAGTCGCCTATCCAGGCCACCGTCTTGCCCTGTATGCTGCCGCGATGTTCGATGTAGGTGTAAATATCCGCGAGTATCTGGCACGGATGATATTCATTGGTCAGCCCATTGATCACCGGCACGCGCGAATGGGCCGCAAAACGTTCGATGATGGACTGCTCGAAGGTGCGTATCATCACGATGTCCGACATGCGCGAAATGACCTGACCCGCATCTTCCACCGGTTCGCCGCGACCCAGTTGCGAGTCGCGCGTGTTCAGATAGATCGCCGATCCGCCCAGTTGCTGCATGCCGGCCTCGAACGACAAGCGGGTGCGCGTGCTGGCTTTCTCGAAAATCATCACCAGCGTGCGATCCGTGAGCGGCCAGTACTGCTGATAGCTCTTGAATTTTTGTTTGATGAGGCGGGTGCGCTCAAACAGGTATTCCAATTCCTCGCGGTCAAAATCCTTGAATTGCAGGAAATGTTTTACTGCCATGATCTGTTCCAATCAGGTTTGCAAAAATTCTTTAATGAGCGGGCAAAGAATATCCAGCATTTGCCGGGCTTCCTCCTGCGACATCACCAGCGACGGCAACAGGCGGATCACGTTGTCGGCGGTAACATTGATCAGCAGCCCGCGCGCAAGCGCCAGCTTCACCAGCTCAGTGCAGGGTCTGTCCAGCTCCACGCCTATCATCAATCCCTGACCGCGTATTTCCACCACGCCGTGTAAACCCTGCAAGGCGGTGGCGAATCCCTGTTGAATGAACTTGCCCAACTGTTCGGCATGCGCCATCAGTTGATCATCTGCGATGACGTTCAGCGTGGTGAGGCCTGCAACACAGGCCAGCGGATTTCCGCCGAATGTCGAGCCGTGATTGCCGGGTTGGAACGTGCCGGCAGCCTTGCCTGCTGCCAGGCAGGCGCCTATCGGCACGCCTGATCCCAGACCTTTGGCCAGTGTCATCACATCCGGCAGGATGTCCGTGTGCTGGAAGGCAAACCACTTGCCGGTGCGGCCGATGCCGCATTGAACTTCGTCGAGCATCAGCAGCCAGTTGTGCTCGTCGCAGATCTTGCGCAATTGTTGTAAATAATGAATGTCCAGCGTGCGGATACCGCCCTCGCCCTGTATCGGTTCGACCAGCACGGCAACCACGTTGGCGTTGTGAAGCGCGATGTGACGGATGGCCTCCAGATCGTCGTAAGGCGCCCGCACAAAGCCCGTGACCAGCGGCTCGAAGCCGGCCTGTACCTTGCGGTTGCCGGTGGCGGAAAGCGTTGCCAGCGTGCGTCCGTGGAAGGCTTTTTCCATCACGATAATGGCGGGCGATTCGATGCCGCGATGATGGCCATAAAGGCGCGCGAGCTTGATCGCTGCTTCATTCGCCTCGCAACCGGAGTTGCAAAAAAATACCTCCTGCATGCCCGACAGACTGCACAGCTTGTCGGCCAGCAGCTCCTGTCCGTTCACCTGATAGACGTTTGAACAATGAATCAATTTGCCGATTTGGTCGGCGAGCGCCGCAGTGAAGCGCGGGTGGGCGTGACCCAGCGTGTTCACGGCGATGCCGGATAATCCGTCCAGATAGCGTTTACCCTCGCTATCCCAAAGCCAGACGCCTTCTCCGCGTGTGAAGGCGACAGGCAGTCGAGCATAAGTATTCATTAAATGTGACATACAGTACCTTTGAAAGGCGGGGCGATCCGCCGTTTAGCCAAAATCCGCAGAAAGAATGTATATTGAGCCAAACAGCCCCGTCTAGGCAAGTGAAACTAAAATTACAGCCTGTAAAGCATTCAAGCCAACATTGCTGTTGGCTTGAGTGAACAACCGATGTAACCGTCAGGCGGCTATCCGGATGCGCCGCATCCCTGTCGCTACCTGCAATAAACCAAAAAGTCTTTTAAAAACAATCACCTGATTGTTTTATTGCACTTAGCATCAGAATGCGATTAGGCCATCGCCTTGATCGCCGCAGACAAGCGGCTCTTGTGACGAGCTGCCTTATTTTTGTGGATGATCTTCTTGTCGGCGATGCTGTCTACGGTGCTGACCGATGACTGGTAAACAGATTGTGCGGCGGCTTTGTCGCCTGCTTCGATTGCCTTGATCACTTTTTTGATCGCAGTGCGCAATTCGGAGCGCAAGCTGCTGTTGTGAGCATTTTGTTTTACTGCTTGACGAGCACGCTTACGGGCTTGTGCGCTATTTGCCATGACTACTCCTTGAGAATTCGGTACGACGAAAGGCGAGCATTCTAGCGATATCTTGCGGCTTATGCAACTGTTAAAGTCGGTGCGGGTGGAATAGCGATAAATACCGGCAAACTCGGCAGTAAAATAGACTTCAAAGTCTAACATTGAAGAGCTGAATTGACAGCGGAATTGAAGCGTATGAAATGGACGCAATGGTATGATGACCGGCGTTTTTAATTATCACTCCAGCAAATGAATTTACTCAGATCACTCGCCACGATCAGCGGACTGACGCTGGTTTCGCGCATTTTAGCCTTCGCACGCGAGGTAATCGTCGCGAGTATTTTCGGTGCGGGCATCGCGAACGATGCCTACGTGTTGGCGACAAGACTGCCTAATTTGTTGCGACGCATCTTCGCCGAAGGCGCCTTCTCGCAAGCCTTCGTGCCGATATTTGGCGAATATAAACATCAGCGGGGGCATGAAGAAACTCGTCTGCTGGTGGATCACGTTGCCACCATGCTGGCGATAATACTGTTCGTAGTGACACTGGTTGGCATTGTCGCAGCGCCGATCATCGTTACGATCACGGCACCTGGATTCTTAAAAAATCCGGGGCAGTTCGAATTGACCGTGCAGATGTTGCGCATCACTTCGCCCTATATTTTCTTCATATCGCTGGTCGCAGTGGCAGCCGGCATACTCAATACTTATAACAAATTCTGGGTTCCTGCGGTTGCACCTATCCTGTTGAATATTTGCCTGATCAGTGGCGCATTGTGGTTAATACCCTACTTCAGGCAGCCGATTGTGGGTATGGCGTGGGCCTGGTTTATTGCGGGATTCGTGCAACTGGCGTTTCAGCTGCCGTTCCTGAAAAAAGTAGGCATGCTGCCGACCCTGCGATTCAACTGGAAAGATGAGGGCATGTGGCGCATTATCAAAAAAATGGGTCCTGCGGTGTTTGGCGTATCCATCTCACAGATCAGTCTCATCATTAACGGCATGATTGCCACGTTATTTGTGACAGGCAGCGTGTCATGGCTGTATTACGCGGACAGGCTGATGGACTTTCCCTCCGGGTTGCTGGGCGCTGCGCTGGGCACGATACTGCTGCCTTCGCTGTCCAAATGCCACGCCAGCAAGAACACGGTCGAATACTCAAAACTGCTCGACTGGGGCTTGCGCCTGACCTTCATGCTGGCCGTGCCATCGGCCCTTGCGCTGGGGATAATCGCAGTTCCGTTGCTGGCTACTTTTTTTCAGCGCGGCGCATTTGCCGCATCGGATGTGCTGATGACCAGTCAGGCACTGATCGGTTACAGCATCGGGCTGATCGGTCTGATTCTGGTCAAGATACTGGCGCCCGGTTTTTACGCAAGACAGGACATCAGAACGCCGGTCAAGATCGGCGTTGCAACGTTGTTTGCCACGCAGCTGATGAACGCGTTGTTCATCTATGGATTTCATCTTCAGCACGCAGGCCTCGCCTTGTCCATCGGTCTGGGCGCCTGCCTTAATTCCGCAATTCTGTTCCATTTTCTGCGAAAAAGGGGCATTTATCAGCCGGAACCCGGCTGGACGAGCTATTTTCTCAAGGTCGGGCTGGCTGTGCTGGCGCTGGGTCTTACGCTGTGGTTCGGCATGGGCAGCGAACAAAGCTGGCTTGTTGGTTCCGGCTGGGCGCGTATCGGTCGTCTGACGGCGCTGGTAACAGGAGGCGTCTTTGTTTATTTCGCGGTTTTAGCCGCACTGGGATTTCGCCCCAGAGACTTTTCCAGACGCGCGATCGGTTAACCATCCCTGACCGGAATATACCTCTCCATGAGCCGATACCGCTCATTTCGTCAGCCAGTCCAGCATCAAAATCAGAAAAACCTTATCAAACTCTTACAAATCGTCTGGTAAAAAATCAGAAAATGCCGATAGTGCAACGGTAAGTAACTGTATACAATGACCAACATACGCAAATGATGTTGTTCAATTGAATCCTGATTGACCCGTTATGTGCCGCTGAGGCGTGTAAACTCTGAATAGAAGGGGAATGATATGAGCGTAGCGCCCGCCGGATCACGTTGCTACCCGCATAGCCCCGCCCCCCCCCCAAGCACAACCATCTTCTTGCCGCGCTGCCTGCGGAGGTGTTCGAGCGTATTTCACCTCAACTGGAACTGGTTGCGATGCCGTTGGGTGATGCCCTCTTCGAATCCGGCGGGCAGTTGCAGAGCGTCTATTTCCCGACGACCTCTATCGTATCCCTGCACTACATTCTGGAAAACGGCTCATCGATCGAACTCGCCGGCGTGGGCAATGAGGGTGTGCTCGGCATTTCACTCTTCCTGGGCGGCAATTCCATGCCCGGAAGGGCCTTGGTACAAGTTGGCGGCTGCGGTTACCGATTGAAAAAACATTTGATGATGGATGAGTTCAAACGCGCCGGGCCGATGATGCACTGGATGCTGCGTTATACTCAGGCCTTGATTAGCCAGGTGTCCCAAACCGCCGTGTGCAATCGGCATCATTCGATTGAGCAGCGACTGTGTCGCCTGCTATTGTCACACCTCGATCGCTTGCACTCGAATGAATTGACCATGACTCAGGAGTTGATTGCCGGCATACTGGGCGTACGCCGCGAAGGGATCACGGAAGTCGCAGGAAAACTGCAACGTGCCGGCTTGATCAGTTACCAGCGTGGTCACATTACCGCTCTCAATCGAGCTGGGTTGGAGTCACATTCATGTGAGTGTTACTACACAGTCAGGGAAGAATTCCATCACTTGTTCTGCGGTGCATCCCATTACCAGGAGCCTGCGTTGGTCCGTCTCGTTTAAAATAAAATCGGTTAAAATAGTGCAACGACGCACACCGCCCGAATGCGGCACTTCGTATTTCATACCAGAATTCTGAAATTTCAGCATGATCGATCGCTTGACCACGTTCCTTCCGGCAAATACTCGCGCAACATGAACCCGGCGTGTGGCGGATTAAACATATCCTGGTTAAGTTGGATGCATAAACCCAGGAAAAGAAAACCGCTAAGCCGCTGAATATCGGCTCCGGAGAAAACTGACCATCCGTTCTGTCCCATTGCGGCTATTCAGCGCTCTCCATTTGCGGCCCGCAAATTTCAATGCCGAACACAACATGCTGATTTAAATTATACTTTTACATTTACCGACAAAACATCATGTTCCATGTCATTCTTTACCAGCCCGAGATCCCGCCCAACACCGGCAATATCATCCGCCTGTGCGCCAATACCGGCTGCCGGTTGCACCTGATCAGGCCGCTGGGATTCACGCTGGAAGACAAGCAACTGATCCGCGCAGGTCTCGATTACCATGAATTCGCCAAACTGCGCGTTTATGATGCGTTAACCGATTGCCTGGCCGCCTTCGATCCCGCGCGCGTGTTTGCGCTCACCACCAAAGGTTCGCAGCCCTTCCACCAACTCGGTTATCAGGCCGGCGATGCGTTTCTTTTCGGCCCGGAGAGCCGCGGCCTGCCGCCGGAAGTGCTCAGCCAGTTCAGGACAGAACAGCGCGCGAGACTGCCGATGCTGCCCGACAACCGCAGCCTGAATCTGTCCAACACGGTGGCCGTTGCAGTATTTGAAGCCTGGAGGCAGCAGGGATTCTCAGGCGCCGCCTGACAAACAACCCCGATCTTGCTCAAGCAAAGATTAACCGGAATCAAGTGCAATTTATCCATCGTTCGCCGGGATTATTGCTGTAAAATATGTACCACGAATCCATCTTTTAAATTTTCGCGAAACGACGAACATGAGCAGGAATAAAACGGCCGGCATTACGCTGTTGGCTATCATCATACTGGCCGCGTACTTCAGCTACCCGCATCTGTCCATTTCATGGCGGAATACGACAGGCATTACCTCCCCCGCATTATCGAGCATCAATCAGGCCGGACAGAAAAAAATCTGGGTTTGCCCGATGCATCCGGAAATCATGCAGGATCATCCCGGAAGCTGCCCGATCTGCGGCATGGATCTGGTGGAAGCCGGGCATCATGCAGGTCACGAGCATGGCATTCAGGTCGACAGCGCTTCCCTCCAGAAGCTCGGCGTGCGGCTGGCTGTAGTCAAAAAATCCCCCGTCAGTTCGGAGGTGAACGCCTACGGCAACGTCACGCTGGACGAGGGCAGGCTGTATAACGTGCACAGCAAGTTCGACGGCTGGATCAAGAAATCCTACATTCACTCAATCGGCCAGCATATCGAAAAGGGTCAGGCGATCTATGAGGTTTACTCGCCCGACCTTGTCATGCAGCAGAAGGCCTATCTGACCTTTCTGGTGCGGCGCAACCAGATCATGCAATCCGTGGGCGATGCCCGGATGGAGGAAAACGAATATGTGATGGATCTGCTGCAGGATCTGGCACGCGAGCGGACGAAATTTCTCCACGAAGACGTAAGCCTCGACACCGTGCAGAAAATTGAGGATGCAAGACAGCCCATCGACGTGGTCAAGATCGTCAGTGAGGAATCCGGCGTCGTGACGCAGATCAATGCGCGCGAAGGCAGCTTCGCCACGCCCTCCGCCACGCTGTTCACGCTGGGCGATGTCTCCCGCGTATGGGTCACCGCTACGCTGTATCCGGACCAGGCCGCCGGCGTAAAAGTCGGCGACCAGATCACCATCACGGGAGCCGACGGGCAGCGTATCCAAAGCCGCCTGGACTTTTTAAGCCCCCTCGCCGACAACAACAAAATCGCTGCGAGAGTATCGATAGACAACAACCGTCTGCATTTGCGCCCCGGCAGCTTCGTCGACGTGACCATACATTCACAACCCCGTAACGCGCTGGTATTGCCCCGCTCCGCAGTAATACATACCGGACGGGGCGACATGGTGATGATCTCCAGAGGAGAAGGACATTTTCTGCCAACTTACATCGACACCGGTGTCGAAACACAGGACAGCATCGAAGTCACCGACGGTCTGCAGGCAGGCGCGCAAGTGGTAATCAACGGCCAGTTCCTGCTGGATTCGGCAGCCTCTCTGAATGCCGCCGCGCAGCGCATGATGTCCGGTCAGCCCATGAAGGCCGATAGTCACGATGCACAATGACATGATCAAACGGGTCATCGACTGGTCGCTGCGCAACCGGCTGCTGGTTCTGCTGCTCTCCCTTGCCCTGCTGGCCTGGGGCGCCTGGTCGCTGAGCGTGATGAGCATCGATGCCATCCCCGACCTGTCCGATGCGCAGGTCATCGTCAAGACTTCCTATCCGGGACAGTCGCCTGACATCGTCGAGGATCAGGTTACCTACCCGCTGACCTCAGCATTTCTTTCGGTGCCGGGTTCGACTGCGGTGCGCGGCTTCTCGATGTACGGCGAATCCTATGTCTACATCATCTTCAAGGACGGCACCGATCCGTACTGGGCGCGCTCGCGCGTGCTGGAATATCTGAACCAGATTTCATCGAAACTGCCGCCGGGAGTGACGCCGGCACTGGGCCCCGACGCCTCCGGGGTGGGCTGGGTTTTTGAATACGCGCTGCGGGATCGCCATCATCGCTACGATCAGGATCAGTTGCGCACGATGCAGGATTATTATCTGAAATATGAACTGCAAAGCCTGCCGGGGGTAGCCGAAGTCGCCAGCGTAGGCGGCATGGTGCGGCAGTTTCAGATCGAGATCGACCCCAACCGCCTGGCCGCTTACCGCATCGGCACGGAACAGGTCGCCAAGGCCGTGCGTGACAGCAATTCCGCCAGCGGCGGCGCGGTAATCGAAATGGGGCGTTCCGAATATATGGTGCGCGAGAAGGGCTATCTCAGAACGCTCGCCGATTTTTCCAAAATAGCCGTTGGGGTAGGCGAGAATGGCGTGCCGGTTTTGCTGAGCGATGTGGCGCACATCGGCATCGGCGGCGAAGCCCGGCGCGGCGTCACCGACCTCGACGGCGAGGGCGAGGCGGTCGGCGGCATCGTGGTGATGCGCTACGGCGCCAATGCGCTGGATACCGTGAAAGCCGTCAGGCAGCGCCTTGTTGAAATCCAGTCCGGCCTGCCTGAAGGCGTCGAAGTCGTGGTGACTTACGATCGCAGCGGCTTGATCAAAGACGCAGTTCATACCCTGAAAAGCAAGCTGATCGAAGAATCTCTCGTCGTGGCGCTGGTGTGCCTGATTTTCCTGTTGCACTTCCGTTCCTCGCTGGTCGCCATTGCCACTTTGCCGGTCGGCATTCTGGCGGCCTTTGCGGTGATGAACATGCAGGGCGTGTCGGCCAACATCATGTCGCTGGGCGGCATTGCGATTGCCATCGGCGCGATGATCGATGCGGCGATCGTGATGATCGAAAACATGCACAAGCACCTCGAACGACTGGGCGAAAATGCCAATCGCTGGCAGGCCGCCAGGGCCGCCGCGCATGAAGTCGGACCCGCGCTGTTTTTTTCGCTGCTGGTCATCATGGTCTCGTTCTTTCCGGTATTCGCGCTCACCGGGCAGGAAGGCAAGATGTTCACCCCGCTCGCCTACACCAAGACCTATGCGATGGCGGCCGCAGCCCTGCTGGCCATCACGCTGACGCCGGTGCTGATGGGTTATCTGGTACGGGGAAAAATCAGAACCGAGCGGCAGAATCCGCTCAACCGTGCATTGCAGGCGGTGTATCAACCGGCGCTCAATCGCGCTCTGGACAACCGCAAGACCACGATCGCGCTGGCCCTGTTGTTATTGCTGAGCGCATTCTGGCCCGCAGGCAAAATCGGCAGCGAGTTCATGCCGCCTCTGTACGAGGGCGATCTGCTCTACATGCCCACCACCTTGCCGGGGATTTCGATAGACGAAGCGGCCAACATCCTGCAAATTACCGACAGGCTGATCCGCGCAATGCCCGAAGTCGAACGCGTGTATGGCAAGGCGGGACGTGCGGATACCGCGCTCGATCCCGCGCCGCTGTCGATGTTCGAAACGGTGATACGCTTGAAACCCAGGAGCGAATGGCCAGCCGGAGAGAGCACCGAGGATCTGATCAGAAAACTCGACCGCACCGTCAGCCTGCCGGGGCTGACCAATTCCTGGGGCTATCCGATACGCACCCGGATAGACATGCTGTCCACCGGCATACGCACGCCGCTGGGCATCAAGATTACCGGCAGCGATGCCATGGAAATTTCGGCGCTGGCGCAGCAAATCGAAACCGTGTTGCGCAAGATCCGCGGCACGCGCAGCGTGTTTGCCGAGCGCATCGAGGGCGGCCATTATCTCGATATCGAAGTGGATCGCGGACAGGCGGCCCGCTACGGCATCACGGTCGCCGCCGTCGAACAGATGATAGAAAGCGCGGTCGGCGGAAAAAGCATTTCGTCGATGATCGCGGGGCGCGAACGCTATACCATCAACCTGCGCTATCAGCGGGCTTTCCGGGATTCCGTCGCTGCGCTGTCGATGAGCAGGGTGATGATGCCGAACGGCGACAGCGTGACGCTGGGCAGTCTGGCGCGCATCGGCTTCCGCGACGGCCCGACCGAGATCAAGAGCGAGAACGGCAGGCTGGTCGGCTATGTTTATATCAATACCGAGGGCCGCGACCTGGGCGGCTATGTCGAAGAGGCCCGTGCCCTGATCGAAAAATCGGTCAAGGTCAGGCCGGGTTATGCCATCGCCTGGTCGGGCCAGTATGCCAATCTCGAACACGCCCGCGCCCGCCTGACCCTGTTGATCCCGCTGACCCTGCTGCTGGTCTTTGCGCTGCTGTATTTCCATTTCAGGGATTTCGGCAAGGTGCTGCTGGTGTTGCTGTGCCTGCCATTTTCGCTGGTCGGCGGCGTCTGGTTCGTCTATCTGCTGGGCTATCCGGTATCTGTAGCGGTCGTCGTCGGTTTCATCGCGCTGGCGGGCGTGGCCACCGAGTTCGGCGTCGTGATGCTGCTCTATCTGGACAAGGTGATCGCGTCGTTCAGCGCCGAGGGGCGGCTGACCGATGCGCGCATGTTAAGAGAGGCGATCATGCAAGGGGCGGTGCAGCGCTTGCGTCCCAAGCTGATGACCGTATCCGTGATCATCGCGGGCCTGTTGCCGGTGATGTACGGGCATGAGACCGGCACCGACGTGATGAAGCGCATCGCCGCCCCGCTGATCGGCGGAATGGTGACCGCGCCGCTGCTGTCGTTGATCGTTATTCCGGTGGTTTACCTGTGGTGGCAGGAGAAAAAGCTCCCCGTTCAGAAGCCGTAGCTTACCTTTCCAGCAAGTTAGCACCTCGCCCTAAACCGCACCCCATCAATCCTTACCCCTGGGATACTGCTGCCTGGAATGCAGAACATCAATCACTTCGATAGCGGAAATTGTCACCCTGTACACCACCACATAATTTGGATGAACAACCAATTCGCGAGTGCCCGCCACTTTTCCAAGGCGATAAAGATAGGGATGAAAGGTCAGCGCAGAAGTGGCACGTTCAATCTCATCGCCCAAGTTAAATGCGGCAATCAGATTGCGTTCAGAAATATAACTTAAAATCTCGCGCAGAGAAGCGCGGGCTTCAGGCCGCCACTCGATCAGCATCTTGATCTTTGCGTTTATCGTCCAGCAGTTGACGCATCTCGGCCATCACTTGATCGTGTGGAATATTTGGACGCGGATCATCCAGCGACTTTTGCACCTTGGCACGAAACCAGCGCTCGTAGGATAAAGCCTCATCCGTGGTTTGAAACTCAGACTCGATTGGCGATAGAGCGGTATTCATGGCAGCTCCCGATGCTCAAAAACAATGGCGATAGTATTAATTACTTTCTCATCCGATGCAATGCCCGAGGTCAAATACTATTGATAAAAGACAGTTGTCCGCAATTTTTTATGACGATTACACAATATATTCTCGCGCCCACGCGCTGCGTGGGTGCGCAGCAGAGGCGCGTCGCGCCGGAATTACGTCCCCACGCAGCGCGTGGGGACGAGAAACGATTCTCAATGCCATAGAACTCTATTTGCCGCTTGCCTTGATTTCGCTGATCACGTATTTGCCGGGGCGGGCCTCGATCAGTTTGAAGGCGACTTTTTGTCCCGGCTTAAGATTGGCCAAGGAAGCCTTGTCCTGAACCGTAAAATCCATGGTCATCTCTGGCCAGTCCAGGCTGGCAATCGGCTCGTGCGTCAGATTGATTTTGCCCGCCTTCGCATCGACACTGTTTATTTTACCTTTACCCTCATGAGTTTTCGCTTGCGCATGACTGTCCATATGCATACCCATCGGCATGTCCATATCGGCTGCGGCAGGCAGGGAAGTCAACGCCATTAAAGCCATGGGTATGCATATCAAAGTTTTATGTATCATCGTTTTTCCCATCTTCGTATCCATTTTATTTTCAGATATTTTTATAATATCCGCCTTTCGATAAAAAAGGGGAGGCAGATGCCTCCCCTCAAGTACTACAGCACCAACCTTATTTGAGTATCAACTCGCCGTGACCCTTCTTCGGATCGGCGTCTTTCTTGCTGACCAGAACGGTGATGGCGCCGCGCAGTGCCGCGTTCATGGAGTGGTCGACGATCGCAATGCCCGTTGCAGGCTTGTCATTGACCGGTGTCACCAGATCAACGGTAACCGCTTCGGCAACCGCCACGTTATACGTCTGAACGCCGACCAGCGTGTTCTTCGGGTTGCCGTTGATGTACACGCGATCCCAGATACTGGCGATAGGATGCAGTGCGACGGGCAGATTGACGTTGGCGTTCACGAAAAAGATACGCACGCGCTCGCCCGGCTTGGCTTCCAGCACGTCATGATCGCCCTTGGGGTCGTGCACCGGATCGTAATGCAGCACCTTGCCGTTGATCAGCGAACCCTTCCAGGCATTGGCGTCATTCAGCATCGCGCCATAGTTCTCTACGTCGGGGAAATATTGCTGCTGAATCAGCACATATTCACGGTCAGGCTTGGGATAGGCCTTGCTGTAGCCGCCCTTGGGATCGACGATGATGACGCCGTACATACCGCGCGCGATGTGTTGCACCATCGGGCCTGCGCCGCAGTGATACATGAAGACGCCGGGCACCTTGGCGACGAACGTGAAATGCTTGCTCTCGCCCGGCTTGACCGGTGCGAATTCATCCAGCACGCTGACCTGTGCCGCATGAAAGTCAATCGCATGCGAATTCTTGTTGGTTGCAGGATTGACCAGCGTGAAATCCACGGTATCGCCTTCTTCAACACGAACCGGCTTGCCGGGAATACTGCCGTCGAACGTCCATGCCGCCATGGTATCCGCGCCGCCCACCAGTTTGCCGTTGGTCTGAACATCGACCTCCTGCGCAGTCATGGTGACTGCAACGGTTTTAGCAAAAACCTGCTGTGCGGAAAAAAATGCTGCGACGGTCATGACAGCAATCGTCGTTTTTTTGAATGCATGATTCATTATTATTACCCCCCTAGAGTTGATTAAAATTTACTGCTTGCTACTACTTCTCACTGCTTCCCCCACTTACTGCTTCCCTTCCCCTGCTGCTCCCACTCCCCACTCAAGTTCCGAATTTGCATTTGCACAACTCACGCAAATGCTGAACCATATCCCTGATTTCATCGTCGCTGAGCGTCGCGCCCCACGGCGGCATCAGCACGGATTTGCTGATAGAATCCCCGCCCTCCTTGATGGCCTTGAACAACAGGTCATCGGAACGCCCCGACATGGCCTTGGCATCGGTATGGTCGCGCGGGGTCACCGACATATCGCGGACATTGATGCCCTTGCCGTTGCCTGCCATGCCGTGACATTGCACGCAATAGGTCTTGTAGTTATCGGCGGCTGTCTCTTTTGCCTGTGCCTGTATGCAGACACTCGCCAGCAAAATCGTTACCGTGAAAGTCGCGAAGCGATTCGTTCTCACCTTCCACCACCGGGGGAAGGATGGGATGAGGGAACCGACCGGCGCAAGCACTTTGCGAGTTATTGCCCAAGTGCAATATCCCTGCGAAAATCTTTGCATGCTCAGGGACGGCGCTTGCGCTATGTCGGTTAACAATAATTTATTTAGCATTTGCAGACTCCTCGCTCAACGCCTGTAAATAGTGCACCATCTTCTGTATATTCCCTTCGGATACGCCCTTGTTCGGCATCCAGGTTTTCGGTTGCCAGGCTTGCGGATTGCGGATGAAACTTGCCATGAATTCCGGCTGCAAACGCTGGCCTGCGGTATACAGCTCCGGCCCCGACAGCCCGCCATATTCAGGCTCGATCAAATGACAGGCCATGCATCCCCAGAACTTGTCGAACACCATTTCACCCGCCTGTTTGGTGATCGTGCCGGGTTCGATTTTCTCCTTTGCAATCAGATCGTCATGCGGCTTTAACTGCATCAACTCAGCAGCGGCTTCGGTGGCGTCTTCTTTGGAGAGTGCGACGTGATCCTTGAGCGTAGTCACATCGATCTCGTCGCTCTTAGCGCCGGGCTTAATATGGTCTTCGTAAAATTCACCGGCAGGACGGATGCGTTGCGGTTTCTGCAACCAGGACACCAGCCACGCTTGCCGGTACTTGTTGCCGGCGTAAAACAGATCAGGCCCCTTTTTTGCCCAGAGTTCCTTCAATGTCGTTGCTGCCGGTCCGCTGATGTTGTGGCATGAAACACAGTCCTTTTTCAGCAATCCGCCATCCGCGAACGCGAATGTTGACAGGCTGAGCAACGCAACAAATGCTAGCTTCTGCATACTTATTTTCTCCTTCTTGCATTTTCGACGGGACGGCCCATGAAGGCCGGATTGTTGAAAATCCCGTAACCCTGTTTCATCGATTCGCTATAGAAGAAGTTCGGATCGTAAACCTTGGCCTTCCAGGCATACCAAGACTCCATCGGGATACCGTCATATTCGATTATGGTCACTGGTCCGCCCAAAGTGGCGCCGTTATTCGTCATATGTTTATCCACATGGTCGTGAAAAATGAACCTGCCAGGATTATTCATATTCACGATGGTGTCATAGCGCTCTCCCGGCCCCACCGGAGAAGTGTCATCGAAATAGGGCATAGGGAGGGGATAGCCATCCTTGAATGCAACCAGCTGGTCATGTCCGTGCAGATGCATCTCATGCACTTCATCGCCTGCGCCTATCATGCGAAATCGCACCACGTCACCCTTTTTGACCCTGACAGGCTGGGTATTGGGGAATGATCTGCCGTTCACTGAAAAGAAATCCGGTACATCCTGAGGCGAACCGCCCTTGCCGTAGCTATTCGCGTAAGGCGACTCCCAGGTGCTCATCATCATGATGACGTCCTTGGTCACCTTTTTCTCAAGCGCGCTCGGCTTCTTCGGATCGACGATCAGCGGTCCCCACATGCCGCGCGTTGCCACATGCTCCCAGACATTGACGTGGCAGTGATACCACAATGTACCCGGACGATCCGCGTTAAACTGGTAGGTAAAAGACTCACCTGGCTTGATGGCTTCCTGGGTGACATCAGGCACGCCGTCATTCTGCCAGCTGCCAATCTGGTTGATGCCGTGCCAGTGTATGGTGTGCGGCAAAGTGGTGTTGTTGGTGACATGCACGGTGACATCATCGCCTTCCCTGACATGGATCAGCGGACCCGGCACCTGTCCATTGAAGGCGAACACCTTGTTGATAAATCCTGGCGCCACCTCGATCGAGACCTCATCGATGGTCATGGAAAATTCGCGCTTCTCCGCCCAACTCAAGGCAGGGAGACATGCGATAAAAAATATCATCATCCGCACCATTGTTTTAATCGTCATCATGCTCCCCCCTGATATTGTTTATTTTATGTACATCTTTATTGGCAAATAATATGCCATATAACTCAATGGTATACAATCAACCTGCGACAATCTGCCGCAGGTGAACTTTATTTCATGTCATAGATACATGTCAAGTACATTTTTACATGCGCATGAAATTCCCTGCACGCAGACACAGATACGGGACAGAAAAAACCCGGATACAATCCGGGCATAAGCAAGCGTCTGTATTCTTTCGGCGTGGCTGACCGCCAAGGTGACCGGTCTGTATCTCGTTCTGGGATTTGTTGCATTGCATGAACGATGGAACAAAACTGTACGTTTTGTTGCCTGGCTGGCTGCGCAGGCCGTATTTGCCTGCATCGTGCTGGTGGCCATCACGCACAATCCGCTGCCGTGGCAGCAGACCGTTCAGTCCGAGTCAATCGGGCTGCCGATCGGGTGTGGCTCGCCGTTCAGGACTAACGAACCACACCCGAAAGAAATTCGCCCGACTGTTAGAACTTCCAGCCGAGACCTACACCGAGCAGGAGCGGGTTGAGCTTCAAACTGGTCAGGGGGCCGCCCGCAGTTCTTAAATCATTATTGATATAGAGCTTTTTGATGTCGACGTTGAAGGTCATGCTGGAGGTGAGCGGAATATCGAAACCGGCCTGCAGCGCGCCTCCCCAACTGCTGCTGGAACCGGTGATGGCACCACCGCTCAAGGAATAGCTGGAGAAATTCGTATAGTTGATACCCGCGCCGACATAGGGCCTGAAGGATGGGCTATCGGGCAGGAAGTGGTACTGTACGGTCAGGGTCGGCGGCAGCGCCTTGAGCGATCCGATAGGTGTCGCCCCGAGATTAACATTCACCTTCTGTGGATAGGTGAGAATCAGCTCGGTAGCGATATTTTTGGTGAAGAAATAACTTAAATCCACTTCCGGGATCGTTTTGTTTTGCGCAGCGAGTCCTGCCACGCTTGAACTGTTGTCCCAGTTAAGATGCACTGCCCTCACCCGCACCATCATGTCGCCAGGGTTGTCTCCCGACATGCCTGCATCTGCAAATGCGCTCGCGGAAAGCAGCATCGCGCAGGAAGCTGCACCTAGTAAATTAAATTTATTCATCTTTAATATCCCCGTTTTTGTAAATTTAAGAATGCCGCTATATAGTTGCAGCAAAGACATTTTATATAAAAGGGTGATTTTCAATTTGATCTGGATCAAATACATGAGATGAGGCAATGAAGAAGCGAATTCCGGTGAAGTCAGCCCGCCTGCCGATATTGCCTTGCTAAAAACTCGTTTTACAGTAAGCTGGGCAGCTTGACCCGGTTGCCTAAGCAGGTACCGGTCATTTCACAAAACGACAACGAAGGATGTACATGAATACCGAAAACCTATCGAAAGAGCAACGGATTCTGCGCGCGATGCGCAAAGTCCTGGCCAACATCGTCAAAGACACCACGACCAAGCCCGGCATGCCCCACCCGCTGTCGGACAGCACGATACAGGACATACGGGAATGTTTTGGCGTAATATCCGAGCGTGAGGCGGAACTGGTAGATGCGCTGGGGCTTAACAGGAATGAAAAGCCGTATTACACGGATCAGCCGCAAAAAACCAACGTCATTGACTTTCACAGACCGGAAGAAAACTGAATCGGGCTATAACAGCAGGCTTTCCTCGGACAGCTGTGTTTCCAGCGCGGTCACGCCTTCCTGCCGGTAAACGGAGAGCATGTCTTGCGCCATTTTCAGCCAGTGTATTTTTCCCTGCTGCACAGCTTGATTCAGCGGTTCGGGACGTCCCGTGTCCTGCCATTCACGCTGTGCCGATAGCATCAGCGGAAACAGCGCGCGGCGCATGCCCTCCAGATTGACGAAATAAAAATGCAGCGAACTGATGGCCTGATTGCCGATCAATCCAGGCAGGGTAGACAGGCAATCGGCCAGATGATCGCGCACCGCACGCGCAATGAGTTCCACCCGGCGGGAAGTGTTCTCGGACAGCATGCGCTCCCATGCATCGCCTAACAGCTCGCCTGCAAGGCCCTCACCCAGTTCATGCAATATCATGGCTTCGCTTTCGGTATCCGCCATGATCTCAAGCGCCTCATCCGGGTTGTTCTCGAAGTCATAACAGGAAAAGGCGTTGGACGGCAACTTCTCGCGACTGTTCCAGCGCCATTCCTCGTATTTTTCCCAGATCATCCGCTTGACCGCTTCGCGCCGCAAATAGATGGTTCGCTTCTGCAATGCAGCTGGCGGCGCAATCATGTCGCGCGCATATTCACAGCCGGAAACCAGGATGGTGTAACCGTTGCGCAATTCCTTCTTCAGCAACTGCCCGAGAAAGAAATGCGGCTTATTGAAACGCCCGTAGCCTGCGCTGTAAACATAACCCTGCGGTATCAGCACGCCATTGATGTCATCGATAGCGAAGGGGTCCTTCTCTTCATCGCCGATGCGCAGCGCCGCATAGGGTAAGGCTTCGACGGCATCCCAGTGCAGCTCGCGTTCGATGAGCCAACTGCCCAAATCACTTTTTGGCGGGTTCTGCGAATACGGAATGTCATGCTCCCACCGGTAATACTGGCGCATTTCCAGCAGATAAATGCACATCGTCATGTTGCGCGCATGACGCGCATCGGTGATATCGCAGTTGTTCTGAATATCGGCGACCAGTCGGTGAAAATTCCGCATGACTCCCCCGCATAATGTTGGCATCGAGCCTGATTCTAAGTCCGAACCCGCGGGGTTGCCAAATGATGACTATGTTGCGCTGCGGGTTTCTCCCCTTTTCCACAGGAAGTACAACAGCGGAATCACCAGCAAGGTCAGCGCGGTAGAAGCGAAAGTGCCGAAAATCAGCGATACCGCCAGCCCCCCGAACACAGGGTCGGTCACCATGATCGCCGAGCCCAGTATGATCGCCAGCGCGGTCAGCAAGATCGGCCTGAAGCGGATCGCACCCGCTTCGATCACCGCGTCCACAACGCTGTAGCCGCGCGCCTCGTATTCGATGATGAAATCGATCAGCAGCAGGGAATTTCTCACCACGATGCCTGCCAGCGCAATCACACCTATCATGGAGGTCGCGGTAAACGCCTGATTCATCAGCCAGTGCCCGGGGAACACTCCGACCAGCGTGAGCGGAATCGCACCCATTACGATCAGCGGAATCACAAATGACTTGTAATAGCCGACCAGCACCAGATAGATCAGCACCAGCGCCACGATGAACGCACTGCCCAGATCGCGGAACACGTCCAGCGTAAGCCGCATCTCGCCGCCCCACAGGATTTGATAACCTGTCATATCCTTGGGTTGCGCATCGTTGAAACCCAGATTAGCCGTGGTGAAATGCGTGCCACCCACCGTCTTGTTGTCGAGCATTTTATCGAGCGCAAGCACGGCATAAACAGGGCTGGAACGCAGCAATTCTGCGCCGACCGTCACCACCGGATGCTGATCCCGGTCGTAAACAGGCTGGGCAGCGACCACGCGACGCAAGGTGGCAATCGATGACAGCGGCACCTGCCGGCCCATCGCATTGACCACCTGAAGCGAAAGCACCTGCCCCGGCGACTGTCGCTCCGAACGCGGCAGACGCACGATCATGTTGATCGGCTCCCTCGCCTCTTCGACATGCAATGAACCGATGGAGAATCCGCTGACATAATCGTGTATCAGCTTGGCAACCTGCGCAGGCGCAATGCCGGCAAGCGCCGCTTTCTCGGCATCGACATGAACCTCATAACTGTCCACCGCTGCCGTCACCGAATTATCCGCATTGATGATGCCATAGACCCGGTTAAAATCATCGTTGACGACGGCTGCCGCCTCGCGCAATTTGTTGTAGTCCGGGCCATACAGTTCCGCCAGAATCTGCGCCTGCACCGGCGGGCCGGGCGGCGTCTCGTAGAGCTTGATTCTGGTATCCGGATAACGCTTCCTCAATGGCGTCAGCGCCGCATCCAGATTCGAGACAATCTCATGCGAGCTTGCCGAACGCTCGTGTTTATCGACCAGATTGACGCGTATCTGCGCAAGATTGCTGCCGCGCTTCAGAATATCGCCGCGCACCAATGCGGCAAAATCCACCGTCGCTGCCACACCCAGAAAGGTCTGGTAATCAACCACATACTTTTCCTCTGCGAGCACCCCCCCCACGGCGCGTGCGACTTCATCGGTGCGTGCCAGCGCCGTGCCTGCCGGGGTGTCGACTTCGAGCAGGAAGGTGTTGGTGTTGTCATTCGGCAGCATTTTCAGCTCCACGCCCATTGTACTTAACGCCCCGTTCATGCCGGAGGGGCGGATAAACTGCCATAACGGTTGCAGCATAGCCAGCGCGAGCAGCAGCACCACGATCAAGAAAAGCCAGTTGCGGCGGCGGCTTTCGTTAAGCAGCGGCGTAATCACGCGGACGTAGGCGCGATGCAGCGAGTCCTTTGGACGCGCATCCTGTTCTTCCAGCGTGGGCGTCTTCTCCATCTCTGCCAGGGCACGTCCCTTGAGCATGCGGTAGGCCGCCCACGGCACCACCATATAGGCGATCAGCAGGGACGCGATCATTGCGACCGGCACGTTGAACGGGATAGGCTGCATGAAAGGCCCCATCATGCCGGTGACGAACGCCATCGGAATGAAGGCCAGAATGACCGCTATCGTGGCCACATTGGTCGGATTGCCGATTTCATTGGTGGCCAGCACCAGCGCTTCCTTGAAATTCGCAGCCCCCCCGTGATGCAGGTGACGGTGGATGTTTTCCACCACCACGATGGCGGCATCCACCAGCAGGCCGAGAGAGAGGATCAGCGCAAACAGCGTGATCCTGTTCATGGTCTGACCCGCGATCAGCCCCACCGTCAGCACCACGAACAGGATCAGCGGCACCGTCAGGGTAACAATGGCCGCTTCCCGCCAGCCCAGAAAGAAAAGCAGCACCACAACCACCGAGCCTATCGCTATTCCCAGATGCTCGACCAGCGTATTCACCGCATCGTTGGCCTTCGCTCCGTCGTCGCGGGTCACCGTGACGCTGATGCCTTCCGGAATGGCTTCCCGTTTGAGCAGTTCGAGCTTGGCAAGCACTGCATTGGCTACCACCACGGCATTGGTGCCGGCTTTTTTGGCAATCGCGATGGTCACGGCCGGCGCATCGCCTCTGAACGCAGGATGCAGCTTTGCGGGTCCGAAAGCGAAGTGTGAAGAGGCATCCACTTCAGCCGGGCCGTCCTCTATGTTCGCCACGTCCTTGAGAAAAACAGGACGGCCTCCGGGCGCGCCCAGCACAATATCGCCCACGTCGCGGACGCTGCTCAGAAAACCATTGAAGCGCAGCGGTATGTTCTTGTTGTTATCGACCAGTTCTCCCGCCGGCAGCGACATATTGGCGGCGCCCAGCATGCGATCCACCTGATCGAGAGAGAGGCCCGACGCCGAAAGCTTCTGAGCATCAATAGCGATGTTGACGGCGCGCGGACGCCCACCCGCGATTTCCGTGAAAGACACGCCGGGAATATTGCGCAGCTGTTCCAGCACACGCTCGGCGACGTAGCGCAACTCGTAGTCGCCGGCTTTAGTCGATGCCAGCGTCAGCGTCATGATCGGCACATCGTCCACATTGATGGGCTTGACGATGGGCTGCATCGCACCCGACGGCATGCGATCCATGTTCTGCATCAGCTGATTGTATAACTTGACCAGGCTTTTTTCCTGATCCTGACCGACATCGAACTGCACGGTCACCACGCCATAGTCATTCACCGCATAACCGAAGGTATGCTTGACGCCTGCCTGCGCATTCATGATCGCCTCAAGCGGCTTGACGATCATGTTTTCCACTTCGTCGGCAGTGGCGCCCGGTTTGGCAACGATAATATTCGCCGCCGGCACCACGATCTGCGGGTTGTATTCGCGCGGCGTCACCATCACCGCAACCAGACCCACCAGCGTGATGGCCAGCATGATCATCGCGGTAATCTTCGATTGCAAAAAGGTCTTCGCCAGACGGCCTGCAATATTCATAGGCTGATTCGACTCGCTCATCGGGCTTGGCTTCCGGTCAGATTTACCCTGTCACCCGAATCGAGTTCGCCTGTATTGCCGACTACAATTTTTTCTCCCGGACTGAGTCCCGCCTCTACCGCGACCACGCCGCCCAAGTCGCTCCCTGTTCTGACCATGCGGTAACCGGCGATACCCTTCCCATCCACCACAAACACGCCCGTAATGCCTGCGCGCTGCAAAATCGCCGATTTCGGCACACTGATTCCCTGACGGCTGCCCACATCAAAGCGTACACGGGCGAACGCGCCGCTGGTCAAGCCCTTTGCGCCCGGCACGACCAGCTTCACCAGATGGGTATGCGACATGGCATCGGCTGCCGGAACCAGACGCGTGATGTTAGCGGCATACACTTGTCCCGCAATCTCCACCGCCGCACTGCCAGCCAATTTAAGGTGAGCATAAGTCTCATCGCTCACGGCAGTCTGAATCACCAGCTTCTGTAGATTTTCCAGCACCAGCACCGGCCTGCCAGGTGCTGCAAGATCTCCCCTGGAGGCCATCTTTTGCGTCACCACACCATCGATGGGGGCGCGCACCTGGGCATAACGCAACTGCGACTCAGCCGTATCCAGCCCTGCGCGAGCGGCGCGGGCCTGGCTCTGCGCAATGCTGTACTGCAATTTGATTTTGTCGTATTGCAACTTGGGAATGGATTCGTCCCTGTACAAATTGGAAAAACGCTCGAAGTCGGACTTGGCATCAAGCAGCGCGGCTTCCGCCTGGGAGAGACCCGCGCGCGCCTGAACCACTTGTCCTTCGATGTCGGCAGGATCGATGGTAAAAAGCAGTTGCCCCGCTTTCACGGCATCCCCTTCACGCACTGCAATATCGCGGATGTAACCCATCAAACGCGAGGCAACCTGAACTTGCTGTTCCGAGACCACAGCTCCCGGTGTCGCATCAGACACGGGGATTGCACTCATAGTCACCGTCAATGTCGGGGCATCTACAGTTTTCACCTTAGCCTCGGCAGCCTGCTCGTGAGACTGACAGCCAGCCAGCAAAAACAGCAGCGCCAGACTGATCGCGGATAACTTCATCGTTCTTCTCCCTACATTCATAACTGATCACCATCGAGTTTTCCTACCGCAAGGCGCAACGCCGAACGTTGCACGGTCAACTGATAAAGCGCCGCTACTTGATCCGCACGCGCCTTATCCAGTTGTGCCTGCACTGCCAGCACTTCGACCATGGTGGTGACACCGTTCTCGTAACGTTTGGCGACCAGACGCTGCGCTTCCTCTGCCTGCGCTACCGCAGCCACGCGCGCATTGACTCTGGACTCCGCCTCAATCGCCCCGCGCCATGCATCAACCACCTGAAAGCGCACACCCTCTTCAGCCTCTTTAAGTCTCACCTGCAAGACGACACGAGCCGCCTCCGCGCGCCCAACGGCGCCGCTTGTCACGCCGAAATCCAGCAACTGCCAGGAAACCACGCCGCCCACCGTATAAGAAGACGCTGACGCCTGCAGCGTCGGGGCGTTCCATTCCTGTCTGACCATCGCGTTAAAATGTGGATAATAGTCGGCACGCGCCACCTTCACCCCCGCGCTGGCCGCGCCCAGTTGACTGCGCATCGCAAGGATACCCGGATTGGCTTCGACCGCGTCGCGTTGCAGCTTTGAGACTTCACCGCCCAGCGCTTCAGGCATAAAATCAGGCCCGATTTCAAGCTTCTCGTCCAGCGACAGGCCCAGCAGCAGATGCAACTGATCCAGCGCGGCGGCTTCTGCCCGTCTGGCTTCTTCAAGCTTGACCTTGACATCGGCAAGATTTACCTGGGCAAACAGCAAGTCGCTCCTCACGACCACCCCCTCGCGCATCAAACTCCGGGTGATCTTGACGTAAGCCTCAGCTGCCGCCTGCGCCTGCTCCGCCACTTTGACGTAGCCCCGTGCGGTGTGTACGCCCTGATAAGCCTGTATGACGCGAAAAATCACCTGCTGGCGCGCGGCCAGGTCGCCTGCCTGAGCCGCCCTGACATAGGCGTGCGCCTGATCGACATAACCCGAAATCAGACCGCCGTTGTACAGGGGAATTTGCAGTTCCAGCCGGCTATTGTAGTTGGTGACCGCGCCGGGATAATTAAGATTGGTCGGTGCGACATTGAGCGCCCCGGGATTAAACTGCCCGGCGCCAAAATCATTGAAGGTCGCGTTACGCTGCGCGAGTTTGAGGCCGAACGCGTTCAACGCATCGTTGGTACGCGTACCCGTGATGGACGCCGTGAGCTTGGGCAAACGCCCGCCCTGCGCCTGCGTCAAGGCAGCTTGCGCCTGTGCCAGTTGCGCCGTGCTTGCCAGAATATCAGGATTTTGTCCGAGCGCAATGTTGACGCATTGCTGCAAGTCCGCTCCAAAACTGACCGATGCCCACAACAGCAGCGCACCTGCCACTAAGCCGGGGCGTGCTACATTCAACAAAGCCATCCTTTGTCTCCGTTCATAAAGTCACTCGCAATTAAAAAACTTCGCGCATTATATTAGATAATTCTAATATTACAATGGGCGTTTTCGTTTTTCTGATAATTGCTAACAGGCTACACGGATCAGCCGCACTTTACTGTGAAACTCGCGCAGCGATTCGTTTGCCTGGCTTCGCCCCCCTCGCTGCGCTCTCCCCTCCGGGAGATAACCAGCGACTTGGCTGCCGTCTTCTGGCAACTTAGTCGAATGGCTAGTTGTTCCATCAGGATTGAGGTGAGGGAGAGCGCAGCGAGGGTGCCCGGGCATGGCAAGTTTTCGAGTTATTGCCCATATGGGCAATATCCCTGCGAGAATCTTTTGCATCACCAGGGGTGGCATCTTCGCCATACACACTAGTTAAATTCGAGGCTTGCCGTACGATTCAACAGGCTGGCGACCATCTCATGAGTTGGAACATGATCGTAGAGTACACGATAAACTGCTTCACTGATGGGCATATCCACGTCCAGCCGCTGCGCCAGCACGTGCACCTCACGCACGGCGTACACGCCTTCGGCAACATGCCCGAGTCGGCAGAGAATATCATCAAGGCTCTGTTCCTGAGCCAGCAGCAGTCCCACTCGGCGGTTGCGCGACAAATCGCCGGTGCAGGTCAGAATCAAGTCTCCGGCACCCGACAAACCACCCAGCGTTTCCTGACGCCCGCCCATTTTCAAACCCAGCCGGGTAATTTCGGCAAGCCCGCGGGTGATCAGCGCCGCGCGGGCGTTACTGCCCAATTGCATGCCGTCGCAGACGCCGGCAGCGATCGCCATTACGTTCTTGACCGCACCGCCGACTTCCACGCCGATGACATCATTGCTGGCGTAGACACGCAAGCGGGAATGATGAAGATTTTGCGCCACGCGCTGCGCAAAAGCGTCGTTACCCGCTGCCAGCACCAGGGCGGTGGGTAGTCCGCGCGCCACTTCCAGCGCAAAACTGGGGCCGGACAGCACGCCCCTGGGAAACTCAGGCGGCAAAACCTGTTCGGCTACCTGATGAGGCAGCAACGAGGTTCCCGCCTCAAAACCCTTGCACAGCCACACCACACCAAAACCTGCGTAATGTGAGATGCCTTGCAGCGTCACACGCAACGCTGCCGTTGGCACTGCAAGAATAACCAGCTCTGCATCAGCCAGCGAGGCTGAAAAATCCGAACTCAGCAACAGGGTTTCAGGAAACGCCACGTCCGGAAGATAACGCAGATTGCAGCGTGAAACACGCATCGCTGCAATCTGTTCTGCATCCCTCGCCCAGAGGGTAACGCGATGCCGCGCCGCCAGACTGATGGCCAGCGCCGTCCCCCATGCCCCTGCGCCGATAACGGTAATGTTCATTATTTTATTGAGAGTAGTAAGTAGCAAGAATGACAGGATTGAGGATTGAGGATTGAGGAAAAATCAAAAGCCAACCGGACTCAATCCTCGCTCCTCAATCCTGATTTAATCTCCCCATACCTCGACACTGCGAACGTACCCTGTTTCTCCGTCCTTGTGCCGCACTTTGATCCAGCCCGTCCCGGTCGACTCCAGCAACTCAAGCGCCACCTGCTGTCTGACCTGAAACACGCGCGCCGCGCCGAAATCGGGCTCAGCACGCACGTCAACCAGCGGATTCCCTGCAAACACGTATCTTTTATTGGTCAATACGCGTTTTTCCAGCCAGTACAGTCCACCCGAACGATCGCGCACCTTCACCCAGTTATCCAGCGCGACAACCTGTTCGAAAGGCATATAGCGGTTCACCACAAACAGCTTCTTGGCTTTGAGCGAAGGCGCGTCAAAGAGAATCGCGCTGCTCTCGCCGACTGAAACAAAATCCACCGCCTGCGCCGCAGTTGCAGCACACAGCGCAACAAGGAAGGCCAGCGATCTCATTCACCGCCCCTAGTGGGTCGTTGCCCCAGCCGCTTGCGCCTGTTGCTGCTGCTGATACAGCACTTCAAAGTTGATCGGGTTCAACATTACCGGCGCGAAACCGGCGCGCACCGACACGCTGGATACCACTTCACGCAGGTACGGAAACAGGATATTGGGGCACATCACTGCAAGCACGGGTTCTTTTTCGACTTCAGGAAAATTGCGCAAGGTGAATATCCCTGCCTGCTTGGCTTCGATCAGGAACATCACCTTGTCGGCGATTTTGGCAGTAACGGTTGCCGTCACGGTCACTTCGTAGACGCCATCATCGATGCTGCCGGCCAGGGTGTGCAGTTGCACCTCGATTTGCGGAGTCTCACGTTCCAGAAAAACCTGGGGTGCGTTCGGGATTTCCAGTGAGAGATCCTTCACATAAATTTTGTCCATGTTGAATACGGGTTGATCCTGCGCTGCTTCGCTCATGTTTCTTCCTTGTAATTAGTAGCCAATAATGCGTTTAATTCACCAGCCTGATCCAATTCAGCCAGATCGTCATAGCCGCCGATATGCTGATCGTTGATAAAAATCTGCGGCACCGTGCGCCGCCCGGTTTTTTCCACCATTGCGATCCGCAACTCGGGTTCCAGATCAATCCTGATTTTTTCGATCAGGGTGACACCCTTGCGCTGCAACAATTGTTCGGCACGTATGCAATATGAACATACGGCGGTACTGTACATGACTATTTTCGCCATTATTTTTTTACCGGCAGGCTGGCTTTTTGCCATGCCATCATGCCGCCCATCAAATTATAAGCCTGATCGAATCCCATCTTGGACAAAATCGCACAAGCCGTACCGGATCGATTGCCGCTTCTACAGACCACTACGAGCGGCTTGTCCTTGTATTTTTCCAATTCTCCGACACGCTCCTTGAGTTTGCCCAGCGGAATCAGCTTGGCATTCAAAAGATGTCCGCCCTCATATTCTGACGGTTCACGCACATCCAGCACAAAGGCATCCTTGTGATTGATCAATTGCAGTGCGCCATTGGTATCCACTTCCTTGACGCCGCGAAAACGATTGCCAAACATGGACCACAAAATCATCGTGCCGCTCAGGAGCGCCAGAGAAATCGGGAAAAAATTACTTGCTATGAATTGCACGTAGGTACTCCTGTTCAATTTGAAGGGCGAATTCTAGCAGAGCGGCAAAATGCGCGGGGTCTTTCTCGGCCAATTTTACTAATTGTTGCTGCTCCCAGGCATTTTCCGGATAAGACCAGAGCGCCTGTTCAAACACCTGCTGCGCCTGTTTCGGCTGACCGTTCTGTGCCAGCAAAAAAGCCTGCCGGTACACCACCTGCGCAATCGGAACGAATCGCATCACGCGGGAATTAAGGGCAAGTTTTTCCTGCAGATGATCTTCATTCACTTCGATGCCTGAACTTTTAAACAGGTCGGCATAAGGCGAGAGCAACGACCCGTTACGCAACGAAAAGAATTTGTCCCTGACGCGTTCAAAGGCAGAAGTATTTCCAGACGCCGGATTGGAGACCTGCATATCCTTGAGTTGCTGATACCCGATGCGCAACTGCAACAATGCCAACAGTCCGAAAAAAAGCATAGCTGCCGCGGTCATGCGTCCAACACATCCCCATTCAAGCCGATAGCGCGACTCGTCCAGCGCACCCAGCAGAATTGCCGCTACCGCCAGAAAATAGACATACCACAAGGGATATTCCAGCAGGCTGTGAATGCCCAGCACACCCAGCGCTGCACAGCCCCACCAGCGCGAGGCGCTCATCGCGGCCTGCCGGATGCCGTTGAACCATACACCCAGCGCCGCAAACAGCACGAGCAAACCCGCAACACCTGTCTCGGCCGCCAGTTGAAAAATCAGATTGTGCGCATTATTGTAAAGACCGACAATATTGGTTCGCTGCAAGAGCGGTCCCAATTCAAAATGCCGCAAGGAAAATTGACCGAAGCCGGCACCCAGCCACGGCGACTGGACGAACATCAGCCAGGCCTCATGCCATAAATACAAGCGTATTCCACCCTCGGCATCTTCACCGGTGAATCGTTGCCAGGTGGTGATGGTGTTGCCCCCCTTCAGAAACGGCAACTGCACAATCCCATGCATCAGCGTGTAGCCCGCCAGCAGCAGCAAACAGTAGTACAGCATGGGGCGCAGCCTGTTGCCGCCCCGCCATGCCAGCGCGCTCATCATCACCAGATACAGCCAGCTGCTGCGCGAACCGCTTAACGTCATGACAAACAATAAGGGTATGGCAAGCAAAACCACATAGGCCGGGTGAAATTTTCGTTGCCAAAACAGCAGACCCAGCGAAACCAGCCCCAGCGCAATGTAATCGGCAAAATGGTTGGGTTGCGCCAGATTGCCATAAACACTGGTTTTAGCTATCACCACGACAGAATCCAGCGGCGTGTGCAGATGAAAATGTTGCAGCACACCGATCAAGGCACTCAGTTCGGCCCCAATCAGCAAAAAATACGCCAGCACGACGGCCAGTTTTTCCAGTCCCAGGTTATCCCGCAGCCGGGAGCCCAACATCATCAACAACAATGCAAACATCAGATACAGGATATACAGCAAAGCCTGACCGAAATAGGGCATCATGCCCATCAGCCATTGCAGTAAAACCAGAGCGATGAGCGCTGCGGGCAACTGCACGATGCGCGGAATTTGCTGCCCGTCATTCCGGCTGATCAGCAGGGTAAGCGCCATTATGCCCAACAGCGCGCTTATCCATTCCTGATCGAAGGTCGTCAGCGGATATTGATGGCGATAATACAGAAACGGAAAAACCCACATCAGCCCGACCAGCGCCAGACTGATATAGGTTAATGCGGTGCGTTGCAGTATCAGCAAGAGCCGCCTTTAACGCCGAATTTCGCGAGTATGCTGTTCAACGGACAAATTTTGGTAAATCCGCTTTGAAACAGGTTGAAACCGACGAAGGCCGTGAACAACAGGAAATACTTGCTGACAAATATCGGGCTGGCTTCAACGCCCAGCGACAAGGACAACATGATAAAAGTACCTGCGACAATTCTGACGATGCGTTCTGCGTTCATGCTTTAAAGCTCCTTAAGTATTGAATTAATAATGCTACGTGCCAACCGGACAACATCAGCGTTCGCCGACTTGGGCGAACACGGTAAATTGCCGCGCCACCTCAACCGCGCCTGCTGTCCGTATTATTTTAGCATATTAAAATACTCTGATATACCATGCGAAAACGCTCACGCAGTACAAAAAACTTCACGCATCAAACTCACCAGCTTGAGGGTGCGCAAATCGCCGATACGATAAAAAACCTTATTGGCTTCCTTGCGTGTAGACAAAACGCCTTTATCTCTTAAAATCGCCAGGTGCTGTGAAATATTGCTCTGCGATGTGCCGACATGATCGACTATATCCTGCACGCTGATTTCCTGCTCGCCCAACACGCACAGAATCTTCAGCCGCAAAGGATGTGCAATCGCCTTGATTGCCTGCGACGCCTGTTGAATATCTTCTTCCCTGTCTATTAATCTACTCATCATGATCTTTCCTTATCACACTATCTGCCAGCCAACTCGGTTAAAATACGCCACACAAAATCATCAATCCTTTATATCTTACATCAATGAACGCTACTCCTGTCTTGCTGCTTATTCTGGACGGCTTCGGATACCGCACCGATCCCGATTCCAATGCCATTCTTGCTGCGCAGAAACCCAATTGGGACAAGCTCTGGCGAGATTATCCACACACGCTGATCAACGCTTCGGAGAAACATGTCGGACTGCCATCGCTGCAGATGGGCAATTCCGAAGTAGGCCATCTCAACATCGGCGCAGGGCGTGTGGTCTACCAGGATTTGAGCCGCGTTGATGTAGCCATCGAGGAGGGCAGTTTTTTTGCCAATCCTGCGTTGCTTGACGCCATCGCTGTCGCAAAAAAAAATGACAGCGCCCTGCATATCATGGGCCTGCTCTCGGCAGGCGGCGTACATAGCCACGAAAATCACATTTTTGCCATGCTGGAAATGGCGGCAAAAAATGGCCTTGAAAAAATATACTTGCATGCTTTTCTTGACGGGCGCGACACGCCGCCCAAGAGTGCGGCTCAGTCATTGATCGCATTGCAGGACAAATGCACCGCACTGGGCGCAGGCAAGATCGTCAGCATGGTCGGGCGTTTCTATGCAATGGACAGAGATAACCGCTGGGAACGCGTACAGCCCGCCTATGAATTGCTCACTCAGGGAGCCGCAGAATATTCCGCCACCGATGCATTGTCGGCGCTGGAGGCCGCCTATGCGCGGGGCGAATCGGATGAATTCGTCAAACCTACCCGGATTCAAACTGCCAATGAAAGTCCTGTCTCCATGCAGGACGGCGATGTCGTGGTATTCATGAATTTCCGCGCAGATCGCGCCCGTGAAATCACCCGCGCCCTGACCGACCCTGCATTCAGCGGGTTTGCCCGCTCCTATATACCGAAGCTTGGCAGCTATGTCACGCTCAGCAGCTACGGCTCGGAATTCACCCTGCCCTGCGCATATACCGCTGACGCGATACACAACGATATTGGCGAATACGTCGCAGGCCTGGGATTGAAGCAACTGCGCATCGCCGAAACGGAAAAATATGCGCACGTCACCTATTTCTTCAGCGGCGGCAAGGAACAGCCTTATCCGCTTGAAGACCGTATCCTGGTGCCCTCGCCCAAGGTAGCCACTTACGATCTGCAACCGGAAATGAGCGCGTTTGAGGTAACCGACAAGCTGGAAAAAGCCATTCTGTCGAAACAATATGCCCTCATTGTCTGCAATTACGCCAACGGAGACATGGTCGGTCACAGCGGCAACATGAATGCTGCCATCAAAGCCATTGAAACCCTGGATGTATGCATCGGTCGCGTGGTGAAGGCCATGCAATCCATAGGCGGCGAAGTCATCATTACCGCCGATCACGGCAATGCAGAGCAGATGCGGGACAACGTCACGCATCAGGCCCACACGGCGCACACGCTCAATCCTGTCCCTTTCCTGTATATCGGACGCGCAGCCCATCTGATGAACGCTGGATCGCTGCGCGACATAGCCCCCAGCCTGCTGCACATGATGGGCCTGCCAAAACCTCCTGAAATGACAGGGCACAGCCTGATCCAGATGACAGATGACTGAGGACAGACGACAGATTGTTACATGGTTTGGACAATGGCTTCTTCTGTCTTCTGTCTTCTGTCTTCTGTCTTCTGTTGCCTCGGCCAGCCAGCAACAGGAGCTGGACAATCTGCGTCAGCGTATCACCACCATGCAGAGCGAAGTTGCCAAGACCAGCGAATCCAAAACCGAGGCGGCTGACGCACTGCGCGAATCCGAACGCGCGATCAGCGACAGCAACAGAAAGATAGCCGAACTGGCGGAACAGCAACGCGCAGCGGACTTCAAGCTGAACGAACTTCAGACACAACAACAACAGTTAAAACAACACCTGTCCTGGCAGCAGAACTTACTCTCAAAACTGCTGTATCAGCAGTATCTTGGCGGCAAGCATGAATATCTCAGGCTCATGCTGGACAACCAGGACCCGAGCAAAGTCGCCAGGGACTTGCAATACTTCCGGTATATAGCCCGCAATCGCGCCGCATGGCTTGCCGGCCTGCGCAACGATCTCAACGCACTGAATGCCGTCAGCGACAAGGTGCATGAACAAAGTGAGACGCTGGCAAAATTTCGCGCAGAACAAGCCGATCAAAAAGAAAAGCTCAAACAGGTTCAGCGTGAAAAACTACTGGTTCTAAGCCGGATATCCAGGCAGCTGGCCCAACAACGACATGAGATAAGCCGTTTGCAACACGACGAAAACAGACTCGCCCAACTGGTCAGCAAGATTGCAGAAATGCTGGCCAAACCAAAAAGCAAATCCATGTTTCGCAATGACAACATTCCGGACAGCCGCTTTGACGGCAAACCGTTTGAACAGCTGCAAGGCAAACTGGCATTGCCGGTAAAGGGTGATATCACCAATCACTTCGGTACGGCACGCCCGGACAGCACCGTCCTCTGGAAAGGCCTGTTTATCAAAACCGCCAGCGGGCAACCTGTCAAGGCGGTCGCTGCCGGGCGAGTGGTCTTTGCCGACTGGTTACGCGGGTTCGGCAACCTGATCATCGTGGATCATGGCAATGCCTATATGAGCTTGTACGGCAACAATGAAACCCTGTACAAGCAGGTGGGCGATGAACTTCGAGGCGGCGATACCATCGCTACGGTAGGCAACAGCGGCGGAAATTCCGATTCCGGTTTATACTTTGAACTGCGCCATGAAAGCCGTCCGCTCGACCCTGCAAAATGGCTGGCTAAAAAATAACTAGAGGTAACTATGCGTCGTCTTGAAAAAGCAGGTCTGGTAGGTTTGGGATTGGTTGCCGGCATTTCACTCAGCCTGCAATTTGCGGCGATGGCCGAAAAGGAAGCTGTCGTAACGCCGTTACCGGTCGAAGAATTGCGCGCTTTTACCGAAGTTTTCTCACAGATCAAGAACAACTACGTCGAGCCTGTTACCGACAAACAACTCTTCACCAATGCCATCAAAGGCATGCTGAATGGTCTGGACCCTCACTCAGCCTACCTCGATGCGGATGAATTCAAGGACCTGCAAGTCAGCACTCAGGGCGAGTTTGGCGGACTGGGCATCGAAGTGGGCATGGAAGATGGCCTGATCAAAGTCATCTCGCCTATCGAAGACACCCCCGCCTATCTGGCTGGCGTAAAAACCGGCGACTTGATTCTCAAACTTGACGACTCGCTGGTTAAGGGCATGTCGCTGAACGATGCCGTCAAACGCATGCGCGGCAAACCTGGCAGCAAAATCATACTCACCATTCTGCGCAAAAACGAGCATAAGCCGCTTATCATTACCGTGGTGCGCGCCGTCATCAAGGTGCAAAGCGTCAAAGCCAAACTTCTGGAATCCGGTTACGCCTTTGTTCGCATTACACAGTTTCAGGAGCACACCGGCGAAAATCTGTCGACCGCGCTGGACAAGCTGGTGAAAGAAAACAAAGGACCTTTGAAAGGCATGGTATTAGACCTGCGCAACGATCCAGGCGGCTTGCTGGACGGTGCGGTAGCGGTATCTGCGGCTTTTCTGGCCAAGGATGCATTGGTTGTCTATACCGAGGGGCGCACTGAAGAAGCGAAGATGCGCCTTACCACCTCACCCGAAAATTATCTGCGCGGAAATTCAAAGAACGATTATGAGAAAATCATACCCGCCTCAATCAAGAGCGTGCCATTAGTCGTGCTGGTCAACGGCGGATCGGCCTCCGCCTCGGAAATTGTTGCAGGCGCGTTGCAGGATCACAAGCGTGCAGTCATCATGGGCACGCAGACATTCGGCAAGGGGTCGGTGCAGACTGTACTGCCGCTGGGCAACAACACGGCGATCAAACTGACCACTGCCCGCTATTACACACCGGGCGGGCGTTCGATTCAGGCCAAGGGTATCGTTCCGGATATTCTGGTGGAAGACCCCACTGCATCGGGTTCTGACAGCGTGCTCAATCTGCGCGAATCCGATCTTAACAAACATTTGATTAACGACAAGCAGGCGGATGATAAGGCTGATTTTTCCCATAAGACTGAAGCCGCACCAAAAAATGGCACAGAAAATTCGCCCCCTGTCGAGTTTGGCACGAAAAACGATTACCAGCTGAATCAGGCACTCAACTTACTAAAAGGCATGCAGATATTGCAAGGCAAGTAGATTCCGGCTTATACGGGAGCATGGCATGAACAACGATTTGGAGAAACGACGTGAACTGTTGTTTACGGCAGAGCCCGCCGATCAGGTTACTCGTGCGCTTAACTTATTGAGCGGGCTGCCCGACTTGAAGACCGCGCACTCGGACAAGACATGCACCCTGATCATTCACTACAATCTGCGAGACTACACCCTGGCAGGATTGGAGCAGGCGCTGGAGCAGGAAGGATTTCATTTCGATCGCAGTTTTTTGCATCAGGTTGCTCGCAATATCATTTATTATTGTGAAGACACCTCTCGCCATAATATGGAAATTCGCGGCCATGTGACCAAGAAAAACGAAAAGGATGTGTTTGTTGAAGTTTGCGGGCAGCATCATCACCAAGAGAACGCAGGCCAACCACCTGAATTGCGTGAGTACGAATAACGCATGAACGACACGCAACTCCAGCGCTACGGCCGGCATATCCTGCTTCATGAAATCGGCATTGAAGGACAGCAGCGGATACTGGACGCCAGGGTTCTGATCGTTGGACTGGGCGGCCTGGGCTCACCCGCTGCGCTGTACCTGGCGGCCAGCGGCGTCGGTCAAATAACTCTTTGCGATCACGACACGGTTGACTTGAGCAATCTGCAACGCCAGATTGCTCACCGCACCTCCAGCATTGGTCAGGCCAAGGTCAGTTCAGCCCGGGCCGCCATGCTGGGCATCAACCCGGAAATTATCTGCGTGGCATTACCCTTGCGTGCAGATCAGTCCGAACTCGATACACTCGTCGCAGAAGCTGATGTGGTACTCGATTGCAGCGACAACTTCACCACCCGTTATGCCATCAACCGCGCATGCATCAAACATCGCAAACCCCTGGTATCCGGCGCTGCCATCCTGTTTTCCGGACAAGCCGCCGTGTTCGATTTCAGGCTTTCCGGCGCGGCATGCTACAACTGTCTGTTCCCGCAAGACTCGGAATCGGAGGAGTTACGCTGCGCCACCACAGGCATCTTCGCCCCCTTGACGGGCATGATCGGCACCATACAGGCGGCTGAAACGCTCAAGCTGCTCGCCGGCATCGGCAACGGCCTCTCCGGCAGGCTGTTAACGGTTGACGCACTTGACATGATCATCAGGCAAAGCACTTTTCAACAAGACCTGCACTGTCCCGTCTGCACAAACAGAAGCAGCGCGCCTTGAGATTCGGATAGTGACGGCGTTTTTGCTCTTGGGTTTATAGAAAATCAAACTGCATGACAATTTTTAAAACAAACGGCGCCAGTAAAACATTGAGGCGCGCGCCATCGATAGCGGTTTCACGCACCCAGTACAAAAAGTACGGCATGATGCAACGGGGCAGATGAAGCTGAAAATACCACGAAAGCATTAATTATTCCCCAAACGGGTTGTAAAGCGGCACATTAAAGCGTTCAAAACCGCGCAAATTTCTCGTGACGACCGTCAGTTTATGCACAATTGCACTGGCTGCAATCATGGCATCTTCGTAAACGGTATCCGATTGTCGGTGCATCAGCCTCGCCCAGACTCGAAAAGTTATCGCATCCATCAGCAGTACATTGTATGAGGCAGCGACCTGATCAGCCCACGCCTCAATTTCCGCAGCCTTGATCGTATCCTGCTCACGCGTCAATTCAATGCCAATCTGTATTTCACCCAGCGTTACCGCACTGAGATAAAGATCGGCATATCTGCTATCGATTCAAGCCGCGCGACCACAGCCCCGTGAGGGCGGATCTTACGCAACAATATGGGTATCAATTAGTTACAGCGCGATTGCAGGGCGACGTTGGGCCGCCCCGCGTGCAGGAAATTCAAAATCAGTACAGGCAAAATCTGCCAGCAACAATGATTTAAGAGAGGGGCGCGCGGCTGCGTTCAACCGCTTCCATTCATTAATTAATGTCGACAAGAACAGCTGTTTCCGCGCCGCGCCGCGTGACCAGCTGCGGCCCCTCGCTGATACAGGCAGACAATAACTCGCTGAAACGGGATTTTGCATCTTGTACAGGCCAAGCATGCATGATTAAACCCCATTAAACCAGTCAGGCGCCTAGTTTAATGAGGTTTAAAAAGATAAGCAACAACCTCGTTTAACTCCCCCTCGCTTCCCAAACCTCCCATTTCGTCAGGTTTTCTTTGCCATGCAAGACGATTTTTTTGGCTATGTCACAATTAGTTGTTGGTGTTACGCAACAATATGATTTATGAAATATTTGTAGGGTGGAAAAAGCGTAGCGTTTCCACCGTTGATCCCATGAATGGTGGATACGCGCACGCGCTTTATCCGCTTTATCCACCCTACCTGATGTTCAACACACACAGTGACATAGCCTTTTTTTTCGTTCGCCGCGTGCCCTGTTAGCTGGTGCGCTCGAAGGCAAGCTAGTGCGGCAGTGCAAAGAAAAGCTTGGCGAGCAGGGCAAGAATGCCTGACGACAAAGCCAGAGACAGGCCGACCATCCAGCGAATAAGCTTCATTTCACCGCTGATGCGCAACTCCAATTCGCGCAGGTCACCCCTGGTAGATAATTCCTGTGTACCGGCAGACAGCACGTCCGCCAAGGCTTCTGCCTCGGCTTTGGCATGGTCGCGCGAAATCCAGGCTTTTTCCAGCCGTTCCACAAATTTAAGAGTATCGAAAGTAATCGTGCTCATAGTGGCAGCGATTCTGCTCTCGGGTTCATAGAAAGTCAAACTGCATGGGAATTCTATAGTGGACCCCTCAGTCAAGACAATAATGTGTCGAGTTTAAGAGGATCGCCTGTTTCATGCAGATGGACGGCGCTGCCCCGGTTTTTTGCTTCTATTTCTGCAAGCGGTTTTTCTGTCTTACTGTACTTGTCCACAATCCTGGCTCCGCCGCCACTGCCAGTACGATAAACCTGATCCGGCGTGTCGTAGCCCAGCGACTGGTGAGTTCTTTCCGTGTTGTAAAATACAAAATATTCCGTCAGTCCAAGCAGTAATTCCGGCAGCGTGCTATATCCTTTTCGGCAGGTTTGGGGCCGCGTTTGACATCAAACAGGCTGGATGCCTGTTCTTGCAGTTCCCGCTTCCACAAACCAACTTGCGTCGGATGCACGCCAAATTCCTGGTCAATCTCGTTTACAGTCTTAATGCCACGGATCGCCTCAAGCGCCAGTTTCGACTTGAACTCACCCGTGAAATTCTTACGTCGGCTTTCACTCATCACCTGCTCCTTTTTTACAGCAGGCTACCATCTGTGTCACTGTCTGAAAACTGGGGTCCACTATAGTCGCGCAAAGGTTTGCCACAGGTGAGGACTATAAGACCATCGCACAGCAACTGTCCGCATCACCTTCGACGGCCAGAGGGCATTTGACCCGCATCTACGCCAATCTCAACGAGAAAGCCTGATCGTTAAATCACCTTCGAGTAGCGCGCATGTTCGGTGCGGGTGCGCAGGTATTTATCGAACACCATGCAGATATTGCGTATCAGCATGCGTCCCTTGGGCGTAACGCTGATCCATTGCTGGGATATTTCCAGCAGACCTTCGCGCTCGTATTCGCGCAATTCTTCCATCTCGGTGGCAAAATAGCTGTCGAAGTCGATCAGATAGGCGATATTGAACGAATCCTTGGAAAGCTCGAAATGACACATCAAGGCCTGGATGATGGCGCGACGCACCAGATCGTCGGCATTCAGTTCCAGACCGCGCATGATGGGCAACTGATCATGATCGAGCGCATCGTAATAATTTTCCAGATCCCGGTAATTCTGGCTGTAGGTCGGCCCGATCTTGCCGATGGAACTCACCCCGAGGGCGATCAGATCGCAATCCGAATGCGTGGAATAGCCCTGAAAATTGCGGTGCAGCCTGCCCTGACGCTGCGCCACGGCCAGCTCATCTTCAGGTTTGGCGAAGTGATCCATGCCGATATATAGATAACCTGCGGCGGTCAGTTTGTTCACCGCCATGCTCAGAATGTCCAGCTTCACCTGAGGCGCCGGCAAATCCTCCTCGTTGATACGCCGCTGCGGTTTGAACAGCGTCGGCATGTGCGCGTAATTGTAGATGGACAGGCGATCCGGATCGGCGGCAATCACGCGATCCAGCGTGACGCCAAAACCGTCAAGCGTCTGTTTTGGCAAGCCATAGATCAGATCGATGCTCACCGACTTGAAGCCGTTGGCTCTTGCCGCATGAATCACACCCAGGGTTTCCTCTTCAGACTGAATGCGGTTCACTGCGCGCTGAACCTCGTCATCGAAGTCCTGCACACCGATGCTGATGCGATTGAAACCCTCCTTACCCAGCAACGCGATGGTCTCATCGCTGACCTTGCGCGGATCGATCTCGATGGAATACTCACCTTCATCCACCAGCTTGAAATTCCCGCGTATCGCCGCCATCACCTGACGAATCTCATCATCGGACAGGAATGTCGGGGTACCGCCGCCAAAGTGCAACTGCTCGACCACCTGACCTTTGCCCAGCAGCTTCGCCTGCATGGTCATTTCCTTGATCAGATAGTTCACATAAACGCCGGACTTGCTGCGATCCTTGGTGATGACCTTGTTGCAGGCACAATAGAAACAAAGCGTGTTGCAGAAAGGAATATGGACGTACAGCGACAAAGGGCGACTGACACCGCCGATTTCCCGCTTCAACAGCCACTGACTGTAAGTCTCGGCATTAAAAGCTTCGACAAAACGATCTGCGGTCGGGTAAGAGGTGTAACGCGGGCCGTTTTTGTCCAGCCTGCGTATCAGTTCCAGATCCACGACCAATTGATTGTTGTTCGACATGAATATCGCCGCTGGTTAAATAAGGCGATATTATGCCAGCCGGAGCAAAAAAATGGTTTGATGTATGTCAAAATATATAAAGTATTCACCATGAATGAAAAACACACGGCAATCAGGTGTGTCACTTCCTGTTATTATCCAGTCTAACCACTGCATGAGGGTTGCGCAACATGTCAACGACCGCCCACAAATCCACCTGTTCCAGTTGCAATCTGGCCGAACTTTGCCTGCCTATCGGTCTCACCGCACCGGAAATGCAGCGACTCGATGAGCTTGGCATACAGAAGCGCAGCTTTCTGCGCAGCGATTATCTATACCGCAGCGGTGACAAATTCCGCTCCCTGTTCGCTATCAACAACGGATCGTTCAAGACTCAGGTTCTGCACGAGGACGGGCGCGAACAGGTTACCGGCTTCCAGATGACCGGAGAAATTATCGGGCTGGACGCGATCAGCACCGATGTACACGCCTGCGAAGCCGTCGCCATGGAGAGCGGCATGGTGTGCGAACTCCCGTTCAACAAACTGGAAACATTGAGCCGTGACATTCCGTCGCTACAGCGCCATTTGCACAAAATCATGAGCCGCGAAATCGTGCGCGACCAGGGCATCATGTTGCTGCTGGGCTCGATGCGCGCAGAAGAACGACTGGCCGCTTTCCTTCTTAACCTCTCGCAGCGTTACGCCACGCGCGGATTATCGCCAACCCGCTTCCATCTGCGCATGTCGCGACAGGAAATCGGCAGCTATCTGGGATTGAAACTGGAAACGGTCAGTCGCGCTTTTTCGCATTTTCAGGAGGCAGGAATCATCATCGTAAAGGTGCGTGCGATCGAGATCATCAATCTGGCAGACCTGAAAGCCTGCATCAACAGCTCGTGCTAACCAAAGGGAACCATGCAAACGACCGTCGAGATTCTCGGAAAAAAGGTGCTGGTGGAGTGGACTAAAAACGCCGATAAAAAAATGCAGGCGCTTACCGAGCCATTGGCTGTTGAAATGGAGCTATATTTCAGCTGCCTGATCAGAAAAGCCGTCCGCTTCGGCGCCGATGCGCATGCAGAAAATTTTGCCTTTGCCAACCCGCAATTAAAAATCGGTTTCCGTCCGGTGATGACCCAGACATGCAACGTCAGCGATTATGCAGGAGAACCGCCCCTGACTGATTTTCCTATTGTCAAACCGGAAGCATACGTCCCGAAACGACTCACCATCGATTATAAGAACGGCAGTTGGACAGGCGATTTCTTTCTGCAAAGAATCAAGCCGCATAACTCATAACCGCTCATGTCCAGATACTGCGATCAGCGAGCACTCTCAACCGCATGCCTGTGAATCGTGCTTCTAACCATGAACGTTACTGCATCACGGATATCCGCTACTGCCCGTTGCTTACAGGGTAACGCCGCTTCCGTATCGTGCACCAGCATACAGGCGTTCGCCTCAAAAAAAAGCACCTCGCCGTTGGGCAGAATACTGCAATCCAGCCCACCATAATCCAGGTTCATGCGTTGCGCCACCTGTTCGATGGCAGCGGCGGCACGGTAACCGAACACCTGCCGCCAATCGGTCAGAAAGTCCTCTTCTTCCTGACGCTTCCAATCGACACGCCCCATATCCGTCCGCCAGTAATGAACCAGCCAGTTCCCGGCAATTGCCAGATGATAGGGATAGGGCTTGCGATCGACAAAAATGAAGCGGTATTTCCGGTAGCAGCCTCGCAATCCCTTGAAGTCGTGAAAATCGGTCAGCAGAAACCGCTCGCAGGGGGTTTTCGCGAGGTATTCCGTCAGCTCAGCATGCGTCCTGATCAGGGCCAAACCATCGCCGCCGTGCGTGCCGCCGGGACGAATCAAAAACGGATCTGTAAAGGCGCCTATCGGTTCATCACGCAACATCCAGCGAACTTGAGGAACCAGCAATCCGGGAATATCGCCAAACAACGCATGCGCCTGATCGCGACCTGTGCGAGACACCTGATCAGGTGAATTAAGAAGCGGTTTTGCCAATCTTGCGACGAGCATGTTCACCGCTCCGAACTGGCCGCCGTTTCTTTCGACTTCGCCCATCGTATTGAAAATCAGATCAGCGCCCAGCAGCGCATCCCATGACACGCCGCCTAACGGCGCATCTGTCTGGTCGGGCGACACCATGATCAGGGTCACCCTGGAAAACAAGGCCGGATCGAACAAATAACGCGTAGGCACATGACTGGCTCCCGCGCCGCCCAACACCAGAATGGTGGCTTCCGGGCGTTCGGCTCCCTCTTTCTTCCCCAATCCCTGCGTGCGTGCCAGCTGGTTGAGCAGCGAGAGTGCATCGTCATCACGACGCAAACGATACATAACCCTGGCAAGCTGCTCAATGGCGTCCGCATTACCCGCATCCATTTCCAGCATGGCGCGACAGGCATGCTCGGCGAGTTTCAAATCTGCCGTCTCGCAGGCGGCATGGGAGATGTGCAGCAGGATGGACATGCGCTTGAGTGCTGCATCGTCTGGCGTATATTCCAACGCTTTCAGGTGAGCATCAAGTGCCTCGCCAAAACGCCGGCAGTCGTATAACACCACCCCGCGGTTATCGTGGGCCATGCCGAAACAAGGATCAATAGCCAAAGCCCGATCCAGTGCAATCATGGCTTCATCAAATTGCCCCATGCGGTGCAGTGAGACAGCCAGATCGTTATGGATGGGCGCCAGATCGGGTTTACCCGTCGCCGCCCTGCGCAACAGCACGACAGCATCCAGATCATGGCCACGGCTTTGCAGCAAGCGTCCAAGATTATGCAGCGCCAGGGGATGGTCCGCTTCAAAATCCAGCAGCCGAAGAAAGATCGCCTCCGCATCCGTCACGCGTGCGTTATCCATCAAAAGCATTCCCAGCATGCACAGTGCGTGTGAATGAAGAGGCTCCACGGCCAGAACCTGACGATACAGCGCTTCCGCCTCGCTCAACCTGCCTTCCCGATAGTGTGAGAAAGCGGTATTCAGTTCATGCATGCTATCCATTTCAAGATCGATTCCGCCAGTGGTCAAGTGAGCGGCAATAATGCCACGCGGGCAGTTTATCAAACAATTTCCCGTACCGTCGTCAACGCCTCATAAAATGAACAGAAATAGTGCGAAAAGCCTCCTTAGCGCCGAAAAATGGTGCAAAATCCGTTCCAACATCCGCACAAAATATCATAAGTAATTGTTTTATAATATAATTACAATTGGCACGAAACATGCATCATTAACAGCGCAGGTGCACCCATCCTGTTTTTTCGCCAATTCAAGAAGGAGCATTTCACCATGAAAGACATGCACATTGCGATTTTCAGTATGTTTGCCATGTCCACTTTTTCCCTGCACGCAGCAGCTGGGCCGGACTGGTCAGTCATCCAAGATGCACGTGAAATGTCCTCGCGGCACAAAATAATCGAAAGACAATCACCGGAAAAACAAGCCATGCCTATAATAGACCATGGCCCGCGCGCCTTGTCTACAGCGTGGCTGAACAAACCGCATCAAACGATTGCACCGTTCAGCAAGACGGTCTCGGCGTCCAGATGAGCCTTGCTAAACCGTCCGGTTCGACACGACCATGGCTTCACGCTTTTCCACGGCCTTGAGTATCACGAGCAACCCGGCGCCTGCAGCCATGAATCCTCCGGCCAGATAGAGGCCCGCTTCGTAACTGCCCAATCGCGTGGCCAACCAGCCGGTTATGGCGGGGCCCATTATCTGTGCCGCGCCGTACGAAAGCGTCATCTTGCCCATCATTTTGGCAGGACGGGTCGGGTAGTAGCGACCTGCCATGGTCAGCACCAGACTCACAATACCCATGACGGTGCCGCCAAAGAGTATGGCCCCGGCAAGCGCTGCAACCAGTCCGCCCGCCAGTACCGGCAACATGATTCCGATAATTTGCAGGACCGAAGCGGAAATGAGGGCATTAAGCGTCCCGGCACGACGTGCGATCAGATCCCATGCGATGCATGAAGGAGCAGCAGCGACCCCGATGACGAAAAAAACGAGTGTTCCGTTGCCGGCCAGGCCCGGCATATGATCGATAATTGCGACAATGAATGTTGCGCTGACCACATAGCCGATACCTGCGCAAAAATACGCAAACATGAAAAGACGCATGAATAAAGCGCCGGGTGGAACATCTTCCATCTTCTGACCCGTCCTGGTCACGCTGCTGCGATCCGGAGGCGGCAGCCAGCGCAGCGCCGGAATAAGAAGCAGGCAGCCTACGAGGGTGAGCGCGAACCACTGCTCTCTCCAGTTGAGCCACTGAGTCATCAAGGCCACCGCTGCCGCTGAACAGGCGATTCCCAAGCCGATACCCGAAAAGTGGAGACCTAACTCGCTGCGGTGATTATGGCGTATCAGCCAATTGAGGATGAGTCCGCTGCCTAAAAGCAAAGCAGCGGCACTGCTGAGTCCTGCGACAAAACGGGACAAAGCCCATAAGGTAAAATCCGTGGTCATGCCCATCATGGCGGTACTGACAATGGCGAGTACCATGCCGATACGGTACAGGCGATCCTTGAGCACCATGTCACCGATCAAGCTGGCAACCAGCGCGCCGCTCAAATAGCCCGCATAATTGATAGCCGCCAGCCAGCCGGCTGCTGCGACTCCCAACCCCGCCTGATGCTGCATCAGCGGCAGTAAAGGGGTATAGGAAAAACGGGCGATACCCAGCGCCAGAATCAGACTGGATATACCCGCACTTAAAACTTTAATCCGTTGATCGCGCACTGAAAGCTTCCCTGTCATACTGACCGAATCGTTTTATTATCACTGCCTGGGCAGTAGCCTCGTTTCACTGCCGATTTCCGACAGGCTGCTAGGAGCCTGTCGGACTTGTTTCGCAAGTGCGACGGGGATGATTTTTTTGTAGTGCAAGAAGCGGTGAAGCGCCGTTTGGCTGGTCCAAACAAGCAAGCCGCGACGCTGCAATACGAAAAAATCACCCCGTCCCTGCGGGTTGCCAGCAAAAACAGCGTCTGTGGCGTTGCAAATCTTGACAATGGAATGACCATTGCCCGCGATTCGCGCCTTGCAGCCATCTTTTTTTGCTGACAACGCATCTTGTGAAACAAGTCCGACAGGCTCCTAGCGCATAAACAGCCAGATCGTCAGCGCAAAACCCACCAGAACGACAAAACCGCGCAGGATGCTCTCAGGCAGTCGGTATACCAGCCAGTTGCCGGCAAATCCTCCTCCGACTCCGCCCAGAGCCAGCGCGAATGCGGCGGGCCAATCCACCCGCGCTGAGAAAACAAACAGGAGCGCCGCCGAAGCGTTCATCGCCATCGCCAGGATGTTCTTGGTTGCGGTAGCCATGCGAACCTCCTGACCTGAGATAATCAGGGTCGCCAGCATCAGAAAGCCTATGCCGCCGCCGAAATAACCGCCGTAAATTCCGATCAGGAACTGAACAGTCCCCAGCAACGGAACGGGAAAATCGCCCGCCGCATGGAGAGGTTTCTGGCGAAAACTTCCCCAGGCGAAAACGGAAGTGGCGAATAATACCAGCCATGGCACCAGACGGGTGAAAAAGCTCACCGGCGTATTGAGCAGCAGCACCGCACCGCAGAGCCCGCCCGCGACACTCAGGGTAAACAGCTTTCCCAGGCTCATTTGTCCTACGCCACCGGCCAGCCTGCGCCCGGCCAGCGACGAGGTAATCTGGTTGGGAAACAGGGCAATTGTGGAAGTGATATTTGCGGCCAGCGGATTCAGTCCCGCCGCCAGCATCAGCGTGGGAAATGTAATGAAAGAGCCGCCACCGGCCAGGGTATTCTGGATACCGGCATAAAATCCTGCGAGCGCAATCAGCAACAGCATATCAAAATGTGGCATGAGCGATGGTAAGCGTTAAAGGTTCTAAAAAATCAGTGCCGCGCCATCATCCGCATGTTGGCACAAGACCGAACACAGCATTGCATCTGCGCCCCACACTATACCGACAAAATCCGGAATTACTCAGAATTCGCCTGCTACCTTGCGGGTCTTTGCGCAATCATCCTTGTCCGGCATGGCAGCCTGAGCCCCGACTCCGGCTGTCGCACGAATTCCGGTCAGCATAATTATTCGGCTTGACGCCTTTTTATCAACGCAACGGTTTTTGCGAGTTACTTTCCTTGGACAGCCGCGCTGAGAAAACCTTTTCGTGGATAACCGATTTTCCCGGCCTATGAATACAAAATATTGGGAGTACAATTCTTACCACGGATTCCTGACGGCATACAGGATAGGCGCCATGCAATTGACCTGTTGTATCGATTGGTTGTCAAGCGCCCTCTGACTGCGTTTTCGTTACAGAACTGACATGCGCGTTGGATAACAACGAATCGAGGGAATTGTGAATGGAATCCTGAAAATCGCATTCAAACTGCTTGTCAACGACAAGGGAAAATTTGCCGCCTTGCTTGTCGGGATTACTTTTGCCGTTTTCCTGATGATCATGATGACCTCCATGTTCGCCGGCATTCTGGCAAGATCCTCCTCTACCGTGACCAACATAGGCGCGAAAATGTGGGTTCTCGATCCGGCGGTCAACAACGTCTCCAGCAGCATTCCCATGCCGGATTACGTAGAGGACGCAGTCAGAAGTATAGACGGCGTCAAATATGCGGTGCCTCTTTATTCAGGCGGGGCGCAAGTCAAGCTCAAGAGCGGCACTTACCAGGGAGTAACGGTAATCGGCCTGGACGACGCCAGCCTGTTTGGCCGTCCCGAACTCATCAAGGGGAAAATCGAGGATATTTACGCGGAAAATGGCTTCATCGTTATCGAGGACGCAGAATTCGCAAAACTCGACAGCCCGAAAATCGGCGACGAATTTGAACTCAATGACCATCGAGGCGTGGTCGTAGGCCTGGCCAAAGCCAATACTTCCGGGCTGTTCGGCGTTCCCACCCTGTACACGACCTACAACAGGGCAATCACCTACATTCCTTCAACCCGCTTCACGACCTCATACATACTGGTTGAACCAAAAAACAAAACGACATTCCTCACATCAAGCAGGAAGTGCAAAAACTGGGTTATCAGGCACTGACCGATGATGAATTCATAGAAAAAATCTCGAATTTCTACAAGTATCAAACCGGCCTGGGTATCAACGTGATGTTGATGACTATCATCAGTTTTATTGTAGGACTTTCCATCTCAGGGCAAACTTTTTATACCTTCATACTGGAAAATATTGAAAAATTTGGCGCCTTGAAAGCGATAGGCGCAAAGGGGCGCGAACTGGTATCCATGATTCTGTTTCAAGCCGGCTTTACCGCTCTTTTAGGTTATGGATTGGGGGTCGGGCTGGCTTCGTTAATCATCATGTCGGCCAAACTGAGGCTGCCGGATTATGCGGCCCAGATTACCTACATGAATCTCGGCATCGCTTTTGTGATGGTGCTCGTCATCGCGGGAATCTCAAGCTATATCGGCATCAGAAAAGTGGTCCACATAGAACCGTTCGATATTTTCAGGGGCTGACGTGGCAAATCTGGCGATCAAGGTAAACAGCCTCGCCAAATGGTTCGGCGAGGGAAAAACAAAAACCATCGCGGTGAGGGAGGTGAGTTTTGCAGCCAATTTTGGAGAAATACTCTACATTGTGGGTCCCTCAGGGAGTGGCAAAACGACGCTGTTGAGCATGATTTCCGGCATACTCAGACCCAATTCCGGACAGGTGCTGGTCGAAGAGAAAAACATCTGGGATATGAGCAACGATGATCTCGCCGAATTCAGACTGAACAAGATAGGCTTTGTATTTCAGGACTACCATCTGTTTCCGAGACTGACCACAGTCGAAAATGTAGCGATACCGCTGATTCTGAAAAAGCGCGACTGGAACGAATCGATAAGCGTTGCAATGGAGTATCTGGAAATCGTAGGCCTCAAGGACAGGGCGCAGTTGCCACCCGTCAAACTGAGCGGTGGCGAGCAGCAAAGAGTGGCGATTGCCCGTGCGATCGCCAGCCGCCCGGATATTCTGATATTCGATGAGCCGACCGCATCACTCGATGGCGATACCGGCAGAAAAATCGTCGAATTTGTAAAAGAACATATTCTCAATGAAAAACGCTGCATCATCATCGTCACACATGACAGCAGGATATTCGAGTATGCGGATCGCATCATCAACATGGAAGACGGCAGGATAACGGGGGCTGAATGAGAAATAAACTTTTGATCACGCTTGCCATCATCGGCATTCTGGCCGGTTTCGTCAGCGCCTATGTCTACGGGATAAAGAACAAGCCTCAGCCGCCTGCGTTCAATCCCGCCTCGAATCCGTATGCAAAAGGCATTTATGCCAACGGCATCATCGAGAGTAGCCAGAGCAGTGGCGAAAACATCAATATTTATCCCGAAGTTGCCGGGGTCGTCAGCAAAATCATGATTCCGGAAGGGCATCATGTGCGTGTCGGCACGCCGCTGCTCATGATGGACGATTCCTTGCAACGTGCGACGGCCAATCAACAGAAGGCTCAGGCCGATTCCGCGCTTGCTCAGATCGGCGCGGCCAAGGCCAGCCTCAAAGTTCTGCTGGACACGCTGGATAAACAGAAAAAATCCTACGAACTGGAGCCTAAATCGGTAAGCCGGGATGTGCTCGACACAGCACAAAATGCGGTTGAAGTCGCCCGTGCAAATCTGGACGTCGCACAAAAGCAGTATCAGGCCTCCTTGCGTGCTTACCAGACGGCAAACGTGTTGTTATCCAAATATGTCATCAAGGCGCCGTCTGATGGCACGGCGCTGTCGATCAATACGGCTGTCGGCGGCTATATATCCCCCCAGGGTTCCTATGACAGTTATACCGGAAGCCTGTCTCCGCCTATCGTGTTGGGAAATTTGCAGGGTTACCTCGGGGTGCGCTGTTATATAGACGAGATACTGATACACAGGCTGCCTGCGGCTGCCAAAATGCATGCGCACATGTTTGTCCGGGGGACAAACATCGACATTCCGCTGGAATATGTCAGGGAACAGCCTTATGTCACACCAAAAATCGAGCTGTCCAACCAAAGGACGGAGCGGGTGGATGTGCGGGTTTTGCCGATCATTTTCAGGTTTGCCAAACCACAGAGTATTTCGCTCTATCCGGGTCAGCTGGTGGATGTTTATATCGGGGAGGAATAGGTGCAGCAGAACGTCTTGACAATCCGGCTGTTGCCAATAAAGCGTCCAGGCGCGTTGACGCTGTGCTGGGCGCTCACGGCTTGTACGCTGGGGCCGGATTTTGCACCACCCGCCCCCCCTGCAAGCGTTCATTATAATCGCGGGCAAGATCCGGCAGAGACGGTTGCCGCAGAGGGGCAATCCCAGCGTTTCGAGGCGGGTGTGGCGCCAGTTGCCAACTGGTGGAAGCTGTACCACTCTGCTGAACTCGACGCGGTTGTTGCGACGGGGTTCGCCAATAATCCAACGCTGGAAGCAGCACAGGCCAGCCTGCGTCAAAGTTACGATAACCTCCAGGCAGGTTACGGAATTTTTTACCCGCAGGCAAGCGCAGACATCGGCGCTGCAAGACAGAAATTTTCCCCGGCGCGTTTCGGCAGCCCGGCTCCCGGAAGTATTTTCAATCTGATCACCTTGTCAGCCTCGGTGAGCTACGCACTGGATGTATTCGGCGGCGAACATCGTGCTATCGAAAATTTGCAGTCCCAGGCGGATGGACAACGCGCCATCCTCCAGGGCACCTATCTTGCCTTGTCCGGAAATATCGTCAACACCATAGTTGCGATGGCGGCCTACCGCGATGAAATCATGCACACCGAACAGCTGATCGCGCTGCAAAAAGACGAGATCGCCATTACCGGAAAACAGGCGAAAGCCGGCATCGTTTCCTACCAGAATGTACTCAGCCTGCGCAGCCAGCTGGCCTCCCTTGAAGCCTCGCTGCCGCCACTGCGGCAAAAACTGATTCAATCCGAACACCTGCTGGCCACCCTTGCGGGTCACGCGCCATCGGAATGGCAGCCTCCCGAAGTTGCAATGAACTCGCTCACCCTGCCGGACAAGCTGCCGCTATCGTTGCCTTCAGCATTAGTCCGCCAGCGCCCGGATATTCTGGCTGCCGAAGCCGGGTTGCACGGCGCCAGCGCAAACATCGGTGTGGCTAGCGCTGCGCAGTTCCCGAGTTTTACCCTGAATGGCTCATATGGACAGAACAGCACATCCATGAACGGCATTTTTGGCAGCAACAGCAACTTCTGGAATATCGGGCCCAACATTACCGCCCCCCTGTTTGATGGCGGCACCTTGTCCGCAAGAAAGCAGGCTGCGATGGACGCATACCGGCAAAGCCAGGCGTTCTATCGACAGACCGTGCTCGCCGCCTTTGCTCAGGTGGCGGATACCGTAAGAGCCCTGGAGCATGATGCACAAACACTGCTGGCGACATCCCGGGCCGTGGAAGCTGCGGAAGAATCATTGCATCTGGCACAGACGAACTACCGGGCCGGAACGGTCAATTACCTGCAAGTACTGGCAGCGGATATTCAGCTCCATCAGACAAAAATCGGCGACTTGCAGGCCCAGGCGCAGCGCCTTCAGGATACGACCGCCCTTTTTGTCGCACTGGGCGGAGGGTGGTGGAGCGCTGACCCTGTTGCAGCCGTTGGCATGAAATGATAAAAAAGACTTCAACTCGATTGCCTGTATTATTGTCAGACGATACCGTGGCGCCAATTTGCAAACTTGTGGAGCAACCATGATTAGCCGACTGTTATTTGTGTTTCTGTCCGTATTGCTGCCCTCAATGAACGCGCTGGCTGATGATGTTGTCAAGCTTCCACCGGATATTCTGGTGAAGCAGATGGTTGATGACGTGCTTTCAGCCCTCAAACAACACAGTGAAATTACGCACGACCTGACAAAAATGGATGATCTGGTCGATGCAAGGGTTCTTTCCCACTTTGATTTCACGCGTCTGACCCAGCTGACGGTCGGCAACAAGTACTGGGCTGGCACCACATCGCAGGAGCAGCAGCAACTGACCGCTGAGTTTCACACCTTTCTTGAACATGTCTTCTCCGATGTGATTGCACAGTACACCGATCAGACGATTCTTTTTATCCCATCGCAGATGCAGCCGGATGCCGGAGACATCACGATTAAAACCGTCATCATGGATCCGCGCGACGAGTCGACGCAACTTGATTTCAGGATGGAAAAAACCGATTCGGGCTGGCTGATTTATGATGTGGACATCGACAACCTGAGCCTGATCAGGATTTACCATTCGAACTTCAGCAATGAACTGCTGCACGACGGTGTGCCGGGTCTGGTCGGCGTGCTGCACATGAAGAACCAAAAAGCGGCAGCGGATCGCAATAAAAAAAATCTTACTATTAACAATTAATCCGCACTATTCGTTTTAATACATCCGCCATGACGCTTGCGCGGCCAGCATCTTCCGTTGCAGTTCGGGTACCCGTTTATCGAAAGCAATCCTGAATCCGACCGTTGATCGCTCGTCATATACGTTATCCGGCTGACATTTCGCGTTAAATGACTCGCGCAGTCGGCCGAAAGTGGTAACATTTGAGCGTTCAACAACGCCCCAACACTGTGTCGCCTCACTTCCGTTCCCTCAAACTCCTGTTTCTCCTGTTAATGCTGGCTGGTGCGGCAGGCTGGATCGTCGCCGCTGAATTGCACTCATCGCGCTTCCAGGCGAAATATTTTTCCAATATTGCAGGTAAACTCAAATATGAACTGGCAAACGGCATCAGCCCTTCGATACGTTTCCCGAAATTCGGCCCCTACGACGAGCGGCTGGGTTACACCAGAATTCCTGAATACACCAGGCTGTTGATCGAACGCGATTTTATCGTATCCAGACAGGCTCGCATGTCGCCCGCATTGCTTAATTTACAGTTACCGCCGATTTATCAGGAGAAAGATCAGGCCGGACTGAATCTGCTGGACAGCAATCAGCAGTCGCTCTACTCCGCCCGTTCGCCGCAACACGTGTATGCAAATTTTAACGCGATCCCTAAACTGCTGACTGCAACACTGCTGTTTGTTGAAGACAGGGAGTTGCTAGACGCCCGTTATCCTGAGCGCAATCCTGCCGTCAACTGGAGCCGGCTTGAGCGGGCTGTATTCGACCAGGCCATACACGCATTTATTCCGTCTCACGACACCCCCGGCGCCAGCACCTTAGTGACGCAGATAGAGAAATACCGCCATTCCCCGGAAGGGCGCACCACGTCCGCCAGAGAAAAGCTTTTGCAAATGGAGTCGGCATCGATCCGCGCATACCTGCATGGCGAAAACAATATGGCCAGCCGGCGTCAGGCCGTGGTGACCTATCTCAACACCGTTCCCCTGTCCGCCAAGGCGGGTTATGGCGAAATCAACGGTTTTGGCGATGGCATGTGGACGTGGTATGGCCGCGACTTCTCCGAGGTCAACGAGTTACTCAACAACAAGGCCGACGCAGGAGCGCGTTTCGCCGAAACCTACAAGCAGGCACTGTCCCTGATCATCGCCCAGCGTCGCCCCTCTTACTATTTGCGGGAAGGTGCGCCGGTCTTATTGAAAATGACCAACAGCCACCTGCGTCTGTTGGGTGCAGCGGGTATTATTTCTCCCGGCTTGCTGCATGCGGCGTTGCCGCTCCCGCTGCGCCTGAAACCGGGGCCGATCACGGCGCCAGCGACATCCTTTGTGTCGCGCAAGGCAGCCAATTTACTGCGCACCGACCTCTCGGCATTGCTGCACACACCCAATATGTACGATCTGGACCGGCTTGATCTGACCGTACAGACTACGCTCGATGGCGACGCACAGCGTGCAGTCGCGAACATGCTGCACAAGGTGAGCGATCCGGTTGGCGCCAGATCCGCCGGCTTATACGGCCACAACATGCTGAGCCAGAATAACGATCTGAGCCGCCTGTCTTTCAGCTTCACCTTATTCGAGCGGGGCGAGCATGCCAATTTGTTGCGCGTGCAGACCGACAGCCTGGATCAGCCTTTCGATATTAACAGCGGCGCGCGGCTGAACCTGGGATCGACAGCCAAGCTGCGCACCCTGATAACCTATCTGGAAATTATCACCCGACTGCATCGGCTATATGCGACAAGCAGCCCGCAAGATCTGGACAAGATTCAGGTGAACAGTCAGGACGTGCTGAGCCGCTGGGCTTTGGCGTATTTTGCAGCGCACCCCCGTCAAAGCCTGCCTGATACGCTGCAAGCCGCCATGATGCGGACTTATTCGGGAAATCCGTCGGAGGTATTTTTTACCGGCGGCGGTCTGCAAAAATTTGAGAACTTCGAGCCAGCAGAAAACAGCCGGATTCTGACTGTGCGCGAAGCTTTTCAGCATTCGGTCAATCTGGTTTTCGTACGCCTGATGCGTGATGTGGTGCGCTATTATGAGCACCAGACGCCGAGCGCAAACATACAGCATCTGGCAGACGAGGCCGACTCGACAGACCAATCTGAAGTTTCAGCACCCTCGGCGAATTCAGTCAGACAGGCGACTCTGTCGCGCTTTGCTGACAAGGAAGGACGCGAATTTCTGGTGCGTTTCTATAAAAAATATAAGGGAAAAACGGCTGATGAAGCCGAGCAGACACTGATCGACGGTGTGCGCGCCCAGCCGAAGCGCCTGACCATCCTGTTCCGCAGCCTGGAACCGAGTGCTAGTTTCCAGCGCTTTACCGCCTTCATGCACGAGCAATTTCCTGAATCCGAGCTGAGCAGACAAACGTTGCAAACCCTGTACGACAAGTTCGGCATCGATCAATATTCGCTGACCGACAGGGGCTATCTGGTCGGGGTTCACCCTCTGGAGTTATGGCTGGTCGGTTACCTGCGGCACACCCCGGGTGCGACCTTGTCTCAGATCATGGCGGCCAGTCGCGATCAGCGGCAGGAAGTCTATGAGTGGCTGTTCAAGACGCACAACAAAAAGACCCAGGAGTCGCGCATACATGAGATGCTGGAACTCGAAGCGTTCCAGGAAATCGCGGCCAACTGGCGCCAATTGGGCTATCCGTTTGAAGCGCTGACGCCTTCTTACGCCAGCGCACTGGGGGCCTCGGGCGACCGCCCCGCTTCGCTGGCCGAGTTGATGGGGATCATCGTCAATAAAGGCATATTGATGCCGGTCGTAAAATTGCAAAGCATGCAGTTTGCGCAAGGAACGCCTTATGAGACTGATTTCACCCACAGGTCTGCCACCGGCGTACGTGTGCTGCCGGAAGAGATCACCGAGATCGTGCGCCGCTCACTGATCGATGTGGTGCAGGGTGGCACGGGTGTTCGCCTGAAGGGCGGATTCAAGCAAAAGGATGGCTCCGTTATCGAGATCGGCGGAAAAACCGGAACCGGCGATCAGCGTTTTGCAACGTATGCGCCGGGCGGAAAACTGCTCGAATCGCGCGTGGTCAATCGATCGGCTACCTTCGTATTTTTGATCGGCGACAGGTTTTTCGGCACCCTCACCGCATATGTCCATGAACCTTATGCGGCCGACTACACTTTCACCAGCGCGCTGATGGTGCAATTGCTCAAATCCCTGATACCGGCCTTGCAGCCTGTGGTAGCCGAGTCCGGCAGAAAAGTGACCGCCGCAAAGTAGCCCACAGGCCGCATAAACCCAGATAATCCATCAGGGAAACACAAGCACAAAAAACCGTTCGTGGGTTAATACTTCACTATGCCGGATCAATAATGAACTATCTGGGAGCCTGTCAGACTTCTTTCGTGAGTGCGACGGGGATGATTTTTTTGTAGTGCAAGGAGTGGTGAAGCGCCGTTTGGCAAGTCCAAACAAGCAAGCCGCGACGCCGCAATACGTAAAAATCACCCCGTCCCGAAGGGTTGCCAGCAAAAACAGCGTCTGCGGCGTTGCAAATCTTGACAATGGAATGACCATTGTCCGCGATTCGCGTCTTGCAGCCATCTTTTTTTGTTGGCAACGCATCTCGCGAAAGAAGTCTGACAGGCTCCTAGGTTGATTTTACCGCGTGATGACCTTGCAACTTGTGTTTTAACAGCATCCAAATGTGAGACTGGCTAAAACAGGGTTCTGGCGGAGAGGGAGGGATTGCTCGGGTTTCGCGCTGGATACCCTCGTCCCTTCTGGACCGTCCTTCGGACGTCCTGCGTCGCCCTCCCATTGGTCGGGCTCCTGGTCGAACCCATGTGGGTTTGTCCACCCGCCACTTCCACAAATTAAAAAGGACACCCTTATGGATGTCCTTTTTAATTTGGCGGAGAGGGAGGGATTCGAACCCTCGGTACGGGAATACCGTACGCCTGATTTCGAGTCAGGTACATTCGACCACTCTGCCACCTCTCCGGGATGCGAATTCTACCAGTAACCGGCGATTTCGTGCAGAATGTTGTCATGCGCAGACACACCCTTCTGATCAGGCTATTGCAAATCGGCATTTTTCTGTCGCTGCTGCTGTTCGGCTATACACATCTGAACAAGCCGCTGTCATTAACATTGCCTTCCTGGCGCGACGATGAACTGGTCGTCGTTGTTGCACAGGACACCACACTGTCCGACGAGGAGTTTTCCAAACAACTGGCGCTGCAATTTGCCAATTATCTTTATGTCCCCCTCAAAATAATTCTGGCTCCGGCAGACCAGGTAGAAACGGTGCTCAACAAACACCAGGCGCATTTTTCTGCAAGCGGCTTCAGGCTGGATCAAAAAGACAATAAGTTGCTTTACGGCCCGGCGTATCAGACCGTACATGAACAGGTGGTGTTCAACCAGGATCAGTCTACCCCGCACAAATTAACCGACCTTATCGGTCATCGCATCGCCGTGGTAGCCGGGTCGAATCACGAAAAAATGCTGATCGCCCTCCGCAAGGAAATACCCGCACTGACATGGGAGTCGCGCACCAAACAAACAGTCGAAGACCTGCTCAAGGAAGTCGCGCAGGGGGATCTTGATTACACTCTGGCCAACCACGAGCAGATCGAGCAGATGAACAACTATTACCTGAATCTGGCAGTCGCATTTGACATAGGCCAACCTGCCAAAATTGGCTGGGCTTTTCCCGCCAATGCGGATAATGCCCTTATCGCCGCCTCCAAACAGTTTTTTGCCGAAATAGAAAAAAACGGCGAGTTGAACAAACTGCTGGATCGTTACTATGGGCACAACGACAGGCTGGCTCCGCTGGATGCAGCCGAGTTTATCGCTCAAACCGGCAAGACCCTGCCGAAGTTTCGCCGCCTGTTCGAAGAAGCGGGCAAGGCAGTCAACGAGGACTGGCGACTGATTGCCGCCATCGCCTACCAGGAGTCGCACTGGGATCCGCTGGCCACCTCTTTTACCAACGTGCGCGGCATGATGATGCTGACAGAAGCGACCGCTGATCGCATGAACGTGAAGAACCGCCTCGATGCGCGCGAGAGTATCTTCGCCGGCGCGAAATATCTGGAGTTGATCAAGCAACAACTTCCACAGCACATCGAAGAACCCGAGTTAACCTGGCTGGCACTGTCCGCCTACAATCAGGGTCAGGGTCATCTTGAGGACGCCCGTGTCCTGACGCAACGACAGGGCGGCAATGCCGACACATGGCTGGAGGTAAAAAGGTGGCTGCCGGCCCTGAACAACCCGCAGTATTTTGAAAAACTGAGACATGGCTATGCACGGGGTGGCGAAGCGGTGGTTTTCGTCGAAAACATCCGCGCCTATTACGACATACTGTCGAGGCTGACCGGAGAAACGGCCAACAGCACGCCACACAATTACCAGCTGGTCAGCACGCGCGACAATCCCGCTTTTTCCCTGCACGCGAAACCAAAAACCACCAGCGATCTTGCAGAATCTTCCTATTCGCTGATCCGCTGACAGTCAGGATAAATCCCGACCTGCAATCAACTCGCGCGGAGCACGGTCAAACCACCCGTGTAAGGTTGCAATACCTCAGGAATCACGATGCTACCGTCAACTTGCTGATAATTTTAGCTACGGACTTATTCAGCCTTTTGTCTGCGCAGAAACAATCAGCTCGCGCGCAGCACAGTCAATCGTAAGCGTCCGGCCGACTCACATTGATTGTGTAAGCGAAAGCTAAGAGCATAGTGTCCACCAATTCTTAGTGGATACTTTATGAACTCATCAGCATCAACAATACCCAGCCGCCGTCGGCGGCAA
>JAJYYO010000018.1:0-17586 GCA_021800795.1 Pseudomonadota bacterium
AACGGAGAAAGTCTGGATATTGAGGCAAAATTCAGAAAAAGGATTGCCCTGTGGCGATTCGGATTTTGTTCAACGATTGGGGCTTAAGGCGGGACGTCTGTTGGAGTTCAGACCACAAGGCAGACCGAGAAAGCCTGAAAATGAAAATAAAGGGTAGCGGCCCCTTTTTCGCCCTTCCTTTTTCGCCCTTAAGGGTAGCGGCCCCTTTTTCGCCCTTTTTACCAAACATGCATCGATATTGGCGCGCCGGTTAACTTTACGTTGAACCTCCATTTCGTCTCGCTTGTAAAGACTCATCGGTCAGTCATACCGGCATTTTCGAAACGGCCATCCAAAATAAAAAACCCGGCGGTGCCGGGCGTTTTTCCAACTCAGAACTCAGAAACCGGTTAAGGCGCCTGAATGTTGGAAGCTTGCTTGCCTTTTGGGCCTTGAACGACTTCAAAGGTAACCTTCTGGCCTTCTTTAAGCGACTTGAAACCGCTCATATTGATCGCGGAGAAGTGAGCAAACAGATCTTCGCTACCATCATCAGGAGTGATGAAACCAAAGCCTTTTGCATCGTTAAACCATTTAACTGTACCAGTTGCCATGTGATAACTTCCTTACAATAATAAAACGGGGCCCCCCCGCAAAACTGTTTGAATCCAAGACCGCACACGGCAAAACCAGTACTGCAGATACTTTGAGTCAAACACCAGTGGGTATTTAACCCTTGTTCGACCATATTTGTCAAACAGTTAATTTCAATATGCAGAATAGACTTGAAAAAGTATCGCTAATCATTAAGCTTACTACCTATAGTAATGTCAAAATACAAACTACAAATGCCCAGCAAACACGACAGCAGCACGGTAATCGCACCCGATCGCGCCAAAACGAAGCCGCCCGGCCTGTACAAGGTGCTTTTATTCAACGACGATTACACCACGATGGAATTTGTCATTGAGGTATTGCAGCGATTCTTTGCGATCAACATGGAACGCGCGCAGCAACTCATGCTCCAAATACACAATGCAGGGTCGGCGGTTTGCGGGGTATATACACGCGATGTAGCCGAAACCCGTGTGACTCAAGTAATAGAGTTTGCACAACAACGGGGTCATCCATTACGATGTGGCATGGAGGAAGTTTAAAATGATTGCTCAAGACCTGGAAGTGAGTTTACACCTGGCGTTTGTTGAGGCTCGCCAGAAACGCCACGAGTTCATCACGGTGGAACATCTGCTGCTCGCGATGCTGGACAATGCTTCTGCAGCGCAGGTGTTGCGCGCCTGCCAGGCAGACGTGGATGAATTGCGCCGTGTTGTCACGGAATTCATAGACGTCAACACCCCGGTTGTTCCCGGCAATGGTGAAATGGACACGCAACCCACCCTCGGCTTTCAACGCGTCATTCAGCGCGCGATATTGCACGCGCAGTCCGCCAATAAAAAGGAAGTCTCCGGTGCCAATATTCTGGCCGCACTGTTCGGCGAGAAGGACTCTCATGCGGTGCATTTCCTCACTGAGCGCAATATCAATCGTCTCGACGTCGTCAATCAAATCGTCCACGGCATCAACAAGGAGCCGCGAAACAGCCCGGTTCCTGCACAGGGAGAGACCGCCACAGAACAACAGACCGGCGAAGAGAGCGCGCTCAAGCATTATACGGTTGATCTCAACGCGCAGGCATTGGCCGGCATGATTGATCCGCTGATCGGGCGCGAGGCGGAACTGGAACGCGTCATCCAGACGCTGTGCCGCCGCCGCAAAAACAATCCGCTGCTGGTCGGCGAAGCGGGCGTCGGAAAAACCGCGATTGCCGAGGGCCTGGCACGCCGCATCATCGAAGACAACGTGCCGGACATCCTCAAAGACGCACATGTCTATTCGCTGGACATGGGTGCGCTGCTGGCCGGCACCAAATATCGGGGGGATTTCGAGCAGCGTCTCAAGGCCGTGCTGAAGGAGTTGAAAGAAGCACCTCATGCAGTCCTGTTTATCGATGAAATACACACGCTGATCGGCGCCGGTTCCGCCTCGGGCGGCACCATGGATGCCTCCAATCTGATCAAACCCGCATTATCGAGCGGCGCGTTGAAATGCATAGGGGCGACCACCTATCAGGAATATCGCAGCATCTTCGAGAAGGATTCCGCGCTGTCGCGCCGCTTCCAGAAACTCGACGTACCCGAACCCTCGGTCGAACAGACCATCGAGATTCTGAAGGGCCTGAAATCTCGTTTCGAGCTGCATCACAGCATCAAGTTCAGCGCGGCCGCAATCACCAGTGCCGCCGAGCTCTCCGCACGCTTCATAAACGATCGTCATTTGCCTGACAAGGCGATCGACGTGCTGGATGAGGCAGGCGCCGCTCAACGCATCCTGCCCAAATCCAGACAGAAAAAAGTGGTCGGCAAACACGAAATCGAAGAGATCATCGCCAAGATCGCGCGCATCCCGACGCGCACCGTGTCGCACGATGACCGCAACGCGTTGAAAACACTGGATCGCGACCTGAAAGCGGTGGTCTTCGGCCAGAACAAGGCCATCGACGTGCTCTCCACGGCCATCAAGATGTCGCGCAGCGGTCTGGGCAACCCGCAAAAACCCATCGGCAGCTTCCTGTTTTCCGGCCCCACCGGTGTGGGCAAGACCGAAGTCGCGCGCCAGCTGGCCTTTGCGATGGGCATGCCCCTGCACCGCTTCGATATGTCGGAATATATGGAGAGACACGCCGTATCGCGGCTGATCGGTGCGCCGCCCGGCTACGTCGGTTTCGATCAGGGAGGATTGCTCACCGAAGCGATCAGCAAACAGCCTCATTGCGTGCTGCTGATGGACGAGATCGAAAAAGCGCATCCGGATGTTTTCAACATTCTGCTGCAAGTAATGGATCACGGCACGCTGACCGACAATAACGGACGTAAAGCCGATTTTCGCAACGTGGTGCTCATCATGACCACCAACGCGGGCGCAGAAGCCCTGAACAAGACACAGATCGGTTTCACCAAAACGCCTTCTACCGGCGACGAAATGGCCGACATCAAACGCACGTTCACCCCGGAATTCCGAAACCGTCTGGACGCCATCGTCTCATTCGCACCGCTCGATACGGAAATCATCCTGCGCGTGGTGGACAAGTTCCTGATGCAACTCGAAGAACAGCTGCACGACAAGAAGGTCGACGCCCTGTTCACCGATGCGCTGAAAGCGCATCTGGCCGAGAAAGGCTTCGATCCGCTGATGGGCGCCAGGCCCATGGCGCGCCTGATTCAGGACAGCATACGCTCGGCGCTGGCCGATGAACTGCTGTTCGGCCGTCTGGCGCATGGCGGCAAAGTCACCGTGGATGTGAAGGACGGCAAGATCACGCTGGAGTTCGAAGAAGAGGCTGTCGCGGTTTAGATGTTGGCCCCGCATCTTGGGTTAACATCATCTGAAAAACACAGGTATCGCGGCCGTTTCGCCCCCTCTCCCACCGGCCCGCTGCATTTCGGCTCGCTGGTTGCCGCCGTGGCAAGCTACCTGGACGCAAAACAGCGCAATGGCGTCTGGCTGGTGCGCATGGAAGACCTCGACACACCCCGCTGTGTGCCGGGGGCTGCCGAACGCATCCTGCACACCTTGGATGCATTCGGCCTGCACAGCGACGAACCCGTCATCTACCAGAGCCTGCGCACGGCAGCCTATCAGAAAGCTTTTGAACAGCTCAGGACAGCTGGCTATGTTTATCCATGCGGTTGCACGCGCCGGGAAATTGCAGACTCGGCGCTGCATGGCATAGATGGCCCGGTTTACCCCGGCACTTGCCGCAACGGGATTACCGGCGGGCGAGAAGCACGGGCATGGCGCGTACGAACCGGCCACCCCCCTTCCCCTATAGAGTTCGATGATGCGCTGCAAGGTCATATCTCGCAGCGACTTGAAAGTGAAATCGGCGACTTTGTCATCAGGCGTGCCGACGGCCTGTTCGCCTATCAATTGGCCGTCGTCGTCGATGATGCCGCTCAAAGAATCAGCCACGTGGTGCGCGGCGCAGACCTGCTCGGCTCCACCCCTCGGCAGATTTATTTGCAGAGGTTGCTGGGGTTAGCCACACCGGCCTACCTGCATCTCCCCGTGGTGTTGAACGCGCAAGGCGAAAAACTCAGCAAGCAGACGCTGGCTCAGGCAGTCGAAGCGAACGCTGCCACACTGTTTGACGTATTGCTGTTTCTGCGCCAGCAACCGCCCGCCGGGTTACGCCACGGTACGATCGAAATGCTGCTGGCCTGGGCGGCGAACAACTGGCATCCCGAAAAACTATCGAATTGCCGGCAATTTTCCGTATCAACGTAGGGTGCGCGGAGCGCACCTCGTGCAGCACCCTACGACGCAGCCAGATGACGCACCACATCCGCAATTTTCTGTGCGGATTGCTCTACCAGCTGCCTGTCTTCGCCTTCCACCATCACGCGCAGCAAGGGTTCGGTGCCGGACGGACGCAACAGCACGCGCCCCCGACCGTCGAGCGCCTGTTCAGCCTGTGCGACGGACGCCTTGACCTCCGCGTGCCCCAGACAATCCATCCCCTTCGCAACCCGCACGTTGATCAGTATTTGAGGGTAGAGCTGCAAATCGCCCGCCGCCTCGGCCAGAGTCTGCTTATTGGAACGCAGGGCATGCAGCACTTCCAGCGCTGAGACGATGCCGTCCCCGGTGCTGTGCTTGTCCAGGCAGATGATATGCCCGGAATTTTCGCCGCCCAGTTGCCAGTCCTGCTCCTGCAACAACTCCATCACATAGCGGTCGCCCACCCGTGCTCTCATAAACGGAATAGCCATGCGCTGCATTGCATGCTCGAATGCCAGATTGGTCATCAGCGTACCGACCACCCCGCCGCGCAGCTTTCCCTGTTCCTGACGGTGGCGGGCAATCACATACAGCAACTGGTCGCCATCGTAAAGCACACCCGCAGCATCCACCATCACCAGCCTGTCGCCATCGCCGTCCAGCGCAATACCCAGATCCGCCCGATGTTCGATCACCGCCCTTTGCAGATTCTCAGGCGCCGTAGCGCCATATCCGTCGTTGATGTTTTTACCGTCCGGCTGCACGCCGATGGCGATGACTTCCGCCCCCAATTCGTGAAACACATTCCTTGCAATGTGATAGGTCGCGCCATGCGCGCAGTCAACCACGAGCTTCATGCCACGCAGATTCATCGCAGACGGGAAGGTGCCCTTGCAGAATTCGATGTATCGTCCGACCGCATCATCCAGACGACGCGCCTTGCCCAGCTGATCGGAAGATTCGATTTTGATCGGCATATCCAGCCCGGCCTCGATGGCACGCTCGGTACTGTCGGGCAATTTGTTGCCGCCGGCGGAAAAAAACTTGATGCCATTGTCTTCAAAGGGATTATGCGATGCAGAAATCACGATGCCTGCCTGCAAACGCAGGGTGCGGGTCAGATAGGCCACAGCCGGCGTCGGAATCGGACCTGCCAGATATACGTCAACACCGGCGGCGATAAGGCCCGCCTGCAGGGCCGATTCCAACATATAGCCGGAGATACGCGTATCTTTGCCTATCAGCACGGCCGATCGCTCACCGGGAGTATGCTCGGCGCCTGCCAGCACGCGGCCGGCGGCATAACCCAGATTCATCACGAACTGCGGCGTGATCGGAAAGTCCCCTACCCTGCCGCGTATGCCATCGGTGCCGAAATATTTTCTGCTCATCCCTTTTCTCCCCTGATTGCATTCCATATTTTAAGCGCATCCACCGTTTCTTTCACGTCATGCACCCTCACGATAGATGCACCCCGCTGTACGGCTATCAGCGCCGCCGCCACGCTGGCAGCCATGCGATGCTGTGTATCCTGACCCGTGATCGCACCCAGCATGGACTTGCGCGACAATCCGGCCAACAGCGGCACGCCCATCCCCGCCAATTCGTTCAATTCACGCAACAGCAGCAAATTGTGGTGCAGCGTTTTGCCAAACCCAAAACCCGGATCGATGAGCATACGTTCACGCGCGATACCGGCCGCCAAGGCAGCTTCAATCCGTGCACGCAAAAAAGCCCCGACCTCGGATACGACATCCGCATATTCCGGTTGCTGCTGCATGGTTTGCGGATTGCCCTGCTTGTGCATCAAACACACCGCAACATTGCTGCCAGCTACGATATTCATCGCCGCCTCGTCCTGTAGCGCGTTGATGTCGTTGATCATGTGCACGCCAGCCGCAACAGCCGCTTTCATGACCTCAGGTTTGAAGGTATCTATCGAGATCGGCACGCCATGCAGACCCTCGATGACAGGCAGGACGCGCGCCAGCTCTTCCTCCACGCTGACTGCCTGTGCCCCCGGACGCGTGGACTCACCGCCGATATCGATAATATCCGCGCCCTCCTCCATCAATTGCCGCGCGTATGCAATGGCGGCATCATGACGGTTATAAAGGCCGCCATCGGAGAATGAATCGGGGGTTGCGTTGACAATCCCCATCACCAGCGGGCGACTAAGATCGAATTGAAATTGAGCGCAGGACAACATCAGGAGTGAGGAGTGAGGATTTAGAATCTAAGCAGTGGTTCAATCCTCAATCCGCCATCCTCAATCCTGCCTTTCAGATTTCCTGTGCGGGCTGGGTAGGAGCTACAGCCGGTGCAGTAGGCGCCTGATCCTGAGGCGGTTTAGGGGCCTGGGCGGATTGACTGGGTTTGGGCGGACGCGGCGGATTACCGGCCATGATGTCGTTGATCTGATCGGCGTCTATCGTCTCCCATTCCAGCAGCGCATGAGTCATGGACTCGATTTTGTCGCGATTCGTTTCGATCAGGTTGCGCGCCAATGCATACTGCTGATCGATGATGCGGCGTATCTCATTATCCACTTTCTGCATGGTCGCTTCGGATATATTCTTGTGCGTGGTAACCGAGCGCCCCAGGAAAACTTCGCCCTCGTTTTCGCCATACACCATCGGGCCCAGCGCATCCGACATGCCCCACTGAGTCACCATCTTGCGCGCCATATCCGTGGCACGCTCAAAATCGTTGGATGCGCCGGTCGTCATCTGATGCATGAAAACTTCTTCGGCAATACGTCCGCCGAACAGCACGGTAATAGTGGACAGGATGCGCTCCTTGTCCATGCTGTAACGATCCTCCGATGGCAATTGCATGGTCAGACCCAACGCACGACCGCGCGGGATGATCGTCACCTTGTGCACAGGATCGGTCTTGGGCATCAACTTGGCAACCACGGCATGACCCGACTCATGGTATGCCGTATTGCGGCGCTCTTCTTCCGGCATCACCATGGAACGACGCTCTGCGCCCATGAATATCTTGTCCTTGGCCGCCTCGAAATCGTCCATTTCTACAAATCGCTTGGTGCGTCGCGCGGCAAACAGCGCGGCTTCATTCACCAGATTCGCCAAATCAGCCCCTGACATGCCGGGGGTTCCGCGCGCCAGCACATTGGCATCCACATCCGGTGCGCAGGGTATCTTGCGCATATGCACCGCCAGAATTTGTTCTCGACCGCGAATGTCAGGCAGGGGCACGACCACCTGACGATCGAAACGACCGGGGCGCAACAACGCCGCATCCAGCACGTCAGGTCGGTTGGTCGCAGCGATCACGATCACGCCGGACGCACCTTCAAAACCGTCCATCTCGACCAGCAAGGCATTCAGCGTCTGTTCGCGCTCATCGTTGCCGCCGCCCAGGCCCGCCCCGCGCTGGCGACCCACCGCATCGATTTCATCGATAAAAATGATGCAGGGCGCCTGTTTCTTGGCCTGTTCGAACATGTCGCGCACACGGGCCGCGCCTACGCCGACGAACATTTCCACGAAGTCCGATCCGGAGATCGAAAAGAAAGGCACCTTGGCTTCACCCGCAATCGCCTTTGCCAACAGTGTTTTGCCGGTACCCGGGCTACCCACCATCAACACGCCGCGCGGAATACGACCGCCCAGATTCTGGAACTTGGTCGGGTCGCGCAGAAAGTCCACTATTTCAGACACTTCCTCCTTGGCCTCATCGCAACCGGCCACGTCGGCAAAGGTTACACGTTCCTTGGCTTCATCCAGCATGCGTGCACGCGACTTGCCGAAGGAAAATGCGCCGCCCTTACCGCCGCCCTGCATCTGGCGCATGAAGAACACCCACACGCCGATCAGCAATATCATCGGAAACCAGGAGACAAAAATATTCATCAGGAAGGATTGCTCTTCTTCCGGACGCGCCTCGATGTTCACGCCATTTTTCAGCAGATCCGAGACCATCCACAAATCGCTGGGGGCATAGGTGCTGACGCGTTTGCCTTCCGTCGTCGTCGCATTCAAGGTGCGTCCTTCGATGACAACCTTGGAAATCTGCCCCTTCTTGACCTCGTCGAGGAACTGGGAATAGTCAAGATGTGATTGCGATGCCAGTTGCTGGCGCGAATTGAACTGATTGAAAACCGTCATCAAAACGACAGCCACAACCAGCCAGATTGCAATGCTTTTAAAATTGTTCAAAATAATTCCTTAAACGTGAAACTCGCGTAGCGATTCGTTCGTCCCCTCGCCCTCCGGGAGAGGGTTTGGGTGAGGGAAACGGGCATGGCAAGTTTAATTATTTGGGCATTTTTACCATGCCCGTTATACGCACAACTACAGAGGTATGTCATTAGACTATGTATCCGCCGATTACTCAAGTTTTCCTGTTCCCAGAAGATACACTTCACTGCTACGATCCCGCGAAGCCTTCGGTTTTCGCGCGACTACTTTTGCAAAACGGCCGCGCATTGTTTTCATGTAGGCTTCAAAACCCGAACCCTGAAACACTTTAACCAGGAAACTGCCTTCCTTCTTCAAATGCTCAAAAGCAAATTCCATGGCCAGTTCCGCCAGATACATCGCCCTATCCTGATCCACCTGCCCTACTCCGCTGAAGTTGGGGGCCATATCGGAAATTACAAGCCCTACCGGCTTGTTTTGCAGACTGCCCTCAAGCTTTTTGAGCACGGATTCATCGCGAAAGTCGCCCTGTATGAACTCCACACCGCGTAAAGGTTCCAAAGGCAGCAGATCCAGCGCAATTATCTTGCCGGCAGACCCTACGACAGAGGCCGCCACCTGGCACCAGCCGCCAGGTACCGCGCCCAGATCCACAACCACCATCCCCGGTTTGAGCAGATGATCCTTGTCGTTGATCTCCAGCAGTTTGTATGCGGCACGCGAGCGGTAACCCTCTTTTTGCGCCTGTTGCACAAAAGGATCATTAATATGCTCGCGCATCCACTGTTTACTGGTTTTAGATGGCTTCATCGTTTAGAATCCACGCCTGAAATATTATTGAGAAAATTATGCCAGTCCTGACCGTCACAGAACGCCTAGCCTTAAAGGGCCGCGCACACCAATTAAAACCCACTGTCATGATAGGCAATGCAGGTTTAACAGAAGCCGTCCTGAAAGAAATCGAGCTGACTTTAAAACTGCATGAGCTAATCAAGATTCGCGTCATGGCTGAACGCGCCGATCGCGAAGCCATCCTTACCGAGATATGCGCAAAATTAAACGCGGAACCTGTACAGCATATCGGCAAAATTCTGGTAATCTTTAAGCCCAACCCGGACGCGCACAAAATTGAAATCCGCCAGATGCCGCGCCACAAGGGCAAAAAACCGCTGACCAAGAAGCAGCTGGGCAACAGATAAAACAGACGTTAGCTATTAGTCGCTAGCCTTTAGTTAAACCCGCTCAGCGGACAAAGCCAACTAATAACTAGCGTCTAACGACTTGCAACTTCACTTAAATGTACTGCACCTCGACCACTTCATATTCACGCACACCCTGAGGTGCCTGAACCTCGGCCACATCGCCGCTGTACTTGCCGATCAGCGCACGCGCAATCGGTGAACTGATGGAAATCTTGCGCTCGCGTATATTCGCCTCGTCGTCGCCGACTATCTGGTAAGTCACCACGTCCCCGCTGTTCACGTCTTCCAGCACCACCGTCGCACCGAACACACACCGTCCGTTGGCATTGAGCGTCTTGGGATCAATGATCTGCGCGCTGCCCAGCTTGCCTTCCAGCTCGATGATGCGCCCTTCGACAAACCCCTGCTTCTCCTTGGCGGCCTCGTATTCGGCATTCTCGGAAAGATCGCCTTGCGCACGCGCCTCTGAAATCGCGTTGATCACCCAGGGACGCTCTACCGTCTTGAGCCTGTGCAACTCCTGGCGCAACTTGTCTGCACCTATCAAAGTCAATGGAATTTTACTCATACTGAAACTTTCTAAAAATTAGACGCTAGACGTTAGACGCTAGACGTTAGTTAATAAACAGTCGTTAGCCACTAGACGTTAATTATTAGTTAGAGCCGCGTAGCGGACAACATAAACTAACTACTAATAACTAGAGACTAGTGACTGCTTTTCTCTTATGTTGTGTCTGCACGTCATAGACTTGCAAGTCGTCAAGATGCTGCATGCCGATACAGGCCGCACGTGCGCCGGCCAGCGTGGTGTAATACGTCACGCGCCCCTGCAGGGCCGCATGCCGGATGGAGTAGGAATCGCGCATCACCGAAGGATTGCTCTCGACCGTATTGACGATGAGACCGACCTCGCCATTCTTGATCATATCCACCACGTTCGGACGACCTTCGCCCACTTTGTTCAGCACGCTGACCGCCACGCCAACTGCACTGATCGCCGCTGCCGTACCGCGCGTCGCCAGCAGGGAATAGCCCAGCTTCGCCAGCGTACGGGCGACTTCAACGGCGCCCGGCTTGTCCGCATCGCGCACGCTGATGAAGACATTGCCGCTTTTCGGCAAATTCACGGAAGCCGCCAGTTGCGATTTGACGAAGGCCTCGGCAAACGTATCACCCACCCCCATCACCTCACCGGTGGACTTCATTTCAGGACCCAGGATGACATCCACCCCAGGAAACTTGATGAACGGGAAAACGGCTTCCTTCACCGAGTAATAGGATGGCACCACTTCATGCGTGACACCCTGCTGAACCAGACTTTGACCCGCCATGCATCGCGCGGCGATTTTCGCCAGCGGCACGCCGGTCGCCTTGGAGACGAAGGGCACGGTGCGCGAGGCGCGCGGATTCACTTCCAGCACGTATACCGTCTCGCCCTGAATCGCAAACTGCACGTTCATCAGCCCGACCACGTTAAGCGCGCGTGCCATCGCGACAGTCTGGCGGCGCAACTCATCCTGCATGGCTGGCGACAGGCTGAAAGGCGGCAGCGAACAGGCCGAGTCGCCGGAATGCACACCCGCCTCCTCAATATGCTCCATGATACCGCCGATGATGACATCGCACCCGTCCGATACCGCGTCCACATCCACCTCGATGGCATCGTTCAGAAAACGATCGAGCAGGATGGGCAAGCGCTCGGGATAAGTCCTGGACATGATCTCTGCATCGCGCATGTAACGCTCAAGATCCGCCTTCGCGTGTATGATTTCCATCGCACGCCCGCCCAGCACATTGGATGGCCGCATCACCAGCGGATAACCGATGGCTGCCGCACCCGCCAGACCCTCGGCGACCGTGCTTGCGGTGCGGTTAGGCGGTTGTTTCAGATTCAGTCCCATCAGCATCTGCTTGAAACGTTCGCGATCTTCCGCGCAGTCTATCATGTCGGGGCTCGTGCCGATAATCGGCACACCGTGTTTTTCCAGTCCGCGTGCGAGACTCAACGGTGTCTGACCGCCGTACTGCACGATCACGCCGACCGGTTTTTCAACCGCCACTACTTCCAGCACGTCTTCCAGTGTCAGCGGCTCGAAATACAGCCGGTCCGAAGTATCGTAGTCGGTGGACACGGTTTCCGGATTGCAGTTGACCATAATGGTCTCATAGCCGTCCTCACGCATCGCCAGGGCTGCATGCACGCAGCAATAATCGAATTCGATGCCCTGCCCGATACGGTTAGGCCCGCCACCCAACACCATGATTTTTTTGTTATTGGTAGGCAGCGCCTCGCATTCCTCTTCATAGGTGGAATACATATAGGCGGTATCGGTCGCAAATTCGGCGGCACAGGTATCCACGCGCTTGTACACCGGGCGTACACCCAATGCATGGCGATAAGCGCGCAGTGCCGCCTCATCGGTTTCCAGCAGGGCTGCCAGCCTGGCATCGCCAAAGCCGCTGCGCTTGAACAGACGCATTTCATCAGCAGCGATGCTCTCCAGCGTACGCCCGGCAAGCGTTTGTTCCTGACGGATCAGGTCGGCAATCTGGATCAGAAACCAGCGGTCTATCCTGCTGACATCGAACACCTGCTCCACGCTCATCCCTAAGCGAAAGGCGTCCGACACCGCCCAGATGCGTTCCGGCCCCGGATTGCGCAACTCGGCCGTGATTTCATCGATCTGATCGAACTTGCTGTCCAGCCCGTTCACCCCCACTTCCAGGCCGCGCAAGGCCTTCTGGAATGACTCCTGAAAAGTGCGACCAATCGCCATCACCTCGCCCACCGATTTCATCTGCGTGGTCAGCCGATCGTTGGCCTGCGGGAATTTTTCAAAGGCGAAACGCGGTATCTTGGTCACCACGTAATCGATGGAAGGCTCGAACGACGCCGGGGTCGCCCCGCCCGTGATGTCGTTCTGCAGCTCGTCCAGCGTATATCCGACCGCCAGCTTGGCCGCCACCTTGGCGATCGGAAAACCGGTCGCCTTGGAGGCCAGTGCGGATGAGCGCGACACACGCGGATTCATCTCGATCACCACCATGCGCCCGTCATCCGGATTGATGGAGAACTGCACGTTGGAGCCGCCCGTTTCCACGCCGATTTCGCGCAGCACGGCAAGCGATGCATCGCGCAATATCTGGTATTCCTTGTCGGTCAGCGTCAGCGCCGGCGCCACCGTGATCGAATCGCCGGTATGCACGCCCATCGGGTCGAGGTTTTCGATCGAGCAGATGATGATGCAATTGTCATTGCGATCACGCACCACTTCCATCTCATATTCTTTCCAGCCCAGCAACGATTCTTCGATCAGCAACTCTTTGGTCGGCGACGCTTCCAGCCCGCCTTCGCAGATAGCAATAAACTCTTCACGGTTGTAGGCAATGCCGCCGCCGCTGCCGCCCATCGTAAAGGACGGACGGATCACGGTCGGGAAGCCCATCACCTGCTGCACCTGCATCGCCTCTTCCATGCTGTGCGCGATGGCGGAACGGGCCGATGCCAGGCCGATACGCGTCATCGCCTGCTTGAATTTCTCGCGGTCCTCCGCCATGTCGATCGCCTCACGGGACGCGCCTATCATCTCGACGTTATACTTTTCGAGCACGCCGTGCTTAGCCAGGTCGAGCGCGCAATTCAACGCCGTCTGCCCGCCCATGGTCGGCAGGATCGCATCCGGGCGTTCCTTGGCGATAATCTTTTCGACGATCTGCCAGGTAATCGGCTCGATATAGGTTGCATCCGCCATATCCGGATCGGTCATGATGGTGGCCGGGTTCGAGTTCACCAGGACCACGCGATAGCCTTCCTCGCGCAGCGCCTTGCAGGCTTGCGCGCCGGAATAGTCGAATTCGCACGCCTGCCCGATGACGATGGGGCCTGCGCCGATGATGAGTATGGATTTCAGATCAGTACGTTTTGGCATAATTCTTAGCCGTTAGACGCTAGACGCTAGACGCTAGTTATGATTAAAGCCGCGAAGCGACCACACCAACTAACGACTAACGACTAACGACTAACGACTCTTCTCCATCATTGCAACAAATTTATCGAACAAGCCGTCCACATCGTGCGGACCGGGACTGGCCTCGGGATGCCCCTGGAAACAGAACGCGGGTTTATCCGTTAATTCAAAACCTTGCAGCGTTCCATCGAACAGCGAGATATGGGTAGCTCGCGCGTTCGCGGGCAAGGTTGCCGCATCCACCGCAAAACCATGATTCTGGCTGGTAATCATTACCCGGCGTGTCGCCAGCTCCTGCACCGGATGATTGGCGCCGCGATGGCCGAATTTCATCTTCACCGTTTTAGCGCCAATGGCCAGCCCCAGGATCTGATGCCCCAGACAGATACCGAACAGCGGAACTCCTGTCGCCAATATTTGCTGCGTCGCCGCAATGGCATAATCGCAAGGCTCGGGATCGCCCGGACCATTCGACAAAAATACACCGTCAGGTTGCATAGCCAGCACTTCCGCCGCAGAAGTCTGCGCGGGCACTACGGTCACTTTGCAGCCTCGTTCGACCAGCATGCGCAGGATATTGCGTTTCACGCCAAAATCGTAAGCCACGACATGGAAGGATTCAGGATTCGGGATACAGGATTCAGTAACCCCACTGCTTTTCACTGATTCCTGACTCCTGACGTCTGATTCCTGACTTCCCAGCTTCCAGACACCAGTCGTCCATTCGTAAGGTTTTTCGCAGCTCACCACCTGCGCCAGGTCCATCCCGGCCAGACCCGCAAAGCCGCGCGCAGCCTGCAGGGCTGCCACCGCATCCGTACCGGTCGCGATACAACCGTTCTGCGCACCTTTTTCGCGCAGTATACGGGTCAGTTTACGCGTATCGATTCCGGCTATCGCCACCACGTTGCGGGCCTTGAGAAACTCCGGCAGCGACTGACTGCTGCGCCAGTTGCTTACCGTCAGCGACAGGTCGCGAATGACCAGACCGCTGGCAAACACCTCGCCGGATTCGATATCTTCGTCGTTCACACCGACATTGCCGATGTGCGGACAGGTCAGCGTCACAATCTGTCGGCAATAGGAAGGGTCGGTTAAAATTTCCTGATAACCGGTCATCGCGGTATTGAAAACCACTTCGCCGACGCGGCTGCCGGAAGCTCCGATGGCTGCACCGCGAAACACCGTCCCATCGGCTAGTACAAGAATGGCAGGATGCGTCACCAGATACCCCCAAGATAGACATAAAGAAGCGGGAAGAACCGTGAGCTCATCCCGCAAAAGATTGACGCGCATTATAGCGGATTAGAACAATGGCATCAAACGGAAGCTAAAAACGTGACCACAGCGTCGGACAACCCATGTTATACAATCGGACTGCGCCGATTTTGGCTATTCAGAAAGTTTCGACATGTTTGAAGTAATTGTTTTGGCTGTAGCGCTCAGCATGGATGCCTTTGCCGTTTCCATCGGACTGGGCGCAAAAGATAACACCCGTGGTTTGGGATTGAAGGCCGGGATTTTTTTTGGTGTTTTCCAGGGTCTGATGCCTTTCATAGGCTATCTGGGCGGCAAGGGGGCTGCGGGATGGTTCGATGCCTATGCTCATCAGATCGCCTTCGGCTTGCTGGCGCTGATCGGCGCAAAGATGATATACGAGGGTCTGCAAGAAGGCATAGAAAAAGACATCGCGGCAATCACCAACAAGATGATGCTTTTACTATCCATTGCAACCAGCATAGATGCCATGGCCGCAGGTTTCAGCCTGACACTTTTGAACGTTAACGTCTACCTTGCCTGTTTCATCATTGGCGTGACGACTTTTCTCTTCAGCTGGGCCGGCGTACTGATAGGTAAAACCAGCGGCACCTGGCTTGAAAGTCGCGCCGAAATCTTCGGAGGGACGGTGCTGATACTGATGGGGATCAAGGTTTTGCTCTTTTGACAGGCGGTTAATCCGCCAATAGAAAAGCCGCCGATTAATCGGCGGCTTTTCTTCAGACAAAAAACACTAGCTTTTCAGGCAGGACTTCATGAATGTCTTGCGCTCTTCGCCCTTCAGAGCACGGGTCTTGGCATCCGCATTGCATGATTTCATCTTGTCCTGCTGCCTGACCGGCGCAGGCGCACTTGCAGCCGGCTCGGCTTCAGGTTTCGCCGCAGCCGCCGACTTCAGGGTATAGTCCTTCTTCAGACATTTGCTCATGAAAGCACGGCGTTCTTCCCCCTTCATACCCTTGGCTTCGACGTTGCAGCCCTTCATTTTTTCCTGTTGCGCGCCTGCAAAAGCCGGCGCGGATACAACTACAGCAAATCCCAAACAAGCCAGCGCGATCAATTTTTTCATGAATCTCTCCTTGAGTAGTCAGTCGTATCCCCTCGAAACAGGGCATTTCGGCAAATGGCCAAAACATGGCTATTATAGCCATATCAGGACAGCAGCGCATTTGCCGGAACAAAACAGCAGGAAATCCACTCGATAAACTCTATCGGTAATCGACAAGCACTTTAATGATGCAGATGAGATTGAATGTAAAATGATAAGCAGCTTATTGATGATAGTCGGCATACTCTACCTGGCACTCCAGCTTGAGGATAAATTCAGCATTCCGTCGCCGCTGTGCCTGATTGCGCTCTCTTTTGCAGCTCACTACGGCTTCGAGCAGGCACCTGTGCTAACCGGTGACGCCGAGCATTTTGCCACTCTGGTGATTTTTCTGCTGCCGGTTCTGCTGATCTCCGACTCGCTTGAGCTTAAACTTGCCGACCTGAAGGAACAGGGACTCAGCCTGTTATACCTGGCCGTGGCGGCAGTCATCCTGTCGCTGGGTATGGCGCTCGTCATTTCCCAGTGGCTGTTTGCCGACTACACCCTTTCCTTCGCGGCCGTTATCGTGCTGTTTGCCATGGTGTTGGCCACCGACCCCGTTTCGGTGGTCAGCATTTTCGCAAAATTTGAGTTGCCGCACCGACTGAAAGTCCTGGCCGAAGGCGAGAGCCTGTTCAATGACGCCACGGCACTGATCGTATTTGTCTTTATCGGACTCTATGCTCTGAATGGAGGCGTGCTCAGCACGGCTTATGTGGTTGAGATCAGCAGCGCCGTTATCTTCGGCTCACTGGCGGTAGGCGTGATGATCGGCTTTATCGGTCTGGCCGTGATGAAAACCACTGAAAACCGGATTGCCGAAATGATGGTGCTGATCATGACAGGCTATGGCTCTTTCGAACTGTCAGAGCACTTTTATGCGTTGCTGAATCTGTTCGGCGCCCATACGCACATGCATCTGTCCGGCATTCTGGCCTGCATCTTCGCCACCATTACCGTGCACCATGTGATGACCCGGGCGATTGCCGATGAAAATCAGCGTATCAACAGGGATGAGGCGGAACTTCAGCTTGAAGCCGAGCTGCTCGCGACTTCCTCCAGTGCCATCCGGAATGTATTGCAAAGGATTAAAGCCACCGTAGCAGAACGGGAACGCCATCTGCGCACCAAGGAGGATGTGCAGTTGCTGGCATTGGTCGCCAATACCATCCTGTTTGTGGCCATGGCGGAAATGATAGACCTTGGTCTGTTGCTGAAGTACAAGGTTGAAATTCTGGCGATGTTTGCAGCCACCACCCTGATTCGTGCCGTAATGATGGGGCTGTTTGCATGGATCAGCAACAGGACTGACAAAATGACTACCGTCAGCTTCCGCTGGTGGGGGGTCTTGACCTTTGCCGGAATCAAGGGCGGCCTGTCCATCGTGATGCTGTCCATGATTCCACCTACGTTCCAGCATCTTGAAATGTTCAAGGCCGTAGTGATAGGCGTGGTGCTGCTGTCCACATTCATTTACTCAAGCGTTCTGCTACTGTTCATCCGCATCCACAAAACGCAGTTTGTCGGGGAAAAGCGGGCCGAACGGGCTGATAAAGCGGTTTAAC
>JAJYYO010000018.1:17686-66527 GCA_021800795.1 Pseudomonadota bacterium
CTAAATATTTGCCTAACGTGTATAGCAAAAATGACACCCCGATGATGAAAATCATTTCATAAGGGTAGCCGCAACTGCTATGCCCGTTAGACTGCTCATATTGGACACCAACCGCACGCCCTGCTATAGAATACACCGACGAAACTCCCTTGTTATCGCTCTGCCCACACAGGAGTCAACATGATGCTCTGGCTGAAACTGCTGCTTTGCCTTGCAGCCATCGGTTATGCGGGCTACTTTCTCTCCCGCTACGGCGACATCATTGCCGAAAAAACCGGCATGTCCGCATCCTGGGTCGGTCTCATCCTGCTGTCTACCGCCACCTCACTACCCGAACTGGTAACCGGCATTTCCGCAGTCACGGTCGCCAAGGCGCCTGACATCGCCGTCGGCGATGTGCTGGGCAGCACGGTGTTCAACCTCGTCATTCTGGTGCTGCTGGATGCGCTGCACCGGCGCGAGACCCTGTATAGCCGCGCGGCTCAAGGACATATTCTGTCGGCTGCGCTGGGCACAATACTGATCGCCTTCGCCGGCTTCAGCCTGCTGCTGGATCATGCGGGGATGAGTCCGGCATGGGGGCATGTGGGGATTTACTCGCCTTTCATCGTGCTGGTTTATCTCGTCGCCATGCGCGCCGTTTACAGCTTTGAGCGTCGAACCCTGTCCGAATACACCGAGGTGTCCGCCGAGCGTTATCCGGATGTAACTCTGCGCAGCGCCGTCAAAGGCTACGCGCTGGCGGCTATGGCAGTGGTGATTGCAGGCTCCTGGCTGCCATTTGTCGCCAAAGATATTTCCGACATGATGGGATGGGGGCAGAGTTTCGTCGGAACCTTGCTGGTTGCGGCAGTGACTTCAACACCCGAGGCGGCAGTGACCATTGCGGCACTGCGCATCGGCGCGCTGGACATGGCCATCGCCAACCTGCTGGGCAGCAACCTGTTCGACATCGTCATCCTTGCGGTGGACGATGTGTTCTACACCAAAGGCCCGCTGCTTGCGCATGTCGATGCCAGTCATGTACTGACCGTATTCACCGGCGTGATGATGAGCGCCCTGGTGACCGTAGGCTTGATCTTCCGTCCGCAGGGCCGCAGCGTGCTTGGACTGACCTGGGTGAGTCAGGGTCTGTTCATGCTGTATGTACTTAATTCATGGATACTTTTCGAACATGCACACTGACGAACCCATCTGGCATACCCTGTCGCCGCAAATCGCAGCCGCAACACTGAGTGTTGACCCTGAGCTTGGCTTGGAGGAAGGCGAGGCCACCGCCCGCCTCGCCCGCTTCGGCGAAAACAGGCTGATCGAGGCCACGCCTCGCCCGGTCTGGCTGAAATTCCTCGACCAATTCAGAAATCTGCTGGTGATCGTACTGTTGTTCGCCGCCGCGTTATCCTGGGCGATCAGCGATATCAAGGACGCAGCTGTGATTCTCGTCGTGGTACTGTTCAACGCCGGCCTGGGGTTTTATCAGGAGCACAGGGCGGAACAAACGCTGGCCGCACTGAAGAGTATGCTGGCGGCGCGTGCACGTGTGCGGCGCAGCGCGCGCATGGAGGAGATCGACGCGGTGCAGCTGGTGCCCGGCGATATCGTGCTGCTCGAAGGCGGCGACCGCATTCCCGCCGATGGTCGCCTGCTGGCCGCGCACAGTCTCGAAATCGAGGAGGCAGCGCTGACCGGCGAATCCCATGCCGTCGGCAAGTCGGTGGCGGCGCTGGACAAGGCCGAACTGCCCTTGGGCGATCGAATCAACCTGCTCTACATGAACACGGTGGTCACACGCGGTCGCGCCGAAATGCTGGTGACCGCCACCGGCATGAATACTGAAATGGGCAAACTCGCTGGGATGATCGCCAGTGCAGGCGAATCGGAAACCCCGCTGCAAAAACAGCTCGACACGCTGGGAAAGAAACTCGCAGCGATTGCAGGCGTAGTCGTGACGGTCATCTTTGCGCTTGATTTTGCGCGCGGCCTGCCCTGGACAGGGGCCGCGATGACTGCGGTGGCTTTGGCCGTCGCCGCCATTCCGGAAGGTCTGCCGGCTGTGGTGACGGTGACGCTGTCCATCGGCATGTGGCGCATGGCGCAGAATCAGGCCATCCTCAAAAAACTCTCCGCTGTGGAAACCCTGGGCTCCACCACGGTGATCTGCTCGGACAAGACCGGCACCCTCACCCTGAACCAGATGACCGCGCGCGCCGGCTGGTTTGCCGGGCAGCGCTTTTCGGTCAGCGGCGAGGGCTATACACCGGATGGCAGGATTACCTTTGAGGGGGATAGCGCCCTGCGCCCGCTCCTGCTGCCGATGGCGCTCTGCACCGATTCACGTGTGCGTGACGGGCGACTTATCGGCGACCCCACCGAGGGCGCGTTGTGGGTGCTGGCGCAGAAAGGCGGACTCGACACGGAAACGGAGCAGGAAGAACAGCCGCGCATCGCCGAAATTCCTTTCGATTCCGCCCACAAATTTATGGCCACGTTCCACCATGCCGGCGAGACGGTAGAGATGTTCATCAAGGGCGCGCCCGATGTACTGCTGGCACGCTCTACCCATAGCCTGACGGATGATGGGGAACAACCACTGGACACCGCAGCACACGCCGCGATCGAGGCCGAGAACGAGCATCTCGCCGCTCAAGCGCTGCGTGTGCTGGCGGTGGCGCGCAAGATCATTCCCGGCACCGAGTTCGACCCGGCGGGCGACCTGTGGGTATGGGCAGGAGGCTGGACTTTCCTGGGATTGGCCGGACTCATGGATCCGCCACGGCCCGAGGCGAAAACCGCCATCGCTCGCTGCGCGCAGGCCGGCATCCAGGTCAAGATGATCACCGGCGACCACAAAGCAACCGCCGCCGCCATCGCTCGCGAGCTGGGGCTGATCGGCGAGGTAATCGAAGGGCGGGAACTCGATGCCATGAGCGAGGCGGAATTGTCCCGCCGCATCGATGACATTTCCGTTTTTGCACGCGTCGCCCCCGAGCACAAGGTGAAAATTGTCAACGCGTTAAAAAACGACGGTCACATCGTCGCGATGACCGGCGACGGCGTAAACGATGCGCCCGCGCTCAAAGCCGCTGACATCGGTATTGCGATGGGCATTACCGGCACGGCGGTCACCAGGGAGGCGGCCGTCATGGTGCTTGCCGACGACAACTTCGCCACCATCGTAAAAGCCGTGGAGGAAGGCCGCGTGATCTACGAGAACATCGTTAAATTCGTGCGCTTCCAGCTCTCCACCAACATCGGCGCCATCCTCACCGTGCTCGCCGCCACGCTGTTGGGGCTGCCCGCGCCTTTTACGGCGATCCAACTGCTGTGGATCAACATCATCATGGACGGCCCGCCCGCGATGACGCTGGGGGTGGAACCGGCGCGCGCCGGCATCATGCGCGAGCGCCCGCGCCGCCAGTCAGCGCAGATACTTACCGGCTCGCGTCTCATCAGACTGGCGGTGTACGGGGCGATCATGATGCTTGGAACGCTTTACCTGTACCGTTACGGCCTGGCAACGCATGACAAGACTTATGCCTTGACCCTGTCCTTTACAACCTTCGTGTTGTTCCAGATTTTTAATGTATTCAACGCCCGCGCAGAACATGATTCCACTTTCAACCGACATTTTTTCAGCAATGCTAAGCTGTGGGCGGCACTTGGCGCTGTAGCTGGGTTGCAGGCATTGGTGGTACACTGGACGCCGGCCCAGGCCATCTTCCATACCACGGCATTATCCGCCCGGGACTGGGGGCTGGCATTCGCGGCAACCTCATCCATCCTGCTGCTGAATGAAGGCTACAAGCTGGTGTTGAAATTACTGCAACGCAGCTGGCGGAGACTTGGATGAACCCAAAGAACACTTCTTCTTCATCACCAACGCCTTTTGACGAACACCTCATTCGTGTGCTGGCGACGTCGATACGCTATGCCGTGCGGATTTTGGCCGTACTGATGGTGCTGATGATCTGGTGGGGGGTTGCGGATGTGGCCTACGTGCTGTACTCACGCATCTCCGCCCACCCTTACTATCTGCTCAATATCAGCGATATTTTAGCCACCTTCGGCGCGTTCATGGCCGTGCTGATTGCAATCGAAATTTTCATCAACATCAGCAGCTACCTGCGCGTCCACCCACCACGATAAAATAGGCTGCAAGCAGCGTAAATGCTAGGCTTGTGATTTTTTGCTTTTCACGATACCAACATAAATACCAACAAAAATTTTTTCTTCCATCAGGTCAGCACTGATCTGACACTCGCAAGACGTTAAAAACCGCCTGACTGTTTCCAGTTCAAGCGGTCAACCTTGCGCACTGTGTCGCGTGATACGCCAGCTTTTTCGGCGATGCCCATCGCTCCCCTGGCAATGATCTCCGAATCGTTGACGGTGGTTTCTGTCGTAACCTCGCCTGTAACCATGGACTGCAAACCCTTCCAGCGCGCGTATTGTTTGGACAAGTTGCTCGCGCGTAGTGTCACTGCCGGATGTAAATTGATACAGTGCGACGATTGAAAGTTGATACACCGGTTTGAGAAAATGGCCGAATTCTGGAATCGGCCATGATTACGAATGAGGTGTATGTGGAAATCGAAATATTGAGGAAACACGGCATGAGCTTGCGCGAGATTGCCAGGGAAGTGGGTTGCGCGGTGAACACGGTACGCAGCCATCTGACAGCCGATGCGTTGTCCAACTATCAGCGCAGCACCCTGCGGCACCGCTTTTGCCTGAACCCGTCAGGCGGCGGTGTAACTCGATTAAGCCGCCTTGCGCAGCTCGTATGCCTGGATCAATAATCCAGCGGGTATTTTCAATCCATCAGACAACAGCCGGATCATGGCAAGGGATAAAGGACGGGTACGGTTCAATACTTCCGCAACCCTTCCACGGCTTCCGATATACGGCTCAAGGTCTTTGCGCGTCAGCCCCCTGTTTTCCATGATGTAGAGCAAAAATTCTATCGGGTCAGGTGTAGGCATTGGGTAATGCGCAGCCTCATAATTTTCTACCAGCAAGGCCAGCACTTCCAGCCTGTCAGCTTCAGGTGTACCTTCTGCCGCATCAAACAGTCGCTCGATTTCAGCCAGCGCGGCGTGACACTCATCTTCGGTTTTAATCGGTTTGAGTTCCATGATCTAAATCCTTTCCGCGTCTATCGCGTCATATTGCTTATGCGTTCCGACAAATCGCACAAACATCATGCGACGGTTGTAATGCACTTTCACGATCAAACGATAATCGTTTCCCTTGATGTTGAATACCACACGGTTATCAGCCAAAAAACTTGCGTTACGATGCGCAGCCTTGATTGCCTCCGGTGTCGCCCAATCAGTTCCGACAGCTTCCTCGTACCAATTGCTCAATGGCGCTTTGGCTTGAGGGTGAATTTCCCAAAAGGTGCGCAAGGTTGATAGAGCAAGTATTCTCATGGATGGAATGTATCATGCTCCCATATTGGGTGCAAGTTAATTACAGGATATTTCAGGAATGCTTAAAACGCCGTTAGCGCCGCTCCACCCACCATAACATGACTGCACCGATCAACAGGAACAGGCCCGTCATCGCGGTGGCGCTGAGCAGCGGATACCAGTCATTGAGCGCGCCCAGGCTGGCGACCAGTCGTCCGGTAAAGTGAAATACCAGCCCCAGCACAATACCCATAAACACCATCCCGCTCACGCCGCCTGAGCGCCGCTGATAGGAGGCAAACGGCAGCGCCAGCACCATCATCACCAGCAGCGCAAACGGATAGACCAGCTTGTTCCACATCGCAATTTCATAGCGCGCGCTCCGCTGCTTATTCTCTTTCAGGTGAGCGGCATATTTGTACAAATCATAGGCAGACATCTGTTCCGGCACCACCAGCATCACGCTCAAAATACCCGGCGTCAGGGCGGATTGCCATTCCTGAGTCTGCGCGGACTGAATGGTGACCCCGGACTTGACAAAGCTGGTCTGAAGCACCTCCCCCAGCATCCATTTTCCCGGCTCAACATAGCTTGCGCGCCTGGCGCTGACTATCGTTTGCAAATGGAAAGTTTGATCGAAATTGTAAATATCAATGTCCGACAAACTGGTGTCCGGCATCACGCTTTTGACATTCACAAAACTGTGATCATCCTTGACCCAGACACCGGAGCGAAATGCCTGCAAGGAAACCTGGGAATTCATTGCCTGGAGACGCAGTTTCTGCGCCATGCGTTCGGAGGGCGGCGCCAGCAACTCACCACAGAGAAAACTGATGATAATCATGGGTAACGCGATTTTGCACAGCGCAACCAGCATCTGCGCAGTTGAGGCGCCCGAAGCGCGATAGATCGTCAACTCTGAACGTGACGCCATTTGCACGAGCGCCAGGATAGTGCCGACCAGCACCGCTACCGGAAACAACTCGTAAATATGGCCCGGGATGGTCAAGATCACGAAAAGCAGCACGTAGCCCAGACTGTATTTTCCATACCCCATCACGCTCAACTCATGAATAAAATCGAGAAAAGCGAACAGCATGAGAAGCGCGGCAAACACCAGCGCTATGCTTGCATATATTTCCCTGGCCAAATAACGATTCAGCAAATTCATTTTTTGAACACCCTGCGCCACGAAAACAGCGTCATACGCTTATAAAACAGCAACGCCGCGACCAGCAGCATCAGCGCATGGATACCCCACAATCCGATGCCCGGAGATAATTTTCCCTGTCCTACCCACGCATTGGTCACGCTGATCATGTTGCTGTACAGCATGTACAGCACCAGCGCCAGCACCAGGTTAAACGAGCGCCCCGCGCGCGGATTGACATAACTCAGCGCGATAGCCAGCAAGGAGAGAACGGCAGCGCTGATCGGCAGTCCGAGACGCCATTCCAGTTCGGACAAATTCCAGGTGGTAGGATGACGCCACAGCGCCGGCGTGTTCAGCGTGCGTACATTCGGCAGCTCCTGTTTGGTTGGCGCGCTGTCAATGCGCATCGCATAACGTTCAAAATCCACGATGCGATAGTCACGCTGCCCCGGGATACCCTCATACCGCGTACCGTTCAACAGCACCAGAAAACGGTCGCCATTCGGCATGGTTTCCTGCACACCATGACGCGCCACCATGGTGCCCAGCTGGCTGTTTTGTATGGAGCGCACGAAGACATTGCCGATGAGGCCGGATTTCGTGTCGACACTCTCGACAAAGTATACTCTGTCTGCCTGAGGCGACTCATGAAACGTACCCGGCGTCACCGTCGTCACCTCATCGCGACTGTCCAGTTTATTCCTGTACTCATCGGATTTGCGCAGCGCCCAGGGCGAGAGCACCAGGCTCAGCAGCGCAATCACCATCACGACCGGCATGGCGTACCATAGCACCGGACGTATCCAGCGCGTCAGCCCGATTCCGGCAGTAAACCACACCACCATTTCGCTATCCCGGTAGCAGCGCGACAGCGTCAGCAAAATTGAAATGAACAGGGACAGCGACAATAACACCGGCAGATAATTGAGCGCGCTGAAACCCAGCAGCGCCAGCACTCCGTCCACCGCGAGCTTGCCGCCGACCGCATCGCTCAAAAAACGGATCAGTTGACTGATCACCACTATGCCCAGCAGGGTTGCAAATACCAGAAACCCGTTGCCGACAAACTCCATCACCAGGGCGCGATGAAACAGGCCCGCGCGAAACAACTTTGACTTTATGTGGCTAGTTTGCGGATAATCTGGCATCGGAACGTAAATTGAATAGGGAGCAACGCATGGAATTTAGCATAAAACAAAGCAGCCCGGAAAATCAGCGTAGCGCTTGCGTGGTTTTAGGCATCTTTGAGGGCGGACAATTGGCCCCTGCCGCACACGCGCTTGACCAGAGCGTCAACCATCAATTGAGCGATTTGATCGCACGCGGCGACATGACGGGCAAGTCAGGCAGCACCGTGATGATACCTTCATTATCCGGCGTCACCACCGAGCGTGTGTTGCTGGTGGGATTGGGCAAACCTGACGAGTTCAACGCGAAACAATTTCTCGACATGCTGCGCACCACCTTTGCCGCACTGCACAAGACCATCTGCAAGGACGCGGCGCTTTACTTCACCGACCTGCCCGTCAAAGATCGCGATGAAATCTGGAAAATCCAGCAGATCGTGCTGATTGGCGCAGAATCAGCCTACCGCGCGGACGGGCTCAAGAGCAAACCTGCCGACAAGCCTGTCTTGCGCAAAATCCTGCTGGGCTCTGCAAAAAAACCGGACAGTGCCGCCGTTACCGCGCTGCATCAAGCCAGCGCCATCGCGCACGGCATGAAACTGGCCAAAGACCTGGGCAACCTGCCCGGCAACATCTGCACGCCGAGCTATCTGGCAGAACAGGCCAATAAGCTGGCCGGGGAACACAAACTCAAGGCGACCATCCTCGAAGAGAAGGACATGGAAAAACTGGGCATGCACTCGCTGTTATCCGTCACGCATGGCAGTCGTCAACCCGCCAAGCTGATCACGCTGGAATATCGCGGCGGAGACAAGAAACAGAAACCGGTCGTGCTGGTCGGCAAGGGACTCACCTTCGACTCCGGCGGTATTTCGCTCAAGCCCGGCGCCGACATGGACGAGATGAAGTATGACATGTGCGGCGCGGCCAGCGTGCTGGGCACCATGCTGGCGGTTGCCGAAATGTCGCTTAAAATCAACCTTGTCGCGGTCATACCAAGCAGCGAAAACATGCCGGACGGCGCGGCCAGCAAGCCCGGCGACATCGTCAAAAGCATGGCGGGCCTCACCATCGAGATACTCAACACCGATGCCGAGGGTCGCCTGATTCTGTGCGACGCACTGACCTATGCCGCGCGCTTCGAACCGGACACCGTGATCGACATCGCAACGCTCACCGGCGCCTGCGTAATCGCGCTGGGTGGCGTCGCCAGCGGACTGTTCAGCAATCAGGATCAATTGGCCCGCGAGCTGCTCGATGCCGGGGAATACTCGAATGATAAAGCCTGGCAGATGCCGCTGTGGGACGACTATCAGCAGCAACTCGACAGCAATTTCGCCGACATGCAGAACATCGGCGGACGCGCTGCCGGCAGCGTGACAGCTGCCTGCTTCCTGTCGCGCTTTACCAAGGACTACCGCTGGGCGCATCTGGATGTCGCAGGCACGGCATGGAAATCCGGCAAGGAAAAGGGCTCTACCGGTCGCCCCGTGCCCCTGCTCACGCAGTATCTTATTAATCGGGTAAATACAACAAAATAAGTTGCAGGATGCGCTGACGAAGAAAGCGCATCGCTGTAAACGATGCGGTTCGTACCTCACCGCACCCTACGGCAGATTAGGAAATGGAATAGCATGACCAAGGTCGATTTCTACACCGGCACAGCCGACAAGCTGCGCACCGTCTGCCAGCTGAGCCATAAAGCCATGCAACACGGCCTGCACACGGTCATCAGCCTGCCCGATGCCGCAAGCTGTGATGCTCTGGACAAACTGCTGTGGCAATACCCCGACACCGCTTTCATCCCGCATTGTCGCTGTGATACAGATGACGCAGATCAAACGCCTGTTGTCCTGAGCCACGATAACGACAAGTTTCCGCATCACGACCTGCTGATCAGTCTGCATAACGAGTGTATGCCGTTTTTCAGCCGCTTTGAGCGCGTCGTCGAAATTATCGGGTTGAATGAGGAAGACAGCCGCCTGGGTCGGGAACGCTTCAAATTTTATCGCGATCGCGGCTACGAACTGCGCCACTTCGATCTGGCACGGGAGAATCAGCCGTGAACACCATGAACGAACTCGATGAATTGCCCCTGCTGACCGAGGTAGCGGACGATTCGCAAACGCCCGTGCTGCCGATACTCACGGAGGTCATTCAGTTGCCCGAGGCAATGCCTGCCGACAACCTGCCGCCCCGAACACTAAATCCCGAAGAAACGCACCAACTCTTGCAGCATCTCGAAGCCCATCTGGAAACCGTGTTTACCGGCAAACTCAACAGCCAGCTCGAACAATTGCAACGGCTGGCCGTTGATCTGGCGATCAGCGAGTTCAAGGCCGAACTGCCTCAGCTGCTGCGCGAAGCACTAGCAGACGTCAGGGCCTCTTAACAATGGACACACCAATTCTGGTCGCTATTATCTCAGCCGCTGCAAGCTTAGTAGTTGCCGCCGTTACATTCTCTCTAACAAAACGAAAGGAACGTGAGGAAGAGTGGAGAAAGCACAAACTAGAACACTATCGCGAATTCTTGGATGCACTAAGCGGGGTGGTTGGCTCTGATGCAACCCCTGAAGGCCAACGTCGATGGGCAAGAGCTACAAACACCATTGGGCTGGTTGCCTCGCAGCATGTTCTCTTGGCGCTGCGACGGTTTCAAGATGCAATTGCGAAATCCAACCCGAACCATTCGACAGAAATACACGACCACGCGCTTAATCAACTCATGCTTGCTATTCGCGCCGATCTTAAAGTCACGCCCGCTGACGATCCAACTACTTTCTCGTTTCGGCTTTGGTGCTCTGGCACGAATGATTAATTTGCAAAACTTAACGTTTCCATTTATCTGTCAATAAAACTATCGCATTCTCTATCACCAACAGCCCCTGTGCGCCGCCGAAGATAATCAACAAACAGCGGTGAATTTAGGCGAGGACTGTTTGAGCACGTGGGCGCGTAGCGGTCGTGCGAGTTCCGCAGCCCCGCTGTTTGTTGACTATCGAGGGTACACCTGATTGCCCAGTAACAGGCAATCAGGTGCGGGAAACCGGGGTCGCCTTCTTTTGGGTTACTTTTTCTTGGCGATACAAGAAAAAGTAACCAGCCGCCGGGCTGCCCCCGGCAAAATTGTAATTTGTAGTTGATACTACAAATTACATACTTAAATCACTGCCTCGAAAAACTCCAGGTTCGGCGGCCCGAGATAAACGTTTTTGGTCTGTCCTGCCTGCGCATGGGCTAATCTGAACGCTTCCGAGCGGGTCCAGTCTTCGAATGCCTGACGTGAGTCCCACACCGTATGCGAAGCAAACAGCGTATGCTCCTCGCTGGACGCGCCCTGCAGCAAATTAAAACTTCTGAATCCGGGCACACCGTCCAGGTGGCTGTCGCGTTTTTTCCATATCCCGATGAATTCACTCTCCATGCCCGGGGCGATTTTAAAACGGTTCATTGCAATAAACATGGCGCTCCTTTATTTGATAGATGGCAAAAGTTCATTATAGATGAGTCTGCTGATTTAACTAACAGCTTGCAACTGCCCTGTATAATCACGTCCTTCATAAAAGTCGACTCTGCCAAGGTATTGCAATGGAACTGACCAAAAGTTTTGAACCCAAAGACATCGAAGCGCGCTGGTATCCCAAATGGGAAGAATCCGGCTTTTTCAAGGCGGGTCTTGATCCTGCCAGGAGCGTATCGTTCTGCATCCAGTTGCCTCCCCCCAACGTCACCGGCACGCTGCACATGGGACACGGTTTCAACCAGACCCTGATGGACACGCTGACACGCTATCATCGCATGAAAGGCGACAACACACTGTGGCAGCCGGGCACCGATCACGCGGGCATCGCCACCCAGATTGTCGTCGAACGCCAGCTGGATGCTCAAGGTATCAGCCGTCACGATCTGGGCCGCGAGAAGTTCATCGAGAAAGTCTGGGAATGGAAAAAATATTCCGGGGACACCATCACGCGCCAGATGCGCCGCCTGGGCACCTCCCCCGACTGGTCGCGCGAACGCTTCACGATGGACGAAGGCCTGTCGCAGTCGGTCACCGGAACCTTCGTGCGCCTGTATAACGAAGGCCTGATCTATCGCGGCAAGCGTCTGGTGAACTGGGACCCGAAACTGCACACCGCCGTCTCGGATCTGGAAGTGGTGCAGGAAGAAGAGGACGGCTTCATGTACCACATCCATTATCCGCTGGCGACGCCCGACACGCTGCATGGACTGACCCATCTGACTGTCGCCACCACCCGCCCGGAAACCATGCTGGGCGACGTCGCGGTGATGGTGCATCCCGAAGATGAACGCTATAAACACCTGATCGGCAAAGAGGTCGCGCTGCCGCTGTGCGCGCGTACTATCCCCATCATCGCGGACGACTATGTCGATCGCGAATTCGGCACCGGCGTGGTCAAGGTCACCCCTGCGCACGATTTCAACGACTATGCGGTGGGGCAGCGTCACAACCTGCCGATGATCTGCATCCTGACGCTGGATGGCAAAATCAACGATCAGGCGCCCGAAAAATATCGCGGTCTTGACCGCTTCGAAGCGCGCCGGCTTATTTGCAGTCATCTGGAAAAGGGTGGTCTGTTCGAAAAGGCGGAAAAACACAAACTGAAGGTGCCCAGAGGCGACCGCACCGGCGTGGTGATCGAGCCGATGCTTACCGACCAGTGGTTCGTCGCGATGAGCAAGCCGGGCGACAGCGGCAAGAGCATCACCGAACAGGCTTTGGCGTGCGTGTCTTCCGGCGAGATCAAATTTCATCCTGAGAACTGGGTGAACACCTATAATCAGTGGCTGAACAACATTCAGGACTGGTGCATCTCGCGCCAGCTTTGGTGGGGGCATCAGATTCCGGCATGGTATGGCGTGAACGGCGAAATATTCGTCGCTCACAACGAAGTTGAAGCAAGGCATCTTGCCGACAAGGCAGGCTATGCAGGACAGCTCGACCGCGACGCCGATGTGCTGGACACCTGGTTTTCCTCCGCGCTATGGCCTTTTTCCACGCTGGACTGGCAGGAAGGCAAGACATTTGAAGAACAGAATGAGTTTGTTCAAAAATATCTGCCCTCCACCGTGCTGGTCACAGGATTCGACATCATCTTTTTCTGGGTGGCGCGCATGGTGATGATGACCAAACACATCACCGGCAAAATCCCGTTCAGGGATGTATATGTACACGGCCTGATCCGCGATGCGGAAGGACAGAAGATGTCCAAGTCCAAGGGCAACGTGCTCGACCCGATCGATTTGATCGACGGCATCACGCTGGAAGAGCTGCTCAAGAAGCGCACCGCCGGCCTGATGAACCCGAAGCAGGCGGAACAGATCGAGAAACGCACCCGTAAAGAATTCCCGGAAGGCATCCCGGCATTCGGCACCGATGCGCTGCGCTTCACCTTCGCATCGCTCGCCTCCCCGGGGCGCGACATCAAATTCGACATGCAGCGCTGCGAAGGCTATCGCAACTTCTGCAACAAACTGTGGAACGCCACGCGCTTCGTGCTGATGAACTGCGAAGGAAAAGATACAGGGCTGGATGAATCGCTGCCGCTGGAATATTCCACCGCTGACAAGTGGATGATCAGCCTGTTGCAACAGGCTGAACTGGAAATGGCGCAGCACTTCGCCGATTACCGTTTCGACATGGCTGCGCGCACCGTGTATGAGCTGGTTTGGAACACCTATTGCGACTGGTACGTGGAACTGGCCAAGGTACAATTACAGGATCGAGGATCGAGGATCGAGGATGCAGCTGCGGAACATCGCGCGACGCGCAGAACGCTGGTGCGTGTCCTTGAAACCATCCTGCGCATGGCGCACCCCATCATCCCTTTCATCACCGAAGAACTGTGGCAATCGGTCGCCCCCTTGGCCGGAAAATCCTCCCCTACCCCCCCTTTATCAAAGGGGGGAGAAGAGGGGATTTCTATCATGCTGCAAGCCTATCCGAAAGCCGATGCGACCAGAATAGATCCGACGGCCATAGCTCAAATCACCTTGTTGCAGGAAATGATCAACGCCTGCCGTCGTTTGCGCAGCGAAATGAACCTCTCGCCTGCCGCGCGCGTGCCGCTGATCGCGACAGGGGACGCTGCCACACTCGCTGCCCTCGCACCCTACATCAGCAGCCTGGGGAAACTCAGTGAAGTGCAGATCGCAGCCGTTCTGCCTGACGATGAAGCGGCTGTGGCCATCGTCGGCTCTTACCGGCTGATGCTCAAGGTCGAAATCGACGTGGCAGCCGAGTGCGCGAGGCTGGACAAGGAGATTGCCCGCTTACAGGGTGAAATTGCAAAGACGGAAGCCAAGCTGGGCAACGAGAGCTTCGTTTCAAGGGCCCCGGCAGCGGTGGTGGAGCAGGAGAAAAAACGCATGTCGGACTTCGCTGCTACGCTTGTGCAACTGCAAGCGCAGCGCGCCAAACTGGCTTGAGTTACGTGGCCGGCGCCTGGCGTTCAAAAAAAACCGCCAGGCTGTCTCTAACGCCGGCGGTAAGGTCAGTCACCTGCAAAAAACAGCAGCTATTCAGTGCGGTCTGACCTGATATAGCTGCCTGCGGCCTATTTCTCTGTGAGTATAACCACAGCCGGCAACACGATGATAGCAATGAAAATCCATTCTGCGATACCCATATCAATCTCCCTTGAAGTTTATAAACATCCGGGAAGTCCTTGGTGCCTTCTTATCCAAAAAATGGAACTCAGTACAGCATAAATCGAGAATCTTAAATCCACTGAATTCCCGCCTCGGGAATGATCCAAACAGACCTTTCAAAAACTCCCGCGACGATTGTACGCCCAACTTCCGGAATAAACATAAAAAAATTATGGTTATTATCCGGTTCGACTTTAACGACGGCGCAGATAAAAAGTAAATTCGCCGTCCTTTTCGCTTGATGAAAGCAGTTCATTACCGGTCTGGCGACAGAACACTGCAAAATCCTTGGGCGATTCCTTGTCCGTTGCGACGATCCTGAGCACCTGGCCGCTGACAAGTTGCGACAACGATTTTTTGGTGAGCAGGATGGGCATCGGGCAGGCCAGTTGTCGCGCATCCAGTTCGGCGTCAAACGGGCGCCCGGACATAACCAGCGACTTGGCGAGTGTTGTTTGCTCGCCTAGTCGAATGGCTATTAGTAGCGGCTTAGACGCAGACGTTTCGCGTTTTAGTCCGATACTTAGTTGTTTCACCAGAGGTTCCATCACAAGTTTTTTGTCGCTTGTCATGAAACAGGCAAACCCGCATGCGCCCAGGCGGTAATGCCGCCTTGCAGGTTGTACACATCGGAGAAACCATTTCCTGCGGCAAATGCGGCGGCCTGCGCAGAACGCCCGCCCATCTGGCAATAAAAAACCGTCGCAGCAGACTTGTCCAGTTCGTTCAGACGCAGCGGCAACAGATGCAGCGGCAACGCATCGCCCTGCGGGATTTTGCCTCGCGCGATTTCTGCACCGGTACGCACATCGATCAACTTTAAATCATCCTGTTGCAGCTTCGTCAGCAATTGCTCGACGGTGATATTTTTGAAACCGGTCATCTGTTTATTCCTGTTTGATTTTGATCTGCCAGTAGGAGCGAAATACGTTCATTCGCTACCGCCAGACGTTTTACCAGCAAATGCAGAAATGCATCGCCAAACTGGAAACGGCAACCCGTCGTGGCATGCGTCAGCGCATCGGGATCAATTTCGATCAGCACGACTTCACTCCTGGTGATCACGTCTGAATTGCGGATAAAATCGTCTTCGCCCAGGTGAGCCATCTCACCAAAACAATCGCCGCGACGCAGCAGCCCCAGCAATTTACCCTGCTTGAGCACATGCACCACACCCTGCGCCAGAATGTAGAAAGAACGCCCGCTCGCACCGTCTCGCAAAATAAGTTCTGACTCCGGCACTTTGCGCCATTCACTGACGCGTAAAACCTCCCAAAGTTCCACATCGCTGAAATTTTTGAAGAACATCAGGTTGCGCAATGTCTCAAACTTTTCGGTATCGAATATTTCGTCGTGAGTGGGTGCGACCTGACTGAAGAACACGACCAGATCACTGGCAAATTCATCCCATGACTGGTAGCGCTCAGCCGGGGTTTTCATCATCGCTCGCCGCACGATCGCATCCATCTCCGGCGGAATATCGGCGCGGAACGCACTGGGCGGCGGCGGCACAACATTGAGAATATGATAAACCATGCTGAAATTGTTGCTGGTGTCAAATGGCAGCCTGCCGCTCAACAGCTTGTACATCACCACGCCCAGCGAATAGATGTCGGTCTGATGAGTCAGCGTCGATTCTTCGATCTGCTCAGGCGACATATATGCCGGCGAACCCACGCCGGACACCTGCGTGGTGCTCTGATTGCTTTGCAGCACAGCGGCGCCAAAATCGGAAATCTTGATGTTGGTTTTGCCTTGCAGCAGAATATTGGCCGGCTTGATGTCGCGATGGATTACGCCCTGGTGTTGCGCATATTCCAGCGCCTTGCAGCACTTGTAGATGATTTCCGCAATCGTGCTGAACGGCAGCAGTTTGTCCACTTCGGCATAAAGTTCAAGCGTGCTGCCTTCGACGTATTCCATCACGACGTAGTTGATATCTCCCTTCATGACCGCATCCTGAATCTTTGCGATATGCGGATGCGATAGTTTTCCCGCCAGAGAGGCTTCGGTCATCAATAGTTTGCGGGAAATTTTGGCCCGTTTGGGATCCTGCAAACTTCTCAGGTCGAACAGCTTGATGGCAACCTGCTGCTCGCTGAAAGGATCGATGGCGAGATACACGGTGCTGGTCGCGCCAGTGCCGAGTATGCGCACGATTTTATACTTGCCGATTCTATCCATCTATCCGGGCGGGCGGCTTTTACGTTAAAGGACGAATTCTGCGCATTTTTCAACACAAAGTCCAGCCAAACAAGGGAGAAGGGAGAAGGGAGAAGGGAGAAGTGGGAAAAGCGGAACAGCAGGTTTTGTTCAATCCTCGCTTCACGTTCCCCGATCCTGATAAAATATCAATCATGAAAATATTGCCGCTGCTTCTACTGCTGATCTTTTCTCCCTGCACGCTGGGCGATGGCCTGCCGGATCTCGGCGATGTGTCGCAGGCTGCGCTCAACCCGATGCAGGAGCGCGAAATCGGTCAGCAGAGCATGATGCAGATCAAGGCCAGCAAGCAATTTCTCAATGACCCTGAAATCAACGACTACCTCAATCAGCTGGGCGACCGGCTGGTTCAGTTTTCCAATGAACCCTCGCTTGATTTTGAGTTCTTTGCCATGAACGACTACAGCGTCAACGCCTTCGCTCTTCCGGGCGGGTTTGTCGGCGTCAATGCCGGTCTGCTGCTGATCACGGAGAACGAATCGGAATTGGCATCGGTGCTGGGGCATGAAATTTCGCACGTCACCCAGCACCATCTGGCGCGCATGGTGTCCGCCACGAAAGGCGACACGATGGCCTCCATGGCCGCCATTGCCCTGGCAATACTCGCCGCGCGCAGCAACCCGGATGTTGCTCAAGCCACCGTCGCCGGTGTGCAGGCTCACGCCATGCAAAAACAGCTGGATTTCACCCGTGAACATGAACAGGAAGCGGATCGACTTGGTTTGGAGCTGATGCAAAAGGCCGGCTTCGATACACACGCCATGCCGACATTTCTGGAACGCCTGCAAAGGTCAACTCGACTGATCGATGGCAATGCGCCCAACTATATGCGCACCCATCCGATCACCAGCGACCGTATCGCCGACATCGAGAACCGGGTGAACAAACAGCCTTATCGCTTGCTGCCGGACAGCCTGGATTTCGATCTGGTACGCACCAAACTGATCGGCTCACAGAAAACGGCCAGTGACGCCATCAGCTACTTCACCGATGCGCTGACCACTCACAGACACGGCAACCCGATTGCACAGCAATACGGACTGGTCCAGGCGCTGCTGCGCGACAAGCAGCTTGATCGCGCCAAGCTGGAACTGGCCGCCTTGCTAAAACAGGCGAAAGATGCTCAGGGTGCGCAGAATAATGCCATGATTGAAACGCTGACAGGTCAGGTAAAGCGCGCCGCGAATGATCCCGATACGCTCAGTTTTTATCGCACTGCCGTGAAGAATTTTCCTCAGCATCGCGCGCTGATTTACGATTACGTCGACCTTTTATTGAATAACAACCAGGCGGAAACTGCCGTCAAACTGCTGACCGATCAGGTTACCCGCCACCCTACCGACACCACACTCTACGACTTGCAGGCGCGCAGCTACAACCAGTTACACAAGCCGCTCGAACAACATCAGGCGCAGGCCTACAGCTTTGCCTGGCAGGGAAATCTGCCTGACGCAATACAGCAACTGGAATTGGCGAAACGATCCGGAGGGAGTTTTTATCAGCTCTCCATCATCGAGTCCGACTTGCGCGAACTGCGCGACATGCAGAATGCGCAAACCAAAAAATAAACAGCGGCTTTCCGACAATGGATACAAAACCAGCTCGCACGGATTGCAACCACTGCACGCACTTTTTCATCACCCACGAGACCCATTTCAGATACGGCTGCCGTGCGCTTGACTTCAAAAGCCGGCGACTGCCTGTTCTGGACGTCATCGAGGCATCAGGACAGGCGTGCCACTATTTCCGGCAAAAGAACACGCATACAAAACAGGACCACCGATAGTCGCGGGCGGAATCAAAAAAATACCTGATTAGCCATAAAGTTCAGCGCGCGTCATTGCGAGGAGCAAAGCGACGTGGCAATCCAGGTGCTCATATTCAAAATGTCCTTTGACCAACTGGATTGCTTCGCTACGCTCGCAATGACAGCTCATTTTTTTCGCAGCTGAACTTGGTGGCTAATCAGGAAAAAATAGGTGTCATGAAAGGAAGGTCAATAAGTGCCGGCCGAACAGCTTGGGTTGCCAGTATTGAACCTGCCAGATCATGTTTGAAGTCCATTCGCATTGAACCCGTATAAATACCAATGTATTCAAATAGTTATATATGATCAGGCCGAACGATGGTTAATACTTCACCCTGCCGGATCGCTAATCGCTTTTATCCTGTGCCTTGATTAGCTTGCACAGGCGCTCTTCTGACGGGTTCAGCGTGCAGCGCGCCACATCTTCAAATAAACCCTGTATCTCTGCCAGGCTGAAGCTTCCCAGCAAGCGGTTTGCCATCTCCGTCTGCATAGGCAACATGCGTGATTGTCCATCCGGCAGTTTGAAACGGAACGAGGCCAGACTCTTCAAATCGCCTTCCATCCTGCTTAGCCTGGCCTGCTCATTTTCAAGCATGTCGTGGTACTGCTCCAGATCGTCAAACACGTCATCCGGCAAGTCCTCAGGGATTGCCACCACCAATCCCAGCGGGTCGTCCGAGGCTGCACACGCCACACCGCGCTGCTCGACGTACTGAATAAATTTGTCACGCAGAGCCGCGTTGAAAAAAATGTATTCGAACATGGTATTCGAGCAAAAAGTTGAAGGCACTGCATCCTGCCGTGTGTGCGTTGCGAAGTCAACCGACCAGCCAACAATTTAATGACTTGTCATTTGGTAGCTTATAAGCTACATTATTCTCCATGATTGAAATCTTTCGATACCAAACTGAAGACGGTAAAGAGCCATTAACTGAATGGCTACAGTCGCTGCCTAACAAGCAGGCACAAGCCAAATTTCGTATACGTCTTAAACGCCTGGAGTCAGGGACAACGGTGATTGTGATCCCGTAGGTGAAGGCGTACAGGAATTACGAGAACATCTTGGTGCGGGTTATCGAGTTTACTTCGGGCGTCATGGTCTGACGGTCGTAATTTTGCTTTGTGGCGGTTCCAAAAAATCGCAGCCTGCGGACATCAAGACGGCCAAACAGTACTGGGAAGATTGGAAACGGAGACAAGTATGAGCAAAAAAATTAACGCTGCGGTATCTCACTATGATCGTGAAGTTGCCGAATTACGTGCAGATCGCGAACTGGCTGTTGAATACATGAAAGCAGCTATGGAGTCGCTCGACAATCCTGATGACCGTGCAGCCGGACTGCTTGCGCTGCGCACGGTCGCAGAAGCCTATGGCGGACTGGCTGCTGTTGCTGCTGAAGCGGGAATCAGCCGGGAAACACTTTATCGCACGCTGTCAGCCAAAGGGAATCCGACCCTGAAAACATTACTGGCTGTGTTGAAAGCCGTTGGAATGAAACTTTCAGTTGAATCGGAACATCCAGCTGCTGCTTAAGTGTCCAGCAGAGTAAATCGCTGCATGACGATTGCATAACGGTGACAATTATCAGTTGCCGCTCTCCACTTGCGTCACGACAGACTTCGCTTTCATCGGCAACATCCGTCCCATTCTGGCACGCTTGCCGAAATGCGCCTGCAACTCGTTCTCCGACAGGCGAACAAGCTGCTCGCGCCCTGTTCCTGTCAGGGTTGTAACGACTATCTTCGCCTTATCGCTCACCATGAGCGCCGCCAGCGCATCGTTATCCTCCAGCCCCATCACGATCACCCCGCGACCTCCTGCCGGCAGCCGTTTCATCTCGGCCAGCGCATAGGCCAGCAGACGACCGGAACGGCTCACCGAGATCACCCAGGATTGCTCGGCAGGCGTAAACAAGACAGGCGGGAGGATTTGCTCATCGCTCTCTATCGTGATGAATTGCTTGCCGGCCTTGTTGCGCCCCGTCATGTTCGCGATCGTGCAGATGAATCCGTAACTGGCCGAAGTTGCCAGCAACACGCTCTGATCGGCAGTTCCGCAAATAACATGCGCTATCCTGGCGCCCGGCGCCAGCTCGATCAAGGCGGTCAATGGCACACCGTCGCCGCGCCCGCCGGGCAACTGGCTCACCGGGATGCTGCAAACGCGGCCATTGCTGCTGATGACGATACAGTGATCGGTGGTGCGGCACTCGAATACGGATAGCTGCCCGTCGCCTTCCTTGAAGGTGATGCCGGACAGATCCAGGTTATGCCCCGATCGCGTGCGCCCCCAATATTTCCTTGAAACAATCACAGTCACCGGCTCGTCCAGCACCTGCACACCCGGCACGACCCGCTCAGCCTGCTCGATCAGCGTGCGCCTGTCATCGCCATAGGCTTTGATATCGTCGTCGATCTCGCGCGCCACGCGACGGCGCAGCAGGGAATCGGAGCCAAGCAATTTATCAAGATCAGCGCCCTCTTCCTGCAAGGCTTTGAGCTCACGCTCGATCCTGATGCCTTCCATTTTGGCCAGCTGGCGCAAACGAATCTCCAGAATATCTTCCGCCTGACGATCGGACAATTCAAACCGGGCGATCAGCGCCGCCTTGGGATCGTCGGACTCGCGTATCAGCGCAATCACTTCGTCCAGATTGAGGAACACGATCATGCGCCCTTGCAGAATATGGATGCGATCATTGATCTGTGACAGACGATACTCGCACCTGCGGCGTACTATGGCCAAGCGGAATTGCCCCCATTCGCGGATGATATGGGTAATGGCTTTTTGTTTAGGCCTGCCATCGATGCCTATCATCACCATGTTGATGGAAAGCGAGCACTCAAGACTGGTGTGCGCCAGCAGGATCGCCATCAGCTCACCTGCCGACTGGCGGCCCGACTTGGGCTCGAACACCAGGCGCACCGCCTGATCCTTGTCCGACTCGTCGGCCACCTTGTCCAGCACGGACAGAATCAGCTGCTTGTTGTGCGCCTGCTCCGGCGTCAATGTTTTCTTGTTGAGTTTGATCTTCGGATTGGTCAGCTCCTCGATTTCCTCCATGATCTTTCTGGAGGAGGTGCCGTGCGGGAGTTCATACACCGCCACGCGCCATTGCCCGCGCGCCAGCTCTTCGACATGCCAGCGCGCGCGCATCTTCAGCGAACCGCGCCCGCTTCGATAACATTCGCGAATGTCTGAAGGCGAGGATATGATCTGCCCGCCGCTGGGCAAATCGGGACCGGTGATATGACTTAATAACTCTTCATCCGAACAATCCGGATTTCTCACGCACAGGGCGGCGGATGCGCCCACCTCGCGCAGATTGTGCGAGGGAATCTCGGTCGCCATGCCCACCGCGATGCCGGATGCGCCGTTGAGCAGCACCATCGGCAGGCGGGCAGGCAGCATCGCGGGTTCCTGAAAATGCCCGTCATAGTTGGGAATCATGTCCACGGTACCCATATCCAGCTCGGACAGCAGCACGGCAGAAATGGGGGTCAGGCGTGCTTCCGTGTAGCGCATCGCAGCCGAGTTATCGCCATCTCTGGAACCGAAATTCCCCTGCCCGTCGACCAGCGGATAGCGCAGCGAGAAATTCTGCGCCAGCCTCACCATCGCATCGTAGGCGGAAGAATCGCCGTGCGGATGAAATTTACCCAGCACTTCACCCACCACGCGCGCCGATTTGACGAAGGTGCTGTTGTGCGTCAGCCCCATTTCGCGCATCGCGTACAGGATGCGGCGCTGCACCGGTTTCTGCCCGTCGCAGACATCGGGCAAGGCACGGCCCTTCACCACCGAGACCGCATATTCCAGATAGGCGCGCTCGGCATACTGGGCAAGCGGCACGGAATCGCCTTCCGGCAACGCCGGCAGGGGCAAAAACTGGCGGACGCCCGTCACGGCCTGTACGACTTCCGGCGCCTTTTCGGGTTCAGCCTCCGGCACTTCGAACAACTCATCCTGTATCTTCACCTGAATCTCGCGCAGCGACTCATCTGTCCCCTCTCCCGCCGGGGATTGAGGTGAGGGAGAGCGCAGCGAGGGTGCCCGGGTATGGCCAGTTTCCTCATCTGATGTTCCGTCAATTTCATTCCCGTTAGACATCGCCTGTCACCTCGTTACCGTGAAATTCCAGCCACTCGCGTCGTGAGCCGGATTCCTTTTTCGCCATCAGCATGGTCATGGTTTGTTCCGCCGCAACGAATGATCCCGCATCCAGTTCGACACACAGCGCGCGCCGGGTATCGGGGCACATGGTGGTTTCCCACAACTGCAACGGATTCATCTCGCCCAGACCCTTGAAACGCGAAATACTCCAGGAGCCTTCGCGCACTTTTTCCTTGCGCATGCGGTCTTCGATCGAGGTCAACTCATCGCTGTTCAGCGCATACAGCTTGCGCAGCGGTTTTTTGCCCTGGGCCGGCACGTCGATGCGAAACAGCGGCGGCTGGGCCAGGTAGATATTGCCTGCCGCGATCAGCTTCGGGAAATGGCGGAAAAACAGCGTCAGCAGCAGCGTCGCGATATGCGATCCGTCCACGTCCGCATCGGCCATGATATAGATGCTGTGATAGCGCAGACCGGACAGGTCGGCATTGTCATCCATGCCGTGCGGGTCCACGCCGATCGCAACCGCGATGTCATGCACCTCGGCGTTGGAAAACAGGCGGTCCCGGTCGACCTCGAAGGTATTGAGCACCTTGCCGCGCAACGGCAGGATGGCCTGAAACTCCTTGTTGCGCCCCTGCTTGGCCGAACCGCCGGCGGAATCGCCCTCGACCAGAAAAAGCTCGTTGCGCGCGGGGTTGAATTCCGCCGCATCGGTCAGCTTACCCGGCAGCACCGCCACCGATGAACCCTTTTTCTTCTCGATTTTCTGAGTCGATTTCATCCGGCTTTGCGCCTGCCTGATGGAAATCTCGGCGATTTTCTTGCCATACTCGACATGTTCACCCAGCCACAGCAGCAACGGGTCGCTGACCATGCCGGAAACCAGCTTCAGGGCATTGCGCGATACCAGTTTTTCCTTGGTCTGCCCCTGAAACGAAGGGTCAAGCAGCTTGGCGGACAACACAAAACTCACGCGACTGAACACATCGTCAGAGGCGAGCTTCACCCCTTTGGGCAGCATGTTATGCAGATCGATGAAACTTTTTACCGCGTTATAGATGCCGTCGCGCAAACCTGCGTCATGCGTGCCGCCCGACCAGGTCGGAATCAGATTGACATAGGATTCACGGGTGATCGCCCCTTCCTCCGCCCAGGCGAATGCCCAGGCCGCCCCTTCGCCCTCGACAAAACTGTCGTCGCCGCCGCGGGCGATGTAACGCTCGCCGGTAAAAATGGGCGCCGCCAACTCCTGTTCACTGAGTGCCTCAGCAAGATAGCCGCGCAGTCCGTCCGGATAGGACCACGATCTGGTCTCATCCGATTTTTCGATGTACAGGGTGATCGTCACCCCGGGCAGTAATACCGCCTTGGCGCGCAACTCGCGTTCCAACTGAGCCAGATTGACGACAGGGCTGTCGAAATACCTGGGATCGGGCCAGGCGCGCACGGTCGTACCGCTGCGTCGTTTGGCGCAGCCGCCTATCAGCGCCAGAGGACGAGTTGCCACGCCATTTTCAAAACGCAGAAAATGCTCTCCGCCATCCCGATACACGGTGATTTCAACGGCCGTCGACAGCGCATTGGTGACGGCCACCCCGACGCCGTGCAGGCCGCCGGCGAAACGGTATGCGCCGCCCTTCTCCTTGTCGAATTTGCCGCCCGAGTGCAGTACGGTAAAAGCCACCTCGACAACCGAGATGCCTTCCTCCGGATGGATACCGACCGGAATGCCACGGCCTTCATCCTGAACGGATACGGAGCCATCGGCATGGGCTGTGACGGTGATGTTTTTTGAATAACCTGCCAGCGCTTCATCGCAGGCGTTATCCACTACTTCGGTAATGATGTGATTCGGATTATCCAGCGTCGTGTACATCCCGGGGCGCTGACGCACGGGTTCCAGACCGCGCAAAACCTTGAATGACGACTCGTCATACGTTGAACTCACTCACAACTCCTTTTGGGGGAAACAGAGATACGCGCAGCGACCGGATTTCTGCCAGGCTGAACATAATTTACAGGATATCAGCGCGAGACCGATCCCTGATCGGCAGATCTGCCTTGAGCAGCCCGCCGGTACGCTTAGTGTACAGTCACGTTCGGCAGCACACTGGCTGCAAGCCCGGCATTGGCTTGGAGCATGCCGACTTCATCGCTGAGGATGTGCGCAGATTCATTAAGCAACACGTCCTTGGCGTTTTTTCTCGCCTTTTCGATGGCCAGATCGGTATTGAGATTGCGCTCGTTGGACTGTAGCCCGTCGTCTTCAAGGGCGGCATTCAAAACCGCGTCAGTCGCCTTGTCGGACGCCTTGTCGTCTGCTTCACGCAATTTTATCCTGGCCTCTTGCACCTCACGCTCCTTGCTGCGTTCGGCTTCGTTGAGCGATATGCGATTTTTCTTGCGCTGCGCTTCAAACTCAGCCACATCCTGACGCAAATACTGATAATCCTTTTCGTGAGCCACGCGTATGTCGTGGCTTGCTATCAACATGGGCAGGATGCCTTTCAAATTGCCGGCCGGCTGATAGTCGGCCGCCTTTATCTGCGACCAGGGCAGCGCATTGTCATAGCTGGACTCACCGAAATCTTCCGTATCGGCCATCATCGGCAAACTGATATCCGGCGTCACGCCGCGCAACTGTGTGGTGCCGCCATTGATGCGAAAAAACTGGGCTATGGTCATCTTGAGCTCGCCATATTTCGGCTTTGCATTCTTCACCAGACTATCCAGGTTGATCACAGACTGGACGGTGCCTTTGCCAAAACTGGTTCCGCCGATCACAACTCCGCGACCGTAATCCTGAATGGCTGCTGCAAAAATTTCGGAAGCGGAAGCCGAGCCGTGATTGATGAGCACGCCCAGCGGCCCGCTCCATGCAAGACCGGGGCTGGTGTCGCTCTCTACACTCACATTGCCCTTTGAATCGCGTTGCTGCACGACCGGCCCCTTGTCTATAAACAGGCCCGTCAGCTCTACCGCTTCATCCAGCGAACCGCCGCCATTGTTGCGCAGATCCATCAGCACGCCATCCACCCTGGCTTTTTTGAGCTCTTCCAGCAGACGTGCAACATCCCGGGTCGCGCTCTTGAAATTCTTGTCGCCTTTTTGACGCGCGGCAAAATCCTGATAAAACCCCGGCAAGGTGATCACCCCGATGTGACGTGTGGTATTGCCGTCTTTTACATTGATAATCGATTTGGTGGCGGCCTGTTTATCCAGGCTGATCTTTTTACGTGTCAGTGAAATCAGCTTGTGTTTGCCGTCAAGACCGGCTTCCGCAGGCAGCACATCGAGGCGCACCACGGTATCCTCGGCGCCCCTTATCAGCGCCACCGTGTCATCTATGCGCCAGCCCATCACATCGGTGACCGGCGCGTCCAGGCCCTGCCCCACGCCGACAATGCGGTCTCCGGCTTTCAGCTTGCCTGACAGCGCCGCCGGACCGCCCGGCACCAACTCCCTGATGGTAGTGTACTCATCCTTGTCCTGCAAAACTGCGCCTATGCCGACCAGCGACAATTTCATCGAAATATTGAAATCTTCCGAGGCGCGCATCCCCAGATAATTGGTATGCGGATCGATCGTCATCGCATAGGCATTCATGAAATCCTGAAACACGTCGTCGCTCTTGGTCTTTGAGATGCTGTTGAGCGCATTGTCGTAGCGTTTATCCAGCGTCTCGACGATGCTTTTATCATCCTTGCCGGCCAGCTTGAGACGCAGCCAGTCGTTTTTAACGCGTTTACGCCACAGATCATCCATCTCTTCCTGGGTTTTTGCCCAGGACGCATTCTTGCGGTTATATTGATAACTTTCCTGCTTGTCGAAATCAAAGCCTTTTTTCAGCAGGCTGCGCGCATAATTCATCCGTTCGCTCATGCGCTGCTGATAAAGATTAAAGATAGCGAAAGGAATGCTCAGGTCTTCCTTGATTATGGCGTCATCAAACTCCGTTCGCGCAGCCGCGAAGTGGTCGATGTCGGACTGCATGAAGAACACCTTCTCCCCGTCCAGCTCCTTGAAGTAGTTATCGAATATCTTGGCAGACAAAGCATCGTCAAGCGGGACGCGTTTGTAATGATAGCGGGTCAAAACCTCGGCTGACAAAAGCGCTGCCTGAGTCTGCTGATGCAGCGGCGCCAGCGCCTGGGCCGCCAGCGTTGTATTGAGCGTAGCCAGCAATAACGCCAGCAATGTCCACATCACTTTATTTTTCATTTTTCATCCTCAAAATCGTCGGACATTATATCCTTCTAACGGGCATTGCGAAAATGCCACCCACGATGATGCAAAGATTCTCGCAGGGATGATGCCCTGCGGGCATCAACTCGCAAACTCGCCATGCCCGTTTCCCTCACCTCAATCCTCTCCCAGAGGGAGAGGAGGCAAACGAATCACTGCGCGAGTTTCACGTTAAGCCGGCTCAGCGCAGCCCTGTCAGCCGGAATTTTCACTTAACTCTCCGGCCTCTCTCTGCCGGCAGCCGACAATAGGATAACTTTCGCGCCTAAAAGTTCTTCGGCAATGCCAACGACTGACAACAGCCATGCCAGGCGGATTGTCATGAGCCTTGCGGACAACTTGATTGAAATCGTTATTCCTGACTTATGATCAGAACTCCGGCAAGAACAAGGATCGAACCTGCGATCTGCAACCAGGAAATCGGCTCGCCCAATAAATAATAGGCAAGGATAATCGTTGTCACCGGCCCGGCAGCTCCGACCAATGCGGCTCTCTCCGGGCCGATTCGGCGTATACCCGCCGACAGAAGAAAGGCGGGAAGAACCGTTGAAAGAATTGCCATCGCCAGCGTCACCTCATAGGCTTTCAGCGGCATGTACAGCGCTGACAACGGGCGCAACAATATAAACTGTATCACGCTTGCCATACAGGCTGATGTCATGGCAACAGCAGTAAATCGCGTCGCTCCGATCCTGGCAATGACAATCCCGCCGCCGATAAGATAACAGGCAAATGAAAGCCCGTTACCCAGCACGAGCAACCCGCCCAGTAAAATATTTTTATCGTTAAACGACGCGTCATGCATGAACGCAAGATAGATTCCACCGTAACTCAGGAACAGCGCGAGCAGCTGTTTTCTTCCGACGGCTTTACGGTAAATAAGAGCGGACAAAAGCAGCACTATCGTGGGGTAAAGAAAAAGAATCATCCGCTCAAGCCCCGCAGAAACGTACTGCAGACCGAGGATATCCAGGAAACTTCCCACATAGTAGCCCAGGAAGCCCAGGCCGCTTGCAGCAAGCAACTCCATCCAACCCATCCCACTTCCTCGGGACCTCACCAAGATATATAAAAAAAATGGCAAGGCAAAAAACATGCGCAGCCCGAGCAACGTGACCGCATCGACCCCGAGACTGTAGGCAATTTTTACCAGTATACCTTTAACAGAAAACCCGACTGCGGCGATAAAAACCAGTGCTGCGCCTGCAATGAGCTGATTTTTTACCATGACGGAAAACTAAGCATAGGCGGATTCAACTCTGAAGTGCAACTTTTGTAAGAGAATTCGGGTGGCGAGCTGCGTTATGATCGATCCGGTCACTGGAAAGTTTACGCAGCCTATTTGGCGCCGGCGAAGAGTGGCCCTGTACGCTTCAGGTCCACTCTTCGAAAATGAACCGCTGCAACGGGCGCTCTTCCAGTTTAGTCAGGCTGCGATTCTTGCCTTCGAGCCGCTTGCCTGACTAGCGCCCCCCGGCCATCCGTTGCATGCAGACAATTCCTCGCTTCCAGGCCACCCGGCTACGACACAGGGCGCATCAATTCAAATTGCTCCCAACATGATCAACGCCTGATGAAATCCCGTTCAATTCCAGCAACTTATACTGCTCCACCAGAAGATTGGGATCGTTGTACTTTTCCGCTTGCTCATCGCTCATGATTGCCGTGTACACGCGGTCAAGCACCCTGTAATCAATTTCCCTGATGCCGGCGCGAGCCAAACGCTGGCGCAGAATATTACGGCCGCTATGGCGCCCTATGATCATTCTGGACTCCGCCCCGAAATCCGCCGCACGCATGAACTCGTAGGTAAAGCGATATTTCATGATTCCCTGTTGATGCATGCCGGCTTCGGTCGAAAAGGCATTGCGCCCGACAATCGGTTTGTGCAATGGAATGTTGAGATTGAGATAATTTGCCAGCAAAGAACATGTTTCATGCAAACGGTGCTGAACGATGTCATGCGTGCAATGCAGCCGCTCTCCCTTGTAACAGAGTATCGCGACTATTTCTTCCATGCTTGCGTTCCCCGCCCGTTCGCCAATTCCGCACAATGTCGCTTGAACCTCATCGGCTCCGGCTTCGATACCGGCGATACTGTTCGCTACCGCAAGCCCCAAATCATTGTGGCAATGCGCGGAAATCCTGATGTCCTCACCGACAAAGTCTCTCAAGTCTTTCACCAGCGCATAGTATTCGCCCGGCAGGCAATAACCGACGGTATCGGGCACCACAATTGCCGTGATGCCGTGTTCGATGCCCGCGCCGATGAGCTGCTCCATAAATAAAAAATCGCTGCGCGTCGCGTCTTCGAGCAACAGAGAGATATCCTTGAATCCAACGCGCTTTGCATGATCAATCGCGTCCACTGTTTCCTGCAAAACTTGTTGACGGGTTATGCCGCGCTTGTATTTGATGTGAATGTCCGAACCCACCGATGCCAGCTGAATCTTCGGATTGGCAAACGAAGCCATCGACTGGGCGCACGCATCAATATCCGCAATAACCGTTCTGGCGAAACCGCACGGTATGGCACGACTCAAGACGTTACAAATTTGTCGCGTCGCCTCGAAATCCTTGGGGGATGACGCCGGGAATCCCGTTTCTATGGTATTCACGCCCAGCCTTTCGGCGGCTTCTGCCAGCCCGACTTTCTGCTCGGTTGTCAACGAATAGCCTGGCGCCTGTTCTCCGTCGCGCAGAGTGGTATCGAAAATACCGACATGTTTTATAAAATTCATTTTTATCTCCAAAAAATCACGGGATTTATTCAGCAGCCTGCCTGGGAAGCCGTCCGGCGTTCAAATCAGTTCGACCGGTCACGTTGGATTTCGGGATGTATCTGGCAAAAATTCACACAGACTTTAAATGTCACCTTACAGCCCGTAGTTTGTTGCATCATCAGAATCGGCTGCAACTGCCATGTCCGTCTGGTTTAAAGAATCGCTCATGACAAGAGCACTTGCCCGTTAATCGCGTCCACCAGCACCAGTTTGATGGCATCACCTTGCTGGAATTCGACCAGATAGGCCGCTCTGTCCGGTTTTAATGCAAACTTGTTGTCGTTTGAAGCAAATTTAGAGGTCGCCTGTACCATCGTCGACACGAGAGCAATCTTGTTTCTGGAAAACCGCCCATCTTCAATCTTAAATTTTCCGTCGACAAAACCTATCACGGCCGTCAGAGCAATAATTCGCGCCGCATCTAATGAAATTTTCAGTCTTTTCATTTTTGTCTCCAAAGTAAAATGGGGGTTGCATGCCGTCCACGCGACTGCACATCCTGATAAAACGTGCATTACCGGTAACCATCCAGCCCGCCTGTTGTGGCTCTTTGCATCCCGGGCATACCCGGGTGAAACCTGCGAGCCTTATTTCTTTGTTATCCCCTTCCAGTGAAAATACAAGTCTTTGCCTTCTTTGCCACTGAGCGTAACTTCCTGCGATTCGGTCATTCCTTCGAACCGGCTGCTCACCTTGTACTTGCCATCGGGCAACATCACGAAAAGCATCGGGCCTGCCCTCGGCAACTCCAGCACCGGATTCCCGTGCGCGTCCGAGATCACCACCGGCAGGTCAGTGATAAATTCACCGTCCTTGCGCTCCGCAAAAGTGATACGCAGCGGAAATTCCTTGGCCAGACGATGCATCGTGGCCTCTTCATCCTTGCCTATCCCCCCGTTGAGATAGGTCGTCGCGGTGACGGTCTCGACAACATCGACCTTCTCTTGCATATCTTGATCCGCATGAACTGCGACAGGCACCAGCAGACTGGCAGCGATTAATACGATGCTCAAAGGGTTGCGAATTTTCATGATAATTGTCCTTTTAAAAAGTAGAACCAAAAAATAGAATGGAAAAATGGATGGCGCCAGACTCGCCTGACGCCGTTTGGCTGCGGCAATCGACGTTAAAATCGACGCCTGGCCCCACATTTTTTCTCGACCCCTTCGCTCGCGGCGAGTTTTTAATGATGCATTTTTGCAAAATGCCGGTCCGCTATGGCCTTTTGCGTCGGCGTTAATGCCGCGTAAAGCTGCTTGAGCGCATCATCCATCTTCTCAAAGCTCGCCAGACGTTTTCTCATCAGTTCGATATGACGATCAAAGCGTTCAGGTGCTGTTTGAGCCTGGTCATGCATCGCTTCATTCATCCTGTCCCTGATGTCTTTGACATTGCTTTTGGTTTTTTCAGCATAAGCCGCCCACACCTGAGCTTGATCACTGGTGATGTTGAGTTCGTCCTTAAGGCGTGCAAGACGTTTCTCGACATTCACAACCGGATCAGGATGCTGCTGGGTCATGCCGCCAGGCGCACCGGATACAGGTTCAGAGGCGTAAACGGGGGCGAACATGCTTGCCCCGATTAGAGTCGATATTACCAATATCATTTTTTGAGTCTTCATCATCAATTGCTCCTTAAAGTTTTAAAAATCCAGGCCCCGGTCATAAATTGAAACTGTGGAATTTTCAGGGGAAATCAATCGTTGTCCATACCGCCAAAACCACCGAAACCCATGCCGCCAAAACCGCCATCTCCAAATCCGCCAAAGCCACCATCATCCATACCGCCAAAGCCCGGAGCATCCATGCCGCCGAACCCCCCATATCCGGATTCATATCCGGATCCATACCCTACGGAGGACATACCTGCACAGCCAGTCAAAGCCAGCAGCAACGCGCTCACAAATATCAATTTTTTCATTTAGCACCTCGCAAACGGAAAGCAAACAACCTAACGGTCATGGCAGGTAGCCACCCTGAATAATGAAACCTGCCATGCCCGTTCCCCTCACCCAAACCCTCTCCCGGAGGGAGAGGGAACGAACGAATCGCTACGCGAGCTTCACGTTAAGCCATCAATCCTCTCGTATATCACTACATCTCGCCCTGCGCTCCCGGTTTATCAGCGTCGATTTTTTGCTCGCCTCTCAACCGGGAATTCATTAAAACAGCAGAGCATTAAATTAAACTTAACTGTCGTCGAAATAGTGAAAAGATTAAGATCAGGCTTCATTGCAAATACAAGAGCCCGATCAACATGATTTACTTGCTGCGTTGGACAATAAAACTCGATCACCTGCCGTATTTCACATAGAGCCCGGCATGCGAGTTCTGTTGACTGAAGACGATGCATTGATCGGTGAGGGAGTACGTCTGGGACTAAAAGACGCGGGGTACACGGTCGACTGGGTGAAAGATGGCATCGCCGCAGAAACCGCTCTGACTACCCACCAATATGACGCCGCGATTCTCGATCTTTCCCTGCCACGCAAAAACGGACTGGCAGTTCTGCTATCCTTACGCAAGAGCGGCGCCGATCTTCCTGTGATCATTCTCACCGCTGCCGATGCCCATGAGCAGCGAATCGCGGGGCTGGATGCGGGGGCGGATGATTATCTGTTGAAACCCTTCCATCTGCCCGAACTGCTGGCACGGTTGCGGGCGCTTTTGCGGCGGGCGCAGGGAAGAGCAATCACCACCATCACATTGGGCGATCTGGAAATCAACCCGGACAGCAAGCAAGTTCTACTGGCGGGACAGAACGTAATGCTTTCTGCCAAAGAGTTTGCAGTGTTGCACACCCTCATTTCCAGCCCCAATCGTCCGGTCGCTAAAAGCAGACTGGAGGAAGCACTCTATGGCTGGGGTGAAGAAATCCAGAGCAATGCGATGGAAGTACACATACACCATCTGCGCAAAAAATTGGGGGGACAGCGTATCCAGACCCTGCGCGGCATAGGCTATGTACTGCTGGAGATTGCACCTTGATTCGCCATGGAAAGTCACTAAACAGGCAGTTGCTGGTGCGGATAATAATCGCGCTTGCATTAACCTGGCTGGCGCTTGCATTGATCGGTTATCGGCAAACCATGCACAAGTATGACGAATTGAGCGACCGGCAGATGAGTCGCACCATTCGCTTGTTGGGAGAAATGAGAACAGAAGAGCTGGATGAACTGGCAGGGGAAGCATCGAGCGGGGGTATGGAGTGGCGGTTATGGAACTCCAGCGGCCAGCTGGTTGCCAGTTCCCCCCATGCACCTGCGGTAAAGTTTACCGACACGAACAATCGCACTGTAATCGAGCATAATCGTGCATGGCGTGTTCATATTCGCGATTTAAAAGAAAACAATCGGTGGCTGCAGCTATACCTGCCGCTTGGCGAACATCAGGATGCCGCTCGTGAACTTGTCGATACATTGTTCATGCCGCTGTTCATCTTATTGCCACTGCTGGGTGGCTGGATATGGTTGGTAGTGCGCAAAACCCTGCATCCGCTTGAAGTAATGAGTCTGAAAATTGCCCGGCGCGATCCCAATTCTCTCGCACCGTTCCCGGAGGCCGAATTACCTGCCGAAGTTGCGCCCTTGATGGACACCTTGACACATCTTCTCAAGCGACAGGCCCTGATGTACGAACGCGAATGCCGTTTTACCGCGGATGCAGCGCATGAGTTGCGAACACCCTTGGCATCTACACAAATATTACTGGAATTGGCTACAGATGCCAAAACAGCCGAAACGCGAGATTTGGCGCTCAGCCATGCAAAATTGGCGGTGACTCGTGCCAGCAGATTGATTAACCAATTATTGATGTTGGCCAAGCTGGATAGCCTGACGACAACGGACGTAGCTGAGGTGAATATAAGCGAAATGGTCAGGCTGGAACTGGTAGATCGAACCATGGATGCCATTCACAAACATATAGAATTATCGCTGGACTCACCCGCTGACAAGGCGATGATTCAGGGCAATGCAGCCTTAATAGAAATCCTGTTCGGCAACTTGATTGATAACGCGATCAAATACACGCCGCATAACGGCTGCATACAAATCAGCATTCAAACCGGCACGGAGTTTGTCTGTGTACGGATCCTCGACAGCGGCATGGGTGTACCGGAGGCTGCCTTACCCAGACTGGGGGATCGTTTTTTTCGTACCGAAGAAGAGGCAACGGCGGGCAGCGGGCTGGGCCTCTCGATTGTTCGCCGGATTTTGTCCCTGCATGGCGGCAACGTGATGTTTCAAAACAATCAACCTGATGGATTTGTCGTTACGGTGAATTTTCCAGTCCGGGTAGTCTTATCGCCAGAAAAATAAGCCCGACACTTTGGCGCCCATTTTCGGCATGCTTTTTTGGGCTCAGATACCATGCTGAAGGCTGGTGGAATTAGCAAAAAAGAAGAAGCCGAAAACCCGATTATTATAGAATAATGTGCTACCATTCGACGGCACAATATTTTTGAAAGGTCAAAAATCATGGAAACATTCAGCATACGAGATTTACGTGAACGGACAGGCGATCTGGTACGCACAGCCGAATCCGGCCATCTCTCTATCGTTGCAAAACATGGACACCCCGTGTTTGTTGCCGTACCACTTGATGAGCACGTCCTCTCTCAAGGCCTATCCGTAGCTTTGGCATGCCGCCTGTTCGCTGACAAGGTATTGAGTCTGGGTAAAGCCGCACGCATGGCGAAGCTCCCGACCGAGAGTTTCATCGAATGCTTAGGGCAAATGGGCATACCAGCGGTAGATTACACCGCCGAAGACCTCGATCAAGAACTTGAACTGCTGGCATCATGAAGCTGGTCGTTGCAGACAGCAGTCCCTTGATCGTTTTTGCACGTAGCGAGTTGCTGCCCATGCTGCGCCAGGTGGTTGGCGAGGTCATCGTTCCGCAAACGGTATACGAAGAATGCACCGGGGATATGAACAAGCCCGGTGCCAGGATCATTGCCGATGCACACGGGCTACTGACGGTACACCCTGACTCTCGTGCACTGACATTGCCAACGAACATGCCCATGCTGGACAAAGGTGAAATCGCCGCCATTTCCTTAGCGATTGAACTATCCGAGCCCATTTTAATGGATGAACGTCTCGGTCGTCAGGCAGCTGCTGCGCATGGCCTTGCTGTTATTGGCAGTGCAGGCATACTGCTCACCGCAAAACGGAAAGGTCTCATAGCCGCAATACATCCCGTTTTGCTGACCTGGCAAGGTTTTGGATACTTCCTGTCTCCGGCTCTGATCGCAACCGTACTGCAACGGGCCGGTGAATAATCAGCCAAATCGCCCGCAAGACACTATACCGTCCCTATTTGGTAAGCACGCTGATGCTTACATCGCCCAGCGATACCACCGAGCCTGCGCGTATCTTGGCCGTCTTGCGCAACTCCATCTGACCATCGACGGAAACAAGGCCGTCTGCCACCATCGCCTTGCCAGCGCCGCCGCTGTCGCACAAGCCGACCATCTTGAGCAGTTGGTTAAGTTCTACATACTCGCCGTTTAGTTGAAATTCAAGTTGTTGCATAGGAGGCTCCTGTTGGGTTTCGTAAACAGTTGAGCTTTGCCACGTCCAAGCCGTACCGCCCGGCCTGTACCAAAAACTCTATACCGGCCATGACCGAACTAAGACTGCGGGCGAGAAAAAAGCCCTGCATTGCTGCAAGGCCTTATCTTATCTGGCTCCCCGACCTGGATTCGAACCAGGGACCTGCGGATTAACAGTCCGTCGCTCTACCGGCTGAGCTATCAGGGAATGAAGAGGTGCGCATCATATAGATATGACCCGCTTCGGTCAACATCAAATTCACATTTTTTACAAAACAACGAAATTCCCATCACGACATTTCCGTCAACCCGGACAGATCATGGCATGTTCAAACACAAGAACCAGCCGCAACATGCCATGCGCCTGCAAATAATTGTAAATTCGACAATGATCAGCTGTCACACGCTGACGAGCAGGCCATTCTGCGGCATAATACGCGCCTTGTTTTTTAAAAGTCCCCTGCAATGAAAATCACTGTGATCGGTTCCGGCTATGTCGGTTTGGTGTCAGGCGCATGTCTGGCGGATTTGGGCAACGACGTGCTGTGTCTGGATCTCGATCCGCGCAAGATCGAACTGCTCAACAACGGTGGCGTACCCATTTACGAACCCGGACTGGACGAAGTCATCGCTCGCAATATCAAAGCGGGGCGCCTGCACTTCACCACCGATATCCCGGCAAGTGTCGCGCACGGCCTGGTGCAGATCATTGCGGTAGGTACGCCTTCTGACGAAGACGGCTCCGCCGATCTGAAATACGTCGTCGCTGCCGCCCGCAACATCGCCCGTCACATGACCGAATACAAGGTCATCGTAGACAAATCCACCGTACCGGTCGGCACGGCCGACAAGGTCAGACAGGCCATGCAGGAAGAACTGAATCTGCGCAGCAACGATCCTCGATCATCGTTCCTCGCGCCTGAATTTTCCATGGTATCAAATCCCGAGTTTCTCAAGGAGGGCGCGGCGATAGAGGACTTTAACCGTCCGGATCGCATCGTCATCGGCGCCGAAGATGAAACCGCCATCAAGATCATGCGCGATATGTATGCCCCGTTCCAGCGCAACCACGAACGCCTGATGGTGATGGACATCCGTTCCGCGGAACTCACCAAATACGCGGCCAACGCCATGCTGGCCACGCGCATCTCGTTCATGAACGAGTTGGCCAATCTGGCCGAACGTGTCGGCGCGGACATCGAACATGTACGCAAGGGCATAGGCTCGGATCTGCGCATCGGCTACAGCTTTCTGTACGCGGGTTGCGGCTACGGCGGATCCTGCTTCCCCAAGGATGTGCGCGCATTGCAACACACCAGCGCGGAATACGGCCTGCCCTTGAAAGTGCTGGAAGCGGTAGAACAGGTCAACAACGCGCAAAAATCGGTCATGCTGAAAAAAATCACCAAACGCTTTGGCAATGACCTGACAGGCAAACATTTCGCCCTGTGGGGACTGGCGTTCAAGCCCGGCACGGACGACATGCGCGAAGCCTCCAGCCGCGTGCTGATGGAAGGGCTATGGGCGAGAGGCGCGACCGTTACCGCGTTCGATCCGGCCGCCATGAAAGAAACCCAACATATCTACGGCGAACGCGCCGATCTGTCCTACGCGGACAACGCCAAGAACGCCCTGCATGATGCCGATGCGCTGATTATCGTCACCGAATGGAAGGCGTTCAAGAGCCCGGATTTTGGCATCATCAAGGCGCGCCTGAAACAGCCTGTGATTTTCGACGGTCGCAACCTGTTTGAACCGGTTGACATGAAGGCATTGGGATTCGAATATTTCGGCATCGGACGCGAAAGCTGAAATGCAACGGGTGGCGGATTGAAATCAATTCGCACCCGCCCACCTTCAGCACCGTGCGCCACAGAGCGCTCAGTGCGGCTTGCTCAGATCGCACGCCTGACCGGCATCTTCTTTGACCATCAGCATCGCCTGTTCCAGCGGGATATGCAGCAGTTCGCCCAGCGCCTTGTAGTCATCCGGCAAAGCCGCGTCATCCCAGCCATTCGCAGAATGGCGCGCCAGATTGACAGCCAGCGTGACACAGCGCACGCGCGGTGAGCTGGCGCTGGCATCATCTATCAGCGTTAATAATAATCCCGGCAGACCCCATCGTGCAGCCAGTTCTTTCTGCAAATCAGCCAGTGTAAAACCCAGCACTTCCTGCTGGGCATCGCGACTGCGCAAGGCTTTATCATGCAACTGCATTTCACGTATTTTCAACATGGCGTCCGGCGCAAAACACCACATCAACATTTCGGCGATGTCATGCAATAACGCGGCAACCCGAATTTCTTCAAAATGCATGTCATGCAGGTACACCGCCCAGTCAAAAGCATACTCGGATGCCCTGCGCGCACGATGTATCAGGCGCAGCAACGGCGGGAGTGCAACGGCGTGTGCCTTAAGCCGGGCTTCGATCAAGGGCTCAGGCGCAACATGATTAAAAAACGGCTCGGTACCCAGCATCAGCAGCGCCTGTTCAACCTGCACCAGTTCAGTGGTCTGCGCCTTGCGTTTGTTGTTTTGCAGATAACGCAGCAGCTTGACCGTCATCAGCGGATCATGATTGATGGCCTGCGCAATCGAATGGGCGGTCAGATTCTGTTCGTCCTGTTGCAACAAGGCAAGATCGCGCGCGGTATGCCTGAGCACGGGCAACTCACTCTGGCTGAGCTTGTATACCCATTCATTCAATGCCTTGTTATCCTGCATCATGCCTCCTCACTTTTACGCATTATCGGCAAATCGGGCAAAGACTTTAGACGGCCAGCCTTGCAACCCCGACATTATCCGCTTCTCTCCCCTTGTACAGCCAGCGTGCCGCTGCGCCCCTCAATTTCACGCATGACCACTTCATGACGCGGCAAGAGTGTCGCTTCCAGCCCTTGCAGATACTGCCGCATGGATACCAGCTCATAGCCCTGCGCCTGCCAGCCCTGCATCAGCTGTTCAAAGACCGGCATCCATTTGCCGCCTTCCAGTTCGGCATGCAGCGTATAAACATGACCCGCTGCCGGCGCCTCGGCAGTGAGGCCCAACAGATGTTGCGCGACATTCTCCAGGGTAATGCCGTCGCGATTGATCAGCTCATCCAGCGTCGGCAAGGTAGTGGGCAGCTGCGGACAGGCGACAATCTCAGCCTGCCAGGTGGGAATAAAAGGATGCGTGCCGCGCGTATCCGAACAATAGTCGAAACCGAAACGCTGCATCAGACGCAAGGCATGACGGTTCATCTGCCAGCCGGCAGCGGCATGAGCGTGCGGAGCTTCGCCAAAAATCTCCGTAAAGCGATCCACCGCGCGCTGCAACTCGCGCCGCGTCCACTTGGCATCCTTGCCCGCCACATAATCCTGCCAGCGGATATGATCATAACAATGGATGCCCACTTCAAAACCCGCATCCCGCACCCCGCGCAGGATGTCCGCACAGCGTTTTCCAATGTCGGGAGAGGGCAGCAGCGTGCCGTACAACAGGGTCTTCAGACCATAATGTTCCAGCACGGAGGTGCGCGACACCTTGCCGATAAAACCGGGTCGAAATACCCGCTTGATGGCGCGACCGGTACGGTCAGGCCCCAGCGAGAAGAAGAAAGTGGCCTGCGCGTGATAGCGTTGCAGCGCCTCAACCAGACGCGGCACACCTTCTCGCGTGCCGCGATAGGTATCTACATGAACCTGAAGAGCGAGTTGTTTCATTCTAGGATTGAGGATTGAGGATTGAGGATTGAGGATTGGGGAAAGAGAAAATCCACGGCTCTGCTTTTAACTCGATCCTGCATCCTCATTCCTCGATCCTGCTTCTCAGTCCATCAGTTTGCGGGCTTCGGCGACCTGACCGCGGTACGCATCGAAGATATTGCGCAAGGTGTCCGCCATATTGATGACCGGCTGCCAGCCCAGCTCTTCGCAGGTATTGGTAATCTTGGGCACGCGATTCTGTACGTCCTGATAGCCCTTGCCGTAGTAGGCGGCTGAGGTGGTTTCGACGATCCTGACCTTCTGTGCCGACTCGCGATATTCATCATATTCGTTCGCCAGTGTCAACATCATGTCGGCCAGATCGCGGATCGAAAAGTTGTTTACAGGATTACCGATGTTATAGATCTTGCCGGTGGCCACGCCATCCTTATTTTCGATAATCTTCATCAGCGCGGCAATCCCGTCATCAACGTAAGTGAACGCGCGTTTCTGCAACCCGCCATCCACCAGACTGATGTTCTCGCCGCGCACGATATGGCCCAGAAACTGCGTAACCACGCGCGAACTGCCTTCCTTCGCGGTATGGATGGAATCCAGACCCGCTCCGATCCAGTTGAAAGGACGGAACAGCGTGAAATTCAGGCCTTCCATGCCGTAACCCCAGATCACGCGATCCATCAGCTGTTTGGAGCAGGAGTAAATCCAGCGCGGCTTGTTGATCGGACCGCAGATCAGCTCGGAATTCTCAGGATCAAACTCCTCGTCATGGCACATGCCATAGACTTCCGAGGTGGACGGGAACACCAGATGCTTGCCGTATTTCACGGATGCACGCACGATGGGCAGATTGGCTTCAAAATCCAGCTCGAACACGCGCAGCGGTTCCTTGACATAGGTGGATGGTGTGGCAATCGCCACCAGCGGCAGGATCACATCGCATTTCTTGACATGGTACTCGACCCATTCCTTGTTGATGGTGATGTCGCCCTCGAAGAAATGAAAGCGCTCATGACCGATCAGATCGCTGATGCGGTCCGAGCTCATATCCATACCATACACTTCCCAGTCGGTGCTAGCCAGGATGCGCTTGGACAGATGGTGGCCGATAAAACCGTTCACGCCGAGTATCAATACTTTTTTCATGTCATTTCCTTAACGATTAAATTCAATTTTCTCCGAGCCGTAAGCCGCCGCAAATTGCGCGGCGCTCATCTCGATCCCATCCAGTTCAAAACGCACAATCCGCAACACACCCTGCCCGCAGACCGCATAGGCGCAGCCCTCATTCACATAAAAAGCGGGATTACCGGCAGCGGCAATACGGGTTTTCAGCGTCTGCAAAATACGCATCGGCTTATTCAGCAAACGGGTCGCAGCCCCAGGATAGGGAGGCGCGACAGCGCGCACCAGATTATGTATATCCTGAGCACTTTGCTTCCAGTCGATCACCCCGTCTTCGGCACGGCGTCCGCCAAAATAGGCGCCCTGAGTCAAATCCTGTTTCATCCGCGGCGCACGTCCAGCCAAGAGCGCCGGCAACACCCCGTTCAACGCCATCTCGGCCGCCACGGTCACCTTCTGAAACACGTGCAGCGCGGTATCGTCGGGCAAAATAGGCACAGCCTGTTGCGCCACAATGTCGCCGTTGTCCGGTTTTTCGGTCATGTAATGCAGCGTGGCGCCCGTTTCTGTCTCGCCGCGGATGATCGCCCAGTTCACCGGCACGCGGCCGCGATATTTGGGCAACAAAGAACCATGCATGTTCAGCGCGCCCTGTTGCGGAATGGCCAGCAGCGGCGCTTTCAACATCTCGCGATAATAGAAGGAAAAGAAAAAGTCCGGTTGCAATGCGCGGATTTGTTCGACAACTTCAGGCGCATTCGGATTGTCAGGGGTGATCACCGGTATGCCATGCAATGCCGCCAAATCGGCCACGCTGCCGAACCAGATATTTTCACCGGGATTGTCGCAATGGGTCACCACCAGCTTCACCGCAACCCCGTGCGCAAGCAGCACGGACAAACAACGCACGCCCACGTTATGATAGGCAAAGACAACCGCTGAGGATTGAGGATTGAGGATTGAGGATTGCGAAAATCCCTTTAGCTCAGATGCTGGCTCCAACTCGTCCCTCACTCCTCGATCCTCGATCCACAATCCTGTCTTATTGCTTCTTGCTCCTCGCTCCTGTTTTCAAGCACCGCTTCAACCAGATAGCGCGGCCTGTGGCGCACCTGCTCGTAGATGCGCCCGATATATTCCCCCAGCAGGCCGATACCGAACAATGTGATACCGATCATGAAAAACACCAGTGCAAACAGCGTGAACAGCCCTTCCGCTTCCGGCCCGATGATCAGACGGCGTATGACCAGAAACACGAAGAAAAATGCCGAAGCGGCGGAAGTGACCATACCGACCAGCGAAAACATTTGCAGCGGCACCACTGAAAAACCGGTCATCAGATCGAAATTGAGGCGGATCAGACTGTACAGCGAATACTTGGATACGCCTTGCGCGCGTTCCTCATGCTCCACCACTACCTCGGCAGGGCGGCGCGCAAAGTTGTAGGCCAGCGCCGGTATAAAGGTATTCACCTCGCGGCAACCATTGATCGCATCGATGATGCCACGGTCATAGGCGCGCAACATGCAACCCTGATCGGTAATCTTGATATGCGTGATGCGTTCGCGCAGATTGTTCATCGCGCGCGAGGCCAGATGCCGCCACCAGCTGTCGTTGCGCTGATTGCGGATCGAGCCGACGTAATCATAACCCTCGTCCATTTTGGCGAGCAGCTTATGGATTTCTTCGGGCGGGTTCTGCAAATCCGCATCCAGCGTGACCACACGCTGCCCGCGTGACAGCTCGAACCCCGCCATGATCGCCATGTGCTGGCCGAAATTGCCGTTAAACAGAATCACCCGCGTCACATCGGGACGCAACTGGAACTGTGCACGCAGTATCGCCGCCGAACGGTCGCGGCTGCCGTCGTTGATAAAAACGATTTCGTAGCTGACCGCAAGCTTGTCAAGTGCGGGGTACAGGCGATCGAACAAGGTCTGCAAACCTTCTTCTTCGTTGTACACGGGAATAATGACGGAAAGTTGTAAGTTTTTCATGAGGCGGCATTCTACCGCAAGGCAGAGGGTTAACGAAACCGGCAATCAATTTGACAGCCGAATCAGACGGCTCGATTACTTTGCATGCCATTCATAAACGGTAACAATCGAGGAGCCGCTGGTATGCACAGGATCACGGTAAGCAATGTCTCGCGCCTGTGCCAGACTGGCAGCCCGAATCAAGTAGGCGCCACCGGACTTGTCGGAAAAAGGGCCCGCCAGCTCAAGCACCCCCTGCTGCCTCAGACGATCCAGAAAAGCGTAATGCGGCTCAATGACCGATGCATGAAACTGCGGCGTGCGGACTGTCATCACCAGATATCGGTACATCATGTATTTTAGCCTGTCAGCTATCAAGCAATTGCAGCGGCAAAAAATTTGCAATTGCTTTGAAGTCGCGATCTTTGGTCAGCAGGGTAAGATCATCTCGCAAACATAACTGAGCGATCAAACAATCAATTGTGGAACGGACAGTATATCCTTTTGCCCGACACAGCCGGTAAATTCGGGCAGCCTCGACATAATCCACCCGCGCAGGTTCAGCCAACACATCGAAGGCATCAAGGAGATTTGATATACGTGCAGCTTCGGCATCATTATTGAGACCCAGCAAGATTTCAGTCAACACGATGCCAGGAACAACAATCGATCCGGCTTGCTCAATTGCATTCGCCAATAGTTCTGCCTGTTTTGATTGATGGCCGTTAAAGAAATCAATCCAGACAGAGGTATCAACCAGCATCAACCGACCTCGCTGGTGCGAGAGGCGCGCATCTGGTCAAGATCGCCCTGCCAGTTAATTTTGCCGCGCAGGGCAAGCAATTGCTGACGCTTAAGGGTTTTGACAAATTCCTCCAATGCAGCATGAATAGCCGCCTTCTTGGTAGGAAACTGTCCAAGCTGCAATACTTGAGCGAGTAACTGATCACCGGATTCAACGTGCATTCTCATGGATATTTTCCTTTTTTGATATGCACATTCTAACGCAACTCAATGATAAATTGGTGCGTGTCCAAGCGACTACTCATACATGCTTTAAGCGATCTGCCAAGTGATTCTGGGACTCATGCCGACCACAATGCGCAAAAATGAACACCTTTAACTGACAGATACGAATGGGCTATTGACTAAAACAGAACTTGACTCACCCATCCATTGTTTGTCAGAACAAGAACAGCAAGTCCTTCGAGAGGCGTTTTTTCAGATTCAACGTCAGCCTTGAGTTGAGGCAAGGCAAGGTTTTCGTCTAATCGTTTATATTGATCTGACGCATCTGGACTCCGCGAGTTTCTTTCTCAGGATTCTTGCCGCTATTCGACACCGTTTTTTGCACCTGATGATGTTTTACCGCAGAGGAATGTTGCTGCGCAGGCGTCGTTTCAACTTTTTCCAGAGGAACCGCTGCCGAAGTAGTCACTGAAACCACATTCACAACAGGTGTGGCGACAGGCAAATAATCCGACGGATTCGGCATGATTGATCCATCAGGCATCTCAATGACTGCCCCTGATCCCGCACTGGATGCCATTCCAAACCCCATAGCCTGCTCCCATCCCAGGCTAGTCAGTTTCAGGATGGTTTGATTTTCTTTTCCTGCCAAGCTTTCAGCAATAAATTTTGCGGTGCCAGGGAAGACAGCCTGCAATTCTGGTTTCTTTGCCCAGTCCGCCAATCCTTCAAGTTTGGCCGAGTAGGTTACAAGAATATCCTGCGGGCTATTCGTTCCTTCCCACTTAACGATTTTGTCCAGCGACAACTTCCCGTAGCAAAGATTGCCATTAACGACATCAGCGGCTTTCGCGGCTTCGTTATCGTGGAAAAACTTTTTGCCTTCCCCGGTCAGGTTGTAAATCCTGAGTTTAATTTTCCGGCCGGTAGGCTTGCCCATAAAATTGAGATCATCGGTCTCAAAATCCGCACCGGATACCAGACCAGCCGCCTCCAAGACTGTCATTTGTCCCATTCTGCCAGTATCATTTGCTACCACTCTATACGGCCACTTTTCAAATGGCAGACAAACCTCAACTCTTTTCAGCTCATCAGATATAACGGCACCGAAATTTTTCTCGTTTGCATCCGTCTTGCTGCCGCAACCTGCCAACAATACAGCACCCAACAAAGCCGTATATATCAAACTTTTCTTCATAATTTTTCCTTGCTACTAAATCGAGCTTAACCTCATACCTAACGTCCCAGGCCGGAATCATTCTTGCGTTTATTCTCTACTTCCAATTTTTCTAACTTTTGCAACTTGTCAATCGCTTCGTTTAAGCTTCCTAAACGTTCGCTGACTTTATTTCCAACCTCGTCAACTACATAAAAATCGGAAGGTGGAACGTAGTTTCCGTCTTTGTCAATTTTCCGCTCTTCAAGAATGTGATACGACATTGTTTTCTCCTTAATTATGTTCACATGTGCACTTTATATTTTTTGCTATGGATTACGGCAAAACAGGGGAGCAGCCATATCTTGAACATAAGCCATCAATTTTCCAGGAGCCGTCATCCATTTTTTTGAACTCAAATTTAAAATTGACCGTCTCACCGCTATCATCGGCAAAGTACACCGCACGAAATTGCAGGGTATTAAGTGCTGGCATGGCAAATTGATCGATAGTTGTCACACTGACGCATTTATTAAGATCGTGATATTGCATCTGATTTCCAAATCCACCATGCGCATTTGGGATTGACCACCTGTTGTCAGTCACTCGCGCCATATCCACGCCAGGGACAGCATAAATATTCATCTGCCTTAACCCATTAAAATCTTTTAGACACTGATGAATTGCCAGTATTTTTTTGATTGTTGGCATTGCTTCATCTATCGCCGCTGCCGTCCGCTTATCTTTTGGAATAATCAGTTGTGTCGGTTTGCTCTGACCCGCTTCCGGTTGCGCGGCCATCGCCATACCACCGGTTTGCGCACCATTCGGTTGCGTCCCCTTGCCCGCCAACGCCGCATTGAGGTTGGTCAGGTCATTGTTGATTCTTGCCAAATCCTGCGCGCATCCTGCCAAACCAAAAGTCAACCCTACAATAATTGCACTGATTTTTAACCGAGATACCATTTGTTGCCCCCTAAATATTTGTGTTGTATGAGTCGAATGTGCGCCTGTCGTTTTGCGAGTGCAAAAATAACAGAATGCAAACCATAAGTCATGTTTTATTACCAGACTGATAAGCAGCAGTTAGCTTGTTAGCTTTCGGGCATGGAAGCAATAAAAGAGCGGGAACAGTTCAGCGCAAGGCTGAAGCAGGCATTGAAAGATGCCGGGGAGGCGAGCGAAAGCCCTGCTGCATTAGCGCGCGCGTTCAACAGGCGCTATCCCGGCAAGGCGGTATCTGACTACGCGGCGCGCAAGTGGCTGCTGGGTGAGGCGATCCCCAGCCAGGACAAGCTGCGCGTATTGGCACAGTGGCTGGGTGTGGCGAACGACTGGCTGCGTTTTGGCGATGGCGCGGGAGTTGTTCATCCCGTCGTTCGCGACGAATTACCCGGGGTGGATTATGAACTGATGCGCGCTATCGCGACTTTATCGGAAGAACATCAGACCGTGGTGAGAGAACTGGTCGCGGCATTGCGCCGCGCGGAAAAGCCTGCGTAATAATTTCAACAGCGGAATTCAGGAAATTCTACAAGCCACCAGCCAGCGTAGGGCACGATCGTTCTTGCACAGAAGAAAGCATATATGTGATCGCCTCTTGGATTAGGGAAGCGCTGACTTAATCCGTTCGTGGTGAGCCCTTCGACTTCGATCAGGAGAGCCCTGTCGAACCATGAACGGATTAAATACTTAATATTCAATTTGTTGCGATCACCCTTCGACAATCTCTCAAGAAACGGCTTTTAATTGCTTAATAATCAATATATTGCAAAACCATAAAAATGGTCAAACAGCGAACAATAGTCAAGAAAATACTGTTTCCTGCTCACGCCTTGCCACGCGACTGCGGGGCTTACTTGGCCCAGGGCGAACGGTTGATTTATTCAGCGCTTCCTTAGGCCTTTCGCACGTGTCCAGATAACAAATTGCACCATAAACCACCCCTGTGCGCCGCCGAAGAGAGTCGCAAACAAGCGGTGGGGTAAGGCGAGCACTGTTTGAGCTCCGAGCAATAGCGAGGGCGAGTTGCGCAGCCCCGCTTGTTTGTGACTATCAAGGGTATCCCGCAGGGACGGCAAACCGGGGGCGATTTCTTTCGATTACCTTTCTTGGCAAGACAAGAAAGGTAATCAGCCGCCGGTCTGCTACCGGCAGGCTATTTCAGCACCTCAAGCATCGCGCTGCATACGCGCTCGACGTCAAGCTCGCTCATCGCATAGAACATCGGCAGGGACACGATCTGACGACCGACACGCTCTGCGACAGGGAACATGCCTTCCTTGAAACCCAAATCCCGGTACAGCTTGAACAGGTGTATAGGCGCGTAATGAAAACCGATGCCGATATTGAACGCCTTCATCCGCTCCATAAACTGCGGGCGCGTAATGGTATCCGGCAGCACGATCTGAAACAAATGCCAGTTGGTGCTCTCAAAACACCCGCAAGGGGTGGGCCGGCGTGTACCCGGCATCTCCGATGCCACCCATCCGCTCTCCTGCGGCGGCAGTTGTGCGCCGGTTTTTGCTTCAAAATCAGAACCCAGCGTTTCGAAATAATGTTGTGCCAGTTGACGCCGGTGTGCGGTGATGCTATCCAGCTGCGCGAACTGGCCCAGCCCGATCGCGGCGGCGATATCGGTCATATTGTATTTGCCGCCCAGCACATCCACATCGATACCGTCCCAACCGCTGCGGGACACGCCCTGCAGACGGTATTTTTCGGCTAACGCCGCTTCATCGGCGTTATTGAGCACCAGACAGCCCCCTTCCGAGGTGGTGATATTCTTGTTGGCCTGAAAACTGAACGAGACAAAATCGCCAAATGAACCGATCGGCTTGCCCTGCCAGGTTGAGCCGATCGCCTGTGCGGCATCCTCGATCACGCGCAGCTTATATCTGGCTGCGATTGCATACAGCCTGTCCATGTCCAGCGGCCTGCCCGCCAGATAGACCGGAATGATCGCACGGGTTTTGGGCGTGATCGCCGCCTCAACCTTGTCCAGATCGATATTGCGCGTGACCGGGTCGATGTCGGCGAATACCGGGGTCGCTCCTACTTCTAGAATCACATTGGCGGTCGCCACCCACGAAATCGGCGTGGTAATCACCTCGTCACCCGCCCCTATGCCTGCGATGCGCAGCGCAATCTCCATGGTACAGGTGCCGGAATTGAAGGTGCGCACCGGACGCCCGCCAAAATAATCGGACAACTGTTTCTCGAACTCCGCCACCTTGGGACCGCTGGTGATCCAGCCTGAACGCAGCACGTCCGCAACGGATGCGATGGTCGCCTCGTCGATGCTGGGTCTGGAAAAAGGAAGAAAACAGGTCATAAAAATATTCAGGTAGTTGCAAACTCAAAACGACCAGGCTTACAGTCTGGACTTAGCCCAATCCGGCACAGAGGCCAGGGCCGCCGCCAGATGTTCAGGTTGTGTCCCGCCTGCCTGCGCCATGTCCGGCCTGCCGCCGCCCTTGCCGCCGACCTGTAGCGCTACCATGTTGACCAGCTCGCCTGCCTTGACCTTGCCGGTCTGATCCGCCGTGACGCCCGCGATCAGGCTGACCTTGCCGTCCTGCACGGAGGCCAGCACGATCACGGCGGATTTGAGCTTGTCCTTGAGCTTGTCCAGCGTTTCGCGCAAGCTGGTTGCATCGGCGCCAGCCAGTTCCGCCGCCAGCACGTTGACGCCGTTGATCTCCTGCGCCTTGGACGCCAGTTCGTCGCCCTGTGCGGAGGCCAGCTTGCCTTTGAGTGCGGCAAGCTCACGTTCCAGCTTACGCACCTGATCGAGCACCGCCGCCACGCGCGCCGGGACCTCTTTTGGCAATACCTTGAGCGTGTCGGCCACGCCGCCCAGCGCTGTTTCCATCTCCTGCATATAGGCCAGCGCATTGTCGCCCGTCACCGCCTCAACGCGGCGCACGCCTGCCGCCACACCGCCCTCATTCACGATGCTGAACAGACCGATATCGCCGGTGCGTTTCACATGCGTACCGCCGCACAGCTCGCGACTGCTGCCGATATCCAGCACGCGCACCTCGTCGCCGTACTTCTCGCCGAACAGCATCATCGCGCCGGTCTGCTGCGCATCTGCGATGCCCATCACGCGCGCCTGACAGTCGGTGTTGGCCAGAATTTCGGCGTTCACGATGGCTTCCACCCGGCGTATCTCGTCATCCGTCATCGGCTGACTGTGCACAAAATCGAAGCGCGTCTTGTCCGCATCCACCTGCGAGCCTTTTTGCTGTACGTGTGGCCCCAGCACCTCGCGCAGCGCCTTATGCATCAAATGGGTCGCGGAATGGTTGCGCACGATGCGTGCTCTGACCTGCGTGTCCACGCGTGCATTGACATTGTTACCAACGGTGATTTTCCCCGTGGTGACCGTGCCGTGATGGCCGAACACACTGCCCTGTATTTTCTGCGTGTCTTCCACCACGAAAATGCCGTGCGTACTACGCAACTCGCCGCGGTCGCCCACCTGACCGCCCGACTCGGCATAGAACGGCGTATCGTCCAGCACCACCACACCCGTCTCGCCCTCGTTCAGCTCATTAACTGAAACGCCGTCCTTGTACAGCGCCAGCACGCACCCCTTGTGTTCCAAGGTGTCGTAGCCGTGAAAAGCCGTGACCGGACCTTCGTATTCCAGATTGGCGGCCATCCTGAATTTGCCGGATGCGCGCGCCTGTTGTTTCTGCTGCGCCATCGCAACATCGAATGCGGCGACATCGACGGTTACGCCCTGCTCGCGGCAAACATCCTGGGTCAGATCGAGCGGAAAACCGAAGGTGTCGTGCAGCT
>JAJYYO010000019.1 GCA_021800795.1 Pseudomonadota bacterium
TCTGGGCTTGCCCATCCCGCAAGACGGCAGGTTGCTGGACAGGGTGGAATTAGGCGTCGGTGACAAGAACGGTGACGCGGCCCTGTATTGTGCGAGTCGGCTGGTGTGGCGCTCATCGGTATTCATGTTGGTCGTGCTGTTCATGCTGACATTGGCAGGTTTGCTGGAGTAGGGGGTTCATGCCGCAATGCCGCATGGGCATTCCCACGGAGCTACGGAGCTGAAGCTCCTGCTCCTGAATGAAGGGCATTTCCCGCACAACGGCTGCGTCCAAGTTGTTGCGTAAAGGATCGAGGACTGAGGACTGACTTGCCGTACAATGTCGAGCATGGACATTCAACACCCCTTCAGTTTACTCACGCCGGATACCGTACTGGATGCGCTGGACAGTATCGGCCTGCGCGGCGACGGCCGGCTGCTTGCGCTGAACAGTTATGAAAATCGCGTCTATCAGGCGGGCATGGAGGATGGCCCGCCGCTGGTCGTCAAGTTTTACCGCCCCGGTCGCTGGACGGATGCGGCGATACTCGAAGAACACGCGTTCGTGGCAACGCTGTATGAGCGCGAAATTCCGGTGGTGCCCGCGCTGGATATCAACGGAGATACGCTGCACGCTTTCGGGGATTTTCGTTTTGCCGTGTTCAGCAAACATGGCGGACGGGCGCCGGAACTGGATAACCGCGACACACTGCAATGGATGGGTCGATTTATCGGGCGCATCCATGCGGTAGGCGCGCTGGAATCTTACCACCATCGCCCCACGCTGGATATGCAGACTTTTGGCGCTGAACCCGTCGAATTTCTGCTGGCTCACGACTTCATCCCGCGTGAATTGCTCGAAGTTTATCGCGGCGTGGCAGCCCTTGCACTGGACGGGGTGCGGCGCTGCTTTGAGCGCGCGGGGAATGTGAAGAGCCTGCGCCTGCACGGCGACTGTCATGTCGGCAATGTGTTGTGGACCGATGCAGGCCCGCACTTCGTGGATTTTGACGACAGCCGCATGGGGGCTGCGATACAGGACTTGTGGATGCTGCTGTCCGGTGATCGAGTCGAGCAGACCCGGCAGCTCGGCGACTTGCTGGCGGGTTATGAGGATTTTTATGACTTCGATCCGCGCGAGCTGCACTTGCTTGAGGCGCTGCGCACCTTGCGTCTGATTCACTATGCGGCCTGGATCGCCAGGCGCTGGGACGATGCGGCGTTTCCGGCGGCCTTTCCGTGGTTTAATACTCAGCGTTACTGGCAAGACCGTATTCTGGAATTGCGCGAGCAGATCGCGCTGATGGACGAGCCGCCTTTGCATTGCTGAAGATACCTTCACGCATCATGTACTACCCAAATGAAAGAATTGAATGACTAACGAAACCATCATCGCGGACACGCAGGACTGGCTTGAAAAAGCCGTCATCGGCCTGAATCTGTGCCCGTTCGCCAAGGCGGTACATGTCAAGAAACAGATACGCTATGTGGTGAGTGCCGCCACGACGGAGGATGCCTTGCTGGAAGAGTTGCTGACCGAGCTTCGTCATCTGCAAGACACCGATCCTGATGTGCTGGATACCACGCTGCTGATCCATCCGCATGTGCTAAACGACTTTCTGGACTTTAACGATTTTCTGGATACGGTTGATGTCGCAACCGCAGAGCCCGAGTTCAACGATGCATTTCAGGTCGCCAGTCTGCATCCGCAGTACCAGTTTGCCGGCACGAAGCCGGATGACATCGAGAATTACTGCAACCGTGCGCCTTATCCGACGCTGCACCTGTTGCGCGAAGACAGCGTGGATAAAGCCGTGGATGCTTTTCCCGATGCGGACAAAATCGCCGACGTCAATGTCGAGACGCTGAAGAAGCTGGGGCATGAGGGGTGGAAAAAGCTGGGATTGACCGGGTAGTCGTACCGAAAAACAGAGCCGGGGCTGCCTGCCTTTACGAGTTGATGCGAGTTGATGCGCACAGCGCATCATCCCTGCAGAAACAGATGGCTAAGTTTTAGGTTGTGTTTTTGATTCAGGAACAACATATGCAAACCACATGTTGTTCCTTTATTTGCTGCCTGCTTTTGCGAGTTGATGCGCACAGCGCATCATCCCTGCAGAAACAGATGGCTAAGTTTTAGGTTGTGTTTTTGATTCAGGAACAACATATGCAAATCACATGTTGTTCCTTCATTTGCTGCCTGCTTTTGCGAGTTGATGCGCACAGCGCATCATCCCTGCAGAAACAGATGGCGAATACTATTTCGCCATCTGTTTCTCACGGATCTCGTCCAGCGACTTGCAGTCTATGCATTGCGTGGCAGTCGGGCGTGCTTCCAGGCGGCCCAGGCCGATTTCGATCCCGCAGTTTTCGCAATAGCCGTATTCATCGGCATTGATCTTGCCCAGCATTTCATCGATTTTCTTGATCAGTTTGCGCTCGCGGTCGCGGTTGCGCAATTCCAGGCTGATGTCGGATTCCTGTGTGGCGCGGTCATTCGGGTCGGCAAACACCGTGGCTTCATCCTGCATGGTATGTACGGTGCGGTCGATATCCTCACCCAGGCCTGATTTGATTTGTTGCAGAATCCGGCGAAAATGCTCGCGTTGCTGCGGGTTCATATAGGCCTCGCCTTCTTTTGCCTGATAGGGGGCGATCGGTTTTAGTGATAGTTGCGACATTGCAATTCTCCGGCATAAAAAATCAAGTCCGCTTTAATACCAGAAAGCGGGGCTGGTGACAACTAAAAAACTGTAAAATTTGACATTACCGCCTGGCGAGCAGTAAAAAAAGGCTGGGGCGCTTGTTCAGCAGGGGTGCGGGCCGGGTTTTCCACTGGGCGATGCTGTGCGTCTGTATCTGTTCGGAAACTAAGCTGACATCGGTTGCGACACATAGCTGGGTGTGAGCATGGCACTGTGCGAGCAGTGCTGCAAATAATTTGTCGTTGCGATACGGCGTCTCGATGAACATCTGAGTCTGGCTGCGCCTGGACGATTCCGCTTCCAGCGCGGCTATCGTCCTGTTTCTGTCAGCTTCTGCAATCGGCAGATAGCCGTGGAAGGCGAAGCACTGACCATTCAGTCCCGATGCCATCAAAGCCAGCAAAATGGAGGAGGGGCCGACCAGTGGAATGACGCGTATCCCCTTTTGATGTGCCAGATTGACCAGTTCTGCACCGGGATCGGCGATGCCTGGACAGCCCGCCTCGGAAATGATGCCAACATCGCGCCCTGCCAGCAGAGGCGCCAGCAGTTCCGGCAGTTCAGCGGTTGCCGTGTGTTCGTTGAGCGTGGCAAAGTGGAGCGACTGGATCGGGTGCGTGTGTCTGAGCGATGAGAGGAATTGCCGTGCGGTCTTGGGTTGTTCTACCACGTAATGCTGCAAGCTGCGCGCGATGTCGATCACATGCTGCGGGAGCACCTGCGATGCTTCGGTGTCGCCCAGCGTGCAGGGAATGAGATACAGTGTGCCTGGTTGGATGGTCATGATCAGAAAAGCTGTACGTTTTCGCGGCGCAGCATGTCGGTGAGCAGGATCAGCGGCAGGCCGATCAGCGCGTTGGGATCGTCGCCGCTCATATTGCTCATCAGCGCAATGCCTAAACCCTCTGATTTTGCACTGCCGGCGCAGTGGTAAGGCTGTTCTTTAAGCAAATAGCCTTCGATCTCCGCATCGTCAAGATTGCGCAGGGTGACGTAATTTTCCGCGACTTCGGTTTGCATGTGGCCGCTGCGGGTGTTGAGCAGCGTCAGTGCGGTATAAAAGCAGGTCGTCTTGCCGCGCATGGCGCGCAGTTGTCTGACTGCATTGTCGTGGTTGAGCGGCTTGCCGATTTGCAATCCGTCCAGCAGTGCAACCTGATCGGAACCGATAATCAGCGCGTCGGGATAAGCTGCCGCTACGGCAAGTGCTTTTTCCTGCGCAAGGCGCATGGAGGTGGCGCGCGCGGTCTCATCGGGCAGCGGCGTTTCGTCCACGTTGGGAGATGCGGTTGTAAAAGGGATTTGCAGTCTTTTAAGCAATTCGCTGCGATACGGGGAGGTGGAGGCTAAGACCAGCAAACGGGTATTCAATACAAATCCTTTAACATTGGAAGACAGTTGACAGTTGACAGTGGGCGAAGCTGCAATGTCGATTGCCGGCTGAAGTCTGTATTTGTCGTCAGTTATCAATTATTAATTATCAGCTATCGATTATTAACTATCAACTGTCTTTTTATAATATTTTCAGCGGGTTTTTTGACAGATCGCCGCGAAAAATATATTATGCGCGGCTCATGTACGTTCGACCTTTCATAGACAGCCTGGATTTTGCCGGAAACGGCAGACAAATCACTGAACAAGTGCCGTTTGCAGAGCTGGCACGTCTTCATGATGTACTGGATAACCCGCAAGGATTCCTGCATTACAGTCTGCTAGGCGGACGGGATAGTCAGGGGCGTCCGGTACTGGATATCAGTATCAAGGGCGACTGTCAGTTGCGTTGTCAGCGTTGTCTGAATGCTCTGGATTATGCGGTATGCCATGAGGCGCGCCTGTTGTTGTGCGATCAGGATACTCTGGATTTGTTGGACTCCGAAATGCATTTGGACGGGCAACCGGACGAAGAAGAGAGTTTCGACGGAATTCTGGCCGATGCGCATCTGGATGTGCTGGCGTTGCTGGAAGAAGAGATTTTGTTAAGCCTGCCAATCGCACCTAAGCATCAATCAGGTGTCTGTCAGGTGGCAGAGGGTGAAAGCAGACAAGAGGGTGATCGGCATCCTTTTGCGCTGTTAGAAAAGTTGAAACGTAATTAATTAGATTTATCCAAGGAGTAATAGCATGGCAGTTCAGCAGAATAAAAAATCCCCTTCCAAGCGCGGCATGCATCGCGCCCATGATTTTCTGGCCGCTCCGGCGCTGGCGATCGAGCCTACCACCGGCGAGAATCATTTGCGTCATCATATCAGTCCGACCGGTTACTACCGCGGCAAGAAAGTAGTCAAGACGAAGGGCGATTGAGTCACTTTGAAGCGTAGTCGACCATTATGGTCGACTGTGGTCAGACTTTGTTTTATCCGAAACCCTGAGTTTTTTGTGAGCGGTTATCTGACCGGCAAGCCCTTCAAAGGGTGCGCTGATTTCAGTAACCGCTGCTCAAGCTGGTTTTGGAGCTTTCTCTCGCCAAGGATTACTTAGTGGATGTCACATTAGCTATAGATGCGATGGGGGGCGATCATGGTACTGCGGTCACCATCCACGCTGCCGTTGAGTATCTGAAGCAGTATTCCCGCGATACCATCATTCTGGTGGGTAGCCCCGATCTGATTAATGCGGAACTGCGCGCGCTGCGTATCGATGCGGCAGGCGGCATGTTCGGCGCGCGTCTGCGCGTGCATCCCGCCTCGGAAGTGGTGGGTATGGATGAGCAGCCGCAATCTGCGCTGCGCGGGAAAAAAGATTCTTCTATGCGCGTTTGTATCAACCTGGTTAAAAGCGGCGAGGCGTCGGCCTGTATCAGTGCGGGTAATACCGGCGCGCTGATGGCGACCGCGCGTTATGTGTTAAAAACCATACCCGGTATAGACAGACCGGCCATCGCTTCCTATCTGCCAACCAAAAACGGGCAGGTGTGTATGCTCGATCTGGGCGCCAATACCGATTGCTCCGCCGAACATCTGCTGCAATTTGCCATGATGGGCGCAACGCTGGTTACGGCGCTTGAGCGCAAACCGGATCCTAGCGTCGGACTGCTCAATATCGGCAGTGAAGACATCAAGGGCAACGAGGTGGTGAAGCAGGCCGCTATCCTGTTGCGCGACAGCGACCTGAATTTTTACGGCAACGTCGAGGGTAACGACATCTTCAAGGGGACGACCGATCTGGTGGTGTGCGATGGTTTTGTCGGCAATGTCGCGCTCAAGACAGCCGAAGGGGTGGCCAAGATGATGGGCGGTTTTCTGAAGGAAGGTTTCTCCACGAGTTTGTACACCAAAATGGCTGCCCTGGTCTCCATGCCGGTGCTCAAGGCGTTCAAGCACAGACTGGATCACAGGCGCTACAACGGCGCCAGCTTTCTCGGTTTGCGCGGCATTGTAGTGAAGAGTCATGGTTCGGCGGACGTGTTTGCCTTTAAATGTGCGATAGAAAAAGCGGCAGAGGAAGTGCGTGCCGGAATGTGGCAGCAAATCAGCGTGCATATCGAAAAATGGCACCATGAGCGCCAACAGCTGGGAGTGTCCTGATGCACGCAAAGATTATCGGTACCGGCAGTTACCTGCCGGCCAGGGTGCTGACTAATTTCGATCTGGAAAAGATCGTCGATACGACAGACGAGTGGATCGTCTCGCGCAGCGGTATCCGTGAGCGGCATATCGCGGCAGACGGTGAAATGACCAGCGATCTGGCCTTGCAGGCAAGCCTCAAAGCCATCGAGGCGGCCGGCATTGTCGCAGATGATATCGATCTCATCATCGTTGCCACCACTTCGCCTGACAAGATGTTTCCCAGCACTGCCTGCATCTTGCAGGACAAGCTGGGCATCACCAACGGCGGTGCTGCCTTCGACTTGCAAGCGGTATGCGGCGGCTTTGTCTATGCACTGAATACCGCCGATCTGTACATACGCGGCGGCCAGGCTAAAACTGTGCTGGTGGTGGGCGCCGAGGTGATGTCGCGCATGCTGGATTGGACCGATCGCGCTACCTGCGTGTTGTTCGGCGACGGCGCCGGTGCGGTCATTTTGCAGGCAAGTGCTGAACCCGGCGTGCTGGCAGTCAAGCTGCATTCCGATGGGCGGCATCATGCGCAGCTTCGGGCCGATGGCAATATCTGCAACGGGGCGGTTAAGGGCAATCCCTTCATCAAGATGGAAGGGCAGGCGGTGTTCAAGTTTGCCGTCACGGTGTTAAGCCGCGTAGTTGATGAAGTGCTGAGCGATGCCGGACTGTTGGGGGCTGATATCGACTGGCTGGTGCCTCATCAGGCGAATATCCGTATCATCGAAGCGACGGCAAAAAAACTTGGTTTGAGCATGGATAACGTGGTTGTCACCGTCGCTTCTCACGGCAATACCTCGTCAGCCTCGATTCCGCTGGCGCTGGATGTTGCGGTGCGCGATGGCCGCATCCAGCCTGGGCAAAACATCCTTTTTGAAGCGATAGGCGGCGGCTTTACCTGGGGCGCGGTTTTACTCAAGTGGTAAGCGTAGGGTGGGTTAGCGTAACCCGACATCCTTTTAACGTTATGAATTAATTATTGTTGGGTTACGCTACGCTAACCCAACCTACCGACTAGCGACTAACGACTAACGACTGTTTTTTTTATGACTAAATTCGCTTTCGTATTTCCCGGGCAAGGTTCGCAGTCGCGCGGCATGATGGACGGCTATGCCGATTTTTCAGCGGTGCGCGACACTTTCACTGAAGCCTCCGCTGTGCTGGGTCAGGATTTATGGCAACTGGCCAGCGAGGGTTCCGACGCAGAGCTCAACGCAACCGTCAACACGCAACCCCTCATGCTGACCGCAGGTATCGCGGTGTACCGCGCCTGGCAGTCGCAGAACGGTCCGCAACCTGCGATGATGGCGGGGCACAGTCTGGGCGAATACACGGCGCTGGTAGCCAGTGGCGCCCTGAGTTTTGCCGATGCCCTGCCGCTGGTGCGCTATCGTGCGCAGTGCATGCAACAGGCGGTGCCCGAAGGCGTGGGCGGCATCGCGGCGATTCTGGGTCTGGACGATGAAGCCGTGCGCGCCGTGTGCACCGAAGGCGCGCAAGGCGATGTACTGGAAGCGGTGAATTACAATTCGCCGGGACAGGTGGTGATTGCAGGAGGCCGGGCCGCAGTTGAACGCGGCATGGAACTGGCCCGTGCCCGCGGCGCCAAGCGGGCCATCATGTTGCCGATGAGCGTGCCGTCGCATTGCTCCCTGCTCAAGGGTGCTGCGGGTCAGTTGCGCGAGTATTTGGGGAATATTACGGTTCACACGCCGCTCATTCCCGTGTTGCACAACGCCGATGTGGCGGCTTACAGCGACGGCGATAAAATCCGCGATGCGCTGGTGCGCCAGCTGTATTCTCCGGTGCGCTGGGTCGAGACCGTGCTGGAATTCGGCAAACAGGGCATCACCCACAACGTCGAATGCGCGCCGGGCCGCGTGCTGACCGGCTTGAACAAACGCATCGATACGAATCAGCTGTCTTTGGCGATCAGCGATGGCGCAGCGCTGACACAGACCTTGACTACACTTGGAGGTATGGCATGACACTACAGGGACAAATCGCACTGGTGACCGGCGCTTCGCGCGGCATCGGTCAGGCTATCGCACAGGAATTGGGCCGTCAGGGTGCGACGGTGGTCGGCACGGCCACCACTGAAAAAGGAGCTGCTGCGATCAGCGACTATCTGGCGGCGGCCGGCATCAAAGGACGGGGCTATGCGCTGAACGTCAATGACGCAGCGCAGACCGAGCAGGTTTTGGCTGAGTTGCGCAAACAGTTCGGCGAAATCTCGATCCTGGTCAACAACGCCGGCATTACCCGCGACAATCTGCTGGCACGCATGTCGGATGAGGAATGGGACGATGTGCTGGCAACCAACTTGAAATCGGTGTTCCGTTTATCACGCGCCGTATTGCGCGCGATGATGAAGGCCCGCGGCGGGCGCATCATCAGCATTTCCTCGGTGGTCGGCAGTATGGGTAACGCGGGGCAGGCCAACTATGCCGCCTCCAAGGCCGGCATGATCGGTTTTACCAAGTCGCTGGCGCAGGAAATCGGCAGCCGCAACATCACCGTGAACTGCGTGGCACCGGGATTTATCGATACCGACATGACGCATGGACTTGGCGCAGAGCAGCGCGCCAAGCTGGTCGAGCATGTGCCCTTGAAACGCCTGGGTCAACCTGCCGATATCGCAGCAGCCGTGGCTTTTCTGGCAGGTCCGGGCGCCGCCTACATCACCGGCGTCACCTTGCATGTGAACGGCGGGATGTATATGGAATAAGCGCTTCAGACGCAAACAGAAACTGCTTTCAGACCGGTTTTATCGCGACCGCGATCCGGTAACCATCCATCTGTTCGCAATCGACAAGCTTACAACCGGCGTAGGCAAGCTGGCGGGCTGCATCAATCTCGGACAGTGGCAATTTTAAGGCTTTGCAGCATGCCTCCATCTGCGCCCAGGCCAGCGCAAAGTCCGTACCATTGTTTGTCGGCAGATAGAGCCTGGCGAGTGTCTCGACATCATCCAGGCGTTCAATTTTGACGATATCCACGCCCAGCGCCCGTCCGCGGGCAAGGCCGATCAACGCCTTGTCACCCGCGTAACTCAGGCTGATCCGTATATCGCTACCTGTAATCAGCGGTCCGTGTACTCCTTCAACAAGCTCGAAATGAACTGCATGCAACAGGGAAGCTATGCATTCGCGTAACGTCGTCCTCGCCATTTGTCTTGCATCAGCTCTCTTCGTACCCGCAGGCAATGTCAGCAGAATCAGGGCGAGCCCGTGATGGTCAAAGCGGCTTGGGCGCTCCGGCCAGATCAGAAGTTTTAAAGGAAGGGCTTTCATGCGGGCATCATGTACAGGTTGCAAGGTGGGGGTTGAATGAAAAATTTCGAGTGCACGAATTTTTGTTGAGCGATTATCGCTTATAGTATCGGCTGCTTCGACAATTTTGGTTAGTCCGATATGGCTCAACTCGAAATCAAGAACGTCACACGTCGCTTCGGCGATTTCGTTGCGCTGGACAATGTCAGCCTGAACATCGAGGCTGGTGAGTTCTTCACGCTGCTGGGGCCTTCCGGCTGCGGCAAGACCACACTGCTGCGCATGATCGCCGGTTTCGATATGCCCGACGCCGGACAGATTTTACTCGATGGTAAAGATCTCGCCGATATTCCCCCGGAAAAACGCCCGATCCACACCGTGTTTCAGAGCTATGCGCTGTTTCCGCATCTGACGGTAGCACAGAACATCACGTTTTCGCTCAGGATGGCGCGTAATGCACTGAGTGAAGTAAATGCTCGTTTGCAGCAGTCGCTGGATCAGATGCGACTTGCAGGCCAGGCAGACAAATACCCGCACGAACTCTCCGGCGGACAGAAACAGCGTGTCGCGCTGGCACGCGCGCTGATCAACCGCCCGCGCCTGCTGCTGCTCGATGAGTCGCTGGCAGCCCTTGATGCGAAGCTGCGCGAAGAGGTACAGGTCGAGCTGATCAATTTGCAGCGGGATATCGGGATCACCTTTGTGTTTGTCACGCATGCGCAGACCGAGGCGCTGGCATTGTCGCACCGCATCGCGGTGCTGAATCATGGCAGGCTCGAACAGGTGGATGAGCCGTCCAAACTTTACGGATTTCCCGGAAATCGTTTTGTCGCCGATTTCATCGGCCATATCAACCAGCTCGAAGCCCAGGTGCTGGAATCGGTTCACAGCCATCTGCATCTTTCGGTCGCAGGCTTGGGAGACATCATCGCGCCGCCGCTGCCCGGTGCGATACCCGGTCAGCGCGGGGTATTCTCGATCCGCCCCGAACAGGTGCGCATCGGCATGCATAACGAACTGGCCGAATTGAAAAATCATTTTTCCGGAACGATACAAAGCGTGCTGTATCAGGGCGATGTAAGCGTGTACCGGGTCGGACTTGCCGATGGCGTGACGGTTGAGGCGTTGTTGCCGAATTCGGCACCGGGACGGGCGCAACTGTTCGAGGCAGGCGATACGGTAAAAGTCGGCTGGCGCCACGATGCCGGAATGTTATTTCATGACTAAGCCCTATAACAGCGAAGCGCGCCTGGGCAAATATCTGGTCGGCGGTCCGCCGTTTTTATTCTTGCTGCTGATGTTCGCGGCCCCTGCCGTGATCACGGTGATCGCTTCATTGAGTTACCCCGGTGAATTCGGCGGACTCGCGCCGCTTGTTGCGAGAGATCCGGGCACCCTGCACGGCGTGACGCTGGAAACCTACCGGTTCTTTTTCAGCGATTTTATCTATATCGAAATTTTTCTCAAGTCTGTTTTAATGGCGTCCGCCACCACGCTATTCTGCCTGAGTCTGGCTTATCCGCTGGCGCTGTTGATCGCACGCAGCCCCAAAAAGCGTCGTGACAGGCTGGTGCTGCTGGTGATACTGCCGTTCGCCAGCAACTTCCTGATCCGCATCTATGCCTGGATGATCGTGCTGGGACCGCAATCGGCATTGAGTCGGCTGATCAACGGCATACTGAGCTTGTTCGGGCTGGCACCGGTGCACTTGCTGTTCTCGTCGTTCGCCGTGCTGATCGCACTGGTGTATGTGCATTTGCCGTTCATGGTGCTGCCGCTCTATACCAATCTGGAGAAGCACGACCCCAGCCTGCTGGATGCAGCGCAGGATCTGGGCGCCAACGCCTGGCAGAGGTTCTGGCGGGTGACTTTTCCGCTGTCGTTGCCGGGCGTGTTCGCAGGCACGGCGCTGGTGTTCATCCCTGCGCTTGGCATGTTCGCCATCCCGGAAATTCTGGGCGGCACAGGCGATATGCTGATCGGCAATCTGATCAAGGAGCAATTTCTGGTCACGCGCGACTGGCCGTTCGGCGCCACCTTGTCCATCATGCTGACCATCGCGGTGCTGATGATCGCATGGCTCACCGCAAAGCTTGGCGCACGCAGATATGTATAGCAGCCGCTACGGACTATGGGCGGCGGCACTGGCAGTATACGCCTTCCTGTATCTGCCGCTGGCGATTGTCGTCGCCTATTCGTTCAACGATTCGCGCCTGAATGCCGAATGGGTGGGTTTCACCTGGCACTGGTACCAGGTGCTGCTGCATGATGAGGACATGCTGATCGCCGCCGGGAATTCGCTGCTCATCGCGCTGGTGTCCAGCCTGATTTCCACCGTACTCGGCACCCTGGCCGGTATCGCGATCTATCGCTACGACTTCAAACTGCTGAATTTCCTGGTGATGGCGCCGGTGGCGATGCCGGAAATCCTGCTCGGTGTGTCATTGCTGCTGTTCTACATTCAGGTGCTCAATCTGACGCTCGGCATGCTGTCCGTGCTGCTCGCCCATATTGTGTTTTCCATCGGCTTCGTCGCCATCGTGGTGCGCGCAGGCCTGGCGGCGCTGGACGTGAGCATCTTCGAGGCTGCGCGGGATCTGGGTGCGTCGCCGTGGCAGACATTCCGCCATGTCACCTACCCGCTGATCCTGCCCTGTATGATTGCAGGCGGGCTGATGGCGTTCACCCTGTCGATCGACGATTTCGTGGTCACCTTTTTCACCGCCGGGGTGGGCGTACAAACGCTGCCGCTGCATATCTACTCGATGATCAAGACCTCCGTGACGCCGGAAGTGAATGCGGTATCCACGCTGCTGATGCTGCTGACGCTGGCGCTGATTCTGGCAGCCGCAAGGTTTGCGCCCGATATGCTGAAGGGAAAATACTGATGTGGCGCTGTCTGCTGATCCTGGCGTTGGCAGGCTCGGCACAGGCCGAAAACCTGCTGCATCTGTACAACTGGAACAACTACATCTCGGATACCACGATTGCGCGTTTTGAGGCTGAATGCGCCTGCCGGGTGGTGCAGGACTATTACTCGGATAATGAGGAAATGTTGGCCAAACTGACTGCCGGGGCTGTCGGCTACGATCTGATCATACCGACGGGCAATGCGGTGGAATCGCTGATACGGCAGCACGCGCTGCGCGAGCTTGACAAGAGTCAATTGCCGAATCTGAAGAACATAGATCCTGCCTACTTGAACACCGCGTTCGATCCCGGCAATCGATACTCGGTGCCCTACGCATATACCATCACACTGATCGGCTATAACCGCGAAAAAATCCGTGCACTGGGTCTGCCTGTCGACAGCTGGGCGGTGATTTTTGAACCGCGCTATCTTGAAAAAATCAAGGGGCGCGTCACGGTGCTCGATAGCCAGCGCGAACTGCTCGCGGCAGCGCTCAAATACCTGGGCTATTCTGCCAACGATACCGAGGAGGCGCACTGGATGCAGGCGCGCGATCTGATCATCCGCGCAAAGCCGTACTGGGCGGCATTCAATGCCTCCAGCTACATCAAGGAATTGACCGTCGGCAATATCTGGCTGGTGCAAGGCTATTCCAGCGACATCTTTCAGGCCGATCTGGATGCCGTGACGGCCAAACGGGGATTCCGCATCCAGGCTGCCATTCCCGGGGAAGGCGCGGTGCTGTCGCTCGATTCGATGGTGCTGCACAAATCGGGCCCGCGTCCTGATCTCGCGCTTCGTTTTATCAATTTCATGCTGGACGGTAAGAATGCGGCCGAACTCACCAACCTGATCGGTTCCGGAAACCCAAACCGCGACGCATTGCGCTATATCAGGCCGGAAATCGTGCAGAATCCGGCCATTTTTCCGGTATCTGTACAGCATCTTGAGATGCTGCGCGAGCTTGACCGCCATCAGCGCCGCGTACTGTCGCGCATTTGGACCGAGATCAAACTCAGATGAGCGGTCAGCCGCCAAAAATCATGACACTGGCGGCGTGTCATTCAATGATGGTGAAGGATCAGCCCGCCCAGGGTTCTGCGGGCGATCCTATCCATTTTGTTCCATCAGGGATGTTCTCGCCTTTCAGGATCAGGGTGAGCGGCCCGAGAGATGCCCCATCGCCGATATGGGCGCCATAAAGGATGGTGGTGCGTGCGCCGACGGTGACGCCACGGCCTATACTTACCGCGCCGATTTTCATGATGCGATCCTCGAACAGATGAGTCTGCGGGCCGCACCAGCTATTGAGCGCGGAGTAGTCGCCTACGCTTACGCAGTCGAACTCGGTCAGCTGGGTGGTGTCCATGTAAATGCCACGGCCCATCCTGCAGCCAAGCAGACGCAGGCAGGGCGGCAACATCGGCGTGCCGCGCAGGAAGTCTACAAAATTGGGTACGGCGATGGACTCATAGAGATTCGTGACCGCCTCGCTCCCCCATACAAAAGCCGTCCACATGGGCGCCGAGCGTGGCCGGTAGCGGCCAATCACCAGCCACTTGACGAGTACCACAAATAAAAATGAACCTATGCCGTACAGAAAGCCTGCCAGCGACAGTGCCAGCAAGGTGTCCACAAGGAGCCCCGCGCCGGCCAGCGGCATCACCAGCGCAACGGTGAGATAACCCACCGCGATCACTACGGCCATCGGCATGACGATGCGCAAGGTTTCAACGGTTCCCCGGCTCAGGCGTCGCAACATGCGGGGATGAAAGGTGAGCGACGGATCAAACCCTTCAAATTGCTCGCGTGCAGGCAGGATGATGGGCGGGTTGCCGACCCAGGTGTCGCCCGGATGCATGCGCTCATTGGCAGGCACGCCCGATTGCACGCCGATCAGCACATCATCCGGCAAAATGCTGCCATCCGGCACAAAGGCGCCGTTCCCCAGAAAGGTGCGATTGCCGATGATCGTCGGGCGCAGGCTCATCCAGCCGCCCTCGATGCGCTCATCGCCCAGCATCACGCCGTCCGCCACGAAGCTGTCGGTGCCGATGGTCAACATGTCGGGCACGACGCCCAGGGCTGTGGAAATTTCGGTGCCACGGCCTACCCGGGCGCCCAGCAGGCGGTACCACCAGGGCGCATACACGGTGGCATACAGGCCATGCAGGACGAACAGGCTGGCTTCCTGTATCTGATTGCTCAGCCATTTGGAAAAATATACCGTGCTATGAACCGACCAGGAGCCTTCTTTTAATCGTGGCAGCACAAGATAGCGGAAGCCTGCCGAGGCCAGTACGGTGACCAGCACCAGCACGGCGCTGGCAGGGATCGACAGGGTCAGATAGGTGAAAAACGCGCTTATCGGGGCCACATGGGCATCGGCGATATTCAACCAGCGGCCATCCAGATAGTCGATCAGGATGAAGCTGGGGAATACCGGCAGGAAAAATACCACGGCAACCAGGTTGGCGCCCAGAAAGTAGAGCAAAATCTCCCACGCTGCGCGCAGGGCTGAAATGGCTACGCGCGGCCGACGGGCGGCGAGATCTGCTTCGGCTGCGAAATGCGCGGGTGCTCCTTCCCAGTGCTGTTTTTCGGGTACATGCCGCCCGGCGGGAAGGGAAGACAGTCCGCCCAGATGCGCATATTCGCCGAGTGCCGTGTCGCCTTCCATGACCGCATAAGAGTCCACTACGGCCTCGTTGCCGATGTTGATCGCGCCTAAAATCAGTTCGCCGCGTTCGACTCTGGCATTTTCCAGATTCACCGAAGAACCGATTGAGACGCCATTCCCGATAAAAAGCAGATCGGGGGCGCGTACCGACAGGGCGCCAATCAGTGCGTCACGACCGATGGTCGCCCCCAGTGCGCGCAGATACATCGCATTGAGCGACGAGCCGGACAGGAGGTGGCGCGGCGGTATTTCGGAAATGCGGTCTGCCAGCCACCAGCGGAAGTACATGACGCCCCACAGCGGATAACGTCCTGCCCTGATTTTGCCTATTACCAGCCACTTCGCAGCGATGACGAACAAAAAGCTGCTGACATTGGCAAGCAGATAGACCAGCAGGGATGCGAGAATGGCGCGTGTCATGCTGTCACCGGGGTCGCCGGTGAAGTAGTGATAGGTGAAGAAAGGTGACAGCCATTGTGCCATCTTCAGGCATACCAGCGGCGGGATGACGGCGGCCTGGGCCATACCGCACAGGATGCGGCGCAGTCTGGGCGTTGTTACGATTTTTGTCTCGGCGGCAATATTCGACTGTTGTTTCTTGCTCAGTGCGCCGGCAATTAAATCCAGGCGGCGTTCGGAGTAAATGTCGTGTACCGTCACGTTGGCAAAACGAACGTCTTCGCGCAGCCGCGATACCAGACGTGCCGCCAGCAGCGAATGGCCGCCTAGATCGGTAAAAAAATCCGCTGCGCGCAGCAGGGGTTGACCCGGGAACAGATGCTGCAAGGCGGAAAACAGCGCCGCTTCCGCCTCGTTCTCCGGCGTGTCGGACTCATCATCGGGCAAGCCTGCGCCGGCCAGTGGCAGGGCGCGCAGCGCCTTGCGGTCTATCTTGCCGGAGGTCAGTCGCGGCATGATTTGCACGGCTTCAAAGCGCGCCGGTACCATGTAGGGCGGCAATTGATCGGCAAGGTTTTTACGCAACGCGGATGCGGTGGGTGCAGCATCGGCGCCGGCGACAAAATAGGCGACCAGTTGTTCCGCCTCGGCCACTTCCTTGAGTATAACGGCAGCCGTCGCGATGCCCGCTTCCCTGGAAAGCACGGCTTCGATCTCTCCCAGTTCGACGCGAAAGCCGCGGATTTTTACCTGATCATCGACGCGGCCCAGACACTGGACGTTGCCTGCCTCATCGATGCGCGCCAGATCGCCGGTGCGATAGAGGCGGGCTTCGTGCTCACTGTCGGCATGGGGATTGGCTACGAATTTTTCGGAGGTCAAATCGGGGCGACCCAGATAGCCTTGTGCCACGCCGGGACCGGTGATGCACAGCTCGCCCGTCTCTCCCGGCGGCAGCAGTTTAAGCTCGGCATCCACCACCAGCAGACCGTAGTTGGGCAGAGGTTTGCCGATGGTCACGGGTTCTGCCCGATGCAAGCGGGCAAGGCTCGCCGACACGGTGGCTTCGGTCGGACCATAGGTATTGAAGAGTTTCCGCTCAGGCGTTGCAAAGCGCTCGACCAGCGCCTGCGGACACATCTCGCCGCCGAGATTGATCAGCCTGAGACAGGGTACATCGTGCGGGAAAAGCGCCAGCAGGGTGGGTACGGCGTGCAGTACGCTGATCTGGTTGGCGTCGAGTGCGGAGGTCAATGCATCCGGATCGCCTGTGATTTCGCGAGGCGCCAGCCATAACGTTGCGCCGACCAGGTAGGAAATCCAGATTTCCTCGAAAGACATGTCGAATGCAACGGAGAAACCCTGATAAACACGGTCATCGGTGCGCACCCCCAGCACTTCGTTTTCGCTGCGCAAAAAATGACTGATGCTGCGATGATTTACCGCGATGCCCTTGGGTTTGCCTGTCGAACCGGAGGTGTAAATCACATAGGCCGGGCAATCCGGGCCGAAATCTGTACTGCGGCGGCGCAATGGCGCTGTTTCGATCAGGTCTTCGAATATCCACAAGGGGCGCGTGTAACCCTCAAGCAATGGCAAAAACGCGCGGCAGGTGAGCAGTCCGGGGCTGTTCGCATCGATCAGACAGACGTCTATGCGTGCCACAGGGGTATCGGCATCAAACGGTAGCCAGGCAGCCCCGGATTTGCTGATGCCCAGCTGCGCTGCCAACAGATCCAGCCCGCGCGGCAACCACAATCCCACCACCTGAGCGGTCTGCACGCCAAGTCCGATCAGGCAGGAGGCTACCTTGTCCGCCTCTGCATTTAATTGTGCATAGCTGAGTGTGCACCCGGCAAAAATCAGCGCCGTTTTATCCGGCAGATGAGTCGCGGTGGCTTCAAAAATGTCGGGTAAGGTTTCGTTCTTTAGAAGATCAGGGCGATGCGGGCCACGCAGAATCATAAATATCTCAAAATGGGCAGCGGATGTCGACCCGCCTTAACGGACGCAGCTTACCATGCCGGCATGCAGATTTCACTCCATGTATTATCTCTGAAAAGCAGTCGGTTATTGAGACGGCAGTTTTACAACGCCTTCCCGATCACCGCCACGCCTGTCGTCAGCAGCCCCAGTGTCAGATTGACCGCAATCAGTTTGCGTATTTTTCCCAGCATTTCGCCGGCTTCTTTCCAGTTCTGTTCTGCGACATGGCGGCTGAATTTCCGGTAGCAGGAGAAGAATACATGGCCGTAAACCGCGATCATCACAAGACCCAGTGTCAGCATGAAGTGCACATGACGGCCCACCTGAGCCATGCCGCCATACAGGTGGATCATGTAAAGGCCGCTGATCGGCAGCGCAGCGACGGTAAACCAAACCCAGGCGAAGAAACGGCGGAACACCGAATCCCACAGTCGCAGACGCAGCGGCGGTTCGAGAATTTCCACGGCTGCCGGACGCAGCACCACATAGGCGAAAAACATGCCGCCGACCCAGATCAGGACGGACAACAGATGAATAAATTTTAATGGCGCCATAACAATCTCCAGTTTAAAAAAGTATCTCGGTTTTGATCAGGAGCTGCAAGACAGCATCGAGCAGCCGGGCTTGTTGATTGCCCAGTCCGGACGTTTGGCGGTCAGGTCTGCCGGAATGTCTTCATCATAAGGGTGGCGGGCCGCTTGCATCAGCCTGTCTATCAGGCTCAGATCGTCGTTCATGGCTGCATCGATTGCCTGCTGGGCCAGATAGTTGCGCAGCACGAATCTCGGATTCACAAGGTTCATGCGGTGTCGCCGCGCTTCGTCGGTATCCTGTTGCAGCGCAAGACGGGCAACATAACGCGCAAGCCAGGCCTCGAACAACTCACTGTGATCCTGGTAGAGCGCATCCTGATAAAACGCGCTGCGCAAAGCGGACAACGCCGGACTCTGCTGTCTGATGTCGGCCAGGGCACGAAAGAATTCCGTCATATCCACCTGGGCGCGATGCATCAGTTCAAAAACCTCTTCGATCAGGCCGGCATCTTCATCCTTCAGTTGCAGCAGGCCGAATTTTGCGGTCAGCATGGCGGACAGGTTCGCCTGCAAGGTGGTGTCGAAATGGGCCAGTCCTTCGCCCAGTATGCTGCGGGAGGGCGCGACCGTTTCCAGTGCGTCGGCCAGACGCTCAAGGTTCCAGCGCGCCACGGAAGTTTGTTTTGCCAACGTATAGCGGCGCCAGTCTTCATCGGTGGTATTGGGCGTCCATCCCGGATCAAAGTTGTCCATCCAGCCGTATGGCCCATAGTCTATGGTCAGTCCGAGTATGGACATGTTGTCGGTATTCATCACGCCGTGCACGAATCCGACGCGCAGCCATTCCACGACGAGCTTAGCCGTCCTCTCGCAAACCAGTCTGAACCAGTCTGCAACGCGATTCGGCCCGCCGATCTGCGGGAAATCGCGCGCTATGGTCAAATCGAGCAGATTTTGCAGCAGTTCGCGTTCGCCACGCGAGGCCAGTATCTCGAAATTACCGAAGCGGATGAAGCTGGGCGCGACGCGGCATACGATTGCGCCGGGCTCCAGCGCAGGATTGCCATCATAAAACATGTCGCGCATGACGGTCTCGCCCGTTGCAATCAGGCTCAGGGCGCGTGTCGTGGGTATGCCCAGATGGTGCATCGCCTCGCTGCACAGGAACTCGCGCAAGGACGAACGCAGCACCGCGCGGCCATCTGCGCGACGCGAGTACGGCGTCATGCCGGCTCCCTTGAGCTGCAACTCCCAGCGCTCACCGTTCTTGTTGATTGCTTCGCCCAGCGCAATGGCCCGTCCGTCACCCAGTTGTCCGGCCCAGTTGCCGAACTGGTGACCCCCATAGCAGGTGGCGTAGGATCGCATGCCGGGCAGCAGGCGATTTCCGCAGAAAGCCGCCAGAAAATCATCGGAGTGCACGTCTTGATCGGTCAGGTTAAGGAGTTGTGAGACTTCGCTCGAATAGGCCAGCAGTCTGGGACGGGCAACCGGGGTCGGATTGACGGCCGCCCAGCACACCCCCGGTGTATGTCGGGATTGCATGTTTCCCGTCTCGTCACCCGGCAAATCGCCGATGAAACGGTTGTCAAATTTCAGTTGAAGCACAGATAATTGCGATTAAATTTTTACAGAGGCATATCTTACCTGACAAATATTGTCAGGAATAGAGCGCACGGGATAAATTGTCTGCCGGATTTGTGGCGGCTTGAAACAGCCTGTGCAAGGTATATACTTATCAGCTTGCAGCTTTTGTAGTAATGAGGAGTATATAAAATCAACCGATTGGCAGTGCAGCATAATGAACAGGACGATGACGACGATGAATTGTCATCGCCATTGCCGCTGGGCGTCAAGAACTACATCACGCCCGGCGGGCATCAAAAGTTGCAGGCCGAGTTGCAGCAGCTCTGGAAAGTCGAGCGTCCGGTGCTGGTCAATACCATTACCTGGGCGGCTTCCAATGGAGATCGTTCGGAAAATGGCGATTATATTTATGGAAAAAAACGCCTGCGTGAGATAGACAAGCGGGTGCGTTTCCTGCGCAAACGGCTGGATCAGGCCGAGGTGGTCGATCCGGCGCAGCGCGCAGCGTGTGAGCAGGTATTTTTTGGTGCGACGGTCACCGTTTGCGGTGAGGACGGCTGTGAGGCGACCTATGCCATCGTGGGTGTGGATGAGGCGAACGTGTCGCGCGGCCATATCAGCTGGGTATCGCCTCTGGCGCGCGCCCTGCTCAAATTGCATGTGGGAGAGGTCGCGAAGTTGCAGACTCCGTCAGGTATCGTCGAGCTTGAGGTGGTGAAGGTTTGCTATCGGTCGTTAATGTGAAAATCGCCATGTTCGTTTGAGTGGTTTTATGGATTATCTGGCGTGCGTATTGGCTGTCTTGTTACAATGCACGTTGCCTAAACGAGATTGATGGCGTATCCGGGAATTGCCGGATTTTTGAACTATGCTGACGGGCATGCCCGTTCCCGGTTGTTGCACTTCGAACTTGAATCCGCGAGTGAAAAACGATGCCCAAGTCGCTGGTTATCTCCCGCACTGTGAGAGAGGGTGCAAACGAATCGCTGCGCGAATTTACATTAACCACACAATGGAGTTCATCATGAAAAAAATCGAAGCCGTGATCAAGCCTTTTAAACTGGATGAAGTGCGTGAGGCGCTATCCGAATTGAATCTCAGCGGATTGACGGTCACCGAGGTCAAGGGTTTTGGTCGCCAGAAGGGGCACACCGAGTTGTACCGCGGGGCGGAGTATGCGGTGGATTTCCTGCCCAAGGTCAAGGTTGAAGTGGTGGTGTCCAGCGAGATGCTGGATACAGCCGTTGAGGCTATCGTCAGGGCCGCTCGTACCGGAAAAATAGGGGACGGGAAGATTTTCGTATCCTCCGTTGAGCAGGTTATCCGCATTCGCACCGGTGAAGTTGACGAAGCTGCGCTGTAAATGCAACAAACCCGATAATTTTACCCTGCGCGACGTGTCGATTTACCGGTTCGTCCGGGATGCGTATAATGCGCGCTTTGCCGAGGCCTGTTTCCCATGCGCATTATCCAGAAAGCCCTGACCTTTGACGACGTATTGCTCGTCCCAGCTTACTCCAACGTCATGCCTCGCGATGTCAGTCTGCGCACGCAGCTGACGCGCAATATCAGCCTGAATACGCCGCTGCTGTCCGCCGCGATGGATACCGTCACCGGTGCGCGCCTGGCGATTGCGCTGGCGCAGGAGGGCGGTATCGGCATCATTCATAAAAACATGACAGCCCGCGAGCAGGCCGCCAAGGTCGCCAAGGTCAAGCGTTTTGAAAGCGGTGTGGTCAAGGACCCGATCACCATTACGCCCGATATGTCGGTGCGCCATGTGTTGAATCTGACCCGTCAGTACAAGATTTCCGGCTTGCCGGTGGTGCAGGGCAGGCAACTGGTCGGCATCGTCACCAACCGCGATTTGCGTTTCGAGAGCAATCTGGATCAGCCGGTGCAAAATATCATGACCCCGCGTGAGCGTCTGATTACCGTAAAGGAAAACACCAGTCTGGAAGAGGCGCGCAACCTGATGCACAAGCACCGGCTGGAGCGCGTGCTGGTGGTCAACGACGCGTTCGAGTTGTGCGGCTTGATGACGGTCAAGGATATTCTGAAATCCAGCGAACACCCCATGGCCAGCAAGGATAGTCGCGGCCGTCTGCGCGCCGGTGCTGCGGTGGGTGTGGGTGAGGGCACCGAGGAGCGCGTGGCGCTGCTGGCCGAGGCGGGTGTGGACGTGATCGTGGTGGATACCGCGCACGGCCATTCGCAAGGCGTGCTGGATCGCGTCCGTTGGGTGAAAACCAACTTCCCGAATATCGAAGTGATCGGCGGCAATATCGCCACGGGCGCAGCAGCCTTGGCCTTGATGGATCATGGCGCGGACGCCGTTAAGGTGGGTATCGGCCCCGGTTCGATCTGCACTACGCGCATTGTCGCGGGTGTCGGTGTGCCGCAGATCGCGGCGATTCAGAATGTCGCAAAAGCCTTGCTGGGGACCGGCGTGCCGCTGATTGCGGATGGCGGGATACGTTTTTCCGGTGATATCGCCAAAGCCATAGCGGCCGGTGCGCATACGGTGATGCTGGGCGGATTGTTCGCAGGGACTGAAGAAGCCCCGGGCGAAATCGAACTGTTTCAGGGCCGTTCCTACAAATCTTATCGCGGCATGGGCAGTCTGGGCGCCATGCAGCAGGGTTCCAGCGACCGCTATTTTCAGGAGGGCGAGAGCAATCAGGATAAGCTGGTGCCCGAAGGCGTGGAAGGTCGCGTACCCTACAAGGGCAGTGTGCTGGCGGTGATCCACCAGTTGATGGGCGGCTTGCGCGCCAGCATGGGTTATCTGGGCTGTGCCGATATTGCAATCATGCACGCCAAGGCCGAATTCGTCGAAATCAGCTCATCCGGTATCCGCGAGTCGCATGTGCACGATGTGCAGATCACCAAGGAAGCGCCGAATTACCATATAGACTAAATGCAGGATTGAGGAACGGGGATTGTGGATTGAGGGCAACAAATCCGCCACATTACCAGTTCCTCATGTAACTGCTCAATCCTCACTCCTCAATCCTCACTCCTAGCTATGTCCCATAAAAAAATCCTCATTCTTGATTTCGGTTCCCAGTACACGCAACTCATCGCACGTCGCGTCCGCGAGGCGCATGTCTATTGCGAGCTGCACCCCTGCGACATGACAGACGCGGAGATACGCGCATTCGATCCGGCGGGCATCATTCTGTCGGGCGGGCCGAATTCGGTCACCGAGGGTGATACGCCGCGCGCGCCGCAAGTGGTGTTTGAACTGGGCGTACCGGTGCTGGGCATCTGCTACGGCATGCAGACCATGGCAGAACAACTGGGCGGCAGGGTGGAGACGGGCCTGGTGCGTGAATTCGGCTATGCCGAAATCCGCGCGCAAGGTCATTCGGCGCTGCTTCGCGATATTCAGGACAGGGTCAATGTTCAGGGGCACGGTCTGATCGATGTGTGGATGAGCCACGGCGACAAGGTGACTTGTTTGCCGGCAGGTTTTTCAGTGATTGCCAGCAACCCGACCACGCCGATTGCCGGCATGGCGGACGAGGCGCGGCGTTTTTACGCGCTGCAATTCCACCCGGAAGTCACGCATACCCGTCAGGGCAGCGCGATGCTGTCGCGTTTTGTGCATGACATCTGCGGCTGCGGCCATGACTGGAACATGCCGGACTATGTGGCCGAGGCGGTCGAAAAAATTCGCGCGCAGGTAGGTGCTGAGGAGGTGATTCTCGGGCTGTCAGGCGGGGTGGATTCTTCGGTGGCAGCGGCATTGCTGCATCGCGCCATCGGCGATCAGCTGACCTGCGTATTCGTCGACAACGGTTTGTTGCGCCTGAACGAAGCGGCTCAGGTGATGGAAACCTTTGCGCTGAACCTGGGCGTGAAGGTGATCCATGTCGATGCCAGCGTCGAGTTTCTGCATCATCTGGCAGGGGTTTCCGATCCCGAGCAGAAGCGCAAGATCATCGGTCGCGAATTCGTCGAAGTTTTTCAGCGCGAATCCGCCAAACTCTCCAAAGCCAAATGGCTGGCACAGGGCACGATCTATCCCGATGTGATCGAGTCGGCGGGCGGCAAGAACAAGAAGGCGCATACCATCAAGTCGCACCACAATGTCGGCGGATTGCCGGAAAGCCTGCATCTCAAACTGCTGGAGCCGTTGCGCGAACTGTTCAAGGACGAGGTGCGCGAGCTGGGCGTGGCGCTGGGCTTGCCGGCCGGCATGGTATATCGTCATCCGTTCCCGGGACCGGGGTTGGGCGTGCGCATCCTGGGTGAAGTCAAAAAAGAATATGCGGATTTGCTGCGTCGTGCGGACGCCATCTTCATCGAAGAATTGCATGCCACAAAAGATGAAGAGGGCAATTCCTGGTACGAGAAAACCTCGCAAGCCTTTGTGGTGTTCCTGCCGGTCAGGAGCGTCGGCGTGATGGGCGATGGCCGCACCTATGAGTGGGTGGTTGCCTTGCGCGCCGTGCAGACGCAGGATTTCATGACGGCGCACTGGGCCGAGTTGCCGCACGCGCTGCTGGGGCGCGTTTCCAATCGCATCATCAACGAAGTGCGTGGCATCAACCGCGTGGTTTACGATATTTCCGGAAAGCCGCCTGCTACCATCGAGTGGGAGTGAAAGGGCGTCCGGCAGTGACTGGAAAATTTTACTATAAAACCCTGTTTTTACAGGGTTTTTTATGTATATTTCCATAACGGTCAGCGCGGTTATCCCCGATATTTGCTGCCAGGCTTATCAATAAGGAAAAACCGGATACAATCGGGCGTCACCAACTGGCAGATATGGACCGAGGGAAGTCATGGCAATTTACACTTACTGGTTTTTACTGGCGTTAGTCCTGCTGGCTCTGGAAATGGCAACGGGCACCTTTTACCTGCTGATGTTATCCGTTGCGATGACAGTAGGCGGCCTGGCAGCATGGCTTTCCGCGAGCATGGCATGGCAGTTGACACTTTGCGCGCTGGCGGTCGTTGCGGGCACGCTGATTTTACGGCGCTGGAAAAGCACACAACGCAACAAGACGACCGACACCAGCCTGGATGTCGGACAAGCCGTGCAGGTGCTGACCTGGCATGAAAACGGCACAGCACGGGTTTTATACCGCGGCGCAGAATGGGACGCGGAGCCGGAAGCTGCCGGCATGCCGCGTGACGGCAGCTTTTACATCAAGGCAATGCGCGGTTCCAGTCTGATTTTGACGCATCGCAAACCGTAACGGAGGAAACATGGAAATCTCACTGTTCATACTGGCTGCGGCCATCGTTTTTATCGTCAAGGCGCTCAAAGTCGTGCCGCAGCAAAATTCCTGGGTGGTTGAGCGTCTGGGGCGTTTCCATGCCGCGCTGCTGCCGGGCCTCAACATTGTCATTCCGTTTATCGACCGCGTCGCCTACAAGCACATGCTCAAAGAAGTGCCGCTGGACGTGCCCAGTCAGGTCTGCATCACCCGCGACAACACGCAACTGACGGTGGACGGCATCCTGTATTTTCAGGTGACCGATCCCAGGCTCGCCTCCTACGGCACCAGCAATTACATCATGGCGATTACCCAGCTCGCGCAGACCACGCTGCGTTCGGTAATCGGCAAGATGGAACTGGACAAAACCTTCGAGGAACGCGACGACATCAACCGCGCGGTGGTGGCCGCCCTCGATGAAGCCGCCACCAGCTGGGGCGTCAAGGTGCTGCGATACGAAATCAAGGATCTCACGCCGCCTAAGGAAATCCTCCACGCCATGCAGGCGCAAATCACCGCCGAACGCGAAAAGCGCGCGCTGATCGCCGCCTCCGAAGGGCGCAAACAGGAACAGATCAACATCGCCACCGGCGAGCGCGAAGCGTTCATCCAGCGCTCGGAAGGCGAAAAACAGTCTGCCATCAACCGCGCACAGGGAGAAGCCGAAGCCATCAAGGCGGTGGCTGCCGCGACCGCTCAGGCGATCTCTCAGGTCGCGCAGGCGATCCAGTCGCCCGGCGGCATGGATGCGGTCAATCTCAAGGTGGCCGAAAAATATGTGGAAGCCTTCGGCAATGTCGCCAAGGCCGGCAACACCCTGATTCTGCCGGGCAACCTGTCGGACATAGGCGCCATGGTCGCCACCGCGATGAGCATCGTCAAATCCCAGAAGAGCAGCTGACAGAACACTGTTTTCATCCAATTGTTTTGGATATTTAACGTTGGGCAAAAAAGGAGAAAATTACATGGCGGAAACCAAGTCACTGAAAACATGCAGCATCACTGAAATCGAGGAGGCAATTGCAAAAGCGATTTCAGGCCTCACCGGCACCGAAGCAAGCTCAGAAATTAGTTCATTTATAATCAGCACCGCCGATGCTATGGCTCACTTTAACGGGCAGGATACCTTCAAGTTAGAGCTATCTTTGCGAGTTGGAAAGTCCTATGCAGGCCCCACCGACGAACCCAGTGGCATTCCATTCTGAGCACCTACAGGCAAAAGGGGGTCTTGTCTTTTGCCTGCATCACAGTGCGGCAATGGCTCTTCAGTTTATCCAGTGTTTCCAGCAACCTGGGCGTCTTACGCCGCACGAATCTCGTCAAGCAATTCCGGGTGTCTGTCCAGTAATTTCAAAAGTAGCACTGTCGATTTGTGAGGCAGGGTTTTACCACGTTCGTATTCTGAGAACGCGGTTGCTCCGCCTCCAAATAACTTGCCTGCATCTGCTTGGCGCAAGCCGAGTTTTTTACGAATGACACGTAAGGAATCAGCGATCTCTTGATCAACAGATGCACAAAACGCATCAACAGAATCGCTGTATCTTTTTCCTTCACCATCATCAAATTCGCACTCATGACACGACGGGCAATGCCAACCAGAAACTTGCGGCACTGTCATCGCATGATCACGGTACGCAAACGTTAAATCGCGTGTTGTATGTTCCAGTAATGTGCCATTGTCGCATTGCAAACAAAATCTTTTTTCGCTCATTTTATTTTTCCTTGAATTGAATCACGGTTGCACCGACATTGATTGTTACCTTGATGTAAGCAATTTTGCCGTTTGGGCAAGTCGCGTGATACACGTCTTGCCACACTTGGCTGTGCGTGGTCATGCTTTTGAACAACATTTTGCGCTGCAAGCTGAACACAACATCTAACGCTGCCTGCGCATCCAGTCCCATCAGTCTGGCATTGTTCTTCGCAGTACTGGTAAATGCATCCATTCCACGCTGAAGCACAATAGATTTCACTTCGTCCAAGTTGTAGTGTGGTGTGCGTTTTTCCATGCTATTAATTATATGGATTCCATATAATTATATCAACCATTATTCGTTAATCTCATCCAGCTTGACCCGGCGTGCGTGGCTCAACGTGGTGATGCGTGCTTTCGCGCGATTCTCGGCGATGCGGTCGGCAATGGAATCGAGCATTGCCTCCATCATTCTGGGCGAGATGATGTATCCGGCAGGCTTGTTGTGATTGAGAATGGCGACCGCCTGATCTTCGTCTTCCGCAAGCTTGAGTATGCGCGTCGGCGAGTCGCGCAATTCGGTGACGCCGATGGTAATGTCTGCATGTATAGCGTTCATCATTCCGCCCTTAATAGGGTACGTGCGGGTGTATGTTTCTGTTCGCCTCAGGTCAACTAAAATCCTCTATGGACGCAGCCAAAGAAACCAGCTGCCGGTCGCGCCAAGACCGCCCGCATGGGCGAGTGTCAGGCGGCGTACCCATCACGAGCACTGCCACCGGCAGGGAATTACCCTACCCATTTCCTGGCGTTCTGGAACATTTTCAGCCATGCGCCGTTCTCCTGCCAGCCGGATGGATGCCAGGAATTTTGCACGGCGCGGAACACGCGCTCGGGATGCGGCATCATGATGCTAAAACGCCCGTCCGGCGTGGTCAATCCGGTGATACCTTGCGGCGATCCGTTCGGGTTGAGCGGGTAGGTTTCAGTGGCTGCGCCGCGATTATCCACATAGCGTAGCGTGACCTTTGCCGCCGCTAGTTTTTCTGCGCTGCTAAAACGCAGTTTCAGTGACGACTCATGCCCGCTTGCGGGCGTGATGTCGGAACTAAAATCGGCATAGCCTTCACCATGCGCGACCACGATCGGCATGCGGCTGCCGGCCATACCCTCAAACAGAATGGAGGGGGATTCCTGCACTTCCACCATTACGAAACGCGCCTCGAACTGTTCGGACTGGTTGCGCGAAAAATGCGCCCAGTTTTCGGCCCCTGGGATGATTTCGTGCAGATTACTCATCATCTGACAGCCGTTGCATACGCCCAGCGCAAAAGTATCGGCACGACTGAAGAAGGCTTCGAATTCGTCGCGCGCCCTTGAGTTGAACAGGATGGATTTCGCCCAGCCTTCGCCCGCACCCAGCACGTCGCCGTAGGAAAAACCGCCACAGGCCGCCACCCCCTTGAAATCGCTCAATTTGACGCGACCGCTGATCACATCGCTCATGTGCACGTCCACCGCCGCGAAACCTGCGCGGTCGAATGCTGCGGCCATTTCCACCTGACCGTTCACCCCCTGCTCGCGCAGGATGGCGATCTTCGGGCGTGCAACAGGATTGAGGATCGAGGATCGAGGATTAAGAAAAACAGGTGCTTCGTTCGGATCATAGGTGAGCTTCGCATGCAGCCCGGGATCGTTCACGTCCAGCAGACGATCGAATTCGGACTGCGCGCAATCCGGATTGTCGCGCAGCTTCTGCATCTGATAGGTGGTCTCGGACCAGATGCGTTGCAGGTTGACGCCGCTGTCACTAAACAGCGTATCGCCGCCACGTCGAACTTCAATCAGGCCGGTCCGATTCAGGGTGGCGATCTTCTGCACGCTCAGCCCCGCTTTTTTCGCCTGCTTCATGACATGCGCGACATCGCTGTTTTTTACCTGAATCACTGCACCCAGTTCTTCGTTGAACAGCGCGCTCAGCGTATCGCCATGCATTTCGTCGAGCTGCACGTTCAAACCGATATGCGAGGCGAAAGACATTTCGCACAAGCTGACGAACACACCGCCGTCCGAGCGGTCGTGATAGGCGAGCAGCTTGTCATCGAGATTAAGTATTTGAATAAATTCAAAAAATGATTTCAACGCAGCGGCAGAATCCACATCCGGCGCGATATCGCCTACCTGCTTGTACACCTGTGCCAGGGCCGAGCCGCCCATGCGGTTTTTGCCCTGTCCAAGATCGATCAAGAGCAGCGTGCTGTCAAGATCGGCAGCCAGCTGAGGGGTCAGCGTATCGCGCACATCCGCGCAAGGCGCAAACGCGGTTACGATCAGCGACAGGGGGGATGTGACCGATTTATTTTCAGCACCTTCAGTCCATGTAGACTTCATGCTCATGGAATCCTTGCCGACCGGAATGCCGATGCCCAATGCCGGGCACAGTTCCATGCCCACTGCCCTGACGGTATCGAACAGCGCGGCATCTTCGCCGTGATGCCCGGCTGCCGCCATCCAGTTCGCCGACAGCTTGATGTCGCCGATCTTTGCGATGCGCGCTGCCGCGATATTGGTGAGCGCCTCGCCTACCGCCATGCGTCCGGAAGCCGCCGCATTGACCAGCGCCAGCGGCGTGCGTTCGCCCAGTGCGAACGCCTCGCCCAGATAGGTGTTGAAGCCCATCAGGGTCACGGCAACGTCCGCCACCGGCGCCTGCCAGGGGCCGACCATCTGGTCGCGCGCGGTCATGCCGCCCACAGTGCGGTCGCCGATGCTGATCAGAAAAGTCTTGTTGGCAACCGAGGGCAGGCGCAACACGCGCTCGACAGATTCCTGCAAGTCGAGCGTACCGGTATCGAATGCTGCCAGTTTCGGCGTTTCGCGCACCACGTTGCGGGTCATTTTAGGCGGCTTGCCCAGCAACACCGACAGCGGCATGTTCACCGGGTCGTTGTCGAACTCGGTGTCGTGCACGATGATCTGATCGTCCTCGATGGCCACACCCACCACCGCGAACGGACAGCGCTCGCGCTCGCAGAAAGCCTTAAATTCGTCCAGACGTTCCGGCGCGATCGCCAGCACATAACGCTCCTGCGATTCATTGCACCAGATCTGCCTGGGCGACATGCCGGTTTCATCCAGCGGAATCTTGCGTAATCCAAATGCAGCACCCCGTCCGCCGCCATGCACCAGTTCAGGCAGCGCATTGGACATGCCGCCCGCGCCCACGTCGTGAATCGACAGGATAGGATTATTCTCACCCAGCTGCCAGCAGCGGTCGATCACCTCCTGCGCGCGCCGCTGCATCTCGGGATTGCCGCGCTGCACCGAATCGAAGTCCAGATTCTCGGCATTGCTGCCGGTATCCATGCTGGAGGCTGCCCCTCCACCCAGACCGATCAGCATGCCGGGGCCGCCCAGATGCACCACGAGCGCGCCTATCGGCAGATCGTGCTTGTGAGTGTGTATCGCCGAGATGCTGCCCAGGCCGCCCGCCAGCATGATGGGCTTGTGATAGCCGCGCATCTCGCCGCCGACCTGCTCTTCAAAGGTGCGGAAATAGCCGGTCAGATTCGGACGGCCGAACTCGTTGTTGAATGCCGCACCGCCCAACGGGCCGTCCAGCATGATCTGCAACGCGGTGACGATGCGCGAAGGTTTGCCGTAAGGCGTTTCCCACGGCTGCTCGAATCCGGGGATATTCAGGTTGGAAACGGAAAAACCGGTCAGACCCGCCTTGGGGCGTGAACCGATACCGGTCGCACCCTCGTCGCGGATCTCGCCGCCGGAACCGGTCGCAGCACCGGCAAAGGGCGCAATTGCGGTCGGATGGTTATGCGTCTCCACCTTCATCAGCGTATGCGTCAGCTCCTCGCTGAATGCGTAGGCGCCGCCGGCACGCGGATAAAAACGTTCAACTGATGCGCCCTCGATCACCGACGAATTGTCGGAATACGCCACTACCGTGCCCTTTGGGCTGACCTTATGGGTGTTGCGTATCATGCCGAACAGCGACATGTCCTGAACTTCGCCGTCGATCACCCAGTCTGCGTTGAAAATCTTGTGGCGGCAATGCTCGGAATTGGCCTGCGCGAACATCATCAGTTCGACATCGGTCGGATTGCGCTTGAGCTTCTTGAAATTTTCGACCAGATATTCGATCTCGTCGGTGGATAACGCCAGCCCCATCTCGCGGTTGGCAGCACTCAAAGCGTCAGCGCCGCCCAGCAGGATATCCACCGTTGCCAACGGCTGGGACTTGCCATGCCGGAAGATTTTTTCTGCCGCACCTTCAATCGAATCCAGCACAGATTCCGTCATTCTGTCATGCAGCAGGGGCAATACCGCCGTGCGTTCAGCCGCGCTCAATTGAGCGCCTGCTTTCAGGTAATACTGCACGCCGCGTTCGATGCGCTCAATCCCGTTCAGGCCGCAATGCTGCGCAATGTCAGTCGCCTTGGTGGACCAGGGAGAAATCGTGCCCAGACGCGGCACCACCAGCACGCGAATGAATTCGCCGGCAGGCTCACCCGTCGTTTTTCCCAGACCCAGCACCTGGTCCAGCAGGCCTGCCTGCACCTTGTCGAGTGTCTTGCTGCGCAGTGCACTGAAGTAGCAGTGGCGTGCATCGGCAATAACGACGTTGGGTGCGACCGCGTTCAATGCAACGCGCAATTTTTCCAGACGAAAGGCGGATAAGGCGGAACTGCCGACAGAGACTTTAAACATGACGGTTGAGAATAAAATTCGGGACGCGATTATACTATGCGCCGCAGCAAAGCCGGCCATTCATCAAAGACATCATGATTCCGCAAACCATAGAACAGAGCCAGGTCGCCAGATTTTTGCCAAAACGCCCGCACGACAGTCACAAGGGCATGTTCGGCACGGTAGTTGTCATCGGCGGGGCATCCGGCATGACAGGCGCAGCACTGCTGGCCGCCCGCGCAGCGCTCAAACTGGGTGCCGGTTGCGTGCATGCGGTGCTGCTGGCGGAGAACGCGCCATCGGTTGATTTTGTCCAGCCGGAGCTGATGATTCATAAAGCTGGTTTTGTCATGCCCGCGCAGGCGGGCATCCAGTTCGATAAAAACACTGGGTTCCCGCTTGGCCGCGAGCTCGAAACTTCGCTACGCTCGTTTTCGCGAGAACGACAGGTTATAGTGGCCGGTTGCGGCATGGGCAGCGATGCAACTGCACATAAATTACTCACAGAAGTGTTACACAGCACGGCATCAATGGTGCTCGATGCCGACGCGCTGAACCTGATTGCAACACACCACGAACTGCGCGACCGGCTGATCGCCCGTAAAAATCCCACCGTGCTCACGCCGCATCCCGGCGAGGCCGCGCGCCTGCTCTCATGCAGCACGAAGCAGATTCAGGAGGATCGCATCGCATCGGTGCAGCAATTGGCCGGAATGTTCAGCTGTTCGGTGGTATTAAAAGGCGCAAACAGCCTGTGCGCTACCGGCAAAGGACTGTTCGTCAATCACACCGGCAATCCCGGCATGAGCGCGCCCGGCATGGGCGATGTGCTGGCCGGCATGATTGCATCCTTCATCGCCCAGGGGCTTAACGCGGATGACGCACTGCTTCTGGCGGTACACCTGCATGGCGCGGCGGGCGACGAACTGGCAAAACAGCGGGCCATCGGCATGACCGCGACGGAAGTCACCGATCAGGCCCGCAGCCTGCTGAATCAGTGGGGTTCATAAGGCAGCTAGCTGAGCCGGCGTCCGATTTCCTTGCTGTTTATGGAGTGGCTGTGGGACAATCCGCGGCTGCGCGCAGATTTTCGGCGCGCATTGTAATCACTTGTTTGCATAAAACAGATTTTGTCTTTAAAAGTTTATTGGAAGAAAATTAATGCCTATTATTACTTTGCCTGATGGTTCACAGCGCACTTTTGATACGCCAGTTACGGTTGCCGGTGTGGCGCTCAGTATCGGTGCAGGTTTGGCGCGCGCAACGCTGGCAGGCCGTGTGGATGGCAGGGAAGTGGACGCTTCGTATTTGATCGAACAGGATGCGCAGCTATCGATTATTACCGACAAGGATGCGGCCGGCGTGGAGATCATCCGTCACTCCACGGCGCACTTGCTGGCGCATGCGGTCAAGCAGCTGTTTCCCGATGCGCAGGTGACCATCGGTCCGGTGATCGAAGAGGGATTTTTCTACGATTTTTCCTATCACCGCCCGTTTACCCCCGAGGATTTACAGGCAATTGAAAAGCGCATGAGCGAGCTGGCAAAAAGCGACATGCCAGTAACACGCAAGGTTTTGCCGCGCGACGAAGCTGTTGAGTATTTCAAGGGCATCAACGAACACTATAAGGCGGAAATCATCGAATCCATCCCGGCCGATCAGGATGTCTCGCTGTACACGGAAGGCGATTTCACCGACCTGTGTCGCGGCCCGCATGTGCCGTCCACCGGGAAACTCAAGGTCTTTAAATTAATGAAGCTGGCCGGCGCCTACTGGCGCGGCGATTCGAAGAACGAGATGTTGCAGCGCATATACGGCACGGCCTGGGCAAAAAAGGAAGAGCTGGAAGAATATCTGCACAGGCTGGAAGAAGCCGAGAAGCGCGATCATCGCAAGCTGGGCAAGTTGCTGGATCTGTTCCACATGCAGGATGAAGCGCCGGGCATGGTGTTCTGGCATCCCAAGGGCTGGGCCTTGTGGCAGGTGATCGAGCAGTACATGCGCCGTGTGTATTGCGACAACGGCTATCAGGAGATACGCTGCCCGCAGATCATCGATCGCGTGTTGTGGGAGAAATCCGGTCACTGGGAGCACTTCAAGGCGGGCATGTTCACCACCGAATCTGAAAAGCATGAATTTGCCATCAAGCCGATGAATTGTCCGGGGCATATCCAGGTTTTCAATTCCGATCTGCGCTCTTATCGCGAACTGCCGCTGCGTTACGGCGAGTTTGGTTCCTGTCACCGCAACGAACCCTCGGGCGGGTTGCATGGCTTGATGCGGGTGCGCGGCTTCGTGCAGGACGATGGTCATATTTTTTGTACCGAAGATCAGATCGAGGCGGAAGTCACTGCCTTTAATGCGCTGGTGCTGAAGGTCTACCGCGATTTCGGCTTTCATAATGTTTCGGTGAAGCTGGCGCTGCGTCCCGAGAGTCGGGTGGGTTCCGACGACATCTGGGACAAGTCCGAGCTTGCCCTGCGTTCCGCGTTAAAGGCGTCGGGACTGGTCTGGGAGGAGTTGCCGGGCGAAGGCGCTTTCTATGGCCCGAAAATCGAATTTCACATCAAGGATGCGATAGGACGTTCCTGGCAGTGCGGCACGATACAGGTGGATTTCTCGATGCCGGGCCGCCTGGGCGCTGAATTCGTCGATGAGGACAACACCCGCAAGGTGCCGGTGATGTTGCACCGCGCGATCCTGGGATCGCTCGAACGATTCATCGGCATACTGGTGGAAAATCACGCCGGCGCCTTGCCGTTGTGGCTGGCGCCGGTGCAGTGCGTATTGCTGAATATTTCGCAGGCGCAGGAGGAATATGCCCGTGAAGTGAACCAATTGTTGCTCGATTCGGGCATACGCGTGCAATTGGATTTGCGTAATGAGAAGATTACCTATAAAATCCGCGAACATAGCTTGCAGAAACTTCCCTATCAACTCATCGTTGGTGATAAGGAGGTGTCTGGAAGATTGATTGCCGTGCGTACCCGTAGTGGTGAAGATCTCGGGCAGATGACGATCGACAGTTTAGTCGAGCGTTTCAAGGCTGAAATCAAATCGGGCAGCACGGTTTAATTTTTCATACGGAGACATTCCAATAGCACAGAATAAACTACAGCGCCTCAATGAAATGATTACCGCACCGCAGGTGCGACTCATTGGAGCAGATAAAGAACCCTTGGGGATCGTGTCCAGCGCAGAAGCATTGCGTCTGGCGGGTGAAGCGGAGCTGGACCTGGTGGAAATCTCGCCTATGGCCGATCCCCCCGTATGCCGCATCATGGATTTTGGCAAGTTTAAATATGCCGAGAGCAAGAAGCAGCACGAAGCCAAGCTTAAACAGAAGCAGGTGCAGATCAAGGAAATCAAGTTTCGTCCGGGAACGGATGACGGCGATTACAACATCAAGTTGCGCAATTTGATCAAATTTTTGAATGACGGAGACAAGACCAAGATCACCCTGCGTTTTCGCGGTCGTGAAATGGCTCACCAGGAAATCGGCATGCGATTGATCGAACGCGTGAGAGCCGATCTGGAGGAATTCGGCATCGTCGAGCAATTCCCCAAGATGGAAGGCCGTCAGATGGTGATGGTGCTGTCGCCCAAGGGAGCAAAGAAATAAGAAGCAGACGCTGGTCGTTAGTCGCCAGTCGTCAGTTGGCTTTGTCGCTACGCGGTTTTTGCTTTAACCAACGACTAGCGACTAGCAGCTGATTTTCTTTCTGATAGCAGGGGTCGATCAGGAAGATGTTTTATAAAGATCCCCGAAAAATAAGTGGTGTACGGGTTAACAAGTTTTTCCAGTCGGAAAACACCTTCCACCATAACTTAAGGAGCAGTCATGCCTAAGATGAAAACCAAAAGCGGTGCAGCCAAGCGCTTCAAGATCCGCGCCGGTGGCAGTATCAAGCGTTCGCAAGCCTTCAAGCGTCACATCCTGACCTCGAAGACAACCAAGACCAAGCGTCAGCTGCGTGGTACGGCGGAAGTTCACTCAACCAATACAGCATCGGTTCGCGCCATGATGCCTTACGCGTAAGGAGTAGACCATGCCAAGAGTAAAACGTGGCGTCGTCGCCCGCGCAACGCACAAGAAACTGTTAGCCAAGGCTAAGGGTTATCGCGGTCGCCGCAAGAATGTCTACCGTATCGCCAAACAGGCGGTGATGAAGGCCGGGCAATATGCTTACCGCGATCGCCGTCAAAAGAAGCGTCAGTTCCGTACCCTGTGGATCGCGCGTATCAACGCAGCCGCACGTGAGTTCGGCATGCCGTACAGCGTATTCATGAATGGCCTGAAAAAGGCGGATATCCAGGTTGACCGCAAGGTATTGTCTGATATCGCTATTTTCGACAAGGCCGCATTTGAGCAATTCGTTGTTCAAGCTCGCGCCAGCCTCGCTGTATAAGTAGTCTCGCGGTCTTGTTTGATGTGAAACTCGCGTAAGCGTTCGTTTGCCTCCTCTCCCTCCGGGAGAGGATTGAAGTGAGGGAAACGGGCATGGCGAGTTTGCGAGTTGATGCCAATTGGGCGTATCACTGCATTATCAGGGGCGGCATATTCGCCATGCCCGTTTGACTGCGTAATTAAAAAGGGGGCGAATCGCCCCCTTTTTTCGTGGGTATATTCATGGAACAACAAATTTTAGATCAGGCGCTGGCTCAATTCGAGCTCATCGGCGACGAGGCTGAACTGGAGCAGGTGAAGGCAAAGTATCTGGGCAAAGAGGGCAGTCTGACCGCTTTGCTCAAAGGACTGGGCAAACTGTCAGCGGAGGAGCGACCGGCCGCCGGTGCGCGCATCAATCAGGTCAAACAGGCCATCGAAGCCGCGCTGCAACAGCGCCGCGATACTTTTGCGCATGCCAGGCTGGCGACCAAGCTGGCGGCGGAATCGCTGGATGTAACCATGCCCGGGCGCGGTATTAGCTGCGGCGGACTGCATCCGGTCACGCGCACTCTGGCGCGCATCGAACAGCTGTTTCATTCTCTGGGTTTTGCCGTCTCGACCGGTCCTGAAATCGAACAGGATTTCTACAACTTCACCGCGTTGAATATCCCGGAAAATCACCCGGCTCGCGCGATGCACGACACTTTTTACATTGACCCGGAACATGTGCTGCGCACCCATACATCGCCAGTTCAGGTGCGTTATATGGAAACTAATCAGCCGCCGCTGAAGATCATTTCGCCGGGCAGAGTTTATCGCGTCGATTCAGATGCCACCCACTCACCGATGTTCCATCAGGTCGAAGGATTGTGGGTCGATGAGCACGTGAGTTTTGCCAATCTGAAGGGCGTGGTGCAGGACTTTTTGCAGCGCTTCTTCGAGCAGGATGATCTGCAGGTGCGCTTTCGACCGTCCTTTTTCCCCTTTACCGAACCGTCGGCTGAAATTGACATGAGTTGGCGCGGCGGCTGGCTGGAAATCGGCGGGTGCGGCATGGTGCATCCCAATGTGCTGAAACATGTGAATATCGACAGCGAAAAATATCTGGGATTTGCCTTTGGTCTGGGCGTGGAAAGGCTGGCCATGCTGCGTTACGGCGTGAACGATTTACGCCAGTTCTACGAGAGCGATCTGCGTTTTTTGAAGCAATTTAACTAAAAATCATGAAATTTTCAGAAAACTGGTTAAGAACCTGGGTAAACCCCGAACTGACAAGCGATGAACTGGGCCATGTATTGACGATGGCAGGACTCGAAGTCGAGGACCTGGCGCCGGTCGCATCCGAATTCAACAACGTGGTGGTGGCTCAGGTGCTGTCGGTTGAAAAACATCCCGATGCGGATCGCCTGAACGTCTGTCAGGTGAATGTGGGGGACGCCGAGCCGCTGACTATCGTGTGCGGCGCAGCCAACGTGGCCGCAGGTTTAAAGGTGCCTTGTGCGCGCATCGGCGCGGTATTGCCCGGCGATTTCAGGATCAAACAGGCCAAGGTGCGCGGTGTTGCCTCGTTAGGTATGCTTTGTTCGGCTGTCGAGCTGGGGTTGGCAACGGAGAGCGAAGGTCTGTGGATTCTTCCTGTTGATGCGCCAGTGGGCATGAGTCTGCGCGAGTATCTCGATCTGGATGACAAGCTATTTACCCTGAAGCTCACGCCGAATCGCAGCGATTGTTCCGGCATGAAGGGTATCGCTCGCGAAGTGGCGGCGCTGACCGGCAGCGAACTCAAGTCAATAACAATTGAAGCGCAGCCAGTCACGCTGGACGAACAGTTGCCGGTAATTGTGAAGGATGCACAGGCTTGTCCGCTGTATTGCGGTCGAAGGGTGACGGGGGTGAATGCAGCAGCAATTACGCCGGTCTGGATGCAGCGTCGCCTGGAGCGTAGCGGGCTGCGCACGATTAACGCCATAGTGGATATCACCAACTATGTGATGATGGAGCAGGGGCAACCGATGCATGCCTTTGATTCGGATAAACTCACAGGCGGCATCACGGTACGTCGCGCGCACAAGGATGAGTCGCTGACCTTGCTTAACGATCAGGCCATCGTGCTGGACGAAGAAGTGCTGGTGATCGCCGATGATGCGAAGGTTTTGGCGCTGGCCGGTATCATGGGCGGGCAGGGCAGTGGTGTGGATGCGAGCACAAAGGATGTGTTTCTGGAGGCGGCATTTTTTCATCCCGATGCGATTGCAGGCCGTGCGCGTCGATATGGTCTGGCGACGGATTCTTCGTTCCGCTTCGAGCGCGGTGTGGATTTCGCGGCAACCCGTCAGGCTCTGGAGCGCGCCACGCAATTGCTCCTTGAAATCTGCGGCGGACAAGTCGGCGAGATTACAGAGGTTCGCGGTGAAATGCCTGTTCGTTCTGCGATCGCCTTGCGCGCCTCCCGTGTGGCCCGTGTGCTGGGCGTTGCACTTGATGTCGATAAAATTGCCGGTCTGCTCAGGCGTTTACAGTTTGAATTTACTTTAACTGGTGAAGAGTATAGCGTGACGCCCCCCGGTTTTCGCTTCGATTTGTCCATAGAGTCGGATCTGATCGAAGAAGTCGCCCGTCTGTATGGCTACGACAATATTCCGGCGCTGGCGCCATATGCGGCGTTGACCATGTTGCCGTGCAGCGAAGCAGAACGACCCCTGGCAAAAATTCAGCAAACACTGGTTGGGCGTGATTATCAGGAAATCGTAAGCCTGGCCTTTGTCGAAGAGCAGGTCGAGCGCGATTTATGCGGAAACGACAACCCGGTGGCCTTGCAAAATCCGCTTGCAAGCAATCTGGCGGTGATGCGCAGCTCTCTGATCGGCGGGCTGGTCGGCGCCTTGCGCTTCAATCTTAATCGCAAACAGGCGCGCGTGCGCTTGTTCGAAGCGGGGGCGTGTTTTGCCAAAGCAGGTAACAAATACCTGCAAACCCAGCGTCTGTCAGGGATCGCCTATGGTGATCGTCTGCCTGAACAATGGGGTGCCAAAGCTGCACCGGTTGATTTCTACGATGTGAAGGCGGATGTGGAAGCCCTGTTTGCACCACGCGTGCTGCGTTTTGTCGCTGCGGCGCATCCGGCTTTGCACCCGGGGCGTTCGGCACAGATTTATTGCGCTGATAAAATGGCGGGGTGGATAGGCGAGTTGCATCCGCAATGGCAGCAGGATATGGCGCATGCGTGCATCTGGTTCGAGGTGGAGCTGGATGTGTTAATGCAAGCGCAGGTGCCGCGCATGAGCGAAATTGCCAGGTTTTTGCCTGTGCGTCGCGATCTGGCGGTGATGGTGGCGGAACAGGTCTCCGCGCAAAGTCTGACTGATGCCATGCTGAACGCTGCTGCGCCGTATGTGCAGGAAGTTGTTTTGTTTGATGTATATCGGGGGCAGGGCGTGATTCAGGGCAAAAAAAGTCTTGCATTCCGCGTGTCGTTACAAGATACTCAAAAAACGCTGACCGATGCAGAAATAGAACCGAGTATCGCGTTATTGGTGGATGTTTTGAACAGGCAAGGCGCGCAGTTGCGCATGTAAGGGGAGATGATGGTAACAACATTAACAAAAGCTGAGTTGGCCGATTTGCTGTTTGCGAAGGTCGGACTGAATAAACGCGAAGCCAAGGATATGGTGGAGGCTTTTTTCGAAGAAATTCGTGTGCAACTGGAGTTAGGCGAGAGCGTAAAGCTGTCCGGTTTCGGTAATTTTCAGCTGCGTGACAAGCCGCAACGTCCCGGGCGCAATCCCAAGACGGGCAAGGAAATTCCGATTTCGGCACGCCGTGTGGTGACATTTCACCCCAGTCAGAAGCTGAAAACGATCGTGGAAAAGTCCTATCATGGAACCCCACAAACCTGATTCAGAACTTCCGCCTATTCCCGCCAAACGCTATTTCACCATCGGTGAGGTCAGCGAACTGTGCGGGGTGAAAGCGCATGTGTTGCGTTACTGGGAGCAGGAATTTACCCAGCTTAACCCGGTCAAGCGCAGCGGCAATCGCAGATACTATCAGCATCATGAAGTGGTGCTGATACGGCGCATCCGCGAACTGCTGTACGAGCAGGGTTTTACCATCAGCGGCGCCCGCAACAAGCTGGACGGCGCTCGCGAACCTGCCAATCAGTCTGAACAGGTTGCAGCGGAAGCATCAGGTCGTGCTGATGTCGCATCGTGCCTCGATGTTGCCGCGTTAAAACGCGAAATTCGCGACATCATCGCTCTGCTGGACGCGTAAAAATCCTCCGTTCTTTGGCTTGCTCTGTTATAATGTCAAGCTTCAGCGTGTAGCGCAGCCTGGTAGCGCACTACCTTGGGGTGGTAGGGGCCGGAGGTTCAAATCCTCTCACGCTGACCAGTTAAATCAAGTGGTAAGTTGTTGTTCCTGCGGTGAGCGGGTGCTTGTGTTGCCAAACATTGAATCAGGTTTTCTCCACTTCAGATCGCAGCTGCCTGATTTTTTTATTCCATGGCCGTTCCCGAAGCAGGATTTTGAGCTATTCTGATCGCTTCTGCGTATAAGGATTAGAACAATGATCATGCCTGTCCTGTTTTTGTCGCATGGTGCGCCCAGCTTGCCGCTTGATGAGGGCGACACGGGGGCGGCCTGGCGACAAATTGCCGCAAGGCTCCCGCGCCCCTTGTCTATTCTGGCGATTTCCGCGCATTGGGAAACACGCATTCCGACTGTCGGCAGTGCCGTTCATCCGGAAACCATCCACGATTTCAGCGGTTTTCCGGAGGCGCTGTATGAACTTCGCTACCCCGCGCCCGGGGCGCCGCAACTGGCAACGGAGGTGGTGCAGCGTTTGCGGCAGGCGGGGATAGAAGCGGAACTCGATGAGACACGCGGTCTTGATCACGGCGCGTGGATACCCTTGAGTCTGATGTATCCGCACGGCGTTATTCCGGTCACGCAACTCTCAATCCAGCCGGAGCAGACCCCGGACTGGCACCTCGCTCTGGGTCGTGCGTTGCGCCCGTTGCGCGAGGCGGGCGTCCTGATCTTGGGCAGCGGTGCGATCACGCACAATCTGCGCGCTATTTTCGGGCATGCGCCGGGAGAGTCTGCGCCAGCGTGGGTTATTGAATTTTGCGACTGGATTGCAGACAGAATTAAGGCGGGTGATCTTGCCTCACTCCTTGCTTATCGCACACTCGCTCCGTATGCCGTGCAGAACCATCCCAGCGATGAGCACTTGCTGCCGCTGTTCGTGGCGCTCGGTGCGGCGCATGACATTGCCGATTCGCAGCACATGAATCGTGTGATGACCTATGGCATGCTGGCGATGGATGCGTTTGAATTTGCCGCTTGATTCCGCCATCGAAAAATAAGCCGAAAATCAGGGAGTCTCGGGCCTGTTTTCGATGAACAGTGCGTGGGCCGCATCATGTACCATTCCGGACAGCGCCTTGTCGTCGGGTTCGTCGCCTACCGAGGGGTGGGTATCCATGGTCATCTGGTAGTTCCCGTTAAGGTACAGCTTGACCTCGGCTCTGAGATACGTTTCCAGATTTGCAGGCGAAGGAAATCCGCTATGGGAGCCGCCCTTCCATACTTTGCGCAAAGTCTTGAAAAACCAGACCGCCCGGTTGGGTGCGGTTTGCCCGGCAGGTTGCGATGCAACAAAATGCCAGGGAGCCGCAATTTCCTCCTGCATTCTGCTGGCCAAATAGCCGGCCAACTGCGCCTGCGTGTAGCCTGGAACTGTCCCCGATACCTCAACCACGATAGTGCTGGAATCAGGCGATGCAGAGGGTGTGGCGGCAGCCGCATCGGTTGCAAAAAATGCAAAAATAATCGCCGTTGTTAAAATTATTCCAGCCATGGTGAGTTTGCCTTTCAAGCTTTGAAAGATGAGTGACAGACTTGCCTCGTTAAAATTCCTTGTGCACGCGGGCGCCGAAGAACGAGATCGGCCCGCGGTCGCGGTTATAAGCAGGATTGACGATATACTGGTAATCGAGTGTAAGCAATAAATGCTCAATCGCATCGACGGAATATGAGTAATAGGTTTCCATGATTTTTTCCAGACCGTAATGGGGTAGTTGTCCGTCTCCTATCAATATTCCCATTCCGCCGGCTGCAAAATAATTGCGGGCATTGCCGGACAAGCCATTGGCTACCACCGATAAACCGGCGGTGTCGTCGTGACGCCCCCAGCGATCACCCTTGAGAGACAGTCCCGCAGCGACTGACTGGTTGATCTCGGTAAATTCAAAAGCCTCCTTGCTGCCATTGTTCATGCTGGCACGGGCAAAGGCGCCCAGATCGGCGGATAGCTCCTGTTCGACGTTGACCGCAGCGCCCGGACGCGAGCTATAACGCCGAACCAGTGCAGTGTCCGGCGTACTGTGGGTTTGCCTGGCCAGCAGCAAGGCATCCGCGTAACTTCCCATATTTCCCTGATTGACGAATCCCAGCAGCTTAACCTTGCCGGGATGCCCGTGCAATTGATGTCTCTCTTCCAGTTCGGCTACCCATTCGTGCTGGCTGAAGGTAGGATCCAGTACGGTGGTATTCGGAATGGTGGAGAGGTCGAAAAATCCGCCGCGCAAGGTCCATCTGGATTGTGTCCATTCAATTGAAGCGCCCTTGGTGAATCCCCATGCATCGGCCGCATAGTCGAATGCGCCTGAGTCCACAATTGACCAGTTCAAAAAATCCGAACGGGGATCATGCGCGTAGGTGTTGGTATCGAAAATATCCACGACGGAAAGTTTTCCTATCGTCAGAATGACGTTGTCTGCCGATTGAGTGCGTCCCAGCTGATTGGCCGCCGGGGCGATGGTTTGCTCTTCCCCCCCCAGATTGACGACCTGGCGATAAAACGCTCTGGGCAGGCGCAGATAGGGCGTGTTGGCGCCTACCTTGTAGGCTTCGCCACTTGGAAAGCCGGCTACCCCAACGGTATTGCTCAGACCGAATCCCTGGTCTATTTCCGGATTGACCCAAAGCTCGCCATTCCCTATACGCACGCCGGCAAATAGCGTGAGATCGGTTGTTTCGGCATCTCTGTTGGCCGGATTTAAACTGTTTTGCCCCTGATAAGGCGATGCGAATCCCGCGTGAGATTGGACAACGCCGGTAAATTGGCCGTACATGCCCCAGGATTGTTGTCCGCTTAGTGTGGCAACAGGGTCATCGGCGCCCGGAGTCTCCTGGGTTGGTGCGGCTATTGCGAGATGAGAAAAATAAAGCGCGGAAAACAAGGCTATCGGGATTTGTTTTGTCATATTGCAGAACCTGACATGCCGCAGTAAGGCAATGTTTATTGTTGGATTTAACATCAATGAAATAATATGAAAGTAATGTTGCAGAAATGCTACGGTCTTTTGCGTTCTCCGGCGATTGGTTCGCTGACAGTCATGGTAGCATTCAGACACTGTCAGTGCGGGTAAAGCGTTAAAGCGAAAAAAAGTGCTCGGGCTGTTCCGGTTATCTAAAAGATGAATTCTATTCTCATGCTGCTTGTAGCGAGATGACTTGTGCAGGCTCGATATATACGGATTTGGCGCCAATAAACCATTCAAGTTCGATGCTCATAAGGGCTATAGCCAACGAAAAGTCTGATAGACTTTCCATATTATCATGAACCGTTTTTTCGACGCTTACGACCCGGCATGAAGCCTTTCAAGAAACCGACCCTTAAAAAACTGGAACGCAGCAGACAACGCGCAGAGTTTCTGCTGAGCACCATCTTGCAGGCTATTCCCGATCTGATCTGGCTCAAGGATGAGGCGGGCGTTTATCTCGCCTGCAACCGGATGTTCGGGCGATTTTTTGGTGCGGCAGAAGTGGATATCGTCGGTAAGTCTGATTATGACTTTCTGGATCATGATCAGGCCGACTCGTTTCGTGAACATGACCGCATGGCTATGATCGCAGAAAAACCCGACGTTAGCGAGAAATGGATCACCTTTGCCGATGACGGGCACCGGGCCTATGTTGAAACCGTAAAATCGCCGATATTTGATATGGAAGGCGAGCTGATCGGGGTGCTGGGTATTGCTCGCGATATTACCGAACGGCACGAGGCTGCCGCGAAAATTCAGCGGCTCACCCAGCTTTATGCCGCGTTGAGCCAGTGTAATCAGGCCATCGTGCGCGCAACCTCAGAAGCGGAGTTGTTTGCACAGATATGTCTGGATGCCGTGCGGTTCGGCGGCATGAAAATGGCCTGGATAGGCTTGCTCGATGAGGCAGGCCGGCAGGTCAAAGCCGTGGCCTTTTACGGCGAGGGTGCAGAATATCTGCAAGACATACAGATTTCGGTGGATGCCGATCTGCCCGCCGGGCGCGGTCCGACGGGTGTTGCGATACGCGATAATCAACCGTACTGGTGTCAGGATTTTCAGCATGATCCAATCACTGCACCCTGGCATGAACGCGGCGCGGATTTCGATTGGAGGGCATCGGCCTCGCTGCCGTTGCATCGAAATGGGGTGCCGGTCGGTGCTTTCACCCTCTATTCCGCTGAAGCTAACGCCTTCGATGAGGACTCGCGAAAGCTGCTGATCGAGATGGCGATGGACATCAGTTTCGCGCTGGACAATTTCGATCGCGAAGCGGTGCGCAAAAGGCTGGAATTGCAGAGTGAAAACGAGCGCTCTGTGCTGGAGTTGCTGGCCAGGGGCGAGTCCTTGACGGTGCTGTTGAGCCGCCTGGCCGGCAGTTATGAAGCAATGTATCCGGGGATGTTGTGTTCGGTGTTGCTGTTAAGCCCGGATGGCCGACATCTTGAACACGGCGCGGCGCCCAGTTTGCCGCCAACTTATTGCAAAGCCATCGACGGTTCCCCCATAGGGGAGCGTGCATGCTCATGCGGCACGGCTGCCTACTTGGGAAAAACGGTCATTGTGCCGGACATCGCCCACGATCCGCTTTGGAAGGACTACAGGGATCTGGCGCTGAATCACGGGTTGGCGGCTTGCTGGTCCGTGCCGATTTTTTCCACACAACAGCAGGTGCTGGGTACCTTTGCGCTTTATTATTCGGCACCGCGCAGTCCGCAGCCCGCTGAAATGGCTAGCATGGAGCGTGGAGCGCATCTGGCAAGTTTGGCGATTGAGCGTGCGCAGACCGAGGCGCGCATCATGCAACTCTTCCACTTTGATTCACTGACCGGTCTGCCCAACCAGATGCTGTTAAAGGAGCGCGTCGCTCAATCTGTGAGCCTTGCGCAGCAAACGGGCGCACAACTGGCGGTGCTGTTTCTGGATGTTGACCATTTCAAGAATATCAACGATACCCTGGGCCATCGTGTCGGGGATGAATTATTGATCCAGTTGGCAGCGCGCCTGAAATCACTGATTCGCGAAGAGGATACCTTGTCGCGTCTGGGTGGCGATGAATTCATTCTGGTGTTGCCCGCTACGGATGTGGATGCCGCCGCTCAGGTAGCTAAAGCGTTGCTGGAGACGGTTGCACAGACCTACCATATCGAACAATACGAACTGGTGGTGACGCCTTCCATAGGTATCGCCATGTACCCAACAGACGGCGCGGATTTCGACAAACTGTACCAAAGCGCCGATGTGGCGATGTATCGTGCCAAAAAAGACGGCCGCAACTGTTTTCGTTTTTTTACCAGCGAGATGCAGGCACGTTCGGCGCGACGTTTGCAGATAGAAAATGCACTGCGCAACGCCTTGCTGCGCCAGCAGTTTCAACTCCACTACCAGCCCCAACTATCCATGCAGGACGGCAGGGTCACAGGCGCGGAGGCGCTGTTGCGCTGGCAACATCCGGAGCTTGGAATGGTATCGCCGGCGGAGTTTATTCCGATAGCCGAGGAAAGCGGGCAAATACTGGCGATAGGTGAATGGGTGCTGCGCACAGCGGTACAACAAGCCAGGCGCTGGCTGGACAGCGGCCAGTCGCCGATCACGATATCGGTGAATCTGTCGGCAGTTCAGTTCAGGCATGTACACCTGACGCAACTGGTGATGCAAATTCTTGAAGAAGCTCATCTGTCGCCTCAGTATATCGAGCTTGAACTGACTGAGAGCGTGGCGATGGATGCACCGCTGGCGGCCATTGCAGTGATGGACGATTTGCATGCGCGTGGCATCCGCATGTCGATTGATGATTTCGGCACGGGCTACTCCAGCCTGAGTTACCTGAGAAAATTCAAGGTCGGCAAGCTCAAGATAGATCAATCCTTTGTGCGCGATATTTCAGACGACCCGGAGAGCCGGGCCATCGTGACGGCCATCATCACGCTTGCCAGCAGCATGGGTTTTCAGACCATAGCAGAGGGTGTGGAAACTGCCGGGCAATTGGCATTTCTGCGCCTGCAAGGCTGTAACGAGGCGCAGGGTTATTACTTCAGCAAACCGCTGTCCTCTGTGGAATTCGAGATGTTCATGCTCGATCAGAAATAACTTCAATAAAACCCGGGATTTTTCGCATTCTGCTGAACTTCGCTTGTCAGCATGAGTGCTATCTTGCTATTGTCGCGCAAGTTATATATATGTGAGCGCGTAGCGATCCACAAGATGAGGCAACAGCATGTCACCACCTAACAAATTCCGCCTGGTTGGTAACGATAGCGAGGAGCATCGCGCCCAGTCTCAAGCCATACAGGAAGCCCGGGCACATCAGGAGGCCGAAACGCAGGCCGGATTTTCCGCGCAGGCGCGTGCGCGTGCCGAGGCCCATGCGCGCGCCATCGCACAAGCCCGTGTGAAAATGGAAATGGAGTTGATCGCTCAACTGGAAGCCAAGTGTCAGGAAGAGGCTCGGCTCTCAGAGCTTGCGCAGGCCCGCATGGAAGTGGAGAAGCAGCTGGCGGAGGAATTGCAGGAAAAGCTGCTGCTGGAAAAACGGCTGACAGAAGAAAATCAGGCCAGGGTGCTTGCCGAGCGCCGGGCTCAGGAGGAATTGACGCAACGTTTGCAGGCGGAACAGATTGTACGTGCGGCGGCTGACAACAAGATTCGTGCCGAAGGTGAGTTGCAGGAATTGGTCGAGCAACAATACCAGACGGAACTGGCGGCACAACAGCGTGCCGAAGCCGAAATTCGTGCCATCCGGGTTAAGGCAGACAGGTTGCAGGCGCAAATCGAGCAGGTTGTGAGTGAGCGCATGGCAAGGGAGCAATTGCTGCTGAGCCAGGCTGAGGAAAAGTTGCAAATCGAGGCTCAGTTGAGTGCAGCTGCGAGTTTGCGCGTTGAAAGCGAGGCCGAGGTGTTGCGCCTTGCGCAGGAAAGAGCCGATAGCGAGCAATACGAGATGGAGCAAATCGGCAAGCGGCTTGAGTCTGAGCGCGATGCGGCAAAAGCTGCAGAAAGTCGCAGCCGACTCGAACAGCAGGCTGCCGGCCTTGCTCGGGAAAAGACCAGCACTGATCTTACGATTGCACGACTGTTGCAGGAAAAGGTCAGGAAAGAGCAGGAAGCCATTGCGCTGCTCAGCGCAAGGCAACTGGCCGAGCAGGCAGTGGTTGAGGCGCATGCGGCGAGGGCTGAAGCCGAGTCATACGCGATTGCCGAACTCGAAGCCAGATTACAGGCCGAGCGTGACGCCGAACAGGCTGCGGTGGCGCGGGCGGAAGCAGAAAAAGCGGCAGTCGATCTGGCGATTCAGCGCAGTCATGCCGATGAGCAGGCAAAGGCCGCTGCCGATGCGCGCGTACAGCATGAGCGCCTGGCCTATGAAGCAGCGAAACAACGGGTGCAAGTCGAGGCCAATGCGCGCATTGAGGCGGAACGCAAAATAACAGCCGAACAGGAAACAGCCCAGTTATTGCGGGCGCGGATTGACGCCGATAAAAAAGCGGCCGAGCAGCATGAACAGACGCATGCTCTGTTGTTGCAGGAGGCGCATGATGCAAATGAGCGAGTGGCAAGCGAAAGTCTGGCCTTGCAGGCGGCGGCCCAGAAAGTGTCGACCGGGCGAGATCAGCTGATTTTTGCACAGCAGCGCGCAGAACTCGAAATGCAGGCAACGCTGGCATTGGAATTGCAGTTGCAGGTCGAGGCGCAGGCGATAAGTGCGGCAAACGAGCGCATATTGGCGGCGCAACTGGCGCAGCGTGCGGCTGAAGAAAAGCTTCATATCGAGGCGGGATTGCTGGAAGCCGAGCAGCAGCGCGAGCAGGCGGAGCAATTGGCCCGCCAGCATCTGCTGGAAAAATTGCAGCTCCAGAATGCAGCCTTGCAGGCTGCACAGTTGCGCGCCGAATCCCTGGCTAATGAAAAGTTGATCATCGAGCATGGCTTGCAGGCAGAGCAGGCCCTGATTGCCACAGCACAACAAAAAACATCGGTGATCGAACAGGCTGCTGAAGAGGCATTGCAGCGAATTGCGCTGGAAACCGAGGCGCTGCATGTTGCTCAGACGCAGCTTGAGGCGGAGACGCGTGCCATAGCGGCAATTGAAGCCAGGATGGCGGCCCAATTGCAGGCAATCGAATCGGACAATCAACGCATTGAAATGGAGGTGCGTGCGCAGGAAATCGCCGAAACAATGCGCCAGCTTAACGAACGTGCCAATCAGGATGCGAAAGAGCAGGAGCAGGCTGCAATTCGCGCCTTGAATATTGTCAAGCTGCGGGCCGGTACTGAGAGGCTGGCACTCAAACAAAAGGAAGACCAGATTCACGCCGAAGCCTTGGCGACGGCAGCCTTACAGAAGCAAATGAGCGAAGCCAGGCAGGCTCATGAGCAGGCTTTGTTGCGTGCCGAGAATATGGCCAAACTGCGAATTGCTGAAGTGCAAGAAGCGACCCGTCTGGAAGAGGAACGCATCCGCAGCGAAGCCGTCGCCGCTGTCGCAGCGCGTAAACAGGCCGAAGTCGCCAGAGCCGCTACCGGGGCAGCTGTTTTACGCGAACAGCTGGCAGCGCAGTTGGATGAACAGGAAGCGTTGCGTCTGGCGAACGAACGTGAATTGCTGGAGCAGCTGGAGCAACGTGCAGCACTTGAAGAACAGGCGAGTGTGGCGGTGCAGGCCCGCCTTGAGGCGGAACAGCAGGCCTGTGAGGCCGAACAATTAAAAATTGCCGCTGAACAACAGGCAAGGCAGCTGGCTTTGTCGCATGAACAGGCGCAACGGCAGGCGGCTGAAGCCGAACAGGAAAAAATTCAAAGCGAAGAAGCGGCCATCATCGCGGTAAATCAGTTGGAACAGATTGGCAGAGAAGCCAGGCGGCTCGCTGAAGAGCGCGAACAGATGGCAAGACACCTGATTGAGCGCGAGCAGCAGCGTCTGGAAAATGAGCGCGAGTTGCAGGCACAGCAAGCGCTGCACGACGCCTTGATGGCTGAGGCGGCAGAGGCGCTGCAATCACGTCTGGCAGCGGAACATCAGGCTTGCGAGGCAGAACAGTTACGAATTGCCGCAGAGCAGCAGGCAAGCCAACTGGCTCTTGCACATGAGGCGACACAACGTCAGCTTGTTGAAGCAGCACAGGAAAAAATTCGCCTTGAAGAGTCTGCTCTGGCAGCCATACAGCAACAAGAGCAAATTGCCGAATCCGCCCGTCTGGTCGTTCTGGAACGCGAACAGATGGCATGGCAGCTGGCTGAACGGGAACAGGAACGACTGACCCATGAGCGCCGATTGCTTGAGCAACTGGCTCTGCGAGCTGCTTTGGAGGCCGAGGCGCTTGCCGCCGTGCAGGAACGTACGGCTGCCGAGCAACGGGCGTGCGATTCTGAGCAGGCGAAAATCCGCAGTGAAGAGCGGGCCTTGATTGCGACAGGGCAACGTGAGCAACTCGAAGAAGCCGCTCGTCAGATCGCCGTTGAAAATGAGCAAACGAGTTTGAAACTGGCTGAGCAAGCTCAGTTGCGCCTGACGCACGAGTCCGAGTTGCAGGCGCAGCAACTGCTTCGAGTATCGCTTGAGGCGGAGGCGAATGCAGCCTTGCAGGCGCGGGTTGCAGCGGAACAACAGGCGTGTGCGGCGGAACAGGCAAGAATAGCCGCTGAGCGGGAGGCCGAGCTGGCGGCGCGTGCGCATGAAGCGGCTCAGCTTGTGGCAGCCGAAGCTGAACAGGAACGGATGCTCCGCGAAAAATCGGCGATAACGGCCATGCAGCAACGCACACATGTTGCCGAACTCGCCCATCAGGCGGCTGTAGCGCGCGAACAGATGGAAAATCAGCTGGCTGGAGACGAGGGGAAAAAGTTTGAACTGGAGCGCACCTTGCAGGCTGCGTTGTCGGAAAAACAGTCGCGCCTGGACGAGTCGATGCGGGCGACCCAGGCGCGGATTAAGGCTGAAAATGCGGCGAGCGAGGCGGAACAGTTGAAAATTGTCGCTGAACAGCAGGCTCAGCGGTTGGCACGAGAACATGAAATGGTACTGCGTCAGTTGGCTCAGGTAGAGCAGGATAAAATTCGTCATGTAGAGTCTGCACTCGCTGCAACACAGCAAAGTGCGCAGATTGCCGAGGAAGTCCGCTTGTCAACTCGGGAGCGCGAGCAGACGGCTTTGCAGTTGCTTGAACAGGAAAAGCTGCATCTGGTGCAGGAGCGCGAATTGCAGTTGCATCAGGAGCAGCGGGCAGCGCTTGAAAAGGAGGCGGTCGCTGTCATGCAGTCGCGCATCGCGGCTGAACAGCGGGCATGTGAGGCCGAGCAGGTAAAGATTGCCGCAGAGCAGCATGCGTTGAGCCTTGCCGTAGCGCATGAGGCGGCGTTGCGCAAAGCGGCGCTGGCCGAACAGGAGCGGATTCGTTGTGAAGAAGCCGCCATGTTCGCCACGCGTGAACGCGAAAAAATTGCCGAGGATGCCCGCATTGCAGCAGCTGAACGCGAGCGGATGGAAAATCAGCTGGCCAGGCAAACGCAGCAACTGACGGAGAGGGAGTGTACTCTGCAGGAAGCCCTGTCCTATAAGCTGACGATTGCGGAAAAAAACGCGCAATCCAGACAAGCCCGTATTGAGGCTGAGCAACGTGCGATTGATGCAGAGCAGGAAAAGTTGCGTTTTGAAGAATCCGCCCAACGCGAGGCGGATGAACGAATTGGCGAGATCGAGCGGCAAATCGAAGCAACCTCCGAGGAGATTGCCAAAACCGGCGCGCAACGCATGGCGGAGCAGCAGCGTGCTCTCGAAGCCGAGCAGGCGAGGCACCGGGCCCAGTTGCTGGAACTTCAGGCGGCGGCGGAATTGGCCGCTGCCGCAGAACAGGCAGAACAAGCGGCCTCGCAAAGGCTGATAGAACAGCAACAATTGCTCTCCCAGCAACAATTGAAGTTGGCGGCTGAACAACAACTGCTGGTTGCCACGGAGCAGCGCAGAAGGGCCGAGGAACAGGCCGGGGCGGCGGCTGCCGAACATATTTCAGCCGAGCAAATGGCGATCGTACAGGCTCAGGAAAAGTTGCTGCTGGAAAAACAGGCCGCACAACAGGCGCGGCAACTGGCCGAATTTGAAGAACAGGAAACCAGACGGTTAACTTCGTCAGTTGAGCAATCGCGCATTGAACTGGCGCCGCTTCTGATGAGTGCGCGGCAGCGCAAAGTCTCGCGTCTGATCAAGACGGGCAAGGCGCTGGGATTGCTATCGATGGCGGTTCTGCTCGGCTATTACTGGATCAATGAGCGCTCTGTTCAATCAGTCAAACAGGCGGGCATCGCTGAACAGGTTGAACCGCCTGTATCGAAAGACGCTCAGGCAGATGAGTCACCGCACCAGTCAGGCATGTTAAAACTGTCAAAACAATTGAAACAGGATTAGAGTTTTTCCAGCAATTCGTTAAGGAATGCGCTGGATTCCTGCGGGTTGTCCAGAATTGCACCGCTGATCCAGAACACATCTTCGGCACGACTTCCCAGCGTGTTGATCTTGGCCCGGTGCAGGTGGATGTCGTGTTTGTCGAGCATTTGTGCCAGGCGTGCCAGAAGCCCGGGGCGGTCGCCGGTAATCAGCGAGAGCACGTACATGCCGTGGCGGTCTTTTTCGATATTGATTTTGGTATTGATCGGGAAATGCTTGAGTTGCCGGCTGACACGTCCTGCTGCGATGGGCTCTACCGGCTTGGCCTGTACGATTTTCTGGGTCAGCTCAAATTCGATATAGTTCATCAGGTCGCGGTAGGCCATTTCGCTGCGGGTGACTTCCATGATCTGAAAGCTGTTCAGCGCGTAACCATGCTGGGTGGTGTGGATCTTGGCCTCGACGATGGTGTAGTGCATGCGTGAAAAAAACGCACAAATGCGCGCGAACAGATAACGCTGGTCCGGACAATATACCATCACCTGCAGGCCGGTTCCGGCGCGACTCAGGCGCGTCTTGACGACAGGCGTGGTGTTGTTGACCCGGAAAGCAAGCAGTCGACTATGCCAGGCGATTTCCTGTGCTTCATGGTCGAGAAAATAGCTGTCATCGAGTTGCGCCCAAAGCAGACGGTAGGACTCGGGTGCAATGGCATATAAATTCAGTGTGGCGGCGGCCTGGGTGCGGATTTCCGCCAGATGGTTGGCGGAGGCGCCCACCTTCAGATAACGGCGCGTCAGATGGAACAGGTCTTCCATCAGTTTGGCCTTCCAGGCGTTCCATACTTTCGGGCTGGTACCCTGTACGTCGGCCACGGTCAGCAGATACAGCGCGACCAGATAGCGCTCGTTTCTGATTTTCCCGGCAAATGAGGCAATGACTTCAGGGTCGCCCAGATCCTGTTTTTGCGCCGTGGCAGACAGGGTGAGATGCTGTTCGACCAGCCACACCACCAGATCGCTGTCGTCCCGGCTCAAACCGTGGTGCGTGCAAAACAGGCGCGCGTCCTTTTTACCCAGTTGCGAATGATCGCCGCCGCGCCCCTTGGCGATGTCGTGGAACAGTCCCGCGATATACAGCACTTCAGGTCTTGCAAACTCGCTCATCAGTTTGTTGCACAGCGGGAGTTCGTGCGCGTGTTTGGGCAGCGCAAAACGGCGCAGATTGCGCACCACCATCAGGATATGTTCGTCCACCGTGAAGACGTGAAACAGGTCGTGCTGCATCTGCCCTACGATGCGTCCGAAGGCGGGAATATAGCGTCCCAGTATGCCGTATTGGCGCATGCGGCGCAGTGCGTGGTTAACCCCTTGCGGTTGGCGCAGGATTGCCATGAATTGCGCCCGGTTGTGCGGGTTGCGGCGAAACGCAGCGTCGATATGCGGTTGCGCACGCCACAAGGCACGCAAGGTTTTCGCGGTGAGATCGGTCAGTTCGGGGTTGCGCTGCATGATTAAAAAAAGCTCGAAGATCGCCTCCGGATTGTGTTCGAACAGCTGTTCATCGCGTATTTCCAGCAAGTCGCCGATGATGCGGAATCGCTCGTTCAGTGCGCGCTGCGGAGGCGTTTCGCGGAACAGATAGTCATGCAGGTTTTGCAGCAAAATGGTATTGAACTGGCGCACCGCAAGTTTGGTGCGGTAATAGCGCTGCATTAAATGCTCGCTGGCCCGCCGGTTTGCCGAGGCAACGATGCCCATTTGTTCTGCAAGGGCGGTCTGAAAGTCGAACATCAAACGGTCTTCACGGCGGTGGGCGAGATAATGCAGGCGCGTGCGCAGCGTCTGCAGCAAGGCGTCGTGCCGCGCGATCTGGCGTGCTTCCGAACGGCTTATCAGTCCGGCGCTGGCCAGGTCCGACCAGCCTGTACCCAGATCCGCCGCGCGGCTGATCCAGGTAATGGTTTGCAGATCGCGCAGGCCGCCCGGGCTTTCCTTGAGATTGGGCTCAAGATTGAAATCTGCGTCGTCAAAGCGGGCATGACGCACCTGTTGCTCGTGCAGTTTGGCTTTATAAAATTCGCGCGGATCAAGATTTTCCGCAACCGTTGTGTGCAACTGATCGAACAGGGGCGAATTTCCACACAGCAGACGCGCTTCGAGCAGATTGGTCTGCACCGTGATATCTTTTGATTCCTCGGTGCATTCAGCGACGGTGCGGATGCTGTGGCCGACTTCCAGGCCGATGTCCCACAACAGCGCCACCAGTTCGTGCAGTTTGATCTGCAAGGCTTCATCGGGTTCGCCGCCCAGCAGGATCAGCAGGTCGATATCCGACTTGGGGTACAGCTCGCCACGCCCGTAACCGCCGACCGCGATCAGCGCCAGGTTTTCCGGCAAATCCATCTGTTGCCAGATGAGGCGCAAGTGCCGGTCTATCAGTTCGCTGTGCGCTTTGAGCAGACGTGCCGCTTTGCCGTGTTGCAGAAAAGCTTGTTCAAGGGCCAGCCTGTCCCGGCGCAATGAATCGCGAAGCTCAATCATGTCACAGCGTTGATCCGGCATGACGGCTAACCTACAACGGGGGCGGGGCGGGACAGCCGGCGGACAGGGTCAGCACTTCAAAGCCGGTCTCGGTCACCAGTATGGTGTGTTCGTATTGGGCTGACAGGCTATGGTCGCGCGTCACCACCGTCCAGCCATCATTCAGTTGCTTGATGTCTTTTTTTCCGGCATTGATCATCGGCTCGATGGTGAACACCATGCCGGCTTCCAGCTTTAAGCCGGTTTTCGGGCGACCGTAATGCAGCACTTGCGGCTCTTCATGGAAATTTGCGCCGATACCGTGACCGCAAAACTCGCGCACTACGCTGTAGCCCAGCGGTTCGACGAAGCTCTGAATCGCGTGGCCTATATCGCCCAGATAGGCGCCCGCCCTGACCTTGCGGATGGCGCGCCACATGGACTGATAAGTGGTCTCGCACAGGCGTTTTGCCTGGATCGAGGGTTCGCCGACATAGAACATGCGGCTGCTGTCGCCGTGATAACCGTCCTTGATCACGGTGATGTCGAGATTGACGATGTCGCCGTTTTTCAGCACCTTGTCGCTCGGCACGCCGTGGCAGATCTGGTGATTGATCGAGGTGCAGATGGATTTCGGGTAAGGCGTGTGTCCTCCGGGCGCGTAGTTAAGCGGCGCGGGGATGGCCTGCTGCACATCGACGATCAGGTCGTGACACAGTCGGTCCAGCTCGTTGGTGGTGATGCCGGCCTTGACGAACGGGCCGATGTAATCGAGCACTTCGCTGGTCAGTCGGCCGGCGACGCGCATTTTCTCGATTTCCTGAGGGGTCTTGATGGAAACGGACATGTATATTCAATCTGTTAAAAGTTGCCGAGGATAGCACGGGAGCGATATTCCCGACAAATTCGTTTAACGTAAAACTCGCGCAGCAAGACCGTGTTCCTTTCCACCGCTTGCGGGGAGAGTAGGTAGGTCGGGTTTTCGTTCAGGAATAGCCTCATCGCTTATATTCTGTGGGATAAACAGAATCTTAGGCTTAGTTCTTTCAAGCCTTGGATAATGTTTAGTAGTTCCATCAATGCCCTTGCGGCATTAACCCGACTTCGTGCGCAAGCAGGCTGCTATCTGCCCGAAGGGGATGCGCTCCTGTTCAAGTCGCAGTGCGATACCCTCGGGTGATAACAGTGCGGCGCAGGTGGCGCGTTCCGTGTCGGTCAAACAGGCCGGAATTTCTTTCACGGGAGAGGCTTCCGTGACACACAGGCTGCGATTGGCTGCCAGCGTCGCGCTATCCATCAGCATCGATTCAACATGCGGGAATATTTCGCGAAAACGGGACAGAATCGCAAAACCGTGCGTGTCCAGGTCGCCCCAGTAAACGATGCGTTTGGTTTTTAACCAGTCCGCCTGGGCTAAGCTGCCTATACCGTAACCCAATGAAAAGATGACCATGCTTTTTGGCGCAGCCGGAAAGGCCAGCCCGTTCACTTTGTTTTCGGTGACATACACACAGTCCACGTCCAGTTCAAGGCGGCAAAAATCCGCCAAAGGCAACGTGAGGTCGGTAAGTCCTGACAGCGTAATCGCAGGATCAAGCAGCCGGAAGCGAATCAGGTGCTGGTCATAACGCAGGCCATAGCGTTGCTCGAATTTATTGGCTTCACATTCAATGGCGGACGGGGGCAGCAGGGCATCCAGCAAAACGGTCAGTTGCGTGGTGTGCTGCTCGATAAATTTGCTGTCGATGTCGGGCAGGTCAATCTGGCGGATATAAATATCCGGTCTCGGGTGTGCGATGAACCAGTCGACAACGTCCAGCAGCTTGTGCCAACTCGCCAGATTGTCCGCCAGATGGCGCGGCTTGTCGTGCAATATGCAGGCCAGGGCAGGGTGTCGCCCGACGGTTTGCAGCGCCAGTTGCTTGAATTGCGTTGCCTCGCGAAGTTTTCCGATGAAGCGTAAAAAATCCTGTTCTGTTTCAAAATAAATCCTGCCGGGCAAATGCTGCTCGCCCAATTGGCGATGCGACACAGGCTCGAAATCAATCCGGTAGCCGTATCCCAGCGTGGCTTTGGATGAGGCCTTGAGTTCCTGCAAGGATTTGCCGATACTGGCGAATTCATTCAGCAATTCACGGCCGGCCGGCTTGCCGAACGGGATGTCGAGTGCCTGCCAGGGCGCGCCGGATAGGCACAGGCGGTGATAGGCATAACTGCTCCAGTACCGCTGCGCCTTGGCGCGTATGTCTTGCGGGGTAATCATGTCAGATGACAGAAGACAGAAGACGGAAAACAGAAGACGGAAGACAGATCGTCGAGTGCCGCAAAGCGGCACACCAATTATAGATGCGGCTGAGCCGCGACAAATCCTCTGTCATCTGTCTTCTGCCTTCTGTCCTCTGATGCCGCTGCGCGCTTTTTCCTCGCGGTATTCGGCGATGGTCAGCGATCGGATCATGGAGTTTTTACCCTCCTGGTTGTGGACCAGATGAACCGAGCGCACGTAGTTTTCGATGACGTGGATTTTTTGCAGCGGCGTGACGATGAGCAATTGCAGGCCCAGCTTGCCGAACAGTTCCAGGCCGTAGCGCGCAGATTCGTCCGAACCTCGCCCGAATGCCTCGTCTATCATCACAAAGCGGAAAGCTCGCGTGGCGCGGCTCTGCTGGTCTATGCCGTATTGATAGGCGAGCGCGGAGGCCAGTATGGTATAAGCCAGCTTTTCTTTCTGGCCGCCTGATTTGCCCGCCGAATCCGAGTAAAACTCTTTCTCCGTGCCGTCTTCCTTCCAGCGTTCGCTGGCCGAAAAACGATACCAGTTGCGCACATCCGTCACCTTGCGCATCCAGCTGCGATCCGCATTGGTGGTGTCCTGCCGGCCATTGAAGCGGTCGATGATTTTTTTGACCAGGGCAAAACGGTGTTCGGTATAAAGCTCATCGTCGGCGCCCGTCAGCGTGTTGGCCAGACAGCCTTTCAAGTCTTCCTTGAACTGGCGGATTTCCATGTCCGGATCGGGATCGGGTATCAGTTGTATGTACGATCCTGAATCGTACTCAATCTGCTTGAGCGAGCGGTTGATGGTGTCGATCTTGTTCTGGATGGTGCGCGATTCCTGGTCCAGCTTGTTTTGCAGCAGCGCGACTTCGTTGATGGTGTTTTTGTTGAGCAGTTCCTTGAAGCGGCTTTTGAAGCGCGGCAAGTCCTCAGCCATCAGGTGTTTGAGCATGCGCTGAAATTCAGTTGCGGAATCCAGACTGGCATGCACCTCGCGGCAATCCGCAGGGTAGGCGGCGATATACTGTTGCATGGCAACGATGATCTGGCCGGAAGTTATTTCGGCTTTATCGCGCGTTTTTTTGATGCGATTGAGCAGCCAGTTACGCACTTGTGTTTCTGCGTCGGTACATTGTCTGGGTGTATTGAGCGGTTTGCCTTCCAGCGCTTCTGCGGGTAACTTGTCAAGACCGGCAAAACAGATGTCGCGCGCTTTTTCGGGCAGTTGCTCAAGAATATGGCCGGCATCGACTAAATCTGCTTGCGCGTTGACATGTTCGGTCTTTTTACCGCCGATTCTGCCTTGCAATTCAGCCAGTTTAAGGTTGGATTCCCTGATTTGCAGGATGACGGTCTCAAGGCGCTCGTTCAGCGAGCGCAGAATATCCGAGCTTTGCTCAAGCTCATGCATCTCCTCTTGCAATTGATGAATCTGCGCCACCGTCTGCGTCCAGTCGATCAGGGAAAACTCGGCGGGACGCAACAGTTCGAGCAGCGCGGCCTGGTGCTTGTCCAGAACCTTCAAAGCGGCATCGGTTTCTTCAAGCTGTTTGAGCAGCGCGTGCCCCTCGGTCTGGTGATCGCCAAGCTTCGCTTCCAGTGCGCGTATCTTCCCCTCGTTGCTCCAGCCCAACACGAAGCGACTGCGATCGTCAATGCGGTTGCGGTCATCTTTTTCGTGACGCACCCCGCCCGACTTGATCTGCCCCTGACGGGTCAGCGCTTTGGGATGGCGGCGGAATTCGTCCAGGTTATCGCTGCACAGATAATCGTAGCCGCGCGCCAACTCAACCATCAGCCACTGATAGGACGAACTGTCCGCCTTGATCTCAAGTTTGTTGGCCAGACTTTGCGCTGCCAGCATCGGCGCCTGTCGTTCCTCGTCCGAGATGCGAAAGTACACCAGGCGTCCGGCCAGATGGGTGCGGTCCACATAGCTTGAGACGGCAGCATAATGCGCATCACCCACCAGCAGCGATAAACCGAAACCGTGCAGCACCCGCTCAATCGCGCCTTCCCATGCGCTTTCACGGCTTTGTACCTGGATCAATTCACCCGCAAAAGGCAGTTCGGTGTCAGCAATGGACAGCGCCTCGCAAAGCGTCTCACGCAGGCGCAGCATAGGGCTGGGGATGTTTGATTTGCGCAGCTTCAGCGAGTGGATTTCATCCACCAGTATCTTGCACTGGCTGTCTATGGCGTGGATGGCGACTTTGATCTGGTCGCGTTCTTCCGTCAGTTTCGCCTTGTTCGCATCGATATCCTGTTTGAGGGCTGCGGCACGGCGTCGATTGTCATGGAAAGTATCCAGGCACTGCGCACGCGGCAGTTCGAGTTGCTGGCAGGCACTGGCATATTCGTCGTAGGCCTTTTTGCGGCGTTCACGCTCTTTTTCCAGTTGCGAAATCAGCCCCTTGATTTCTTCGATGCGTCGTCCGCCGTTGTCGGCGATGGCCTGTTTAAGATCGCTTTGTTGATCGTGAGATTGGTCTATTGCCGTTTGCTGTTGTCTCGCTTCATCTTCCAGCCGGAGAATGTCCAGATTGAAGCGGGCAATCATGTCCTCCAGCAGCCCCTGCTTTTTTTGTGCAATCCAGGCGGGGAGCGCGGCCCGCAGCCGTTCAGATTCAGCCGCGCTGGCCGTCAGTTGGGCGTGAGCGTTGCAGTTGTGCACCAGCGGCGTGAGTCGGGTGATTTGCCCTTCGGCTTTGAGGACGGATTCGTGCGCGGCGTTGAGATTGTCAAACAGGCGACACAGTTCGATGATGCGCGGTTCGATGTCCGGGTCTTCCAGCATGTGGCAACGCACAAACTCGGTGATGTTGGACACGGCTTTCATCGACACGGTCTGATAGAACAAATCCAGCGCCTGTTCGCTGCCCAACCCCATGCGGCGGCGAAAATCATCCCCGTAAGCCGGGAAGTTGTCGTGCAGCGTGACCGCCTCCATCTTGCGCAGCCGTTTTTTGAGATCCTGAATGTCTGCGCCGAAGCCTGAAAAATCCGCATCGATGGAGAGTTCCCGTTCCGATACCAGATGAAAACGCTCAGGCTGCCCCTTGTCGTCCTTCATCCAGAACACTTGAGCCAGCGTCACGGTCTCGTTGAAATGGTCGTTGCGGAAACAGCCCAGAATCACCGAATAGCTGCCCAGTCCGCGCAGCGCCACGGACTTGGCGGCCAGGCGCTCATCGTCCTTTTCGCTCTTGTAATAGCCGCGCACATATGAGGCCAGGCTGCGTTCGCGCGTCTCGGCGCCGGCGGCCTTGTTGAACACCACCCGGTGTGCGGGAACCAGCAAGGTGGTTAACGCATCCACCAGCGTGGATTTGCCCGAGCCGATGTCGCCCGTCAGCAACGCATTTTCTCCGTTGGGTTCGATGCGCCAGACGCGCTGGTCAAAGGTGCCCCAGTTGAACACCTCGAAGCGTTCGAGGCGAAATCCCGGGGTTTTGAACATGTCGAATTCAGTCGAGGGCATGGCTGCGGTACTCCTCCAGGCGTTCGTTGAAATTTTCCAGCCACTCGGCATCGACAAAGGCTTTCAGCACGCGGCGTATTTCATAGGTGTCGGGCTGATCGTTGAGTTCGCGCAGGAAACCCATTTCCACGACCCGGCGGATGTGGCTGTCGATCTGTTCTTCAATGCGTGCCTCGTTACTGCTTTCCGGCAGAAAAGTGCGCACCCGGTCGATGATTTCGCTGCGGGTAATCATGGTGCGCAATTCGCCATTGCCCGAATCGGCTTCGATCAACCGTTTGCGCAACAGAATACACAGCAGGCTGACGGCGTAGCTCAGGGGGCGGCGGCTGACCAGTTTGGGCAGATCTTCATCGTCGCGTGCCTCGCGTTGACGCAGGTAGGCGTAGCCCTCGGCGTCATCCAGGTCGAGTTCCAGGCCGATCACCGACAAGTAGTCGCGAACCTGGCTCTCAAGGTGCAGCAATTCCTGCCAGCGATTGGGCATCTGCTCGCGATACAGCACGCCCTTGAGCAGGTGGATCAACAGCGGCGGCAGGGATGGCGGATAGTCGGTCATATTGATACTGTCCCCAGTGAAGCTGCAAATTTCACGCCAAGAAACTCATTCGGCAACCGCGTCGTCCATTCGGTCATCAACACAAGATCGCGCAATGACATCACAATGCGCTCAAGGTTTCGATCAAGAGCATTTTCATCAAGGCGTTACAGGCAGCCAGACGCTTGTCAGCGGTAATCATGGCATCGCAGCCGGATTCGATAGCAGTAGCCAGGTGAAGGGCATCCGCGAGACGAAGGTTGTGGCTGGCGCGAAGGTGTGCGGCGCGATCGACAACGGCGGATGATACCGCATCCATGCCGATCATTGCCGTTCCAGACAGCAAATCCGAATATAGTGCGACAAGCGGTTTATTCCCTTGCCGCAAGGGGTGTACCAACACTTCCGCTCGCGTAATCTGACTGGTGCGCGCCCAGGTTTTCTCCTGCTGAATCAGATGAAAAACATCGCGTAGCGGCGAGAGCGGCCCGAATGGTGGGAGCGTACTTTCAAAAGCGTAAATAAAAACATTGGCATCAAGATAAATTGTGCGATTGGTCACTGCATCCGGGAGCCACATGTTCAATCTTCCCTCAATTCGTCCACATAGCGATTGACCGCATCCACGCTGTCGAAACGGGCGAATTTTCCGAAATGCCGGGTCCAGTCAGGATTGATCTGGCTCGAACGCTGTCGCACAAGGACAATCACCTCTGCCACCGTACCCTCTGGAAGGTCGGGTGTCGGGATATGCAAAATATGATCGGCGCTCACCTTGGCTTCATAACGAATAGCTTGCACGGTTACTCTCCTTCATTGACGTATCAATACGATACAGCGCAAAGGGCTGCGGTGCAAACGCCACCTGCAAGCCTGCCTTAATTCCTCTTTATTTTCTTAATGACAAATATTCCTTAAAAGTACGTTTAAAGTGTTCATCATCTTTAAAGTGTTCAATTCCAAAATTTATACAGTTTTTTAAACGGGGCAATGCATCTTTATGTTGAGGTTTGATTTTAATTATTGTTAAAAGCAATCTGCTCATCGTTGATGTTGGATACGCATCCGACGATCCTCTAGCAATTCTTTCCAAATCCAATATATTTACCCCCTCTTCATACACTAATTCATCAGCACAATTTGACTCAATATATTTGTCGAGCAAGGCAGTTCCCAACGAATGACGTGTTTGAAATGAATCATAGTGTGTCAACCCAGTTCTGAAACAGTCAATTGCATTGTCCAGCATTCCAATTTTTCTATAATATCGACCAAAATGGAGCCAGAAGACACCATCTTTTCCAAATACTTTTTGCGCTTCGTGATAAGTTTTTTCCGTATCTTGTTTTTTGCTGGCAGCTGGGAAAAATTTATCGTACAAGAAATTGTTCGAAATAACATGCTTGTACATTTGATATGCAATCGGGTGATACTTAATATCATCAATAGAAAACTGAGATGATAAATACTTAAGGATTCCAACGATAAAATCTACATCTCCTTTTCCTGCAATACAGTTCTCAAAATAATAAGTGGCAATAATTTGGTGCCTACAGCTGAGCCGCATCGATCCAAGCGGGCAAATTACCACCCCATCCAAATCAGAATTTAAACGATCGATAATTTTCTCTACAGCAATATTCAGAAAACCGGCGACGTATTTAATAGGGGTAGGAAAACCGAAAGAATTCATAATCGAGACAATGTCAAGAACTTGTCTTGCCAAAATATCTTTTACCGAGTGATAGTCCTGATAAATCTTTTCTTCAAGATTTTCATGCGTAGTCAATGAATATAAAGCTGACAGAAGATCCCCACCATAACCTGCTTCTTTATCGAGAATCAAACCTGCTCGCTTTGCAACAGGAAGCGCAGAGAAGTTTTCAATATTCAGTCCGTGCTCTTCCATTTTTTGAGCTATAGCCATCGCATCAGGGAAAGTTAGTCTCCCTACTGTAAATGAGCTCAGAAACTCTTTACTTTCATCTAGCTGATGAAAATTTTTTTTATAATCGCTAAGTCTATCCTCAAGCAAGAACAAACAATGAGGAAGTTTTTTATCCTTTAATCGATTAACAATCAGATTCACAGCATAGTAATACTCAGCAGCCGAATAAAAAACTATTATTGAGGTTGATGTAAAACCACTAATTATCTGGAATAACAAATCTGCATCGATTCCATTAGACGAATCGTATTCGTAAATATATGGATATGTTGTTACTAAACTCTGTAAAGAAGCACGAATAGCTGTTGTTTTCCCTGAACCACTTGAGCCGACAACATTGATTATTGTTACACCTTCTGATTTATCTTGAAGACGCACGCTAATATAACTAATCAAGTCACTTGTTTTTGATGTAATCGCATGAGTTGAATTAGCTATATAGAACCAATCTGGGTGTGCGCCAGCCAAAAAATGTCTTAATATTCCAGTCATCAACCTTGCTCTTTCGAGTTCTTGAAGAACTGGATTGAATGCCTCTTTGAACCAAACCTTTGCTTTTAGAGCAATTCTGGACCTTTGTATTAATGGCACTGATTCCGTAATTATCTCGTCTATAGATCGAGGGCGAAGACTTGAATATATCACGTTGAAAAATTCTTCAGCTTTCGCATCGATCACATCAAAGCCCGCTGCTATATAATTTTCACGTTTGATGTCATCTGGGTTTGGCATTACTATCCAATTTTTTGCACCCAACGTATTACCGTAAACATTTTTTCTAGCCGCTAGGTGTGCGTCAATATCTGCTTCGTCAAACTGATTACCAACAACTACGACTCCACCGGCCATAATTTTTGCTGCAAGTTCATTTTGCCAGTCGAGAGTTTTACTGGATGCATTTCCATATTCTTCATTTGAAAAAATAAAACCATCTGCTTGTTTTTTAATAGTTCCATGAATACTTACTACAGGAATGGTGCCAATAGAATTATTGGCTAGCTGTGACTCAGTATAATTAAAAGCTTGAAACTCGGCACTTATAACGCCCCTTGCTTTAGCCTGCTGAATAGCCACGTCCAATACGTTGTCGATATTTGTTGTATAAATTCGACTCCACACATATTTAAAGATGCTTTCCTGCCATGAATTGACTACTGTGACTGTAAAGCATTTTTCCAAAAACTCATTGAAATTTGGTAAAGACCGTTCTGCAAAGTTATATGCGTCTTTAAGTGTTGTTCTAGGCCCCGCTTTTCTATTACATTCTTCTAAAAGCAGATCTCGCAGCCCATCGCCATTCGGTATTTTTAACAATGATGATGTAGTATTTCCTTGGCTAAAACCAGCCCCAAGAAGCAAAGACACCTGCCCACTATTTATAAGAGGACATATTGATTCCTTTATTTTTTTTTCATCATCAGAATTCATGAATCACCTTTTTGAAAGTTGACTTTGCAGATTTAATAGTCAGAGTATAACTTCACTTAAAAAAATTGTATTTTTTAATATTTCCTTGCTCCTGCGCAGCGCGTGGGAGCGAGGAAGATGAGGGCGGGTAATTTGTCAGGTCAGCGGGTAAAAATGACGAGCGGGATGTCGGCGTAGCGTTGTCTGCCGTCCGCATCACGCCACGGAATTTGCTGGCGTTGTTTTTCATCGAAGGTGGATTTTTCATCGCGATTGGCCAGGTTGAGGTAGGCGACGATTTCCGCCATACCGCGCGTGACGGGGTATTTTTCGACGATGTCGGACAAGGCTGCCTGGCCTTTTTCCGAGAGCATCCGCGCAATCTGGTTTTTCAGCAGCGCTTCATCCACGTAGTGTTGATTGAACAGGGCCTCGGCGGAAAACTCACTGGTTCCCAGCAGCGGCGCGGTATCAAGCATCTGGATTTTGCGCGGCGGGGAGAACAGGCTGCGCGTAAAGGGCAGGGTGAGTGCTATTTTGGGTTCCTGCAACTCGGCAAAGTCGGGTTGCCCGGGGGGATTGTGTTTTAGGTTGAGCGCCTGTTTTTCAATAGTGCGGATTTGCTCTGCGATGCGCTTGTTTTCCAGCCACATTTGACTGTCGAGAAACCGGCGCAATTGCTCCACCAGTTGAGCGGCGGTACGCTGGACTTTTTCGCCCGCTTCGGAGAGATGAAAGCGATAATCCGCCAGCCAGCTATCCTGCGGGTGCCCGGCCAAAAGTCTTTCGGACGTGACAGATGAGACCTCCGGCAATTGCAGCGCTTGTGCCAATAATGCTTGCAACTCTTCGCGGCGCTCCAGCGACATCAGAAATGTCCAGAAGGCTTCAAAGCTGCGCCCTTGATCGGACAGGCTGATGGCATCCTGCTCGCCAAAAATTTCCGCCAGCAGTTCGGCTTTCGGTTTGTCCGCCAGGGCGATGCGCTCACGGGTTTTTTGATCCAGCTGGCGAAAGTTGGCCTCGACCTGACGAAAGTCGGACAACAGATGGCGCGCGGTTTCTTCAATCTGGAAAAAACGTTCCTTGACTTGCGTGGAGGAGGGCAGCGCCAGCGGCGCATCCCCTGCGCGCAATCTGGAAATTTCTTCGTCGATTTCATCGCGTCGCCGGGTCAGTTCGGCTATCCGCGTATCCGTGTCGATTTCGGTTTCATGCACCAGATTGCGCAGCAACTCGAATATCGTCAAAAGACGAGATTCGGTTCCCACGAACTGCTTCTCACGCAAACTGTTCAGCCATTCCAGCGCTTTTTCGGTTGCCGCAGACAAGTCATATTCCGCTTCGTCTTCCTGAGGCGGATAGTATTTGCGCAGGAAAGCATAGTCCGCGTGAGCCCAGCTATCAAGGTACTCGCGGGCGTGACGAGGATAGAGCGTCTCGCCGTAAGACTGTCGCAAGTCATACAGATAATCGTCCAGTGCGGTAACCAGTTCCCGCTGGCGTATGGCGCGTTTGTTGGGTTCGATGAAGGCGCGATGCAAAAACCCTGCGATCAGCGGCGCGTTATCCAGCGTGAGCAAACGCCATGCAGGATGCGTGTTGCGCAGTTGGCAGAGGTAGTCGTAGTTCATGAATCAAAGTCACCCAATTCGCTGCACCACCACATGCGCACGTTCGATCTCCCGGTGAAAACTTTTTGGAATGCGTGCCCAATCCATGATGTCCACGCGGATCGGCAGGTTGCTCTCAATAAAGGCTTCCTTGAGCTCAAACAGCGCGTTGCATGATTCATCAAGGTTTTGCGGGTTGCGCACCACCAGATCCAGATCGCTGGCTTCGTGGCCGCTGCCTGTGACGCGGCTGCCGTAGGCCCAGACTTCCATGTCAGGCACATGAGCGTGCAGCAGCGCCTCAACCTGTTTTAGGTATTTTTGTGGCAAGCCGAGTGACATGGCTTCAGGCATGTTATTCCTTGTCGCCAAATCGGATGCTCAGAACGGATTCCAGCGTTTTTGCGTCCATAACAAAGCCCGGCAGCAGCGCCAGTGTTTCCCTGGCGAAGCCTTCACCGTAGTCGTGGGCGGTGTCGTTGCGGTTGTCGCGGTAGGCAAACCAGCGTTCCACTTCTTCCATCGTCATCAATCCATGGGTGGCAGCCAGGCGCAGCAATTCCTTGACGGGTGTGGCGTCGAGTTTTTTGCCGCCGTGCCCGTAATCTTTGAGCGCGCGCTTGATGAGCTTGAAGGCGGTCTCCTGAGTGAGTTCGTAGCCCTTGACGATGGCGTTGCGGAATACTTCCTGATCGATGCTGTCAGGCTCGGCTTTTTGATAAAAAGCAAGCGAGGATTCGAGCGTGCCGATGCAGCGTTTTAGATGGTCGGTGTTAAACATCATGTTTCCTCCTGCACGAGAATGACGGCATGGGTTTGATGGCTGAAGCTAAACCCCTTGTTTCAGGCTGGCCGAAATGAAGTCATCCAGGTCGCCATCCAGCACGCCCTGGGTGTTGCCGACCTCGTAATTGGTGCGCAAATCCTTGATGCGCGACTGATCCAGCACGTAGGAGCGGATCTGGTGTCCCCAGCCGATGTCGGTCTTGCCGTCTTCCATCGCCTGTTTTTCCGCATTGCGTTTGCGCAATTCTTCCTCGTACATGCGGGATTTCAACATCGCCATCGCTTCCGCCCGGTTGCGGTGTTGCGAGCGGTCGCTCTGGCACTGCACCACGATATTGGTCGGGATATGGGTGATACGCACTGCAGAATCGG
>JAJYYO010000020.1:0-15368 GCA_021800795.1 Pseudomonadota bacterium
TTCAGCAGCGCAGGGGTCGCCATACCCTCCGCATCCAGCCCCACCTTGACCGGCATCAGCTTCTGCGACACGGATTTATCCGCCGCCTGCGCAAACACGCCATCCACACGCACCGCAAGACGGCGCGACGTGGCGTAAGCCGTCACCCCTGCCTCTTTCAGCGCCAGCCCCTGAGCGACGAGACTTGCGGACAACACTTCGGCAAAGCTCTCGCCCAGTTTCTTTAAAGACTTGGGCGGCAGCTCTTCGACGAACAGTTCGACCAGCAGATTTTTGGTACTCATGCGACAACCTTGTCATTCCCGCGCAGGCGGGAATCCAGATGATTAAATAAATTCCCTCGAATAACCAGCGACTTGACTGGCGTTGTTTGCCAGTTTAGTCGAATGGCTAGTTGTCCCATCAGCGGGTCATCGATGGGTTTTGTCCGCTTCGCGGAATATTTGTATTGCTGGATTTCCGCCTGCGCGGAAATGACGAAGCAGGATATTTTCATGTTAAGCAACCTTCTTTCGGGTGCCCGGACAAGAGTCTTTCGTCTCGATCTGCGCCAGCACTTCATCCGCCCAGTTTTTAGGCGCCATCGGAAAGCCCAGGCGTGCGCGGCTGTCCAGATAGGCGGCGGCCACGCTGCGCGCCAGATTGCGTATCCGCCCGATATAGGCCGCACGTTCGGTCACCGAAATCGCACCTCTGGCATCCAGCAAATTGAAGCTGTGCGCGGCCTTTAATACCTGCTCGTAGGCGGGCAGCGCAAGCTGTTTTTCCATCAGATGCCGGGCCTGTTTCTCGTAACTGCCGAAGGCGCTCAGCAAGAATTCCACATCGCTGTGCTCGAAGTTATAGGCGGATTGCTCGACTTCGTTCTGGTGATACACGTCGCCATAGGTGACGCCCTCGGTCCAGGTCAGGTCGTAGACGCTTTCCACCCCTTGCAGATACATCGCCAGACGCTCCAACCCGTAGGTAATCTCGCCGGTGATAGGTCGACAGTCGATGCCGCCTACCTGCTGAAAATAGGTGAACTGGGTGACTTCCATGCCGTTCAGCCAGACTTCCCAGCCCAGCCCCCAGGCGCCCAGCGTCGGGTTCTCCCAGTCATCCTCGACGAAGCGGATGTCGTTCTGTTTGAGATCGAAGCCCAGCGCCTCCAGCGAACCCAGATAAAGTTCGAGAATATCGGCAGGCGCAGGTTTCAACACGATCTGGAACTGGTAGTAATGCTGCATGCGGTTCGGATTTTCGCCGTAGCGGCCATCCTTCGGGCGGCGCGATGGCTGCACGTAAGCCGCGCGCCAGGGCTCAGGGCCCAATGCGCGCAGAAAAGTGGCGGTGTGCGAAGTGCCCGCACCGACCTCCATGTCGTAGGGTTGCAGCAGCGCGCAGCCCTGCTTGTCCCAATAATTCTGTAGTGTCAGGATGATTTGCTGAAAGGTGAGCATGAACAAAAACCGGCAGGATTTACCAAAGGACGCATTTTACGGGTTTTAAGCCTTCTGCGTCAGCCCCAGTGAAATTCTTACGTATTTTTGCGCACGACATCAAGTTTCAAAAAAATATACCTTCATCGCGCACCACCTTTCGCCGTCAGCCTGTAGGTCGGGTTAGCGGCTTCATCGCGTAACCCGACGGCTGCGGATGTTCTCAGTAGCGTTACCAGCCTTTTGCATTTGTCTATCTTTCCGCTGACATCAGGATTGAAACCGAATATTCAACGAGCAGAACCATACGCCCCGTTATAAATATATTTTCAATTTTTGTTTAACAGGCTGGCGCTCCGGCAGCAACACTCGTATATTCCCGTTCACGACAGCTGTCGCTGATAACAATTCACTCGGGAGAGATAATCATGAAACTACGTGTTGCAATGATGTTTGCACTGGCCTTGGGATTTTGCGGGGCAGCCAATGCAGCCGGTGAAATCATCATCAAATTCAGCCATGTGGTCGCCCCTGACACCCCCAAGGGTAAGGCTGCCGAACGCTTCAAGCTGCTCGCCGAAAAACTGACCCATGGAAAAGTGAAGGTCGAAGTCTACCCCAACAGCCAGCTCTACAAGGATCGCGAAGAAATCGAAGCGTTGCAAAGCGGCGCGGTGCAGATGCTGGCTCCCTCATTATCCAAGTTCGGCCCGATGGGCGCGCGTGAATTTGAATTATTTGACCTGCCCTTTCTGTTTCCCAACCAGGAAGCCCTGCACCGCGTGATGGACGGCGAGGTGGGCAAAAAGCTGTTCGCCAAACTGGAGGCCAAAGGCGTAACCGGCTTGGCCTTCTGGGACAACGGCTTCAAGCAGATGAGCTCCAACAAGCCCATGCATGCGGTAGCCGACTTTTCCGGCCTGAAGATGCGCATTCAATCCTCCAAGGTATTGAGCGCGCAAATGAAGGCGCTCGGCGCCAACCCGCAAGTGATGGCGTTCAGCGAGGTGTATACCGCCTTGCAACAGGGCGTGGTGGATGGCACGGAGAATCCGGTATCCAATTTCTATACCCAGAAAATGAATGAAGTGCAAAAGCACATGACCCTGTCCAACCACGGCTATCTGGGTTATGCGGTGATTGTAAACAAGGCATTCTGGGACGGACTGCCTGCCGATATACGCAGCGAACTCATGCAAGCCATGAGAGAAGCCACCGCCTATGAGCGCGACATCGCGCAAAAGGACAACGATGATGCGCTGGCCAAAGTTATCACCGCCAGGACCACCACCGTCTATCAATTGACCCCGGCGGAACGTGCAGAATGGCAGAAAACCTTGCAGCCCTTGCAGAAGGAATTTGAATCCGTGATCGGCGCCGATTTGATCCAGAGTGCCAATGCGACTGCCGCGCAGGTCGCACGTGAGCAGGCCGCCAAAGCGAAAAAATAATTTAAACCAAAATAATTCATTTGCTTCGTCATTCCCGCTTGACCGCAAGCTCGAAACTTCGCTACGCGCGTTTTCGCAGGAATGACGGCCTGCAAAACTTTCAGGCACCGGAAATTGCAATGATCAATCGCTTGCTGAATCACTTCGAGGAATTCCTGATTGCCGGCTTCATGGCAGCCGCCACGCTGATCACCTTCGCCGCCGTGGTGATGCGCTATACCACGGGAGTCGGCATAGATTGGGCTCAGGAACTCACCATTTATCTGTTCATCTGGATGGCCAAATTCGGCGCGGCTTACGGGGTGCGCACCGGCATCCACATCGGCGTGGATTTTCTGGTCAACTGGGTGCGCCCGTCGATACGCCGCATGATGATTATCACCGCCTTGTGCTTAGGCATGATCTTCACCGGCTCTATCGCTTTTTTCGGTGCGCGCTGGGTGATCTTCATTTACGGCACGGGACAAGTTTCGCCTGACATGGAAATGCCGATGTGGATCGTCTACCTGGCGATTCCCTTCGGCTCAGGCCTGATGTGCTACCGCTTCGGACAAGTGCTGGCAGGTTTCATCAAACACGGCGCCTTGCCCGCCCACAGCTTCGGCGGACATATCGACGAGGCAGCCACATGACCGCCATCCTGATCCTCTCCATTCTGCTGGTGCTGCTGCTGACCAGCACGCCGATTTCCATTGCGCTCGGCACCACCGTGCTGATTTATCTGCTGGCATTTTCCTCGTTTTCCTTTGAGACGGTCAACATCATCTCGCAACGCCTGTTCACCGGGCTGGAGAGCTTTTCCATCATGGCCGTGCCGTTTTTCGTGCTGTCAGGGCAGTTTCTGATCGACGGCAAAATCGCCTCGCGCATCGTGCGCTTTGCCGGCAACCTGGTCGGCTGGATGCCGGGCGGCATGGCGATGGCAGCCGTGCTGGCCTGCGCCTTCTTCGCCACCATCTCAGGTTCAAGCCCCGCTACCGTGATGGCGATCGGTTCGGTGATGCTGCCGGCGATGATCAAGGCAGGTTATCCGAAGCGATTTTCCGTCGGCGTCATCACCTCTTCAGGCTCGCTGGGCATCCTGATTCCGCCCTCCATCGTGATGATCATCTACGCGGTAGCCACATCGGAAAGTGCAGGAAAGCTGTTCATCGCGGGCATCGTGCCGGGAATTTTGCTGGCAATCATCATGATGGCGCTGGTCTTCGTGCAGGCCAAACGAAAGAATTTCCCGACCGCGCCCAAACCGACAGCCGCCGAATTCTGGCATTCATTCAGGGACGCATGGGGCGGAATATTCATGGTCGTGCTGGTTATCGGCGGGATTTACGGCGGCCTGTTCACCCCTACGGAAGCTGCGGCCGTCGCTGCCGTATACGCCTTCGTCGCAGCCAAGTTCTTCTATGGCGACCTCTCATGGCGGCAGGTGCCCAAAACGCTGCTGAGCGCTGCGAACACCAGCGCGATGCTGCTCTACATCATTACCAACGCGATCCTGTTCTCGTTCCTGATGACCTCGGAACAAATCCCGCAGGGCATGTCGCAGTGGGTGATCGCGCAAAACCTGCAACCCTGGATGTTTTTATTGATGGTGAACGTAGCCCTGCTCGCCGCCGGACAGTTCATGGAGCCGACCTCTATCGTGCTGATTCTGGCGCCGCTGTTTTTGCCGATCACCAGAACCATGGGCATCGACCCGATCCATCTGGGCATCATCATGGTGGTCAACATGGAAATCGGCATGATCCATCCGCCGGTAGGCCTGAATCTGTTCGTCGCCAGTCATCTGGCAAAGGAGGGCCTGACCGAGGTGTCGATTGCCACCCTGCCGTGGGTGGGCGTCATGCTGGTCTATCTCGGACTGATTACCTATGTTCCCGCCATTTCCACCTGGCTGCCCCACCTGCTCTACAAATAGAATTAGGGTAGCACTGATTTATTCTCCTTTGTCATTCCGAATCTCTCGATTTCACTCGGGATAAACTCCGGTAGAAATCTTTATAAATCAAGTTGTTATATTTATCGATTTGCTCGAAATGACAATAAATCAGCGTTTACTTAGAACCGGCAGCCCTGTAAAACGCTGGTTTATTCGTCGTTCCCGCGTAAGCGGGAGCGACAATGCCGAACCGATCAGCGCCAGCTTGTCAGCGCGCGGGAGTTTCTTGATCGCTATCTCGCGCTTGGATGCAGCAGATCTGTCAACACAGTTTTCCGTGAACACCAGCTCCACCGGCCCGCGTGCGCGCGTGTACTTGGCCGCCGTTCCCGCATTGTGTGCGTTCAGGCGTTTTTCCAGATCGTTGGTGATGCCGCAATACAGCGTGTCGTCCGCACAGCGCAGCAGATAGCAGACCCAGTCGGCGTTACATGATGATGTCATTGCGTTGTTTTCCTGATTGATTCAACCAGAATATTTTACGACGTAATGGAGAATGACGGCATTGCAATCAACTTTAAGCTTGATCTTTCATATGCTTCACGGCACGATGCAATACGTTTTAAACATGCTTTTTCTATAGCTTCGTTAACACTCAACATCGGGTTTACCATGAGCGAACAAGAAATTCCAATAGCCGTTGCAGCATCGCAAGTCGCGCCTCGCGCGCAACGCTCTGTTTACCCTGAACCGTTTGCTTCGCGCATGAAAGGACGGGTGAAGCGTCCTCTTGGCGATTTATTTGGCCTCACTAATTTTGGTGTGAACCTGACGCACCTGCTGCCCGGTTCCGGTTCAGCATTGCGTCATGCTCATGCGAAGCAGGATGAGTTCATCTATATCCTGAAAGGCCATCCTACCCTGATCACCAATACAGGAGAAACACTGCTTTCTCCCGGGATGTGTGCGGGCTTCAAGGCCGGCACGGGCAACGCGCACCAGTTACTCAACAAATCCAATGAAGAGGTGATTTACCTGGAACTGGGCGACCGCAGTGCGGGAGATTCCGTCATGTACCCCGACGATGACCTGCAAGCTACTCTCATAGAAGGCAAATGGAAATTTGCACACAAAGATGGTTCGCCATATTGATGAAAGTTCAGTAAGCCGGGAAAATTCCGCACCGCAATCCCACACTGAATGACGGGATTATTTTTCTTCTGCAGCACGTACAATATGCGGCGGCCTGACTTTAGTGAGCAGTCAGACACCCGACTTTTCAGCATACCCAAATTAATCAAGGAGCAAAAATGTATAACACTTTCAAACCCGAACAGCCTGTCGGCCTGATGGACTTCGTCCGCGCCGCCAAATCCTGCGTCAAGGAAATCACGCCTGCCGAACTCAAGGCCAAACTGGACGCAAAGGAAAACTTCGTGCTGGTTGACGTGCGCGAGTCGGCCGAATTCGAACACGGTCATATCAGCAGCGCGCATCTGGTGCCGCGCGGCATCATCGAAGCTGCCGCCGACACCAGCTATCCCAAGCATTACCCGCCTCTGTCCGGCGCACGCGACCAGCAGATCGTCGTCTATTGCGCAACCAGCGGCCGTTCGGCGATGGCTGCCGCCGTATTGCAGATGATGGGCTTCAAGGATGTGCTCAACCTCGCCGGCGGCTATACACGCTGGGAATCCGAAGGCCTGCCGCAGGTCAAAGAAGCCGAGTACTAACGATCATGGCAAGAAAGCCGCCCCTGATGATGAAACCCGCCATGATCGTTCCCTCACCCCCGTTCCCCCTCTCCCGGAGGGCGAGGAGTACGGTTCGTCGCTTCGCGAGTTTCACGTTAAAAAAGCTTAAGCCTTTAAAATCCGCCCGCGCCCGAATCAGCCGCGAGCGGGCGCTTTACCTTCTTCATGGCTTGCGGCCCCGCCACAAGGCGCCTGAAAGCATCAGCGCAATCAGCGACAGCACGGCCGCATTTCCCCACATGACATAGGGCGTTGTGCCGTCATAGCCCTGCGCCATGCCTTGCAGCACACCCTGCCGGTGTTGCGGCAGTTGCTGCAATATTTTCCCGTTCACCCCGATGATGGAAGTCACGCCGGTATTGGTGGCGCGCAGCATCATGCGACCTGTTTCCAGCGCGCGCAGTTGCGACATCTGATTATGCTGCGCCGCGGCATTGGAATCCCCGTACCAGGCATCGTTGGTCATGTTCACCAGCAAGCTCGCCTGCGGCAACGCACTGATGATTTCCTCGCCGAACACGTCCTCATAGCAGATATTCACCGCCACCCGCTGCCCTGCAACGATGAGCGGCGCCTGTCTTAAATCGCCGCGCGCCAGATCGCCCATCGGAATATGCAGCACCTCGTTGATCAGCCAGCCGAACACCGGACGCAACGGGATATACTCGCCGAATATCACCAGATGGTGCTTGCGGTAATGCTGCGCCGCAACAAAGGCATTTTCCGACACCCCCAGGGTAAACACGCTGTTGTAGTAGCCTCCCCGATCTCGCTCGAACGCACCGATCAACACATCGCCGCCGTTCTGTCTGGCATTGTCGCGCAACTCATCAATCAAACTTTGCGGTATTTCGTCCTCCATCATCGGCAACGCGGTTTCCGGCAGCACGGTGAGTTTTGCCGGATTTTGCATCACCAGCCGTCGATAGATGTCCAGCGTGTCACTCAGCGACTCTTCCTTGAACTTGGTGTCCTGACCGATATTTCCCTGCAACAGCGACACCGTGAAGGGCAAACCTTGCGGATGAGTCCAGGCAACACCGCGCAGCAACCAACCCGCCGCCCACAAAACAACGAACGCCGCCAGGGCAAGCTGCCCACGTTGGCTCCAGCGTTCGCGCCATAATACCGCCAGAAGACCGGCGCACACCGCTGCCACCAGCGACACGCCATACACACCCAGCAGAGGCGCATAACCTGCCAGCGGACTGCCGCTGTGCGCATAACCCAGCGTCAGCCAGGGAAAGCCGGTGAATATCATGCCGCGCAGCCATTCGATCAGCACCCAACAGGCCGGCATCACCAGAATCAGATGCATCAGCGGTTGTCTGTGCGGCAAGCGCGCCTGAATATAGCCTGCCAGCGCCGGGAACAACGCCAGAAACGCCGCAAACAGAAACGTGCCGGGGCCAGCCAGCCAGGCCGGCATGCCGCCGAAATCGTGCAACGCGACATAAATCCAGCTTATTCCGGCGGCGAACAGTCCAAGACCGAATGAAAAACCCAGGCCCGCGGCCGCTCGCGTGGTGCCGGCGCTGCCCCACAGGGCGAACAACACCGCCAGCGCCAGCACCGGAACCGGGTAAACGCCGAACGGTGCGAAGCCAAACACACAGAGCGCGCCTGCCAGCAAGGCCAGCCCATTAATATAAAATACGCGAAACGAAACCACACCACTCTCTCCCGCTAGCGGGAGAGAGCCAGGAGAGAGGGAAACGGGCGAGGCAGCTTCATCGTTATGGGCAGTAACTTCACTATGCCCGTTATTCCATAAACTCATAAACAATCCTGCGTTGCAAAACCCGCGCAGCATAACCGATTCGGCGCCTCGAATGCCATTCATGCGCTGATCGATCCGGCCTGCGGCAATATGCCGCATAGCGCAAGACTTACTTTCCTATAGAATTTAAAAACATTAACAACAACTCACGGGGAGCATCAATGCGTCACACCAAACAATTGCAGACACGGACCTTACTCAATATCACCCTGACTCTCACCTTTTTTGTCGGCGGCAGCGAAGCGTTTGCCTGCGCTTCCTGCGGCTGCACGCTCTCCACGGACCTGGTTAGCCAGGGAATCAACACTACCCCAGGATTCTCCACCGATCTGTCTTACTCCTACCTCAACCAGAATGAGCAGCGCTACGGCAGCGGCAAAGCCTCCGGCGCACAGATCAACACCCTGAACGCCGCAGGCCAGGAAATCGAAGCATTTACCAGAACGCAAACCCTCACCGCTGCGCTCAACTACACCGGCGAAAACTTCGGAACCAGCATTCAGGTTCCCTTCCTGAACCGAACGCATGGCACTTACGGGAATGGCCCGGCAGCGATCGGTTCCGGCTTTACCACTTCTGCCGACGACGGCATCGGCGATGTGCGCGTAATTGGCAGCTATACCGGCTTTTCCGGCGACAAGAGTTCCGGCATCATCGCCGGCGTCAAACTGCCGACCGGCAATACCGGACAACTTTTCACATCCGGCACCAATGCCGGTCAGCCTCTGGACTCCGGCTTGCAAATTGGCACCGGCTCGACCGACATCATTCTGGGCGGATACACATCCGGCTCGATCAGCAGGTACGGCTGGTTCGTTCAGGGTACCGTGCAGCACGCCGTCGCAACAGACATGTCTCTGACCGGGACTTACCGTCCGGGCGATGCCTACAACCTGAATGCAGGCATCCGACGCGCCGATTTCGGTGCAAAAATCACGCCCATGCTCCAGCTCAACATCATCAAGCGCCAGGCCGATACCGGCACCAGCGTGCCGCTGGACGTTTTGAGCGGCGTCCCTATCAGCGGCGGCACGCTGGCTTACCTGTCGCCCGGCGTATCGGTGCGTGTCGGTGGCGGCATGTCGGTCTACGGTTTCATCCAGTTACCCGTCTACCAGAATGTCGGCTCACTGCAACTTGTGCCGAAATATACCGCAACTCTGGGCGTGCACCAGACTTTCTAGTATCATTCCCGAATGATGACGAACAAAACCGCAAACCCGACACGTAACAGCGCCATTTTGTACAGGGGGGCGTTGTTCGCAGCGCTCATGCTTGCATTCCTGACAGGTTCGCTTTCCTGGGCCGGCGAATGGTCGCTTAAAGACAAGGAAGGTGTGCGCTACAGCTTGTCGGGACTTCATGGAAAATGGGTGCTGGTCAATTTCTGGGCGCCCTGGTGCCCCTCGTGCATCCAGGAAATGCCTGAACTCATCTCGTTGCAACAGGCGCATCGCGACTTGCAGGTGATCGGTGTGGCGGTGATGTACAAGACTCGCCGTGAAGTCCTGGAGATGGTTCAAAGCCAGGCGCTTTCCTATCCGATCGTGCTCGGCAACGAAGATACTGCCAGCGATTTTGGCGGAATGTCAGGCATGCCGACAAGTTTCCTCTACTCTCCGACCGGCAAGCTCGTCGGCCGTTATGAAGGTCCACTGCCAATAAACGAAGTTGAACAGGCTATGGCACATTAGGCTCCAGACAGCAAAACGGGCTGAAAACTGATCAGCCCGTTTTGCTATTGCCATCCACAGATCAGACGGCTATTTTTTTGCATTCCTTGTAGCAAGCGGCACAGGCTTCCTCGCAGGCCTTGCACTCGGGATGCTTCTCGGTTTTCTTGCATTCGTCTTCGCAATCCTTGCACACGTCCATCGCCACCCTGGCCAATTGAGGTAAATACTTCGATTCCGCCGATGCCATCTGCTGCAAGGCAGCGCATAGTGCCGCGACCTGACTGGATGACTTCGCGCAAGCTTCCAGACTCTTGTCCCCAGCGCCCATGGCAACGATGCAGTGCTGAAGACAAATATTCGCCTTGAGCACGCAATCGGAAGCCGCTTCGATCAGTTTCTGGTTGCGCGTGGACTTATGTTCATGGTCGTGATGCATATCCATGCCCATGTCCATATGATCTTGTTCGCCCGCAAAGGCACTGCTTGTCGTTACTGCAGCAGCCATGGCCGCTGCACCCAACAACAATTCTCTTCTGTTCATTATTTTCTCCCCCAGTTAACGAAAGTTAAGCGACGTTCAACAACTCCACAAGCCATAATGCCGCGATTTGGCTGCGATAAATGTACCATGATTATCCATTTTTGACATGCGACAATTTGCCACCCCCCCATACCCATCTCTCCGACTGCGGCCGCTGGACGCTGCTTGCAAAGACTGCATAGCCGAAACACAGTTTCCTGCCACCCTGCAATTTTCCCGAGTCGAGAATATTGCCGGGCTTGATCAGCGTCTCACCAGGGCGCGCGGGCAAACCGTGATGCTGGATTTTTATGCTGACTGGTGCGTCTCCTGCAAGGAAATGGAACGCTACACCTTCTCCGATGCCGCCGTGCGAGCCAGGCTCAGACCGGTATTGCTGCTGCAAGTGGACATGACTGCCAACAATGATGCCGACAAAGCACTGCTCAAACGCTATAGCCTGTACGGCTTCCCCGCCATCCTGTTCTTCGACGCACAAGGCAAGGAGCTGGGCGATTTTCGCGTGACCGGCTATCAGGATGCCGCGCAGTTTCTGAAAACATTGCAAGCTGCCGGGCTCTAACGGGCATGGCAAGTCGTATCGCTCACACACATCTTGGTTCTATTGTGTTTGTGTCGGATCGGTCACAAAACCGATGCGCACTATTCCCGCCCTGGCGGCGCCAGACATCACCTGCGCCACCAGTTCGTAATGCACCAGACGATCAGCGCGGATATGCAACTCAGGTTGCGGCTGCTTCTTCGCTTCCAGCGCAAAGCGTTCAGGAAGCGTAGCCGCATCGACCTTTTCTCCGTTCCAGAAAAAGCTGCCATCTTCGCGAATGGCAAACTCGACGTGATCCGGCTTGGTGATATTTAGGTTGCTCGATGCTTTCGGCAGATTGATTTTGACCGCATTGGTCAGTAGCGGTGCGGTGATAATGAATACCACCAGCAACACCAGCATCACGTCCACCAGCGGCACCACGTTGATTTCCGCCATCGGCCCTTGATGCCGTCTTGAATCAAAACTTCCGAATACCATAATGCCTCCTTTTCGTCATACACAATCAAGCTTTCTTGTCGCCCAGCGTAATCAGCGCATACAGGTCGTAGGCAAAGTTATCCAGCTTGGCCAACCATAGCCGGTTGCGGCGGGTGAACGAGTTGTAGGCCAGCACTGCCGGGATCGCCACCGCCAATCCGGCTGCTGTCATAATCAGCGCCTCGCCTACCGGCCCGGCCACCTTGTCCAGCGTACCTTGTCCGCTCATGCCGATCTGCACCAGCGCGTGATAGATGCCCCACACCGTGCCGAACAGCCCGACAAACGGCGCGGCAGAACCTGCCGATGCCAGCACGGTCAGGCCGCTCTCCACTTGAGCTTCTTCCTGATCGATGCCGTTGCGCAGCACCCGCGTCAGATACTCCGACATGCCGCCTGCGGCCAATAGCTTCTGCACGCCATTCCTGTTTTCATTGTTAACCGCCAATGCCTGCTGCGCCAAATATGCGAACGCGTTGCTGTCCGGACTCGCATTCAGCGTCGATTGCATCGCCTCCAGGGAAGAGGCATCCCAGAATTGTTTCAGGAATGCATCCGCGCGTTTGCGTTCACTCAAATTCGCAATCGACTTGGTCACAATCAAATACCAGCTAGCCACCGACAGTATCAGCAATAAGGCCAGCACGCCTTTACCCATTGCATCGCACTGAGAAATAAAGTGCGCAAATCCTAAACTCTGTTCCATATCAACGTCCTTCCAAAATAAACACAAATGGCTGCAAGGCAACTGCACGCATTGCCACACCATTGCGCACCACAGGCTTGCAGCGCCAGGTTTTAACGGCATTCTCCGCCGCATCATCCAGACGAGTGAATCCAGAAGTCGAGTTGATCAGCACTCTGGATACACGCCCATCCTCGCCCAGTTCGACACGAAGCACGACCCGGCCTTGTTCGTTGAGCCGCATCGATTGCGCAGGATAGTCCGGCGGCGAACGTTCCGGGCAACTGACCGACAGTTCACCGGTCATAGTTGCAACAACTTGTGGAAGTAACGCAGGAGCCGCCACCATTGGCGCTGGAGGTGGAGCGGGTGGCGGTGCTACCGGCTCATCGGGCAACACCACAGGCGTCTCGGCAACCAATTGCTGCGACTTCGGTGGCTCGATGGGGCGCGGCATGGGTTGCCTGGGCGGTTCCGGCTGCGGCGGCTTGGGCTTGTCAGGCGGCTGAGGATTGATGAGATTGACCATCAGGGTGATCGCCTCGACCGACGTCGGAATGATGCGATAACTCCATAGCCCGTACAGTGCCGCACCGTGCAACGCCAGCACGAACAGCAAGCCGATCAACTGCTCGCGCTTCAGGTTGCGCAACAATTTAAGCATTCACCTCTTCCCCGGGATGCGCGCGTTTGGCTTCGGATAACTTGCCCTGATTTTGATGACGCGATGTTCGAAGGCTCCCAAAGAAAACGGGGGGAATTTGCCCCCGTTTTCTTGTACACTTCACGCCTGTGGCTAAAACTTCACTGTCATGCCCGCGTAGATGGAACGACCCATGCCGGGAACGGTAATGCCCCAGGGCACCGAGTTGAAGCCCATGGTCATGCCCTGGCCGACATAGGCGCCCCCAAGCGGCATGGAATAAAACTTGTTCAGTGCATTTTCCATTCCGACATCGAATCGAGCCTGCTTCCATTCATAGCTGCTGTGCAGATTGAGCAAGCCGTAGCCGCCGGTTTTAACCTCTTGCCTGATGTTTGAGACGCTGCTCTTCGCATCTACCAGTTGCAGTTCGACGCTGTTATCCCAGCTTCCGATCTTCTGCGCCACCGCCAGCCTGGTATTGAGCGGCATGATGTTATAGAGATTGTCGCCGGTCGTCTGGTTCTTGCCATTCACATAGTTCAGCACGCCCGAAAAGGTAAATTCACCCCAGCCGTCGGCCCTGGCAAGCGGCATGTGGCCGGAGATATCCACCCCGTAAAGCCGGGCCGACTGGTTGGCAAACTGGAGATCGACGAATTTGTTCGTCGCGGTGTTGTTCGCTGCGCCGCCGCACAGCGCATTCATCATCATGCCACTGCCCGTGCAACGGATGGCGTCGATATAGTTGCTGACATAGGTATAGTAGGGCGTGGCCTTGAACTCCCGGGCGCGGTCGGCATCATGCCAGTCGGCGGTTGCGCTCAGGGTATGCGCCTGCTCCGGCTTCAGATCGGGATTGCCGAGATAGCCGTTGCCGTCGCCGACGAAGTTATTCATTTCCAGCGCCATTCCGTTCTGCGACCAGGAATAACGCTCATAAAGATTCGGCGAGCGGGTTTTCAGCGCATAGCCAAACTCAAAGGTGCGGGTGGCGTCCTGGCTATAGCGTGCCAGCGCGCTCAAATCCAGATTGTTGTCGGTGCGCTGGCGGCTGCGGGCGTTGAAGGCATTCGCTGAAACCGAATACCCTGCCATCATGGTGTTGTAACCCTGCACCGGCCCGGTATCCATCTTCACCTGCTCGGCGCGCGCGCCAAGCAGGGTGAGCCACTGCGGATTCCAGCGCGCTTCCCATTCGGCGAAGAGACCGAGGCGGTCGCGCTGGCCGTTGTTGATGTTCCAGAACGTGTTCGGCGCCATGCCTCCCCAAGTAGCAGGAGCAGGAGGCATACCAGAAACCATACCGGCAAGGGATGACGGGGACGGCGGCCACCAGTCGTTCAGACGGTAACGCTGCGCCTCGCCACCCATCCTGAGAATATCGCGTTCCGAAAGCAGGAGGTTGGCCTTGACCAGCGCACCCGTGGTTTTCCCATCCGTATACATCGGCATGCCGGGTGCAACGATGGTGGAAGGGGGGTTGGGGCCATATGCAAACTGCTTGTCGTTACCGAAGTCCATGTAATGCTTGACGGTTTCATGATAGGCGCGCGCTTCCAAATCGCCCCAGTCGAACCGGCCTGTATAACGCAGGTTCGCCTGATGCGCGGTGTTGCCGAGCATGTCCATGCGCTGGTTGGGGAAGCCTTCGTACGGAATGTTTTGCCAGCCGAACTTGAGGTCGACGACATGGTTATCGTTGCGCATCGCAAATCCGAGCGACTGATTTTCCGATTTGTATCTGGAAGACCCCACCACGTCCCCGGCCAGCCAACCCCTGTCTCTTGCCGCCGGCCCTGCCGGCTTGAAGGCCTTCGCCGCCTTGTAATCGCCAGATTCCGCAGTTGAACCGTTATACGTCACGCCTAGATTTTCGCCAGCTATGGTTGCCGAGAGATTGCCGCCTTTCGCGTTGCCATTGCTCCGATAAAAAGCACCGGCCTGTCCCTTGGTCAATGTCCCCTCGCCGGCTCGGGCAAATTCAGGCGCTGCCGAATCCACCAGGATCGTGCCGCCGATACTGTCGCCGCCCACGCTGACCGGCGTAATGCCGGCAAACACATTGACGCTGCCGACGTTGGTCGGGTCGATGTAGGAGAGCGGCGAATTCATGTGATTGGGACAGGCGGAAATCAAATCCATGCCGTCCACTTTGACGCGCACACGGTCATCATTCATGCCATGAATTACCGGCAGACTGGAAACGCCGCCTGCGCCAAACAGGCTGACGCCGGGCAGACCGTCCAGCATCTTCGCGGTATCGCTGGTTTGGGTACGCAGGCGCGTCAGATCGCTCTCATCGAGGCTGGAATGGGTGAGCGATGGCAAAGACTGCAACTTTTCTGCCTTGACTTGAATTTCGGGCAGAGCCACCGGCTCGGCTGCAAAGGCGCCCGGAGCGAATGCCAGCGCCACGACCAGCGGATTCATTGTCAGATGCATTTGTTTTCGTTGAGCCTGCATACTTTCCCCCATCAGTGACTGGTATTTGTAATTTATTGCACCATTTTC
>JAJYYO010000020.1:15468-63557 GCA_021800795.1 Pseudomonadota bacterium
GAAAGAAGTACGACAGGCTCCTAGGATGGGAGCGAAGCTTTGTCACTCCCCTTTTCTTCTTCGGCTTTCTTGGCGTCTTTTTGATCAACTGCAGACGTTGCGCATTTGCTGTCAGCACAACCAAACGGCTTTGTCAGAAATTTGTATAACTTGCTTGCTTTCAGCTCGGCTAACATGCATTTCTCCTTGTTGACGTGAATTCGACCCGACAGATAGTAAGCAAATAGTAAGCAAAAAATTTGTTGCTGAGAATATGGCAAATTGCCGCGCGTCAAAATGTCGCACCCGTCAGCATCAAGCCGACTTAAGCGCAATCAGCCGAACATATCAACGAGTTCAATTCTTGGATCGACATATCTCAGAGTGGATTTTGATGTGGGGGAGATGCGGCCAGATATATATGCCGACTAACGCTAAGCCGGAGAAACAGGTCAAGACGAATACGCCAGCAAGCAGTCTCGACTTCGCGTACTTGAGGATATGCCTACCAGCTTCCTGTACACGCCGGACGGGAAACTGGCCGGCAAGCACGAAGGCCCTCTGACCAAGGATGAAGTCGAACAGGCCATCGAGCACGGCAATACTGCACTGTTCACCCGCTGATTTTTTCCAGGGATGTATCAACGTATCGCGGCTCCGATCGCATTGAGGGGTTGCAAATTACCACCCGGGATCTATCCTTACATTCATGATTTTCTGTTATCAACCATTTCGAAAGTGGTAAGATCAGCAACCGTCTGCGAACTTATTGCCGTTTTCACGACATACGTCACAATTACCACACCCATCGCAATGAGCAACAAACTGACCGCCTCCTTCAAAAAACTGTTGGGGTGGCACCCAAAATCTTTTTCCGGACTGATTTTAGCCGGTTTTCTGCTGGCTTCCCTGCCGTTGATCCTTTCGCTCGTATACAGCGCAGCATCCATTAACCAGCTTTCAAAACAAAACCGACAGGTAGTCTACAAGGCGGAGCGGATCGCACATTTTAGCCGCACCTTGATTGAGCATGCGGCAACGATGGAACACAGCGTAAAGCTGTCGTCTATTCTGGCAGACAAGTCTTTGTTAAAAAATTATTATCAAAGCCACGAAAAATTCAGAGACACTCTGCTAAATCTTTATACCCTCCCGCTCACTTCCAGGCAAAGCCAGATTTTGCAGGTTATAGATGCTTCCGAATCGGCAATTTTTCGCGATGTGACGGAAATCTCTCAGCCTCAGAAAAAATCGGGCCAATGGCATATAGACTTCTCTCCTCTGATGGACTCGACTCAAGCCTTTCTCAACCATGGTGATGCGCCAATTGAACGGGAAGTGGCAGCGATGCAGGAGATGGCTGATCAGGCAAACAGAAACATCGTCTGGCTGCTGGTCGGGCTGATACCCTTTGTGATCTTTCTGGCTTTCGGATTCTCCATATTGATTACCAGACCCATCCGGCAAATCGACGATGCGATCCGCTCCATGGGAAATGGGAATCTGTCGAATTCCATCAGGATAGACGGGCCTCAGGATTTGCAACAGCTGGGGGACAGGCTGAACTGGATGCGCCTGCGCCTGCTGGAGATTGAGGATCAGAAATCCACGTTCCTTCAGCATGTCTCTCACGAGCTCAAAACCCCGCTCACCTCGATCCGGGAAGGAGCGAATCTGCTCTCGGAAGGCATTGCCGGGAAGCTCACCGTCAAGCAAGACAAAATAGCCGGAATACTTCTCACCAACAGCATTCAGTTGCAGAAAAGGATCGAAGACCTGTTAAACTTCAGCGCAATTCAGCACGAAAAGGTTGCGCTCCTGAACCAGACGGTTGCGCTCAAGACGGTCCTTGAGACGGTCGTACGCGACCAGTACCTGTCCATAACGAATAAATCGTTGAAAATCGAGCTGCTGTGCCCTGATTTATCGATGGAGTGTGACGAACAAAAGCTCAAAATTATTGTGGACAACCTTCTATCGAATGCGATCAAATATTCACCCTTCGGCGGGCTCATCAAAATCCGGGCGGCGACTGTCGATAATACCGTAAGACTGGATGTGGTTGATTTCGGCCCGGGCATAGACACCCTGGACAAGGGAAAAATTTTCGAGGCTTTTTATCAGGGGCGCAAGGCACCTCAATCACACATCAGGGGAACAGGGCTCGGTTTGTCGATAGCTCGCGAATACACCTTGGCACACGGCGGAACTATCGAGTTGGCTGAACATCAGGAAGGCACCTGCTTCCGGGTAATCTTTCCGCTGAATCACATTACGGCTACAGAATGAAGAGCAAGATTCGAATAATCCTGATACTGAGTGCGCTCGCGGTGACGACCATGCTTGCCGGATGTGCCGCCGTGACCGCTCACCAGCCTGTTCCGGAGGCCGTTTCCTGCCCTCCGCCCCCGGATACCGATCTTAGACTCAACGAAGTCATACGATACTATTCTCACCTTCGCGAACTACCCGCGACTGACATCGCACGGGAATACAATACTATCAGCCTGAACTTCTCGAAAACCGGAAGCAACCCTGATCGCATCAAACTGGCGATACTGCTGTCCTTGCCCAACAATCCTCTCCACGACACCGCAGCGGCAATCGACCTTCTGAAAACCTTGCCCGACAGCACCACAGCCTCTCCCTCCGATCTGCATGAATTTGCCCTCCTGCTGGGTACGCTGCTTGCCCGGCAGGAACAAACAGACGAGGCGGTGAGCGATCTTGCAAAAGCACTCGCAACTGAAAAGGCACACTCCAAATCTCTTCAGGGAAAAATCGACGCCATCAAGGACTTTGAAATCAATCAGACTCACCGAGACCAGCCATGAACACGTCGCCACGAACAACTGTACCTCCCAGCAGAATATTGATCGTAGACGATGATGCAGACTTGTTGGAGTTACTGTCCATGCGGCTTGTCTCCGCAGGATTCGAGGTCGAATCGGCAGGCAGCGCCGATGCTGCGATCAAATCCCTGGATATGAGAAGGCCCCAGCTCGTAATAACCGATATGCAGATGCATGGCATGGACGGAATGGCGCTGTTTGAGCATATACATAAAAGCTTTCCCGCACTCCCCGTCATCATGCTGACCGCACACGGCACCATCCCGGATGCCGTCAGTGCCACGCAGCGCGGCCTGTTCGGTTATTTGACCAAACCGTTCGACAGCGGGGTGCTGCTGGATCATATCGCAAGAGCGCTCCAGTTTTCGTCTGCTGCCACCCCCTCGGGAGCCGACAACTGGCGCGCAAACATCATTACCCAAAGCGGCGCAATGGAAGATGTTTTGAGCAAGGCCAAACTGGTGGCTGAAGGAGATGCGAGCGTACTGATCCGGGGCGACAGCGGAACCGGCAAGGAGTTGCTTGCACGCGCCATACACAATGCAAGCCAGCGATCTCAGCGCCAATTTGTCGCCCTCAACTGCGCCGCCATTCCCGAACAGCTGCTTGAATCCGAACTCTTCGGACATACCAAGGGAGCATTCACGGGCGCCGTCCGCGATCACAAGGGATTGTTTCAGTCGGCGATAGGCGGCACTATCTTTCTGGATGAAATTGGCGACATGCCCCTTACGCTGCAAAGCAAACTGTTGCGCGTGCTCCAGGAAAAGCAGGTGACCCCCGTCGGTTCCACGCAAGCCATACCCCTTGATGTGCGCATCATCTCTGCGACCCACCGCGATCTGAAAGCGGAAATTGCTGCCGGCAACTTCCGTGAAGACATCTATTACCGCCTCAATGTCGTAGAACTGGTAATGCCCCCGCTGTCCCAGCGCAGAGAAGACATTCCGCTGCTGGCTATGTATTTTCTATCGATGCTTTCCGAAAAATATAACCGGAAAATCAATGGTTTTTCTCTGGAAGCGATGGAAACCCTGATCAGGGCGCCATGGCCGGGAAATGTCAGGCAGCTTCTGAATGTCGTCGAACAAAGCGTGGTCCTGTGTACGACACCGCTGATCTCGTCGGTGCTGGTTCAACATACCATTCATCAGGAAGAAGGAATGCTGGTTTCGCTTGAGGAGGGTAAAAAGCGTTTTGAACGGGATTATTTAATCCGCATTCTCAAAATCACGGAAGGAAACGTCACTCAGGCGGCAAAACTATCGAAGAGAAACCGTACTGAATTTTACAAGTTGCTGCAAAAGCACCAGCTCGATCCTTCGCTGATCAGGCAATCCCAGAACTTGCCGACATAAGACGAGTGAAATCTACAGTTTCTCAGTTTGCCATAGAACCTCAAGCCGGATGAAACTGGTAGAGCCAGGTTTCGGTTAGCGTTTGCGCACCGGCCTTAAGAAAAAGGCGAATTTCTACTGTGTCCTGCGCAGCCAAATCAAAAAAGGCGCGCCAGTGTCCCGGCACGCCATCGGGGACGGCTTCGGTCATCACGTTCGAGATCCTGCCGCCCGGAGCTGTCAGCACCGCTTCGGGCCTGATGCCGGCGGCGAGTTGGGCAAGTTCACTCCCTTTGAATTCCACCACGAATTTATGCACGCCGGGGGGGCGCTTTCCCGGCTCGCCGCCGCGACCGATACGAGTCGCCACACAGCGCGCCAGATTGGTTTTAAACGGCTCATCCGCTCGCCAGTGCAGGCGGTATCGCAATCGATAGCTGTTGCCCGCTTTGGCTTTTTCATGCGGCACCCACATCGCGATGACGTTGTCGTAGAGCTCTTCTTCCGTGAGCAGTTCGACCAGTTGTACCGAACCCTCGCCCCAGCCTTCCAGCGGTTCAATCCACAGGCTGGGGCGGCGTTCATAATGGACAGCGTCCAGATACTCGTCGAAATGACGTTCGCGCTGCATCAGGCCGAATCCGCGTGGGTTGTTGTCAGCAAAAGCCGAAACGTTGATCATCTCCCTGGAGGCAATGAGGGGGCGCCAGATATGTTCATTACCACCGGTCCACAGCGCCAGGCCATCCGAATCATGCACTTCAGGCCGCCAGTCAATCTGAAAAGCCTTGTCCTTTTTCGAGAACCAGTACATCGACGTGGCCGGAGCAATGCCGAAGCGGCCAACATCACGACGCAGGAACAGGTTAGCCTCGATGTCCATCACGACTCCAGCCTCTCGCGTCATGGCAAAGCGGTAGGCGCCGGCGATGCTGGGGCCATCCAGCAGGGCGTAAACGGTCATCGTGTCGGAACCTTCCTGGGGGGGATCGAAATAGAATCGGGTGAAGGCGGGAAATTCTTCGGGCGTATTCTTCACTACCGTATCTATGGCTATGCCGCGCGCGGAAATGCCGTACTGGTATTCGTCGCCGATCGCACGAAAATAGGATGCACCCAGAAATGCAGCCCAGTCGTTATGCTGCCAATCCAGCCTGGACTGGTCGCCGGACCGACTTTCCTGAATGCGAAAGCCCGCATATCCGGTCTCTGCCCCCAGGCGTTGAGCGGGGCTGTCGGCAGGCATGTCGAAATGGCGTTTGTCATATAAAATTTCGCGCGCGATAAACTGATCTTGTGTTGTATCAGAAAAACTATCAAGTCGGTACATCTGCACCGGAGACTGAAAAAAGCGTCCCGGATGAAAGAATGCAACGGGATACTGTCCCGGCCCGCCGGAGAACAGTGCATCCTCCGGCTTGAAGCGAATTTTCCCGTGCGCCTCCCAGTCGATTTGTTCGAGCACGCCGGCATTGGCTTGAAAAGCGGGTCGATAGGCTTGCCGTGCCAGACGCCGTGCTTCCTCGATCAAACCTTCCCAGGAAAAAGCAGTTGCAATACCCAGCGCCAATCCTGTGTCAGCCGCCATGGCATCAGACCAGGGCAAGGCTGTCGATGCAGCGGCAGTGGCCAGCAGGCCGAGGAATTGACGACGATCGAGTTCAGACATGAGTAAAACCTTGTTTATTATTGGAAAGAAAGCCGCGCTTCAGGGCATAAGCAAAAGCCTGTCATGCCCAAGCGCGTAGCAGGACGACGGGAGTCGTGCGTTCTTCCGGCGTGAGCAGCCACAGACGACGACGCAATGACAACCCCCAACGGGATTCGCTGGTGAGCACCGTCAGAGGAGCCGCCAGCAGCAGGGGTAAACCTACGGGCAACAACCACCATACCGCATCGTGATGAACTTGAAATGTCGCCATCAGCCCCACGGCAACAGTGATCATGATGGGCACAAACCTGAGCAGCGCATCGCGCCATAAAACAGAGTGGGCTTCACGCATAGGGGACTTCCATTCCAGATTCAGTCCGGTCAGTGCCGTAACCACGAACAGCGTATGAGCCATCATGCGGACAGGCGCCTGCAGAGCGGACAAAATGGCTTCCAGGATGGAGCTTTTGATCAATGCCGCACTGCCGCCATATTCGGCTTGCTCGCCGCGGAGCAGGATTGCTCCTACCGCCAGCAGGCGCGGCAAAAACAACAGAGTCAGGGTTAGCCCCCACAACCATTCCAGTTGTGGCGACATTTCCAGATAAGAAAAAAATCCCGTCGATCCGGTATGCGGTTCCAGCAGCCGCAGACTTAAACTGACCAGAAGAAAGCCCAGCCACAACGGAGCCGAAACGTAAGCCATGGCGCCCGTAAACAACATGGCCCGATGAACGGGCTGAAAACCCGGCTCGGTGATGAGGCGAAAGTTCATCAGATTGCCCTGACACCAGCGGCGGTCGCGCTGGAGTTCTTCCATCAGGTTGGAAGGTTGCTGCTCGTAACTGCCTTCCAGGTCAGTGGTGAGCCAGGTGTAATAACCGGCGCGACGCATCAGCGCCGCTTCCACGAAATCGTGCGACAGGATTTCTCCCGAAAGCCCGCCGCGACCGGGTAACCTGGCCAGTGCGCAATGTTTCATGAACGGCTCGACACGGATGATGGCGTTATGCCCCCAATAATGGGATTCGCCCAATTGCCAATACATCATACCGGCAGTGAACAAACGTCCCACCACCCGTCCGGCAAACTGCTGGGCGCGGGCATGCAAGGTCTGTACGCCGCAGGCACGAGGCGCGGTCTGGATGATACCCGCTTTCGGGTACGCTTCCATCATGCGGACCAGCATGGTAATGGTCTCCCCGGTCATCACGCTGTCCGCATCGAGCACCACCATGTAGCGGTAATTACGTCCCCAGCGGCGGCAGAAATCCGCCACATTCCCTGCCTTGCGCCGGGTGCGGCGCTCGCGCAGCCGGTAATATAGACGGCAACGATCACCCAGGTGTTCTTGCAGGGCAGACCAGGCGTTCAGCTCCTGGACGCGCAGGACGGGATCGTAGGTGTCGGACAGAACGTAAACATCGAACAACCCGGCCCCCTCGCTGTCCGCCAGGGATTCGCAGGTCGCGCGCAATCCCGCAAACACAGAGGCGACAGGCTCATTGCAGATCGGCATGATGATGGCCGTACGTGCATCGTGACTCAAAGCCTGACGACGAGCTACATCAAGAGACAATGCATGCGGGTCAGGGCGCCACAGCACCCATAATCCCATCAGCGCAGTCACAAAACCCGCCGTCACCCAACCCAACAGCAAGGCAAACAGCCCCAGCTGAATGAAATGCAGAACCGGGTGTGCGCTGCCGACTGTCTCGGTGCGGCAAAGGAGGCAGGCGGCGACGGCAGCACTGGTGACTACGAGCGTCGTCAAGGCCATTCGACGCACAGAAGCAGCCCCCTTCCAGGAGAGGGGAGGATAATCTGCTCCCTGATTTAAAACATCTCTGCTAAACAGTGCCAGCCAAAGGCCGCGCCAGAAGCCAGTCCAGAGACGTGGCGACATGCTGCCGCGATGGATGGGAGGCGCAGTCTTCGTGGGCCGGGTTACGCTCAGGGTATCTTGTCGGTTCATATTCATAGTATGTAGTGATGGTCTGCCACCACTAAAGCAAGTATCAGGCCAGAACAGCGATATATTGTTTATCAAATTGATTAATAATGTTTTTTATCTATTCTGAAACGGAAAAATTCGTTGGCGAGCACTCCAGCTAGCGGCAAGGTGTCGCCATGCAGCGACACCCTGCTGCGAGAATATCCGGTAAATATTGTTAACAATATGAAAAATAAGGTATTTATGGTTGTCTCCCGGAAGAGACAGATTTGACGCAATGAATGATGAGCACCGATGAAAGCAGGCGGAGTAACGCAAATCAGTGGATGCAGTTCGGTTGAAGATGAAGGGCAACGCCGGCATCTGCTGACCCGCAATCTTGAAGTCAACACCGGTGTAGAATTTCCGCATAATTCGGGAGGATTCTCGCCGCATTTTGCATTTAGTTTCGCCGTGCAGGCCGCTTTGTGCTTAAATTGCGCCCTGACTCAATCGCTACAGTAAAAATCACCATGGAAAAAGTACGTCTCTCCAAACGCATGTCCGAACTGGGCCTGTGTTCACGCCGCGAAGCCGACGGTTACATCGAAAAGGGCTGGGTCGATGTCGATGGCGAAACGGTCAGCCTGCTCGGCACCAAGGTCTATCCCAACCAGCAGATTACCCTGCGCACCGCCGCGACCATCGTCCAGCAACAGCGCGTCACCATATTGATGAACAAGCCGGTAGGCTATGTGTCGGGGCAGGCCGAGCACGGTTACAAACCGGCATCCGCCCTGTTCGATGAGACCACCCACTGGAAGGAAGACCCCTCGCCGATCAAGTTTCACCGCAGCCAGCATTTAGGCCTGGCGCCGGCCGGACGGCTGGATATCGACTCGCAGGGGCTGCTGGTATTGACACAGGACGGGCGCATTGCCAAGCGCCTGATCGGCGAAGATTCCACTGTGGACAAGGAATACCTGGTGCGCGTGCAGGGCAAGCTGGAATCCTCAGGCCTTGCGCTGCTCTGTCAGGGATTGAAACTGGACGGCGAATATCTGAAACCCGCCAAGGTTTCCTGGCAGAACGAAGACCAGCTGCGCTTCGTGCTGCGTGAGGGCAAGAAACGCCAGATACGCCGCATGTGCGAGCTGGTCGGCCTCTCCGTCACAGGATTAAAACGCATCCGCATCGGCAAGGTCAAGCTGGGCCTGCTGCCTGCCGGACAGTGGCGCTATCTGGGCGAAAACGAGCAGTTTTAACGGCCTGCACATGTGCAGGATGTCGGGTTAAAACCCGACCTACGAACCTCGCCACGCATATTCCAAATCAGGCAATCATGCCCGCCGCAACGGTGTTGTTGGTGGCCTCGTCGATCACGATAAAACTGCCGCTGGCGCGGTTGCGCTGGTAATGATCGAATGCCAGCGGCTGCTGCGTCCTGAGCGTCACATGCACGATGTCGTTCATGTTCACCACCGGGTTGGCGTGCTGTTCCAAAGTGTTGACATCAACGCGGTAATCGACGCTGGCAAACAGGCATTTCGCCGTCCTCGTGGTGTGCTTGACAAGATATTTACGGCTCTTGTCCAGCGGCGTGTCGGACAGCCAGCACAGCATCGCGTCGAACTCTTTGCCAACCGTCGGCAGATAATCCGCCTTGACGAACATGTCGCCGCGCGACACATCGATCTCGTCGGTCAACCGGATGGCAACGGATTGCGGCGCATAAGCCGTTTGCAACAGACCGTCATAGGTGACGATTTCCCTGACGCGAGACGTCCGCCCCGACGGCAACACGGTGATCTCATCGCCAACCGACACCTCACCCGCTTCGATACGCCCCATGAAGCCCCTGAAATCGTGATGTTCCTCGGTCTGCGGACGGCATACCCATTGCACCGGATAGCGAAAATCGGTGGTGTTCACATCATGATCGATCTCGACGTTCTCCAGCACGTCCATCAGGGTCGGGCCCTGATACCAGCCAAGATTGTCGCCTCTATCGACCAGCATGTCGCCTGCCAGCGCTGACAACGGCACACAGGTCACATCGTTTAAACCCAGCCGGGCGGCGAAGGCGAGATATTCGCTGCAAATTTCGCTGTAGCGCGCTTCGGAATAGTCCACCATGTCCATCTTGTTGACCGCCAGCACGATATGCGGGATGCCGACCAGGCTGGCAAGATAGGTATGGCGGCGCGTCTGCACCAGCACGCCGCGCCGCGCATCGACGAGGATCACCACCAGATTGGCGGTGGAGGCTGCCGTCACCATGTTGCGCGTGTATTGCTCGTGCCCCGGCGTATCGCCGATGATGAACTTGCGTTTGGGCGTCGCAAAATAACGGTAAGCCACGTCGATGGTGATGCCCTGCTCCCGTTCGGCCTGCAAGCCGTCGGTCAGCAAGGACAGATCAACCGCCGCCATGCCGCGCTTTTCGGAGGTTCTGGAGATCGCCGAAAACTGATCCTCGAAGATCGATTTTGAATCATGCAGCAGACGTCCGATCAGCGTGCTCTTGCCGTCGTCCACGCTGCCTGCGGTGATAAAGCGCAGTAATTGTGTCGTGTTATTCATATTAAAAGTAACCTTCCTTTTTGCGCAATTCCATTGAAGCATCGGAGGTCTGATCGTCCATGCGTGTCGCACCCCGTTCGGTGATGCGCGTCGTTGCCGTCTCCGCGATGATTTCATCGACGTTACCGGCAGTCGATTCCACAGGAGCAGTACAGGTCACGTCCCCCACCGTGCGAAAACGCACCGAGAGTCGCTCCACCTTTTCACCCGGCTTAGGTTGCACCAGGCTGGATACGGGAATCAGCGAAGCACCGCGCCGTATCACTTCCCGCTCATGCGCATAATAAATGCTCGGTATGTGCAGGTTTTCGCGGCCTATGTACTGCCAGATATCCAGTTCGGTCCAGTTGGAAATCGGGAACACGCGGATATTTTCGCCCGGATGCACCCGCGTGTTGTAGATATCCCACAACTCGGGGCGCTGATTTTTCGGGTCCCACTGACCGAATTCGTCGCGGAACGAGAAGATGCGCTCCTTGGCACGCGCCTTCTCCTCGTCGCGCCGGGCGCCGCCCATGCAGGCATCGAAACCGAACTCGGCGATGGTCTCCAGCAGCGTGACCGACTGGTACGGATTGCGCGGCAGATCAATATTTTTGATCACGATCGTGCCGCGTCTGATGGAATCTTCCAGCGAACGCACGATCAGCCGCTCGCCCAGATCTGCCGCCAGCTTGTCGCGCGTCTGTATCACTTCCGGGAAGTTATGTTCGGTGTCGATATGCACCAGCGGAAACGGAAACTTGCAGGGACGGAACGCCTTCTCGGCCAGTCGCAGCATCACGATGGAATCCTTGCCGCCGGAAAACAACAGCGCGGGATTTCTGCACTCCGCCGCGACCTCGCGCATGATGTGGATGGATTCCGATTCCAGCGCATCCAGATGGGTGAATCGATGATTGTTCATTCTTTCTCCAAAATCTCTAATTTTTTTCAGGCCGCTCATATTTACCGAAACCCCGGCCCCATGGGCTACTTTCTGCGAGGAACTGACGTGTAATCCACACTCTTTGTTCTCAGGCTTTTGGCTACGCCGAAACCCCGGCCCCATGAGCTATTTTCTGTGATGAGCTGACGTGTAAGCCACACTCTTTACTGTCGGGGTTTTCCCACCACCAGCGTCCTGCGCGTATATCCTCCCCCGGCGTCACCGAGCGCGTGCAGGGCGCGCAGCCCAGACTGGGATAAAACTCGTCATGCAGTTTGTTGTAGGGAACATCGTTATGCCTGATGTATGCCCACACATCCTTATGCGACCAGTCCAGCAGCGGGTTGTATTTCTGCAAACCGAAGTCGGCATCGAACGAGGAAACTTCCAGATTTCCGCGCGTGACGGCCTGGTCGCGACGCAAACCGGTCACCCACGCCCCCTTGCCGCTCAACGCACGGCGCAATGGCTCGACTTTGCGCACAAAGCAGCAGGCCTTGCGCGCATCCACGCTGCCGTAAAATCCGTTCACCCCGTTTTTCGCAACAAAGCTCTCAACGCCAGCCTTGTCTGGGAAATACACTTTCAACGGCGTGCTGTAGCGCTCCGATACCGCCTGCATCAGTTCATAGGTCTCCTGAGGCAGGCGTCCGGTATCCAGGCTGAATATTTCGATATTCAGCCTGTACTTATCGATCAGATCGGTCAGCACCATATCTTCCGCGCCCAGACTGCTGGCAAAAGCTATCTGCGGATAATCGCGCACCGCTGCCGCCAACAGTGCTTTTACCTGTTCGACTTTGTTATCCAGCTCATCCATTTGCGACTCCTCTGCTCACTCGGCGAAATAACGGTAACTTTTCATCGTTCGATGCCTGATAAGTAACTGAAAAATCGCTCAAGCCTTTGAGCGCCTGATTGATATCCTTATCTGTACGCGGCGCAAAAGCATCGAAACCGACACGCTGCATGTAAAACATCTGATCGCGCAACACATCGCCGATCGCCCGCAGCTCTCCCTTATAGCCCAGCCGCTCGCGCAACAGATAGGCAATGGTATAGCCGCGTCCGTCCGCGAACTTTGGAAAATCAACCGCAATCACGCCAAACCTTGCAATATCCTGCTGCAAGGCTTCCGGCCTGTCCGAACTTGCCAGCCACACGCCCAGATCGGTGCGATCTTGCAGCGCATCGCGTTGCGCCAGCCACACGTTAAGCGGAACGATGACCTTACCCGGCAAAACCACAACGCTTTGCGGCGTGTCGTTCCCGGCAAGGCGCAGCACATTCCAGTCGTCTTCAACTATCGCTTTGTTTTTGATAATCATCATCTTAAAACCTCGGTGAGTAATAGGGCGTGTCATATGGCACACCTTTTCCCAGCAATTCATATTCCGTACCCGACCATGCCTTGTCATCCTCTATCGACGTTGCATAAACGTAAGTCTTAAATGGCTTGAAACCTACGCGGCGGACGGTATCGATGAATCTCTCGTCGTCGTATCGCTCATTGACATATACTTGCAGCAAACGCGCCACCACTTCCGGAATTTGCCCGAAGGTAAAGGAGTGTCCGATGATTTTGCCGATTGAACTGGCATTCCCCTGCGAACCTCCGATCGATACCTGATACCACTCGTGCCCTTCCTTATCCACACCTAAAATACCGATATGGCCGATATGATGGTGAGCGCAAGCATTCACGCAACCGGATATATTCAGCTCAATCTCGCCGATGTCGTGCAGAAAATCGATATCGTCGAAGCATTCGGCAACCGCTTTTGCCAGCGGAATCGAACGGGCATTGGCCAGTGAGCAAAAATCCCCCCCCGGGCAGCAGATAATGTCGCTCAGCAAACCGATGTTCGGCGTCGCAAATCCCAGCGCTTTTGCCTCCAGCCAGAGCTCTGCCAGGTCGGACTGTTTGACATCCGCCAGCACCAGATTCTGCATATGCGTCACACGCAATTCACCAAAGCTGTAACGCTCGGCCAGTCGGGCGATTGCATCCATCTGCTCAGCCGTCACATCGCCCGGTGCGACACCCGCCCTCTTCAACGACAGCACCACGGAAGCATAACCTTGCACCTTATGCGGTTTGACGTTGCGCTGCATCCAGTTCGCAAAAGCCTTGTTGTCGCGTACCTTTGCATCCACATTGGCATCACTGGCTGGCAAATCCTGATACGCCGGCGCAACGAAGTAAGCTGAAACGCGGTTCAATTCCTCGACGGTAATCGTACTGGGACCGCCTTTGGTAAATTGCCAGTCGGCTTCAACCTCGCGCCTGAATTCGTCGATCCCCAGCGCCTTCACCAGAATCTTGATGCGCGCCTTGTACAGATTGTCACGACGGCCATACTGGTTGTACACGCGAACGATGGATTCGACGTAAGTGATGATGTGCTGCCAAGGCACAAAATCGCTGATCTCGGTACCGATAACCGGGGTGCGCCCAAGCCCCCCGCCTACCAGCACGCGAAAACCGATTTCGCCCTGCGCGTTTTTGACCACCGTAAGACCGATGTCATGCACGGCTGTCGCCGCGCGGTCGTTGGCCGCGCCGGTAATCGCGAACTTGAATTTTCGCGGCAACAGCGCAAACTCAGGATGCAAGGCACTCCACTGGCGCAATATCTCGGCATAGGGGCGCGGGTCGACGATTTCATCCTGCGCCACACCAGCGAACTCATCGGATGTTACCGTGCGTATGCAACTCCCGGAGGTCTGAATCGCGTGCATTTCGACGGTGGCCAATTCATTCAAAATTTCAGGTGCATCCTGCAGCCTGATCCAGTTGAACTGGATGTTCTGGCGCGTGGTGAAATGCCCGTAGTCACGGTCGTATTTGCGGGCGATATGCGCGAACATGCGCATCTGCGCCGCATTCATCAATCCATATGGTATCGCTATGCGCAGCATGTAGGCGTGTATCTGCATGTACAACCCGTTCTGCAGACGCAGAACGCGGAATTCTTCTTCCTTCAACTCACCGGACAGACGACGGCTCACCTGATCGCGAAACTGAGCAATCCTTTCTGCGACTATTCTGTGATCATATTGATCGTAACGATACATTTAATTTTCCTTAAACGGGATAGTGCCTGGAGACAGGCAACAGCAGTGCGGCCTCCAATGGAAATTTCGCGCCGTGTGCCAGAATATGCGCCACATCCGCATCTTCGTCATGGCGCAACGCTACGCCGATATAGGCATGCTCGCCCTGTTGTCCGACGACGACACCGATACGCCCGCCGCATCCGTTGAACCAGCTGACCTGTTTGGGTTGATTGGGTTTATTTGCACTCATGAATATTCCTTATTTATAAAACACCATCTTCAGACCGATAATCAACAACATTGTCGCCAGCAGCGGACGCAACACCTTTTCCGGAATCTTCGAACTCAAATGACTGCCAATATAGATTCCCGGCAACGACCCCAACAGCAGACTGCCCAGCAAAACAAAATCAACCGTACCCAGCGCCAGATGCCCCATACCTGCAATGGCGGTGAGCGGCACCGCATGTATGATGTCTGTGCCTATCACCTTCACGGTCGGCATGCCCGGATACAGAAACAGCAAGGCCACCGTGCCCAACACGCCCGCGCCGATCGAGGAAACCGTCACCAGCGCACCGACGACAAGACCCGTGACTACCGTCGCCACCGGCAGATAGCGGTGGTGCAATTCATTGCCTTCACCGCGAATGGCGACTTTTCTGATCTGTTCCTTGAACAGCAAGGCGACGGCCGTCAGCAGCAAAGCCACGCTCAACACATGTGTCACCAGACTGCCGAACGCCTGCTTATCCAGATTCAGGTACTTCAGCAGCAGAATGGTTAATACCGCAGCGGGCAGACTTCCCAGGGATAACAGCCCGACCACCCGCCATTCCACCGTGCCTCGCCTGCTGTGTACCCACGCCCCGACTGTCTTGGTCAATGAGGCATACAGCAAATCGGTACCTACAGCCGTCGCGGGCGACACGCCAAATATCAGCACCAGCAAGGGCGTCATCAGCGACCCGCCACCCACCCCGGTCACGCCGACAATCAAACCGACCATCAGGCCGGACAAGGTGTACATCCAGTTCATGCCGGCCACTCCAGAAATCCATGAAACGCATTCTAGCCGGCGCACCTTATGCAACAAAATACTTTTATGTTAATATCTTATAACTAATAGAAATTAAGGATCGGACATGAATCTGCAACAGCTGCGTTATCTCAACGAGATCGTGCGTCAGGGACTGAAAATTTCCGGCGCGGCTGAGACGCTGTTTACGTCGCAACCCGGCATCAGCAAACAGATCAAGCAACTGGAAGAAGAACTGGGCATCGAAATTTTCGTGCGCAACGGAAAACGCATCGTCGCCATCACCGAGCCCGGGAAAGCGGTTTTGTCGATTGCCCGGCGCATATTGCACGACACGGATAACCTCAGACAGGTCGGGCAGGAATATTGCGCTCAGGACAGCGGGCACCTGACCATCGCCACCACCCACACCCAGGCACGCTATGCCTTGCCGCCGGTGGTGAAGCAGTTTATGGAAAGATATCCGAAGGTAAAACTGGGCTTGCATCAGGGCAGCCCGACGCAGATTGCCGAACAGGTGCTGAGCGGCGACGCCGATCTGTGCATCGCCACCGAGAGCCTGGCGCTCTACGACGGGCTGGTCACGCTGCCCTGCTACGAATGGAATCATTGTGTCGTTACCCCGCCGCGTCACCCGCTGCTCAAGGAGAAGACGCTCACGCTGGCAACACTCGCGCAATACCCCATCATCACCTATGACTTCGCCTTTACCGGGCGCGGCAAGATCAACGAGGCTTTCCAGATAGCCGGTATTACCCCGAATATCGCGCTCACGGCGATCGATGCGGACGTCATCAAGACTTATGTGGAGTTGGGTCTGGGAATAGGCATCCTGGCACAGATGTCCTTTATTCCTGAACGTGACAAACACCTGCGCATGATCGAAGCCGCGCATCTCTTCAAGCCCAGCACCACGCGGATCGCGATACGCAAGAACGAATATCTGCGGGGCTTTACTTACGACTTTATCGAGCTGTTCGCCCCGCACCTGACCCGCGAGGTCGTAACGCGTGCAATGCATCTTTCCAGTCAGCCTGAGCAATCATCATGAAATCAGCATGTTGCAACACAATGCTTCTAGGAGCCTGTCGGACTTGTTTCACAAGTGCGACGGGGATGATTTTTTTGTAGTGCAAGAAGCGGTGAAGCGCCGTTTGGCTGGTCCAAACAAGCAAGCCGCGACGCTGCAATACGAAAAAATCTCCCCGTCCCTGCGGGTTGCCAGCAAAAACAGCGTCTGCGGCGTTGCAAATCTTGACAATGGAATGACCATTGCCCGCGATTCGCGCCTTGCAGCCATCTTTTTTTGCTGACAACGCATCTTGCGAAACAAGTCCGACAGGCTCCTAGCCTCCACGGCGGGCGTGACTGAGCAGCTACTCGGCAACTTTGCCGCGTAAAATCTTTATTTCGCCGCGCCGCGTTTTACCTTCCAGACGCTTTTTCTTTGAGCTTCTGGTAGGTTTGGTGGGCGTGCGTTTTTTCGGCGAAAACCCGGCGCTGGCGATCAGGATTTGCAGGCGGGATAGCGCATCAATCCGGTTCTTTTCCTGACTGCGATAGCGCTGCGCCTTGATCACGATCACCCCGTCGCTGGAGATGCGCCGGTCAGCCAGATGCAACAGTTTTTCCTTGTATTCTTCCGGCAAGGAAGAGGCCTTGATGTCGAAACGCAGGTGGATGGCGGTCGATACCTTGTTGACGTTCTGCCCGCCCGCGCCCTGTGCGCGTATCGCATTCAATTCGATTTCGCTGTCGGGGATGTCTATGTTGCGAGTGATTAGCATGTCGCCAGCACTTTCTTCAGATACACGCCGGTGACGCTTTTCTTGTTTTTTGCAATGTCCTGCGGCGAGCCCTGGGCGATGATCCGCCCGCCGCCGTCCCCGCCCTCAGGCCCCAGATCGATCACCCAGTCGGCGGTCTTGATGACATCCAGATTGTGTTCGATCACCACCAGCGTATTGCCCTGGTCGCGCAGCTTGTGGATCACGCGCAAGAGCTGCGCGATGTCGTGAAAATGCAATCCGGTGGTGGGCTCATCCAGAATGTACAGCGTGCGTCCGGTGTCGCGCTTGGACAGTTCCAGAGACAGTTTGACGCGCTGCGCCTCGCCGCCGGACAGGGTGGTGGCCGACTGCCCCAGCGTGATGTAACCCAGACCTACGTCCAGCAACGTTTGCAGCTTGCGGGCGATGACTGGCACGGCCTTGAAGAATTCATGCGACGCCTCTACCGTCATCTGCAATATCTGCTGGATGTTTTTGCCCTTGTACTGGATCTCCAGCGTTTCGCGGTTGTAGCGCTGGCCGTGGCAGACGTCGCAGGGCACATACACGTCCGGCATGAAATGCATTTCCACCTTGATCACGCCGTCGCCCTGACACGACTCGCAGCGCCCGCCCTTGACGTTGAACGAGAATCGCCCCGGCCCGTAGCCGCGCTCGCGCGACGAGGGCACCCCTGCGAACAGCTCGCGTATCGGCGCGAACAGCCCGGTGTAGGTGGCCGGATTGGAGCGCGGCGTGCGGCCTATGGGCGACTGATCGACGTTGATCACCTTGTCGAAAAATTCCAGGCCGCTGACGGATGCGTACGGCGCGGGTTCCATATTGCTGCGGTACAGATGCTGCGAGACGGCGGGATACAACGTGTCGTTGATCAGGGTGGACTTGCCGGAACCGGACACGCCGGTGACGCACACCAGCAGGCCTACCGGCAGATTGAGCGTGACATCCTTGAGATTATTGCCGCACGCCCCGATGATGCTCAGCATGCGTTCAGGGTCGGGTATAAGGCGCTTTTCAGGCATGGGTATCTGTCGGCGTCCGGTCAGATAGTCGCCGGTGAGCGAATCCGCATTTTGGCAGATTTCATCCGGCGTGCCTTGCGCCACGATCATCCCGCCGTGCTCGCCGGCGCCCGGCCCCATGTCGATCACATAGTCGGCATGGCGAATCGCGTCCTCGTCGTGTTCCACCACGATCACACTGTTGCCCATGTCGCGCAGTTTGTAGAGTGTGGTCAGCAAACGGTCGTTGTCGCGCTGATGCAGCCCGATGGAAGGTTCGTCCAGCACATACATCACGCCGGTCAGCCCCGAGCCGATTTGCGATGCCAGCCGGATGCGCTGCGCTTCGCCGCCGGACAGCGTCTCGGCGGAACGCGCAAGCGTCAGGTAGTTGAGACCGACGTTATTGAGAAAAGTCAGCCTGCTGGCAATTTCATGCACGATCTTTTCCGCGATGGCCAGCTTCTGCCCCAGCAGCGTCAGGCTCTGAAAAAATGCCAGCGCCTGTTGCAGCGGCAATTCACTGATCTCAAAAAGATTTCTGTCGGCGAAGCGCACGTGGCGCGCCTCCAGGCGCAATCGCGTGCCTTTACATTCCGGGCAGGTGCAGCTGTTGAGGTATTTCGACAGTTCCTCGCGCACGGTGGGCGAATCGGTCTCCTTGTAGCGGCGCTCCAGGTTGTTGACGACACCCTCGAATGCATGTTCGCGCAGCATCGGTTTGCCTCTGTCATTCATATACTGGAACGCAATTTCCTGCTTGCCGGTGCCATACAAAATGATCTGCTGAATGTTGTCCGGCAGGCTCTCGAAGGATTGCTCCAGATCGAAGTCGTAATGCCGGGCGAGTCCCGACAATAACTGATGATAGAACTGATTGCGCCTGTCCCAGCCCTTGATGGCGCCTGAACTCAATGAAAGTTGTGGCAGCGTCACGATGCGCTTCGGATCGAAGAAGCTGATGACGCCCAGACCGTCGCACTTGGGACAGGCGCCCATCGGATTGTTGAAGGAAAACAGGCGCGGTTCGAGTTCAGGCAGCGAGTAATTGCAGATCGGACAGGCGAACTTGGCAGAGAACAGGTGCTCGACCCCGCTATCCATTTCCACTGCCACTGCGCGTCCGTCGGCGTGGCGCAGCGCGGTCTCGAAGGATTCGGCCAGCCGCTGTTTGGACTCGATATTGACTTTGAGCCGGTCCACCACGATCTCGACGGTGTGCTTTTTGGTTTTCTGCAAGGACGGCAGCGCGTCGATTTCATGCAGCGTGCCGTTGATGCGCAGCCGGGTAAACCCCTGTGCGCGCAGCTCGTCGAACATGTCCAGTTGTTCGCCCTTGCGATCCACCACCAGCGGGGAGAGGATCATGATGCGTGCGCCCTCGGGCAGCGCCAGCACATGATCGACCATCTGCCCGACGCTTTGCGCCTGCAATACCAGATCGTGCTGCGGGCAGTACGGGTCGCCGGCGCGGGCGAACAGCAGGCGCAGATAGTCGTGAATCTCGGTGACGGTGCCGACCGTGGAACGGGGATTATGCGAGGTGGCCTTTTGTTCTATTGCGATGGCGGGCGACAGGCCTTCGATCAGATCCACATCCGGCTTTTCCATCAGCTGCAAAAATTGGCGGGCATAGGCGGACAACGACTCCACATAGCGTCGCTGTCCTTCTGCGTACAGGGTGTCGAAAGCGAGTGATGATTTGCCCGAACCCGACAGACCCGTGATTACCACCAGCTTGTGGCGCGGCAGGTCGAGATTGATGTTCTTCAGGTTGTGGGTGCGTGCGCCGCGAATTTTGATTTGTTCCATGCCGACCAGCCAGTTAAGAAAAACGACCTGTCAATATACGCGATTTAGCGCGCAATCCAAGTACTGAAGCGGCTGTTTACCGAAATTTGATATTTTTCTTGCGCTGGAATTGCAAATTGTTATAACATTGTTTTCACTTTAACACCGAGAGCAATCATGCGTACAAGCATAAGGAAAGTGGGTAATTCACGCGGAATCATCATTCCCGCAGCGTTGTTGGCTGCCTGTGAAATGAGCGATGAAGTGAACATCAGATTGGAAGGAAAAAGTTTGGTGATTGCATCAGTAAGATGTCCACGTGCCGGCTGGTTCGATGGCTATAAGGCGGATGCAGATGCGGAGCCTCTCGCAACATTGTCTGTGGATGAAGAAAGCGGGGAATGGGTTTGGTAGCGCGTGGAGAAGTATACTGGGTCAATCTGGATCCAACCATCGGCACCGAAATCCAGAAAACGCGTCCGGCGCTGGTCATCTCGCCGGATGACCTGAACGACGCATTGCCGCGCGTCATTATTGCTCCGCTGACCAGTCGTGGACAACCGCTTGGTTGCCGTCCGAAAATCAAATTCGCAGGCAAACCGGCACTCATTTTGCTCGATCAATTGCGCTCGGTGGACAAACGACATCTGGCCGGAAAAATGGGAGAGATCGACTTGGTGCTGTGGCATCCCGTTTTGCTCGAAATGCTGGCGTAAGGAAATTGGCGACTGGACTATATACAGTCACCGAAGGCCCGGATAGTCTATTGCACGACCCTTACAGCCGCTTAACTCTGTAAAGGCAGCAGATGCCCCGTCTTCACAAAAATGGTGCAGCCTTCCATACTGTAAGGGCAGTGAGCGCTCAGGTGCGGGCTGCGCATCCAGGTACCTTCCGGGTAGGTGCCGAACTCATCTTCGAACACGCCGTCCAGCACATAGATTTCTTCTCCGCCGAAGTGGCGGTGCGCGTTGAATCTTGTGCCCGGCGCCCAGCGCACCAGGGCCGTGTGTTGCGTGCCGAACTCCGACAGCGGCATCACCGACAGTCCGTCCACCAGTCCCTGATACCAGGGGCTGCTCGCGGTCTGTACCAGAATGCGCTGATCGTCCGCCGTTTCCAGATGCTGCCGTTTGACGAACAGTTGACAGCCCGATTCCGATTCATACGCATGCGACGAACCGGGCGGAGATTTGATATAGTCTCCCTTGCTGTGGCTGCCGGATGCATCGCTCAACACCCCGTCGAGAACCACAATCTCCTCGCCGAATTCGCAGATGCTGCTCAGGCTTGCGCCGGGCGAGTATTGGATAATCGAGGTGGCGCGTGACCTATCGTCGGTGCCGCACTCCAGTGCGCGATACTGAATACCGGTCGAAAGCGAAGCGATCCACGGCAAGTCGGCTTGCCGGATCACAACGCGCTGTGACAAATCCGAATTGATTTTCATTGATCGAAAAGCAGTGAGGCAAGCATGGGTAAGATAATATTCTTTCCTGTTGGCAGAGCGGGTTTCCGTATGCGGCTACTGCAAATCATGAATTAGCGCTCTCACACCATGGTCAGCGAGCTGAAACATCCCTTCCCGGTCCGCTTCGATTCGTACAGCGCAAGATCGGCATTTTTGAGGAGATCGTGCGGACTCATCCCGTGATCCGGATAGAAGGCGATACCCATGCTTGCGCCCAGCATGACCTTGTTTTGCTGTATTTCCATCTCTTCCGAAAACTGCTGCAATATGGAGTCCGCCAGACAGAATACGGAGCCCTTCGTTTCCATGTCATCGATTATGATGATGAATTCGTCTCCACCCAGCCTTGCCAATATATCTGATTTGCGGATTGCATCCCGGATACGTCCGGCAACTTTCACCAGCGCCTCATCTCCTGCGGGATGGCCGTAGGTGTCATTCACTTGCTTGAACCCATCCAGATCGATGCTCATCACGGCGATCATGGAATTCTGGCGTGCGGCCTTCCTGCAGGCATCATCGAGAGCTGCATACAGATGGTAGCGGCTTGCTGCGCCCGTCAGGGTGTCGGTCAGCGCGATACGCTCAAGTTCCCTTTCAGACGCTTTTCTGTCAGTGATGTCCAGAATCGCGCCGGCCATGTAATTTTCATTCAAGAAGGAAAAAACAGCTTTGTGAAACATGACGTCGTGTATCGTGCCGTCCGCATATTTAACCCTCGCCTCGTACTGCTCTTCGCCGCCTGCACCAAAAAGCCGGTTATCCGCTGCATGATAGACCTTTGCCAGTTCGTAATCCCAAAGCTCGTATACCCCGTGCCCTACGATTTCGTCGATTCTTCTACCCACGTATTTTTCAAACGGAATGTTGCAATACACGTAGATACCCTTTGAATCTTTGACAAAAATCGGTATTGGAAGGGCGTTAATGATCGACTGTATCATGGCAGGTGAGTCGGCACGAGAAAGTTCTCCGCTCGCCTGATACTGTTCCATGGACACCCTCCCGTTGATGTGATTTTCTGTCGCAGGATATTGTACCTCAGCACAAGTTTTTATATGCTTTGGTCACTGTACGTCGCTTGTTGTTCCCAGATCGTGGCGCGGATTATCAATCTCGCGCGCGATCCCTGAAAAGATAATAGACTCTCCGGCACAACCCGATTATCCGGCCGCACCAATGACGAAGCTAAAAACATGTTGCGCATAAAACTGCTCCTTCATTAAACCCATGAAACGCTCCTCCACCTCACAACTCATCCATCTGGCCTGGCCGGTTCTGATCGCGCAGCTGGCCTTTATGGCAAACGCCGTCATCGACACCGCAATGGCAGGCAGACTGTCCGCCATCGACCTTGCCTCGGTCGGCATTGCCGCAGCGATCACGGCCACCGTGCTGATGTCGCTGATCAGCGTGCTGTTAGCGCTGCCGCCCGTCATCGCCCACCTTTACGGGGCAGACCGGCCGGCGGACGTCGGACGGGAAATTCATCAGAGCGTGTGGATTTCGCTGGTGCTGGCGCTCGTCGCCATTCTGCTGCTGCGCTTCCCCGGCCCCCTGATTGCCATCTCGCACTTGCAGCCCGGCGTCGAAATCAAGGTGCGCGCCTATCTCGCCGCATCCGCCTGGGGCGTACCTGCCGTCTTCGCCTTGCGTATATTCTTTGGCCTTTCCACCGGCATCGGTCGCCCGGGCCCGGTGATGTTTTTCAACCTGCTCTCGCTGGCCATCAAGATACCTTTAAACGCCGTGTTCATGTACGGCCTGCTGGGTGCGCCCAAAATGGGCGGACCGGGCTGTGCGGTCGCCACCGCAGTGGATGCCTGGCTGATGGCATTCCTGGCTTGGGGCTGGTGCCTGCAAAACCGGAATTACCTGCAGTTCCAGTTGCGCCGGCGGTTTGCCGCGCCGGATATCAAAGCGATCGCGGAATTTCTGAAGCTGGGCATTCCGATCGGCTTGACCTTTATCGCCGATGTGACCGCTTTTACCTTCATGGCGCTGTTCATTGCGCGCCTGGGGCCGGTCGTGTCGGGCGCACACCAGATCGCAGCGAATCTCGCGGCGCTGGCATTCATGGTTCCGCTTGCACTGGGCAATGCAACCTCGGTGCTGGTGGGTCAGGGCATCGGCGCCGGGCAGCGCGAGTACGCCCGCCACACCTGCTGGGCAGGCATCCGCCTCGGCATGGGGATTGCGGTCGTCATCAGCCTGATCTTCTGGTTCGGCGCGCCTTATATCGCCGCTCTGTATACCACGGATATCGACGTACAAAAGGCGGCGATACCGCTGATCATGCTGGTCGCTTTATATCATCTGGGCGATGCGCTGCAGGCCGTGGCGGTGAATGCCCTGCGCGGATACAAGAAATCGGTGGTGCCGATGCTGCTGTATGCCATCCTGCTGTGGGGGCTGGGCCTGGGCGGCGGCGTCCTGCTCGGGCTGACCGATACCTTGGGCGCAGCACGCGGCGCCCAAGGTTTCTGGATCGCCGCGATTGCCAGTCTCTGGCTGGTGGCAGGGCTGGTTGCGCTATACCTGAATGCAGTCAGCAGGGCGAGCAGCTGACCTGGCTGCACCTCAGAGTAAACGTGTCAGCCCCTCGTTTTCGCGCTATCCAGTTCCGCCCATGCTTCTGCAGCTATTTCCCGCACTTCCTGGTGGACATCGTTGAGGCAGGTTGCAACATGGCTGCGCGCAGCTTCGCTGCCTGTCAAGCCCAGCAGATAGCATGCATCGGCGCGCACGCGATGGTCGGCATGGCGGGTGAAATCGCCCAGCCGGGGCAGCAGCTCCCGCAATTCCGCCGTCCCGGCATGAGATTCCAGCAGCGCGCTCACGCCAAGACGTACGTCGAGGCTGGCTTCGGGATTGGCGATGATGGCAAGCAGCGGTTTTAAGCGATGCGCATCCTCAGTGACAAAAACAGCAGCCTGTTTGTAGCCGCCCTGCTTTAACAAATGCTCAACATAGTGCGCCGCGCCATCGGGGCTGCCTGCCCGCTCGGCCCACAGGCGCAGTTCGACCGGGCTGTGTGCGCCGGTGAGGGTAAACGGGCCCAGACGCAGCCAGGGGGCGGCACGCACGCCATTATCCTCCGCCAGTTCAGGATGCACGGCAACATTCACTACCGTCATTTTCCCGATCAGCGATTCTTTTACCAGATCGCTTAGCCCCTGCAAAACGGCGGGGCAGTGCGGGCAGCCGGGGGCAATAAAGAGCAGTGCATCGGGCGGCATATGTCGGGTCATCGTCATCAATTCCAATAAGCGCCTTCCATTGCCTTCTTCCAGCTGCGAAGCGGAATATGGGTCTACAGGCGACTGATTTCAACAGGTTGCCAGTATGCCGTAAAAATTCAGATTTGCCTGCGATTGCATGACGTGACAGCTAGAAAAGCATGGGTGATTAAACGATTGATTAATCGCACTATTTGGCATACTATCTGTCGCACTTAAAACAAAATCGCAAGGAAACATGCCATGTCAAACCTGACAGCCAATGACCTGAAAACAAAAGGGATCTCCGCCATCGAGGCCGCGTTGGCGGACAGGCCGGAAGCGATTGTTTCGGTGCGCGGCAAGGATCGTTTCGTGGTGATGGATATTGCGCAATATCATTATCTGCGCGAGTGCGAACTGGAAGCTGCGTTGGCCGAAACGCGCGCCGATATTTCGGCGGGACGCTTTGTGAAGGAATCGGCAGCGGCGCACGTCAAACGTGCCAAGCAGTCCGCTGCATGACCTTTCAGCTCATATTCACCGCGCAATATGAAAAACGAGCGGCTCTTTTTTTAAAACGCCATCCAGAGCTGGAAAAGCAATATCTCAAAACGCTTCAACTGCTGGAGATGAATCCACACCATCCCTCGCTGCGCTTGCATGCCCTGAGCGGCAGGCTGCAAGGGCTGCATTCGGTTTCCATCAATATTTCTTACCGCATCACGCTGGAGTTGCTGATTCACGATGAAGAGATCATCCCTGTGAATGTCGGTGACCATGAGGCGGTGTATTAGCAGGAAACCGCAGCCTGTTCCCGATTGCCTGAGACGGCTGACGCAGGATGCCTGTCCTGAGATAGGGATGAAGGCTCAGGACGATCAGAAACGCAGCGCATGACGGTATACTGTTCCGTTTATTACACTTGGTTATCGTTCATGAAACAATTCCTGCAAACTCTGGCAACAGCGCCCGAGGGCATCGCGTTCAATGACACCATCGCGGTGATCGATGCGCATTACGACTTCACTCCCGCCGCATTCCGCAACGGTGATCTGAAAAACGAAGCCGGGCAGAACAACGGTTCATGCAAAATCTTCTCATTCGCAAGGCTGCACAACCTGACGCCACAGCAGACCCTGCATTGCTTTGGCACCTATTACCGGGACGATGTGCTAAAAACTCCGCTGGGCACCGACCACCAGAATATCCGAAATTTCATGAAGTCAGGCTGGGACAGGGTCGTCTTCCAGGGCAATGCGCTGACGTTGAAGATGTCATAAACACCCTTGCGAACATGATTCCCGCCCCCCACTCTCCGATGCGCATCATCCATCTGCGCCAGCGTCTGCGCAATCTGGGCGCCAAGCCGTGTCACGAAGAATGTCTGTTGCGCGGCGGGAATTACATCCACGCCCGCGTAAACAGCTCGTCCATCGCGCTCGTGATGCGGTCGCCTTCCTGTGCAAGTGATGCCACTTTTTCACCCAGCTGATCGCAGGCTACGGAGACAATCTCCAGCGGATGCAACACCACCTTCAACCCTTCAACCGTAAACACGGGGTTGAGCGGGGTGTCGGTGATGCCTGAGGCAGAACCCAGGCTGCTGAGCAGCGCAAGGGGGATCACCACACGGCGACGGTATCCGTCATACAGCGAAGACTGAACTACCACTACGAAGGGTATCGCTACACGCTGTTTTCCGGGATTGCGGTAAACGTCAAACTGCGCCATTACAGTGTCGAGTGCTCGTCGGCAAACGAACCGGCGCTTTCGTTAAAGGCATTCCAGACTTGCGCTGCTACTGCTGCGCGATGCAGTTTTTCCTGCCGGGCGTTGTTCTGTTTCAGCACGTAATCAGCCAATAGCTGCTCGACCACACCGGACATGTTGTTGGTCATGCTTTTGACCTGAGCCACCAGATCTTCGTTGATCGTCAGATTGACCGGGCGCTTGCGCGCCAAACTGTTTTGCATGGATTTCATGAGCTGCCTCCTGTGCGCATGGTATGCGCATTGGCGATATTTGTGAAGCGGAAAAATCCATGGGAACCTAAGGGCGGGCTAGTCGCTTGGGGCACGGTGGTGAAGTCTTACATTACATGTGCGTCGCTACGGTCAGCCATAAGTGAGCGGAAGTAATCAGGGACAGTCCCCGGTTGCTGCCCCGCTCCCCCCAATTTAAACATCGGCACCGGATGAGGAATACAGCGCATGACGGTATACTGTTCCGTCACCTTACACTTGGTTATCGCTCATGAAAAAATTCCTGCAAACTCTGGCAACAGCGCCCGACAGCATCGCGTTCAATGACACCATCGCGGTGATCGATGCGCATTACGACTTCACTCCCGCCGCATTCCGCAACGGTGATCTGAAAAACGAAGCCGGGCAGAACAACGGTTCATGCAAAGTCTTCTCATTCGCAAGGCTGCACAACCTGACGCCACAGCAGACCCTGCATTGCTTTGGCACCTATTACCGGGACGATGTGCTAAAAACTCCGCTGGGCACCGACCACCAGAACATCCGAAATTTCATGAAGTCAGGCTGGGACGGGGTCGTCTTCCAGGGCAATGCGCTGACGCCGAAGATGCCATAAATATCCTTGCGAACATGATTCCCGCCCCCTACTCTCCGATGCGCATCATCCATCTGCGCCAGCGTCTGCGCGATCTAGGCTGTAAGCCGTGCCACGAAGATCGTCTGCTACGCGGCTGGAGTCAGGTCGACTCATACGACAGAGTGCACAGTCCTGCGGAAAATTTCTTTCCGGCGGCACTCCGCCGCGAGCTTTCCGCCATCGAGGCGGAATTGGACGGACTGGCGCGCCTCAGCGGCGAATATCCCGCCAACGGTCATAGGATAGATACCACCAATAATCATGAAAGCCATGACCGTTCCCCCACCCCAACCCTGATGGAACCAATAGCCATTCGACTAAGCCCGCAAGCGGGGAGAGCGCAGCGAGGGGGGCGTAGCCGGGCAAACGCAGCGCTACGCGGACCTTCCGATAACGAGGGCGTCGCAAGATTGCTGGTGGAACTGGCCGACGGCCAGATGGTGGAGAGCGTGCTGCTGCCGCGCGGCGGTTTATGCATATCGACGCAGGTGGGTTGCGCCGTGGGATGTGTGTTCTGCATGAGCGGCCGCAACGGTCTGATTCGTCAGCTCGGCAGCGCCGAGATCGTGGCGCAGGTAGTGCTCGCCCGCAAACGCCGCGCGGTAAGCAAAGTGGTATTCATGGGCATGGGGGAACCTGCCCACAATCTCGACAACGTGCTCGAAGCGATTCAGCTGCTCGGGCTCCAGGGCAACATCGGCCACAAGAATCTGGTTTTCTCCACGGTCGGCGACCTGCGCGTGTTCGAGCGTCTGCCGCTGGAAAAAGTCAGACCGGCGCTCGCGTTGTCCCTGCACACCACCGATGCTCTGCTGCGCGCCAGATTGCTGCCTCGTGCGCCGCAGATCGCGATCGAGGAACTGGCAGAGCGCGCCGAGATGTATGCGCGCGCCACCTCTTATCCGGTTCAATATCAATGGACGCTGATCGAGGGGGTCAACGACAGCGACGCCGAGATGGAGAGAATAGCCCGGCTGCTCGCCGGCAAATACGCCGTGATGAACTTCATCCCGTTCAACGAAGTCGACGGCCTGGCGTATCGCCGCCCCTCAGCCGAACGAACTGCGGAGATGGTGCAAACCCTTAAGCGGCATGGCATCCTGGCCCGGGTGCGCGACTCGGCAGGACAGGAAATCGAAGGGGCGTGCGGGCAGTTGCGCGCGCGGGCAGCATGATCCGCTCAATTCAAAACACATATCCCACTATATGAAAAAAGTCGCCCCGACCAAGGCTGAAATCTCGCTGCTGCAACCCTTCGCCGGCCTTGCGCTTGCATATATCCATGTGCCGTCAAACAGGGAAGAGTTTGCATCCGCCACTGCCGAAATAATGGCCGCAGGTGTCGTTGGATTCGATACCGAATCCAAACCGACGTTTGTCACGGGCGATGTCAGTGAAGGGCCGCACGTCGTGCAGTTTGCGCTGCACGACAAGGCTTATCTGTTTCAGCTGCATCGGGCGGAAGGGCATCCGTTTCTGGTCGAGTTGCTGCAGTCGGATGCGCTCATCAAGGTGGGCTTCGGCCTCAAGTCGGATCGCAGGCATATCTTTGCCAAGCTGGGCGTGCATTTCAACGCGGTAGTCGATCTCAATACGCTGTTCAGCATGGATGGCTACCACAAGGAAATGGGCGTCCGTGCGGCGGTGGGGTTGATCTTCAATCAGCGTTTTGCCAAGTCCAGGCATGTGACCACCTCCAACTGGTCGCAGCCTCAGCTCACCCCGCAGCAATTGCGCTACGCGGCAAACGATGCCTACGCAGCGCTTAAAATACTGGAGGCGCTGAACCTGCCCCGCGAAGCGCTGCCCGTCATGGATGTTTCAATATTTCCGGACGTTTCTGTGACAAGTTTGCCATGACGGCATCCAAGCAATTTAGCTTCGCCCGCGCGCTAACGGACAGTTGCCTATCCGCCTATATACGACATTTCAATCTTGTTGCGCGGCAGTTCCGTGACTTCATGGCGAACCTGCGAATACCGGTCGCGCCGCCCCTGCCAGCAAGCGGCGATAGCATCATTCATCTCTTCATCGCTGCCGCCATGACGCAGTAAATGTCTGAGATCGGTGTCGGACTGCTCGGCAAACAGACAGGTGTAAAGCTTGCCGTCGGTGGACAGACGTATGCGCGTGCATTCGTGGCAAAACACCTGGGTGACCGATGCAATCTGGCCTATCTCGCCCGCGCCATCCGCATAAGCCCAGCGACTGGCGACCTCCCCCCTGCTGTTGGCACTAACCGGCAACAAGGGATAACGCCTGGATATCATGTCCACCACTTCCTGCGCGGGAACCACTTCATCCATCACCCAACCGTTGGTGCTGCCAACATCCATGTATTCGATAAAGCGCAGAATGACGCCGGTGTTGCGAAAATATTCGGCCATCGGCATGATCTCACCGTCGTTCACGCCGCGCTTGACCACCATGTTGACCTTGATCGGAACAAGTCCTGCCCGTTGTGCCGCGTCTATTCCTTCCAGCACCGATTTGGCTGTAGCTTTTGAGTCGCTCATGCGCTGGAAAATGGCTTCATCGAGTGCGTCCAGACTGACGGTAATGCGCGACAAACCGGCATTCTTTAATGCCTGCGCCTTGGCCGGCAGCAGCACGCCATTGGTGGTCATCGCAATCTCGATAGCATCGCCGTCCGGGGTGCGCAGTCGGGATAGTTTTTCGACGAGCTGCTCGATGCCGCGCCTCAACAAGGGCTCGCCGCCGGTCAGCCTGATCTTGCCTACGCCCAGACGCACGAAGGAAGCTGCGACGCGGGCGATTTCCTCAAGACTGAGCAAGTCGTTGCGGGGCAAAAAAACGTGGTTTTTGTCGAATATTTCCCTGGGCATGCAATAAGTGCAGCGCAGATTGCAGCGGTCGGTGACTGAAATGCGTAAATCGCGCAGTGGCCGCTGCATGCGGTCGCTGAGAAGTTCTCCCGGGTTGCGAGCGATGACCGGTGCGCGGCTGCGGGTCTTTGCAAAGCTGATCGGGATGATTTTCGGAATTGCTGACACAGGGTACATTCTTTCGATTAGTAAATGGATGAGCCGGGTTTATCACCAATATCTGATATTCTACCTCACGCAGGCTGTTAAGCCGAATAAGCGATGCAAAGGTCAAAAAATCGCAGCGGACTGGACAAGGCATGATTGTCCTTACGATGAGAGATTTCCCCTAAAATCCTGAACTATTGTTCAGTTAATCGCCCTGCACTTTAATTCAGGATAAAATGCAGGCAATTATTATGTAAGTACGCCCGAATGACTTCATCCCGTTTTGCCGCCTTGCAGTGGTCGCTGTTTGTTGCGCTGGCCCTGCTGCTGCTCTATTTGCTCAGTCCAATACTGACGCCGTTTGTGGCGGCGGCGATACTCGCCTTTATCTGCAATCCGCTGGTGCGGCGGCTGTGCGCCCTGAAATTGCCTCGCACACTGGCAGTCGTGCTGGTGATGCTGACCATGCTGCTGCTGTTCGCCGGTCTTCTGTTGATCATGCTGCCGCTGCTTGAGAAGGAAATCAGCCTGTTTGTCACGCGTCTGCCGGACTTTATTGAAGCTGTGCATGTAAAATTGCTGCCGAAACTGCAACAATGGTTCGGGACAGACTTGCAGTGGGACAGCACGGCGCTGAAAAATCTGCTGGTGAGCCACTGGCAGAGTGCGGGCGGGGTTGCCGAAAAATTATTGCCCTGGCTTTCCAGCAGCAGTGGCGCCATTCTGAACGTTTTTATAAACCTGGTGTTGATCCCGGTGGCAATGTTTTATATGTTGCGTGACTGGGACGCGATGGCGAAAAAACTGGATGCGCTGATTCCCCGCCATTGGCACGGCAAGGTGCATGAAGTGGGCAGCGAAGTGGATCGCGTACTGGCCGAGTTTCTGCGCGGGCAGATTTCGGTAATGCTGCTGATGAGCCTGTTTTACAGCGTGGCGTTATGGCTGGCGGGTCTTGAGTTTGCGTTGCCCATAGGGATCGTCGCCGGGATGCTGGTGTTTATTCCCTATCTGGGCATGATTACCGGCCTGCTGCTGGCCACACTCGCAGCCGTGATGCAATTTACTGAATTTACCAGCGTGCTGTGGGTGTGGGCGGTGTTTGGCGCAGGCCAGATGCTCGAAGGTACGCTGGTGACCCCCTGGCTGGTCGGTGAGCGCATCGGCCTGCATCCACTGGCAGTCATTTTTGCCTTGCTCGCCTTTGGCGAACTGTTCGGATTTTTCGGAATTCTGCTGGCCTTGCCGCTGTCCGCCATTCTGCTGGTGGGGCTGCGTCGCGGTAAAATCTGGTATTTATCCAGCCATATGTATAACAAATAATGGATCAACTGCTGCTCGACATTACCCCTGACTGGTGGCCGACTTTCGAGAATTTTGTGGTCGGCGCCAATCAGGAGTTGTTCTCGGCATTGCAGCAGGCTTTGTCGGGCGACAGCCCTGAGCGATGCATTTATCTGTGGGGCGCATCCGGCAGCGGCAAAAGCCATCTGCTGCAAGCCTCAGTGAGTGCGGCTCAAAATTCCCGGCAGGATGCGGTTTATGCGCAAGCTGCCGTGCCGCCACTGGCCGATGTCGTGGCGGTGGATGATGTCGACTTGCTGGATGAGATCGCGCAGATCGAGCTGTTCAATCTCTACAATCAGATACGCGAAAAGGGCGGCATGTTGCTGATAAGCGGCGAGCAGTCGCCGCTGCATCTTGATTTGCGCCCCGACTTGCGCACCCGTCTGGGCTGGGGGCTGGTGTATCAGGTGCACGGACTCAGTGAAGCCGAGAAGGCGCTGGCGTTGGAGCAACATGCAAAGATGCGGGGCTTTGTTCTTACGCCGGAAGTCACGCATTATCTGCTGCACCACGGACGACGCGATTTGCCCAGCCTGCTGGCAGTGCTCGATGCGCTGGATGAACATTCGCTGCGCCTGCATCGCGCGCCGTCTGTACCACTGCTCAAGGAAGTTATGCGTGAGCCACCAGAAATTCATAATTTCGGGATGAAGCGCAAGGAGCCGCGCAGCGAATGACGAGGCATATCAGATTGATAGACGAGGAAAGAGCGAGCACGCGACACAGCGATTCGCTCGAAAAATGGATTTAGAACTGGAGTTGAAATGAATTTGGCCTTATTTGATCTTGACAACACCCTGCTCAACGGCGACAGCGATTTCGAGTGGTCGCAATTTCTCATACGCATCGGTATCATCGATCGCGAACTGTTTGAGGTGAAGAATCTGGCCTTTTATGAGCAGTACAAGGCGGGCACGCTGGATATCCACGAGTTTCTGGATTTTCAGTTAAAACCCCTGTCGCGCCATTCACGGAAAGTTCTGAATGACTGGCATCAGCAATTCATGAATGAAAGCATCATGCCCATGATCACACAGGCTGCGCGTGATCTGGTGGAACATCATCGACGGACTGGGGACATTTGCGCGATCATCACTGCCACCAACAGTTTTGTCACGGCACCCATCGCCCGCGAATTCGGCGTCGAGCATCTGATTGCCACCGAGCCGGAACATAAAGATGGCGAATTTACCGGGCGTATTGCCGGTGTTCCATGCTTTCGCGAAGGAAAAATCACAAAGCTTGATAACTGGCTTGCTGAGCGGGGCTGGACGCTGGACAGTTTTGACAACAACACCTTTTACAGTGATTCGCTGAACGATTTGCCTCTGCTGTGCAAGGTGAAACACCCGGTCGCGGTGAATCCCGATGCAACGCTGCGCAGCCATGCCGAACAGCAAGGCTGGCGCATCATCAGTTTGCGTTAATGCAAATCGAACTGTACGGCACGACGGGCTGCCATCTGTGCGATGAAGCCAAGGCTGTACTTCAGCGGGTCGGCGTTCGCGCCTGGCATATCGACATCGCTGATAACGATGGATTGCTTGAAACGTATGGCATGCGCATCCCGGTGTTGCGGCGGGCGGACTGCGGCGCTGAACTCGGCTGGCCGTTCGATGCCGCGGCTGTGACGCGATTTCTGGCGTAATACTATCGTTTGAGCTGGCCGAAGGTGCCGGTAATTTTCGGCCGGATACCCTGTTTTTTCATTAACCGGATGACTATAAAAGCTATTTTTTAGCTGGCGGCGATGATGGATTAAGCGGGTGAATCAGCCAGATGAAACCCATCAGCGCGATGAACAGCATCGATGAAAGCCAGGCAAGATCATTCACCGCCAGCGTCGCCGCCTGTTGATTGACTAGATTATTCACGAAGCTCAACGCCTGTTGATCGCTCATACCGGCGCCGGTGAGCATTCTGATGACCGACTGACTAACCGGATTTGCAAAATTGATATGCTCCGCAAGGACGGCGTGATGCGCGCTGGTTCGATTTTCCCATGTGCTGGTGTAAATAGACGCACCGAATCCACCCGCCATGATGCGCGCGAAATTCGACAAGCCGGAAGCCGCCGGAATCTTGTCATGCGATAGTCCGGAAAAAATCAGAGTCATCAACGGCACGAAAAATGCCGCCATCGCAATGCCTTGAATCAGCGACGGTATCATGATGGTGACAAAGTCGGTTTGCGACGTAAACTGCGAGCGCATCCACAAAATAACTGCAAATACGGTAAAAGCCAGGGTCGAAAATAAACGCGGGTCGAATTTCGCGATATTTTTACCCACCAGCGGCGACAGCAGGATCGCCAGCAGGCCGACCGGCGCCAGCACCGCGCCGGCCAGGGTCGCGGTATATCCCATATCCTGTTGCAACCACAGCGGCAGCAGCACGACATTGCCAAAAAACACGCCATAACCGATCGACAAGGCCAGCGTACCGGACCAGAAACTACGTCGCCTGAATAAGCCCAGATCAACCACCGGATGCGCATCGGTCAGCTCCCACACCAGAAAGAAACAGAATGCCACCGTCGCCACAACGGTCAGCACGACGATCTGGGTGGAATTAAACCAGTCCAGCTCGTTACCCTTATCCAGCATGACTTGCAACGCACCCACCCAGACGATGAGCAAACCCAGGCCGACATAGTCTATCGGAACCCGGCGTGTCGGCGTTTCCCGCTTGCGGTACAGCGTCCAGGTTATGCCGGCGGCGAACAAGCCGATCGGAATGTTGATGTAGAAAATCCAAGGCCAGGAGATATTATCGGTAATCCAGCCGCCCAGCAGCGGGCCTACCACGGGTGCCACCAGCGTGGTCATCGACCAGATGGTCAGCGCCAGACCTGCTTTTGCCCTGGGATAACTGGAGAGCAGCAACGACTGAGACAGGGGAATCATGGGCCCTGCCACCGCACCCTGTATCACACGGAACAGGATGAGCATGCCAATACTGCTGGACATGCCGCATAAAAATGAGGCCATGACAAACAGCAGGATGCTGGAGACGAACACCCGTACTGCACCAAAACGCTGGGTCAAAAACCCGGTCAGTGGAACCGCTATCGCGTTGGCTACAGCAAACGAGGTGATCACCCAGGTACCCTGGCTGAGACTCACGCCCAGATCGCCCGACAGGGCCGGAATCGAGACGTTCGCAATCGATACGTCCAGCACGTTCATGAATGTCGCCAGCGCCAATGCCATACTGGCCAGTACCAGCGTGGCGCCGCTCATCGGCGGCAGTGGCGCGGTTGGGGTGGGATCAGCCATCAGCGTATTAGTGGCGAGGGGCTGACTGATCGCCGATGTTGTCGGCAATAATTTTGTCTATCAGTGCGTCGGCTGCATGCTCCGCGCCGGCGTAGACTTCGGTTTGCGCTGCATCGCGGTGTAATGAGGCATCGGCCAGCGCCGATCCGCCCTTTGATGACAAATCCACGGTCGCCTCCATGGACATGCCGACGCGCAGCGGATGCTCTGCGACCTCTTTGGCATCGAGGGCGATCCGCACCGGCACGCGCTGCACCACTTTAATCCAGTTGCCGGTCGCATTTTGCGCCGGCAGCAACGCAAATGCGGCCCCGGTGCCCGAGCCTATGCCTGCAACGCGGCCATGATAATCCACCTTGCCGCCATACACGTCGGCCGTCAATGCCACGTTCTGTCCGATCCGGATGCGACGCAGCTGTACTTCCTTGTAATTGGCATCCACCCAGATCTGCCTGAGCGGAATAATCGTCATCAGCGGTGCACCGATCGCCACACGCTGCCCCAGTTGCACATTGCGGCGGCCAACATAGCCGTCCACCGGCGCCAGTATCGCTCCACGTTGCAAATCGAGATAGGCGAGCCTTACCCTGACAGCCGCCGCCAGCACACGCGGATGATGGCGTGCGGTGACACCGGAAGTCAGCGCCTCATTGCCCAGCAATTGTTGCTGAGCCATATTCAATGCCGCAGTCAATGCCGCGACATGGCTGCGCGCCGATTCGAGGGCCGTTTGCGCATGTTGCATATCTTCGCCGGACACCGCACCCGTTGCGACCAAAGGTTGTCGACGCGAAAAATCCGCCTGTGCATTGCGCAAATCCGTTTGCGCCTGATCAAGCTCCGCGCGGTGCTGCGCCAGCGTTGCAGTCAGGCTGCTGTTGGCCGCATAAAGCGTGCGCACCTCCCGCACCGTTTGTGCAAGCTGTGCCTGTGCCTCCTGCAAAGCCACCTCCGCATTGCTGTTGTCGAGTTGTACCAGCACTTCACCTGCGCGCACAAAATCCGTTTCGTTCACCGCAATCGCCACGACCGTGCCTGCAACTTGCGGCGTAATCTGCACGATATTGGCGGCGACATAGGCATCGTCGCTGTATTCTGAATGACGGCTGTTCACATACCAATAGACAGCGTAAACGATAGCCGCCGCCGCGAAAATGGCCACCAGCGCCAGCATCCACTTCTTGCGGTTATCCGAATTGCCGTTTGCAACCAGGGCGCTGCCGGGTGTTTGTTCACTCATTTTGAAAACTTTCTTTTGCCAGGGATTTTGACACAGGTATAGCGGATGAGGCGTAGCCGCCACCCAAGGCCAGCATCAGCCCCACATCCACATCGAATGCGCGCGCCTGCAAATCAATCAGGATGCTTTGTTGCAGCAGCTGTGCATTTTCCGCAGCCAGCACGGTTAAGTAGTTTGTGAGTCCACTCTGATACCTTGCTTTTGCCAGTTCACAGGCTGCGTCCAGTTGCATCATCACGCTCTTTTGTTCCTGCAATTGCGTTTGCAGCGCCTGCCGGGACGCCAGTTTGTCGGCCACTTCCCGCAGCGCATTCAACACGGTCGCGTTATACGTTTCTATGGCTGCATCGACTTGTACGGTGCGTCCCTTCAACTGGGCGCGCAATTGTCCCGCATTAAAAATCGGCAAGCTGATGGCAGGCCCGACCCCCATGGTGCGGCTATCCGTACGAAACCATTGCGACAGGCCGATAGCCTCGGAACCTGCGAATGCGGTGAGATTGAGATTGGGATAAAAGGCGGCGCGCGCTTCCCTGACACTCTGCAATTCGCTCTCCACCCGCCAGCGCGCAGCTGCCACATCCGCGCGATGGCCCAGCAATTCAGCCGGGAGCTGTTCGGGCACCTCAGCCAGAATGCCGGACGGCAGGCGTGCCGCCAATTGATCGGTCTCACCGGGTTCCGCGCCTATCAACACGGCCAGTGCATGTCTGGATATTGCGACCTGCTCGGTCAATGCCGCCAAATCACGGCGTATTTGAGGCGCCTGGGCCTGTGTTTGACGCTGCACCAATGTGGTATCGAGCCCGGCCGCCACGCGTTGATTAATCAGACGGGCATTATGTTCGCTTTGTTGCAGCAACGCCTGCCTGATCTGCCGCTGCTCCTGCAAGCGCGCCAGAGTGAAATATTGCGAGGTGACGGAAGCCGCCAGTACCACCTGCGCGGCTTGCATATCGGCCTGTGCAGCGCGCGTCTGCCCGATCGCCGCATTGAGTGCCGCCCGTTGTTTGCCGAACCAGTCGATCTGCCACTGCCCGGAAATGCTGGCCGAACTCATCGTTATCTGGCTGCCGCCCAGCGGGGGCGGGAAATAACCGTTCGCGCTCAAGTGTTCGCGCGTCGATTGTGCGCCGGCATTTACCTGCGGATAACGCGCACTGTCGGTTGCCTCTTCGAGTGCCTGTGCGCCAGCGATGCGGCTTTGCACGACTTTTAAGCTGTGATTTTTTGCTATCGCCTGTGAGATCAAGGCATCCAGCCTGCTGTCACCAAATTTTTTCCACCAATACTGCTGCGGAAAGTCAGTCGTATCGGGCTGATGCGTGTCGTTCAGCGTATGCGGCACCAGCATGGTCGACTGAGTTGCTATGCCGGAAAAATTTGCGCAACCCGATAACATCAACGCCCCGGCAAGACTCAGCCTGAACATCCATTGCGCAGCGCTCATGCCGCCTCCGGCTGAGGGTTGCCGTTTTCAGTAAAGCGCCTCAGCATATTTTTGAACAGATCGAACTCCGCTTTGCTAAAACCCTGCAAATGCCGGTTCAGTACCTTTACCAGATGAGCCGGAATCTGTTGGGAGATGTCTTGCCCCGCCCGGGTTAACTCAAGATTAACCACTCGTCTGTCCTCCTCGCTGCGAACACGGCACAACAAACCCTTGCTCTCCAGCCTGTCCAGCATGCGCGTCATCGCACCGCTGTCGCTGTAACTTGCGCGCGCGCAACCCGCCACCGTATGGCACGAGCCTTTTGCGATCAACAACAGAGGCCCCCACTGCATGCCGGTCAAATCCAGCGTCTGCATCTCGGCATCGATATTTTTCAGCAGCGCCTGCCAGGCGCCGCGCATCAGGTAACCTACCGACTCCTCGGGCGTGTAACTTTCCTCGCTATAAAAAACATGCTGGCTGTTGCTCATCATAGGTACCTTGAGTTAGGAGATCGTTAGATGCGTAAAAGTAAATGCCTGGGCATTAATTGTCAAGGCATTTATATTTTTGCACGCAGACCTCAACCTGAACAATCCCGAATCCGGGTTTCAACAAAGGGAGCAGGACAGCGTGGGAGTGGGCGCTAGAGACAACGACGTGAAAAAGACTAACAACTACTTGATTTTCAAGCATATTAGTTATTAATTTTACAGCCTCAGGCGGCGCGCTTTGGCGCAGCGTGGACAGCCTCTATCGGCGCGATGAAAAGTGATGGGCAGGCTCATTGCCTGATTTTGGCAAGAGCGGCTGCTTTTACTTCACTCCATGGAATGACATCGTTAGGATTCGTCAGATGGTCGGCAAGGCGGCGGTCGAGTTCCGCTTGCTGCGCTTCGGTCAGCGATGGCGCGGCGCCACGACTAACGATACCGTCCCAAATGGCTTCAACCAGATCGGGATAGGAGAAAGCCCCACGGTCGCCCCTTCCCACACCACCGTGCATACGGGACCTCCAGGACTTGCAGCGATGAAGTAACGCATGCCCGGCACACAAGCAAAGCTAACCGGCGCGCTTTTCGCGCAGGTCCGGTTGACTGCCGGGTTGGGGCTAGGCGCCACTTACCAGCAGAACTAACCGGGCAAACAACGGAGTTGTTGCGTATTCCGGTCACTCATGAGCACCTGTTCCAGTAGGACTTGATCAGACAATCCGGTTCAAGATGATCACCTGTGCTACTGGTCATGAGCACCGGAATGGCGAGTATTCCATTCATCCGCCAGTCGTTCCAATAATCCGGCGCCGTGATCATTTCTGCATCGTCTGCTTTGCTTTCAGTTTTCTCATTGAGTCCCCCTTTAAAGTCAGGCGGTGCGACTGGTGCACCACCCGATCCAGGATTGCATCTGCAATCGTTGGGTCCGGGAATAGTCCATGCCACTGATCTGTTGGGTACTGGCTGGTAATCAGAAGCGATCCTGACCTCATTCGTCGATCAACCACGTCGAGTAACACTTGTGCTGCCGATGGGCTGATGTCTCCCAGCCCCAGATCATCAAGGATGAGCAGGCTCGGCTTGATCAGTTCCGCCTTCAGCTTGGGCAACGACCCATCATGCATCGCCATAGCAATATCACCATACAACTCACTGGCACGATGAAATACTACGGACATTCCAAGGCGGCAAGCCTGAGTGCCGAACGCGCTGGCCAGCCAAGTTTTGCCGACGCCGGTTGCGCCTACGATTACCAAATTCAGTTTCTGCCTAACCCACTCACATCCCGCCAACGATGCAACATGGGACTTATCCAGGCCACGGGAGGCGCCATAGCCCACATCTTCCAGCGTAGCAGCCTCGGGGAATCCGGCTGCTCGAATCAGACGGTTCAGTTTCTTCGACTCTCGTGCCGAAGCCTTGTGCTCTACCAGCAGAGAGAAACGATCATCGAATCCCAATTGATAGAGCTTGGGTTGGTGGTGCTGCAAATCATAAGCCTCAGCCATCGAAGACAGACGCAGTTCTTTGAGTCGATTGATGGTTTGTTGTACGGTACTCATTATTGAGATTCTCCATAGTAATTGGCACCGCGGACATGTTCATGATGCGCGCGGGTTTTAAAAGAGGCTGCCGGCTTGGACAGCTTATCGGGGGACTGCTTCAGGATTGATTCCATGCTGCGTAACGTTGTGATGTTCAGTGGTAGCGCCTACCCATCCGGTGGATCGCTTGCGCACGCGCTTATGGTTCCATGTGGTCAAGCTGCGTTCTGGTCTGCCATCGGCTTATGCGATCGAAATGGCGCTTGACGGTGAGCGTGTTCGCAAACGGGATGGAGATGTTTCACGGCCGACCAAGTGGGATTTCTAGAGGGATGGCGACAAGGTTCCATCCGACAAGCCCGGACCTAGAAATGCCATCGAACAGGCAGAGGCATCGTTTGCGGGAACGGCGCGATGGTTCAGAAGCCCGATCTGGGCGGTGCTTCGCGGTGAAAAGCTTGACCGTCATGATATCGAGCGCGCACTGCGAGAACTTCAGCCTGAAGTGGTGGAAATCCTATTTGAGCCGGAGCCTCGCGAGCATGAGTCGCTACCCAGGCAAAGGCCTATTGACGCAGACTGCGAGACGCACCTCGCGATGTTGGGCAGCTTCGACTCCTTGGTGGCGACGGTATTGTTGGTGGCGCTCTCGGAAGAAATTGCCTCACCTGATTTACGAGAAACGGCCTTGCGCATCTATCATGAACTCCAGCAGCACTCAAAGAACAGCCTGAGATCGCGCCGTTTTATCCGGAATTGTTCTCCTCGATAGACAAGCGGTGCAAGCATTGGGTCTATCTGTCCCCCAACCAGCGAATGGATGTGGTGATATTTTGGCAAGGAGTTCAAGCAGAGTCAGAAAGGAATGCCAGTAATAGCAATACCCCTTCCGAGACCTGTTCATATCCTTCATCAAAAAGTTAAGGCGGCCACACTACTGCAATATGGTAGTGAAACACACCTGTCCTGACTTCTGTATCAGTCTCTTGCATGAGGAATCCGTGCAGATGAATGCGCGATGGCAACCTTAAGCAGATCGGCGACGAAAAAAAAGGCGGCGGCGAGGAGCAGCAGGCCGGCAATTAGCAACGGCGGGAGCGGCGCCATCAACCAGCCTTCGATCGCCATGAGAATGGCGGCGCCGATGACCAACAAAGTCGCAGCAACGACCCAGCGTCCCGGATAGGGTTTGGTCCAGAAGAAACCGCGCGTGCGAGTAAGGTAGATGGTGACCTGGCCATCGACGGCCGTCAGCCAGAGAAAGATAGCGGTCTGAGTTTGCGCAAGGCTCAACCGCAGTACGTCCGTTGCGATCCAGTACACCGCGGCGCTCGATACGAGGAGCATGCTTCCGAGACCCAAACCGGCCAACGCGAGCGAGCGCACGTCCCACCGGTCAGGCCTCGGCGATGGCAGCACGCGATCCGTCGAGATTGACATAGTCGCGAAGTCGCGGGTAAAGGCAAGCACGACTATGAGCACCGGAGTGACCACGAAAGTCCCAAGGAAAATGACTCCCAAGGAGATGAACGTCGGGGTGCTGAGTTTTCGGGCCATCATGGTGGACACGTAGGTCCGCATCCTCTGGAAAATGCGGCGGCTTCCCTCTATCGCCGCAACGATCTCGCCAAGCCCCGGACGGGTCAGCACGAGGCTTGCTGCCGCCTTGGCCACGTCGGTCGCACTGGCCACAGCAATCCCCACATCCGCCTGCTTCAGAGCCGGCGCATCGTTCACGCCGTCGCCGGTCATCCCGACCACGTGGCCCGCTTTTTGAAGCGCCTGGACCAGAAAGAACTTGTCCTGCGGAAAGACGCGGGCGAAGACCGCGAAACGAGCAGCCGCCTCAGGATCGAGGTCCTTGTGGAGAGTTCCGGCGGGAGCGACCTCGCCGGTAATGCCCACCTTGGCAGCGATCGCCCGCGCAGTCGCTTCCCCGTCTCCGGTGACGAGCAGCACGCGCACGCCGCGGCTGCGCAATTCCGCGATCAGGGCCGCAGAATCGGACCGGGGCGGGTCGGCCAGTGCGATCAGTCCAGCGAGGCGAAGGCCAGGCCCAATGCCGCTTGCCACCGCCAGCACGCGCGCCCCGTTCGCTGAGAGCCGCCCAACTTGCTCCGCGATCACCTCCCATGGCACCTCAGCAAGCTCCGCAACGGTGGCCGGCGCACCCTTGACGACGCGCAGCAACTGATTTTCCTGCCGTACCGACGCTTCCGAGCGTTTGGTGCCCGGGTCGAACGGAACGAAGCGCAGGCGTTGTGCGGAACCCACGGAGATTCCGCGCTCAGTTGCCGCCTTGAGGATCGCGAGATCGATCGGGTCCTGTGTCGCCTCGTCGGATGCCAGGGCGGCGAACCGGAGCAACTCTTCCGCCGTGGTCGGAGCGGACGGCTCCACGTTTTCGACCGTCAGCCGGTTCTCGGTAATCGTGCCGGTCTTGTCGAGACAGAGCACGTCCATCGACGCCGCGTCCTCGATCGCCGAAAGGCGCGTCACCAGGACGCCGTTGTCGGCCAGCGCTCGGGCACCAAGCGCGGCCGACAGGCTGAACATCGCCGGCAAGGCGACCGGAACGGAGGACATCAGCAGCAGCAAACCAAATGGAAGCATTTGGGCAAGTGGCGTCCCCTGGATGACCATGGCAACCCACGCACCGATGGCAAGCACCATCACCAGGGCGCCGAGATACCTGGCAATCATCAGGATCAGGCGCTCGGTTCGCGGAGGCGCGTTCGCAGCCCGGACCAACTCGGCCGTCTTGCCAAAGTAGGTGTGGGTGCCGGTTGCCGTCACCACGCCCGTTGCCTCGCCGCGGCTGATCAGGGAGCCGGAGTACGCTGTGCTTCCCGGACGAAGCTCGACCGGAAGCGACTCGCCCGTCAACACCGACTGGTCTACCAAAATGTCGCCCTCGGTGAGACGAATGTCGGCCGGGACAATATCGCCGATGCGCAAACGCAGGAGATCGCCCGGCACGATCCCGGCAGCGGCAAGCAACTCCCAGCGCCCATCCCTCCGCACGCGGGCGTTGACAGTCAGGCGCTGGCGCAGCAAAGCGATCGCGCGCTGAGCCCGGCCTTCGTGCAAGAAGCTGATGACCGCGTTGAACACGAGCAGCGCGCCGATTACGCCGGCCTCGACCCAGCGACCCAGGATCAGATCGATGAGGAGCGCGAGCTCGAGCATCCACGGGATCAGGCCCCAGAACTTGCCGAGCAGCACGCGAAAGCGGCGAGGGCGGGCTTCGGCTACCGCATTAGGGCCGTGCTGTTGGAGCAGTGCGGCGGCCTCATCGCTAGACAGCCCTTCGGCGGAATAATTCGGTGTAATGAGCATGCGTTTGGCCCATGCCTGGTTAATGTTGTCCGCCGCCCATCGCCTGGTAGAGCGCCGCCGTATCGGCCAACCGCTGCGCCTGCGCTGTGGTCAGACTGATACGGGTTTGCTGTGCCTGCTGCTGCGCGATGAGTAGTTGAAGGTAGCTCGCGGCGCCCAAGCGGTATTGTTGCTGAGTGAGTTCAAGCGATCGCTGCGCAGAACTATCGGCGGCGGACTGCGCTTGCAGAGCCTGGGCATCGTTGTCGAGTGCGCGTAACACATCGGCCACGTTACGAAGTGCCTGCAACACCGTCTGACGGTAGTTCGCTGCTGCTGCATTGAATGCCGCTTCGGCGGCGTTTGCGCCTGGCCGCAATCCAGCGTCAAACAACGGTTGCGCGACTTGCCCGGCAATTCCCCAAACCATCGAGCCGGGAGCGAACAGGCTAGCGTTTGTCAGCGAGCCCACATTGGCGCTAAGGGTGAGTTGTGGATAGAACTTGGATATGGCAATCCCATATTGTGCGTTGGCGACGTGTAGTAGCGCTTCCGAGGCTTGGATATCCGGCCGCTGGTGAACCAGCTCCGAAGGGACGAGTAGCGGAAGTTCGGCCGGCAGCGTGAAATCGTCCAGGGTGAATTGCGGCATGGCCCCCTCCCCTGGAGGTTGACCGATGAGAATCGCCAGGAGGTGGTTAGTCTGCTCAAGCCTGTAACGCAGCGGTACGATGTTAGCGCGGGTCTGTTCCATCTGTGTCTGCAAGGACAGTACATCGATCTCCGATGCATTGCCCAATGCCATGCGCTTGCGAGTAAGAGCAAGCTGTTCCGTTTGAGCGGCGAGAATCTGTTCACTCGCCGCGACCTGAGCAGCAAGCTGAGCCTGGGTGATCGCGCCGGTGACCACATTAGCTGCCACAGTCAGGCGCGCGCCGTAGAACTGGAAGCGCTGGTAGTCGGTTTGTGCCGCCAGCGCTTCGAGTAAGCGACGGTTGCCGCCCGCCAGATCAAGGTTGTAGCTCACGCCGACAGAAGCATTATAAAGATCAAAGGTGTTTGCGATGTGCTGCCCCAAGCTAGAGGCATTGAAACGCTCGCGCCCAACTCCCAGACCGGCTTCTACTTTCGGATATAGAGTGGACCCAGCCTGCGCTGCGTAGGTCTGCTCGGCTTGGTGCAAGGTGGCTTGGGATGCTTCCAATGTGGGATTGGATTGCAGTGCCCTCTCGATCAGGGCGTTCAGCTTGGGCGAACCGAATTGCTGCCACCATGCGGAACCGATAGGCGCCTGCGGCACGAAGCGTTGCGCACCGCCCAGTGCCCCCGGCGCGGAGGCGGTACGCGCGGGTAGTTCGGCAGAGGTGTAATTTTGCACGGCGGGCGGCGCGGGCGGCTTGAAATCCGGACCAGCGGCGCAGCCAACCAATACCGCGGTGGAGAGGATGAGAGCGACAAGGCGCAGCGCCATTAGGGGCCGAATTCTCTCAGGGAAAGGCATGGTCGTATTCATTGGAGTGACCTTCCCTCGCCCGCTTCTTCCTCGGTGCGGCCATCGCGGATACGGTAGATGCGCTTGAAGGTCGGAATGATCTTTTCGTCGTGGGTGACAATGATGATGGCCGTCTCATACTGGCGGGCCATTTGATTAAGGATGCGCATCACCGCGAGAGCCCGCTCGCTGTCCAGCGGTGCGGTTGGCTCGTCGGCGAGGATTACGGGTGGCCGGTTGACCAGTGCGCGGGCGATAGACACGCGCTGCTGCTCGCCGCCGGAAAGCTGCGAGGGCATGGCGCGGGCACGATGCGCAATATCGAGCGCTTCGAGCAGTTCCAACGCACGTTTGCGGGCTTCACCGTTTGGCCGTCCGGCCAGCATGGGCAATATTGCAACGTTGTCGGTCACATCAAGGAATGGAATCAGGTACGGCGCCTGAAAGACAAAGCCAATCTTGTCGCGGCGCAGCGCGCGCAGGTCGGAAATTTTCCAGCGTTCGTCGTAAATGACTTCGGAGGCCAAGGTCATGCGCCCGGCTGTGGGTTCGATCACGGCCCCCAAGCATTTGAGCATGGTCGTCTTGCCAGACCCCGATGGTCCGACGAGGCCGACAACTTCGCCGGGAGCGACCTGCATGTCCACGCCCTTGAGCGCATCAACGGCGGTGTCGCCCTCGCCATAACGTTTCTTCAGGCCCTCGATGCGGATGCCTTGTTTCTGCAATTGGTTTGCAGGCTTATCCACCGATGGCCTCCGCGGGATCCACCTTGAGCGCGGCACGGATGGCCAGCAGGCTGGCCAACACGCAGATCACCACCACGATGGCGAAACCGCGCGCAGTGTCGGCGGGTTCGAGCAGGACATATCTCGGGAAGAACGGCCCCCAGAAAGTGGCTGCGATCTTGCCCACCAAGAAGCCGATGAGTCCCAAGCCTACTGCCTGCTGCATGATCATCGCGGCGATGGTGCGGTTTGTGGTGCCGATGAGCTTGAGCACCGCAATCTCGCGGATCTTGCCCAAGGTCAGGGTATAGATGATGAACGCGACGATGGCTGCACTGACGAGGGCCAAGATCACCAAAAACATGCCGATCTGCTTGGATGCGGTGGCAATCAGCTTTTTTACCAGGATGTCTTCCATCTGCGCCCGCGTGTAGACGGTCAGGCGCTTCCAGCGGCGGATGGATGCGGCGACCTCATCAGGCGTGTAGCCTGGCGTGATCTGCACCAGCACCGCGTTAACGTAGGGGTTGGTGCTTTGGGAGGCGATCACCGCATCGAGCAAGCCTGGTACACCGGGGCGGTTGAGGGCAGGGTTCCCGGCGGTGCGCGCGCGATTGCGCACAATGGCGTCGTTATCCTTGAGAAACTGCGCCTGTTGGGCATCCTTGAGCGGAATGAAGACCATTGGATCACCCGATGATGATACCAGGCGTCGTGTCAGGCCCACCACGGTATAGCGTTCCCGACGAATCTGGACCTGCTCGCCCAGCCTGAAGCCGGAAGCGATGTCGGCCACAACCTCGTAGTGGCTGTGTGTGATCTGACGCCCGGCAATCAAATAAGGCGGCCAACCGGGAGTGCCGGGGGCGCCGGGCGCGATGCCCACCACCATGGAGCGGACATCGCGGAGTCCGGTTGGCTCGATCCCTTGCACCTGCATGGTCAGGTAGGTCACGTCAGCAGCGTCGGCAACGCCGGGCATGGCGCGGATGCCACGCCAGGTATCATCCTCTAGGCTGGATGGCTCGGCATAAGGGCCGAGGGTGTCTTTCTGGACGACCCAGAGATCCGTACCGCTGTTATCGAGCAGAACCTCGGCATCGTCCACCATGCCCCGATAGACGCCAGCCATGGTCAGCGTTACTCCGATGAGAAGCCCCAGCCCAACGCCGGTGAGAACGAATTTCTCCAGGGAATGCAGGATGTCGCGTCCCGCCAGGCTGATCACGGCGCGACTCCTGGCATGTGCTGCACGATCTGAATTCGACTGTGCCCGGTAAGCGTGCGCTGGCTGTATTCTACAATCTGCTCGCCGCCTTTGAGCCCTTCCAGGACTTGCACACGACCGTCGAGATCACTCGCGCCCAGCTTAACCGGAACGAAATGCAGGCCGCCGTTTTCGATGAGCCAGACGCCTGCGTGCCCATTGACGCGCTGGATGCAGGCGTTGGGCACCACTGGTGCTGCGGCCTGCGCTGGTAGGGCCACGGTGGCCTCGGCCAATTCACCCAGTGGCGGCAGCGGCTGCGGAATCTGATCGAACACGATCTTGGCCAGGGTTTCCTCGGTGACCGAGTCGGCCAACGGATCGACCCACAGCACACGGCCCGCCAGGCTCTGCCCGCTACGCGAGCGCAGCACGACACGCACCGGGAGCCCGGCGCGCAAGCCGGCGGAACTCAATTGATCAAAGCGTACATTGACCCACAAATTTTTCGGGTCAACCATTTCCACCACGGGCGATCCTGCCACGACGGTTGTGCCGGGGTTGACGTCACGCGCAGTCACCAAGCCGGCGACTGGTGCTGTCAGATTCAGATTTTCCCGTTGCGCGATCAGTGCTTCGAGATTGGAGCGGCTGTTGCCATGTGCTTGGCGCGCCGTATTGAGATTTGCGCGTGCCGCGTCCCATGCGGCCACTGCGGTCTGGCGATTTTGCCGCTGCGTGGCAAGGACTTCCTCACTTGTGGCACGAGCCTTCAGAAGTTGCTCATAGCGTTGCTCTTGTGTTTCGGCAAAATCCTTGCGTGCCGCAGCATCACGCAGCTGCGCTTCGCTCGCCTGTACGCTTGCACGTGCACCAACGAACGCAGCCCGTTGGGCGGCGATTCTATCATTAAGATCGACTGGATCCATCTTGCCGAGCACCTGCCCGGCACGGACGCGATCCCCGACATCTACATCCAGTTGCGCAACCCGCCCGGCTACGGTTGGCCCGATCAGGTAGGTGTAGCGCCCCTCGACGGTGCCGATGCCAAACAAAGCCGGCGAAATGGCAAGGTTTTCGACCTTGATCACGGTTACCGGAACCGGTGCCATCGGCCCCAATCGCAAGATGCTGTATATGAACAACGCCAGCAGCGCGACGGATGCGCCAACCAGCGCCAGCGTGCGGCCTTTTATCGACAGAAATTGTTTCATCCAATATCCATTCAACTATAGAAGCGCTGGACAAGTATCGAAGCGAGGCGACGTTTGCTCAGCGATTCCGAATTGTTAAACAAGATTCCCGTTTCACCGCCTGAGAGACGTATTTTCGCGGGATTTCTCCCGCATTCCGACTACGCCGGACACACCTCTCCTGTCAGAGGCCGCCCCAGCAGAGCAAAGGCGCGATTGGCATTCTTCATCAACTCACGGTAACATACCTTGGCAGACAATGTATTCATTTTAGCATTGTTAGGGAAACACTGAGCCTGGATGAACTACGACCAGGTGTGTTAGCCCCAAATGAAAATGTCCGCTTTCTCCCAAGTAGAAATGTCCGCTTTGTTTATTCGCGCAATGTCTTCATGCCTGTAAGCGCAATAGTGCTGCGCTTACAGCCACTCAGGAGTGTATTGCCTTTGCACCGCATCAAGGGTTCGCTTCGCCAGGCTAAAGCCTGCCCTTGACCCGGCTCCAAGGCTGAAAAAACAGGCATTTTCATTTTCAGAAAAGCGGACATTTCTATTTAGCACTGACA
>JAJYYO010000021.1 GCA_021800795.1 Pseudomonadota bacterium
GCATGGCTTAAAGATACACTGGAAAAACTCCCCGTCTGGACCATGCGCCGTATCGACGAGCTGCTGCCGATCAAACCTGCTGCATAAACCGGCTCACCTGAACAGGTGGAACCGTTAGACGCTTACACTGTACTCCTTTTACGCTCCGATGCTTCCGAGACTGGAGCCAGTTGCCGATCTGTTTCAGACTTTCCGAACTGTTTAACCCTCTCTTCATAACTTAACTTAGGAGGAGCTAATTGATCTTGTGCTTGTTGCATTGCGGCAAAAGCCTCTTGATCCGCCAACTCAAGAGCTCGGTACTCAATAATTAGTTTTTCACGTTCTGCCTGGGAATATAGCTCTCTTAACAACCCCATTTGCGCGATGGTTTTTAGCGGAGAAATTAGCTCGTCTAGTTGTTTAGTGAGTGACGCGAACTGTTTTGCATCCATAGCGACAATAGCTCCACATGTATTTAAGGGTATCCATTTATGGATACGGTTTTGCAGTTTATTACAAGCATGTAACCTTGTGTATCCATTTATGGATATTTCTTACCATTTATACTAACCATTTCCTGAAAGTCCTGAAAGCATCTTCAAGCCGCATCCATTTATGGAGAGTCGTTTCCATAAATGGAGCGCATTAACTGTCTTTTTCGATATGCTTACACTCCGGTTTTATGCACGCGAGAAGTTTTTTTCCGTTGAGCAAGTCAAGTCTCTTGAACATGCGAGCGCCACACTCAGGGCAGGCCTTATCGGCCACTTCGACCGGCCTACGCGGACCGCGGCCTTTCGGATAGTTTTCGAACTTCGCGGATTTAAACTTAACGGGCAAAGGCGCCGTTACTGGCAAAATAGCAGCGCGCATCGCCTCGATCGGAAGCTTCGCAAAGATTAGTCGCAGAGCGTTTATCCAGAGCAGCAGCCCAATCCCCGCCAAGAACATCGTGGGAAAACCCGCACCGAACAATATAATGAAAGTGAAGGTCTTCGAGATGGTCCATTCCCGCCGGACTTCATCAATTGCCTGGTGCACCACTCCGTCGATCTCAACCGCGTAGACCATGTAGATATTTGCCTTGGCAAACCACGGTGTCGGTGTGCGAATGGTGGCCACCCACAACGTACAATCCTCGCCGTTACGCAGTAACGTTGCCAGCGTGCCGATGACTTTCACGCTCTTGAGGTAGGTCGAGCCCACACGCATATAGTCATAAACTGCGGCCACTTTCTCGTACTTGACAGGCCCCAGTGCCAGGGTACCGGTGAGTTTTTGAGTTGCACTCATTATTGAACCCTCCGCGCGTTAAGAGGCACTGCGTGCGTGCGAATATAGCTTGCAAGCTGGCGAGCCGTCGCCTCCATATCCGCAACAGGCTGTTGTGCCATCGGCGCGTCCGTTTTTTGCTTCTCCTTGCTCTGGTTTGCTGTAGCCAAATTCATGTTGTTCTCCTTATTTGCTGAAAATTTTGAATACAAGCCATGCCACTACCAGGCAGGCTAAGCCGACTACGATTGCAGCAGGCAAGGACAGCCCTTTGAAGAGGTGGTAAGCCATGCCGTAGATTGCGCTGTGGATGATTGCGCTGACGATTTGATGCACAAACCAGTCGGGGCTGACACTGCCTAAGAACGTGTTCATGTAATTATCCTTCTCTGTTTTCCGGGAACCTCCCGGCTAGGTTTTATCAAGCAATAAGAATAAGAATATTATTATTCTTATGTTATTAACCTACGCCTTCAGCATGGCATCATCCTCCGGCTGGTGATGTGCCGCAGGATGTACGCGTGTCCACAGAGGACGCATATTCCAAGTGCTGCATCGAACGGTATCCCGTACATGACTGCGTATTCAGCGATGTCTGCTGTTTGTTCTATTTTTTCCATGATTACCTCCGATTTACGTAAAAGCTGTAAAGCCATCTTCCGTTCTTCATTACCACTGCCAGACCAGGTTCTTTCACCAGTTCCCGCATTCTTGCCAAGCTTAAAAAAATCTCATCCATCATTGCCTCCGGTTGGTCGTTAAAAGCATCACTCCTAGATTGCGAGCCCGCTCTTGATTTCCTCGCGTTGCAGACTTTCGCTCGTTCTATCTGCTTCGCTCCTGAGTTGTTTCGCCCTGCGACATCAGCCCACAGCCGATCAGGAAACAATGCAAGGGGTTGGTGCGGTCAGCGCGGAAGACAGCTTCATCGTCTGAGCACTGCCTCGGCCCCTTGCAAGCACGAAGTGCGCTTGTTTACCGGCTGTGGGAAGATTCGCGTTAAGGGCGGAATAACTCAGGAGTGATGCAGATCGAAGTGCTGCACCGTGAGACAAAACAAAAAATCCGCGCCGCCAGGCGCGACAAAGCCGCATTTGACTTTGCGTCAGGGATTGAAACCCGAAGGGCCGAGACCCAGGCTCGGTCGCTTGCGATGAAAGCCCGGCCGGCACAGCCGGGACGCCCAGGTGCTTGAGAATTTCCTCCCCATAAACATTCACCATCATGGGACAGTAGGAATAACACCAGCGCTTGGCATCCAGTTTGGAGTCAGAGGTTGCTCAGCCCGAAATCCGCTGCTGTATGATGTTTCCAACGGGTTTGTGCGATCAGAGTACAGAGCAAATGAAACGCCCATTGAGTCTGAAAAAACGTCCAGTTCAACATTCAATATCGGCACAAGAAAGCTGTATTTAGTTACTCCAACTTTTTCGGCAAAAAATATCTCCGTGGGATTGCAGCCCAACATCGCGATCACCATTTCAATTGAGGTGTGTGGCCTGATCCGTGAGACCGCTCCAGGATTAACGCTCGCCGGCGTGCAACCGCTCGCTGCACGGCTGCCGATAAAATTGACTTCTGCCGCCGCCGGTGTTGATGTGATGACCATAGCCATTAAAGCTATTTTTGCCGCTACGCTTAAATTTAACCGTGTCATGATTTACCCTCCGATGTGGTCTGCGTTGGTGAAGCCATTACCACTCTCTGCGTCACTGCCAGATTTGGATTTGGAACCTGAAGAGTCTGGCTGCTTACCCATGGTTGGTTTTGCCGCAGCTGCACCAGCGCCTGCAGCTCCGCCTTTCAGTCCGCTGATGCCCTCCTGGGCTTGCTGCATACCAATACCTTGCGCACCAGCCTGGCTACCCACGAATTTCATCACGTTGTCGGGCACGGCCGAGATCAGCGCAAAGCATGCATGCATTGAGAGAACCATCATGACTACATACAGGCAGCAGTAAGCGATTAATGAGATAAAACCGACGAACGATCCGGCCGTCGCGCCCGACACCATGCCGATAAACATCATATTTACCAGCTGTCCGGCCGGGTACGTCATTAGTGCTGCCAGGACAAAACCAATCACAAGCAGCACCGGCTGCATGACCATAGCCAGGATCAGCATGTAACCTGGGCCTGCGCGGCCTACCACATCATCGCCGCCTGGATGTATGTGCATAGCCGCCATCAACGGAGCAGCGAGGACCGCCTCGGCCACGCTGGCCAGCCACCGGATCACACTTGTTAACCACCAGATTGCTGGCACGAGTGGCAAGTAATAGGCAAGAACAGCACCTATCGCCCACAGGCTTGAACTGATCCACTCGACCGTACCGGAGATCGTTTTTAGCGCCTCGGAAACATTAAAAACGTTGCCGACCGTCCAATCTGAGGCACGTGAGCCAGCAAATCCGGCGATTGTGAACATGGCAGCTTTGATGACGACACCGGCGGTAATTATGTCGTTGCCAATGGCTCGCAACTGCATCAGCGGCGAAGTGTTTGCGCCGGCGATCCGCTGTGTGATTGCGTCCATAGAGGACATGGCGGGCACAGACAATAGCTTCCAAACATCATTCGACGATCGGATCGATTTAGCATTATCTACGCTCGCCTCGTAGCTTGCGCGCGGTGCGTTGCCACGGTTTTTCAGGTACTCATCGGTGAATGCCATAGCATCCCGATAACCGACCAGAGCCTCATTGACTTCCAAATCCTCAATTCTGACTGCATCGGGAACTGGCACCATGTTTGCGGCCCCCTGGATGCTATCGTTGAGTGTTATTAGCTGGTCGAACCAGGTGCCGGCCAAAATCCAGCCGCCTGTTTTTGCCTTCTCAATAAAAGCTTGTTTCGCCACATCCGGAGAGGCATCGACGGCGGCTTTTGCCGCTGCGGCAATTACATCTTCATAATGCTTCGCAGCAATATCCAAAGCACCCGGCGCCGGATGCTGCCAGGCCACTATCATTTGTGCAGTTGGTTGCAGCTCTGCGATCATCTGCGCAACTGCGCCGGTCTGCGCCCGCATGATCGGTGCGCGTGCCGCCAAGGTCATGTCATTACTGAGATTCTCTTGAGGCGATTCCTGCCAGGACAATGACCCGCAGGCTGCTGCGCTGCTTCTACGTGCAGTGGACTGCCAGCTGTAATCAACTGTAGTGTAAAGAGAATCGGCCAACTGAACTGCGCTTGAGTAGTACATATCAGCTATCGCTATTCCGGTAGGCTGAAGTTGCTGGTTGCTGGCCAAGCTAAAATGAGGGCGGGTAGTTTTAACGGCCTCGATTCTCTCCGTTCGCCCTTCCGCTTCATATTGCTTGTTCATCGCAGCCATGCACACCTGGGCGCGCAGGATGTTCGCCGCCAGCGGTCGTGCGTCTGGCACGCTAACGCGGCCCAAGGTGCCGTTCATAGCAAACTGGCTCATGGCAGCTGTCCAGGCAGCATCGGCCACGCCAACGCCCTGCATAGCCAACCAGAGAACTGCCATCTGTATCAGGGAGAAGCCGGAGGCCAGCGGGAGCAGCAACCCGGTACCGCCGACCGTTCGGATTGGCACCCAGATTTCCGACATTTTCTTACCCAAGAGCACGCCGTCGTGCGCGCTGTCCATTGTTCCTTTAACCGTGGTGTACATCACGAAAAGCATGGCTAGAAATAGCACGGCGCTATTGAATACCCCCATCATTGCACCAATCGCAGTGCCATTACCGCCAGCGCCAATCCCATCGGGGGCCGTCCCGAAGATTTGGTGTAAGAAGTCCACGCTAATATCACCTGGCGGCGGCGTAAAGGCATGAAGGTTGCTGGCAGCCCCGGTGTCAGCGGCCCACGCTGGCAGTGCCAGCATGGCCATCAAAACAAGTATCCAGCGCATGATTACCACCTTCCCGGGTTACGGAACCAGGGGCCAAAGCTGTAGAGCTCCTGATCTCGGATCTGGCAAAAACGAAAACGCCAGGTGATGGACTTGGCGCTGGTCATAGACATCAGTCCAAGCCACACGATGAAGCCCTGTAGTTGCAACGTCCCGGACAGCGATTGCCAGGCAAGCCACACCGTGGCTAGAAGTAAGGCAGCCAGCCAGGACATGGATCTGATTTGAAAAATGTGTGCCTGCTTTATCAAGTGCGCCTCATCGAGGCTGAGGCGTTCGACTGCATCATCAAATGATTCTTGCCGATAATTTGCTGGCGAATCGCTGAGCTTGTGGCGGACGTGCGCACCCAGAGCGCCCAGAGTGCCAACGATCCGCTGGCCTTCACGGTAAAGACTGGTGAGGCCTAGGGAATAGGCCCAGGCTTTGCCCACGCCACCGGCGGCACGCCGCACAATTCCACGTTTTTTCTGTTGTAGTTGTTCCATTTTTAGGCCTCGGCCGCATCAAGTAGGTTTGTCATGAACAAGTGCGCTGCGCGCCTTGTGGTGGTGTTGGTGCAAGCTTGGATGTATGCCTGTACCAGCGCTTCCAGTCTTGGCTGGATCAAGGCAGCATTTGCCTTGGTGAAGGCATCGAAGATTCTGGGTCGATCCTCAATCCCAGGATTTGCCTGGATCGTGACCTCGGCGGCCAGATCCTCTATGATGGCCTGGTCAATGACCTGCCGATGTGCTGCTTGCGCTGCTATTGCTTGTCGCATGTAAAACCTCCTTGATGTTGGCGATACGGTTACTCCAGCTCGTGCTCCTGATCCATTTGCTTGTGCTTCTGCTGCTCGGTTTGCTTCTGCTGCTCAACCTGTGTCGTTTGCTCTGCCTGCTTCTGCTGCTCAATTGGTTTCTGCTCCATCGAATAATCCAGCGAGCTGTCTTTCTGCCTGGATCGTGCGAGCAAAGATTCCAACTGCTCGGCTGTATCTTCAGTCGTGTAAAACTTGGTCTCTTCGCGTCCACGGCTTGCGGCGACATAACCCCACTCGCGGTCGCTCATGGTGTCGCCCAACAATACGAACGGGTTATCTACGGTCGCCCCCTGCGACTTGTGCACGCTGACCGCATAGCCGTGATCGATGGCGTTGTATTCCTTGCCCTTCGAGGCGTTAGGGTCTCCCAGAGTGAAGCGCACGATTTCACCGGAGTCCGCCTTGACGGCAAAACGGTGCTTGCCCGATGCATCCGGAGAAATGCGCACGACGGTACCAAGCGTGCCGTTTTTGACGCCCAGCCTCTTGCTGTTCGCTAAAAAAATGATCCTGTCGCCTTCGGCAAACTCACGCTTTCCTGAACTCGTGTCAGCCGTGGTCGCAACCGCCAGTTGCTGACGGCCATTCAACTCATTCCGCGCGAGCTGGTTGAGTTGGAAGACTTCGGCGCGTGTGCCGGCGAGCATCAGCGATTCCCCAGGCTTGCCGGGGTCGCGCGCTGCCATCCAGTCCACGACCATGTGTCGCATGGCGGTTTGCTTGTCGGCTGTGACGGACAGCAAGCCGCGAGCCTTGATGCTTTCGAGTGCTTTGGCGGATTCGCCAGCGGCGAGCAGCTTCACGATTTCCCGGTCGGCCTCGTTGCGCTGACGGCGAATGTCAGTCAACGCGGCGTGGCCCAATTTCTGGGAGAGAACACGGAAGGCGCCACCCGCATCGATCGGCTGGAGTTGCTTCGAGTCGCCGATCAGCACGACTTTAGCGCCGGCAGCATGAACTTGATCCAGCAGACTTGCCATCTGCCTGGAACCGACCATCCCGGCTTCATCAACGACAACCACATCATTGGTGGATAGAGAGGCCTTTTTCTCGCGCAAGTCGTCAAGTAGGGAATGGATGGTCTGCGACTGAATCCCGCTACCTTCCTGTAGTCCTTGCGCGGCCTTGCCGGCGAGCGCGCAGCCGCGCACATTGAAGCCGCCCGCTTCCCAGGACTCACGCGCTGCACCCATGAGATAAGACTTGCCGGTGCCTGCCATACCCTCGATCACGGCGACGCCGCCGGTTTTCTGGCAGATGTGGGCGAGCGCGATTTTCTGCTCCTCGCCCATCGTTGGCCTCGCTGCGATTGCTGCAGCAATGCCAACATGGTGGTGTGTCTCGTCACGGCGAGCGATTGCCTGATCTGATATTCCCTGCTCCAGCTCCAACATTTCCCGGCTGGTGTAGCGGATCTCCGTGGTGCCGGCGCGTTTGTCCTGCCGTTGATTGACAGCGACAAGCGGGATCAGCTCCTGGTCATTCAGGAGCGCTTTGGTGTAAGCCTTGACGCCGGCGGCATCAAGCTTGCCCTGTGCTTCGACCGCAATCTTGGCCTGCAACTGCATGAAGGTGAAAGTGCTGGCAGATTGAGTAATGTCTCGCAGCATTTCCTTATGGCTGGGCATTGGCTTAGCCTCGACCGCTTTGGACTGGCTCAGCTTGCGAATTGTGTCCGCATCGACCCCGGCCGTCTTGCCAGTTTCACGCCAAAGCTCAAGGAGTTCGGCCCTGGACACATCTCCCTTTGCCTGACGGGTAGCCAGTGCTGCGATTGCTGCGGCCTTCGCACTACCCTGTCCGTGTTCAGCCAGGTGTGCCTCAATCTGCGCGCGACGTTTAGAAAAATCGTCACACAGCTTTGTATCCACGCCAGCAATCCGGAAGCTGTCCTTCTGGTCGCGCTCTATCGTGAAGCCCAGCTTCTGCAACTCAGCCGCAAGCTCAGCCCGATAAATCGCGCCTGCGGCCATCTTGTGACGAGTATCAAACTCGACCGCGCTGACCGTGCCATCAGCCCGCATGGCCATGTTGGCGATGGCGTAATGGGTATGCCGCTGCGGATCGCCTTCGCGGCTAGTACCATGCTCGTATTTTGCCGCCATAATCTCGGTGATTGACTGCTGCCGGTCTCCACGGTCACGGCTGGTAAAAGCATGCTGCTGGAGGTAATCGAGACCTGCCTTAGCTGCGCGCTCTTGGGCGCGATCAATGGCTGTCTGAATCTCAGCGTCGCCAAGCGCCCAGGCTACGCTGACGGATTTTGGAGCGCTGAAAGTGCAGTCCCAACCAGCTTTGTGCTTGTCGCCAGCATTTCCTGCCAGCGGCTCGCCGGTCTTCGGGTGGAAGCCTTGCAACATTTTTAGCAGCTCGCCTTTCTCTACGTCTCCAGATAGGCCGAGTTTTTCAGAAAGTGCTCCACCCCACTGGCCCGCATCGCCTTCGCCGGCGTAGTAGTCCTCGCGGTTCTTTTCGGCTTCGCCTTCCTGATAATCTGAATAGCCCTGCGCGTCCCCGGCGCCAAGCGCTTTAATGGAAAGCATTAGTCGGCCTCCTGCTCAGCTTCTGCGACTGATTTTTTGCGCACGATCCGGCGCTTCTTGGCTGGCTGCGCGGCTGCATCCTCTGGAGCAGGCGCGGTGCCGATCCCCATCAATTGCTCAAGATCGTCAAGGGTGGACGATTCACTGCTTTGCTGCTGGTCATGTTCTTCTGCCGTATTGTTTGCAGCGGCGACGGCGAGTAAAGGCAGTGCATCACTCTGCGGCATCGATAACGTGGCCGGCGTTATTATTTGTTCTTGTTGCACAGGAGCAGCCTGCGCAAGCGACACAGGTGCTGCGGCCGTGCTGTCGATGTTACTGCTGTCGTCCGATATCGGTGGACGCTCTCGACCAGCCCAGCCGGCGAGCTCGGATACCGGTCGCAATTTGGGGAGGGTGGTGAATGGCCAAAGCAAGATATTGGCGTTCTTGTAGCCCAGCAACAGGCACTTGACTCCGCCCTTCGTGCTGCCCAACTCATCGGATAACTGAGAGGGCAGCAGCACCGGGACAGTCTCGCGACTGAAAGAGCGGGACACGTTTTGACTGTCCCCGCCTTGCGTGCCGCTTACGCTTAGATTTGGCCGCTCAACGATCCGATTGCCGACGAGTTTTGCGATCCAGTCCGCCGTCTCGCCAGGGTTGATCCTGGCAAAGATTTGAGTGCCGACCATGGACGCCCAGGACTGCGCCTCGTCCTTGCCATAGAGATTGCGGATTTGCGCCATGTCCTGCGCGCCGATCACAACACGCACGCCTTTGGAGCGACCGACTTCAAGCAACGGCGAGAAGTTCTCCACCTTGCCCAGCTGTACGAATTCGTCCAAGAAGAAAAATATCTTGCGGGTTTTGGAGTCTTCGAAATCGGGAGAATTGATTCGGCTTGAAAGCAAGCCAATGATTCCACAGATGTAAGCGCGGCTGAGTCCTGAAAAACCTCCCGAGTTTTGCAGGATCAGCGTTCGCTGGGGATGGTTCTCATCCGCCAGCCACGCGAGAAAACTGAGACGTTGATAGCCTGGCTTGTCTCCCCAGGCGTCAGCCAAATCGAACACGATGCTCATGTACGACGACAAGGTTATGAGAATGGATTGCGTGGTTTTACTGGCATCCTCGACTGCGCGCACGGCTTCTGGGTTGTACTTGGCCATCAGCAGGAGGAGATCAGGCTGAGGCAAGGGAACGAGCTCGGCCAGATCTCTCCAACCCCAATTTGTGCCCTGCTGCTCCTGCAGCGAGATGAGAAAACCCACCAACACCTGACGGGCAGCGAACGACCACATGGGGTCCTTGCTTTCTGGCACCAGTCGAGTTGCAAGCTCGCGCGCATCTTGTTTAGTCCGGCAGTCTGCAGCCACGTCCCACGCCATACTGCGCTCGTCCCAGGGGGCGATCAGGATTGGATCGCCGGGTAACATGGAAGTGAAGTCGCCTTTCGAGTCGTGGACGATCATGCGATCGCCGCGCTCTTGCGCTGCCAAAATCAGGGGCAGCATTACTTGGGTCTTACCGCCTCCGATGCTTCCCAAAATTAGAAAATGCCGTGTCTCGCGATCGGTTGAAAGGTTGAAAGCAAAGGAGTGATGCAACTTGATTCCACTTCCGTGAGTCTCGCATTCTTCCTTAGCTTGCTTCGCGAGGTCGCTTGTTGCGGCCGTGTCGGCCAACAGGCGACGACCAGCAACATGAATGTACTGATCCTTGCGTTTCGCGAGTTTCACTGAACACAAAACAAAGCAGATGACAGCAACTGAGAGGGAAGAAAGCACGCGCGGATAAATAAGTCCTGCGCCGCCACGCGCAAGCCAGTCTTGGTAGTTTGAGCCCAGTTCGGTGTGGATTTGCAGAAAATCGCCCAGGATGAACTTAGACAGGAGTCCTTCGACGTGCAGCAGGACTGGTTCGACGGGAGCTGGGTCAATATGCCAGCTTCCCCATAGAGTGGCAGCGCCGGCGCTCAGCCCTGCCACACTGGACAGGATAATGACTTCGCCCCACCTGACTCTGGCAACAGCGGGTTGGGCGGTTGGCGTTTGGTTTATCATTTTTTCAATACCTTATCAAACATGGATGGCAAAGCTGGCGCATGGTCTATCCAGGTCCAGACTGCGCCGGCCAACATCAATATAAAAAGTAGAATGACCAACCCAATCCATGCACCAATGCCCATGAGTTTTGCACGACGAATCCATTTTTTAGTGTCCATTGCTCAACCCTCATCAACTGACAGTTGGTCAATTGACTGCTGCAGCAGGTCAAGCTTTTTATTAAGCCTGGATTCCAGCGCAGCCAGTCGCTCTGCCTGGTGGTCTGACTCCAGGCGTTCAGCCAGGGCTGCGCGAATGTAATCCGCCACACCGATTTTTTTGGCCTCCGCTTCTCTGGACACTTGGTCATACACACCCTGAGCAACACGAACAGTTAAAGTTTTAAGCATCTGAACCTCCAATCAAAACGTTGAAAAAACCTGCAAGCACAAGGCGTGTCGGCTGTGTGCACTTTGCAACACGAACAACATGGAACGGGAGGACAGAAATCGGGGGGTGTGCGAAGCGAGCGCATGCACGCGACACATGCACACTGGACAAGCTACTAAGAGAATGAAAAACGGAGCGCAAGAAACATGCGCGAAACGCACGAAACGCGCCATTCTTAGCGGTGTTAAGCCAAAGGCGGACACCTGGCTCCTCACGCCAGTGGGAGTCAGGTGTGATAAAAAAAGATTTGGTCTTTAGGTTAGAATTGCTTCTTTTTTGACAACCAGATATTTGAAGGGATTAATGATGGGAAAAATTCCAGCGGTTCAACCAGATGACTATGGCCGGATTGAAGGCACTGTGACAGACATGGGCTGGATAATGGCTGAACAAAAATTCCGAGATGTCTTTACAGAATCATATGAATATTGTGATCCATGGGATCAGGTGAAAAAACAGCACGGATGTTTTTCGCCACAAAATCCAATAGCATGGGCACGCGGAATGAATGCGATTATTTCCGTTCTGAATAATTTGCCAAAGCCATGTTCCAGAGCCGACCTTCGAAACGCCTTTGGAATTTGAAACACTTAATCAAGCGATATTGACTCCTCGGTTGAAGTGAATAGGACCGTCGTATCAATGAACTTGAAAAGCTCGATCTGTACAGACTTGGACTGGAGATTGTTCTTCCTGTAGAGTTGATACACTCCATCATTGATGGCGACCAAGTGAGTAGCAAACTGATTGATCAGCAGCGCACGATCAGCGTCAGAAAGGGAATCAAAATAAGCCTCTGCCTGCACTTTCCTAGCTGCCCTCAGCGCAGATTTCTGCTCAGCGATTTTGCGTTCTTGCACTTGCTGAGCGATCCGCTCTTGCTCAGCTGCATGCACTGCACTCAACTGTCTCTGCCGCTCAAGCTCAGCCGCGACTAGCACGTGAACCGGAGACTGTGGTTTTCCTGCTGAATTTCGACGGGCTTTGATAGCCACTACTGCATTTTCAATTAGCTCTGGCTGCACCAAGCGCTCGATCTCACCTGCCGGCGCATCCTCAGAGGGATACCAACAATCGATGCCATGCTTTGTGCGGAGCGGATGACGACGCTTTTCATCTGTACAGTTGATTGCAGCAACAGGTTTAGCATCTTGCACAGGCGTGCGTGCTGCTGCTTTTATGTTGTTGCTGTTGCTGTTGTTGCTGTTGTTGCTGTTGTTGTTGCTGTTGTTGTTGCTGTTGTTGTTGCTGTTGGCAAGCTCGATATCTGATTTTAAAGGAAAAAGTTCTTTTATCCCTTCCTGCTTAACCAGAACACCCTTGATCTTGGGCGAGGACACCTGATTGAAAGCCAGTTCTGCAACAGCAGCCCATCTACCTGAAAACTTATGGAATGCGCACCATCTGCGAACTGCAATTTCGCGCGTATCCTCGTCTAGCACCAAAAGGCCTCGCCTTTCCAACTCTCTCAGTGCTTCTAGCACGACTGGTTCGTCGAGCCTTGTTGCTTTGGATAGGTGTTCTATGGTACCTGGGCGGCCAACTCCGATTACAGACACCAGTTGTGATGGCGACGACCACAACACATGCAGCATGTGTTTGTACGTTGAGACTAGATCGTGTATCCCCGGCCAGCTGTCCAAGTTAGTGGGGACAGGGCGTGTACTCATGCCTTGCCCACCGCTTTGCGCTTAGATGGAGGGCAAACTGGAGGGCGAGTTTCACCAGGCGCTCTTCCCCATGAGCGGATATCTCCAAGCCTCCACCGGAGACTTCTTGGCCCAGGGAGCGGTGCAGGAAAGCCCTTGATACGACGCTGCTGAATAGTCACGGCTGCAAAATCAGTGATTGCTGCCACCTCTATAACACCAACGAGCACGTCATCCCCAAGTTTTTCCAATTGTTCTAACAGCTGATAATCGCGTTTCATAACTATCTCCAACTTATGCAAAATTGCTGTTGCGCACTTTGCGACTAAGATGGAAAATACAGGGAGGATAGAAATCAGGGGTGGTATGCCGTTACTTCAACACCATTGGTCTTTAAGAATGATTCAGCGCGATTGGAAGTCACGTCGCGTCGAAAAAGCACGCGCCAATATACCGTCAGAATTCGCTGCCGACACCTTACGGTACATTCGCCAAACTGCTTGTAAAAGGGCAGGCGTGCCAGAGGATTGTGAGGTCTGGGCTGAAGGCGAGAGGCATGTCGCCATTGGCGACGTTCCGTGCCAAAGGTGTAAAAATCCCGGTATTTCAAACTACGAGTTTTCAGCAGCCCTGTTTGGGCAGGATGCGCCCGACACTGATACTAAGCATGACAAGTACGACAAAGACGAGCTACTAAATAAAAAGAAGAGAACTATCCGGCGATTAATAAACTCAGAAGCTCCAATGCAATCTGACGACTTCAAGCGCGCAGTGGCAAACGCCATGGTGTATAGATGGATCACATACCAGCAAGCATGTTCAATCATCCTGAATACTCTTGAGCTGGAGTCCTCCTCGTCATGGCTGAGGCGCTTCATGAAACGCCTGCGAGAGCGGGTATCGTTTAGAAATGGAGGTATCATTACCGATGCTCCAACGAAGATCGCCAGCGAACTTGACGCTGAACTGAGGGTCACGCAAGAGGCATTTCTAGGATCTGGGCGACGTGGAATCGCTCATGCGCGGCATATCGACGCAGAGAACAAGCAATGGTTATTGCGTCAAAACTGCGTCACTAAGGACGCTAAAACCTGCTAATATGAACTAAGAGCAGCTAAGACAGGCTATTGATTATAAAAGCTGTTTTAGCTAACGTATTCTAACAAAAGGCAGTCTGTTACGATTCACACGGCAGGGGTCAGGTGTTCGAAACACCTACCGCCCACCAATAGAATCAGGCAGTTGTATCGTTCCACGAACTACTGCACTACGGTAACGTGACAACCGTTTTGACTAATGCAGGAATTCAACACGCCCGCTCTGACGGCACTGCATGGACGCGCGTTCGCCCTATCTGGACAATCTCTCGACGATTTCAAATACATCCCGCGACAGGCCGACATGCTCGCGCAGCATTTCAAGGGCTGCGCGAGCATGCGCCTGACGGCCGGCATCGAACCGGCTCCAGCGATCGAAACAGCGGGCCAGGCGGGCCGCGACTTGCGGATTGATGGCATCAAGCAGACAGATCTGTTCCGCGAGAAACCGGTAACCGCTGCCGTCAAAGGCGTGGAACCGCACATGATTGCCGCCGAACGCGCGCAGCAACGCATAGACCTTGTTCGGGTTGCGCATATCGAATGCCGGATGTTTGACCAGCCGCTTAACATCATCCAGCGTATTTGGACTGCGACTGGCGGCCTGGACTTGCAGCCATTTGTCGACTACCAGAGGCTCGCCTTGCCAGCGTTGATAGAAAGCCTCCGTCACTTCCTGACGCACCTCGCCCTCGCACTGAGCCAACGCCGCCAAACTTGCGAACTGGTCGGTCATATTGTCGGCGGCATAAAATTGTTGCCGCGCCAGCTCACGGGCAGATGCACTATCCGCCTCAGTCAGATAGCCCAGGCAGAGATTGCGCAAGGCGCGGCGGCCAACATTAAGCGCATCGAACCGATAGGCGTCACGAGATGCGAGTCGTTCATAGCAGGAATGCAATTCCGTCCCCAACTGTTCGGCAAGGTAGCGGCGCAGGCCGTTGCGTGCGGCGTGCAAGGCGTCCGGGTCAACCACGTCCAATTGTTCGGCCAGCGTCGCTTCACTTGGCAGTGACAAGGCCTCGGCAGCAAAGGCCGGATCGGCATCGGCAAGCACCTTCGCTGCCGCCTGCGCGAAACTCGTCGGCCAGTCGGGCATGCCGCCGGTACTGATGATATGCGTAGCCGCAATAATCAGGCGTCCAGCCAGACGCTGGCCTGCTTCCCAGCGATTGAAGGAATCGCCATCGTGCGCCAGCAAATGGGCAAGCTCAGCGTCGCTGTATGCAAAATCGAGCACGACCGGCGCCGAAAAATTCCGCAGCAGCGAGGGTACCGGATCTTGTGCAATATCCTCGAAAATATATTCCTGCGTCGCGCGGCGCAGCGAGAGCAGACCGCCCGACGCACCCTCGCCCGCCAGACGCAATGGTAAGTCCTCCCCGTCCGGGGCGATCAGACCGATGCTGACGGGAATATGGAACGGTGGAGTATCCGAATGCCCCGGCATGGACTGGGACAAATTCAGTATATAGCGTTTATTGGCTGCATCGTAACGACCCGTGGCGCAGACGTGAGGCGTGCCGGCCTGTTCGTACCAGCGCATGAACTGACCAAGATCGACGCCCGATGCATCGCTCATGGCGGCCACAAAATCATCGCAGGTCACCGCCTGCCCGTCGTGCCGGGCGAAATACATATCCATCCCCAGGCGGAAGGCATGCCTGCCTGTCAGGGTGTGGATCATGCGCACCACTTCGGCGCCTTTTTGGTAGATGGTCGCAGTATAAAAATTATTGATCTCGATATACGAGGCAGGCCGCACCGGATGCGCCATGGGGCCCGCATCTTCGGGAAACTGGGCGGCGCGCAGGCCTCGCACCTCGCGGATGCGTGCTATTGAACGGTTATGCACATCCGCACCGAATTCCTGATCGCGGAAAACGGTCAGCCCTTCCTTGAGCGAGAGCTGAAACCAGTCGCGACAGGTCACCCGGTTGCCGGTCCAGTTGTGAAAATACTCATGCGCCACGACTCTGTCGATGTTCTCGAAATCCATATCGGTGGCAACGTCGGGCCGGGCCAGCACAAATTTGGTGTTGAAAATATTCAAGCCCTTGTTCTCCATCGCTCCCATATTGAAGTCGCTTACCGCGACGATCATGTAATGGTCAAGATCGCATTCCAGACCGAAAGTCTCCTCATCCCATTGCATCGCCTTTTTCAGTGCGGACATGGCGTATCCACACTGATCGAGTTTGCCATGCTCAACGTAGATCGCCAGTTGAACTTCACGCCCGGACCTAGTGCGATAGCTGTCGTGCAGCACGTCGAGGCGTGCGGCAACCATGGCAAACAGGTAGCATGGCTTGGGGTGCGGGTCCTGCCAACTGGCCCAGTGGCGGCCATCCTGCTCATCGCCGCAGGCTGTAGGATTGCCGTTGGCCAGCAGCTGCGGATACAAAACCTTGTCGGCATGCAGGGTGACGGTATAGCGTGACATCACATCCGGCCTGTCGATAAACCAGGTGATGCGCCGGAATCCCTGCGCTTCGCACTGGGTAAAATAGCCGTTGGCAGAGCGGTAAAGTCCGGATAACCGGGTATTGCTGTCGGGATAGATGCGACTCACCGTCTCAAGATTAAAGGCACCAGGCATGTCGCCCAGCATCAATCGACCAGCGCTCAGCTGATAACGGCCGGCGGGCAATTTGACACCGTCGAGGGATAAACTCAGCAATTCCAGCTCTTCGCCGTCGAGCACCAGTTGTCCGTCATGCAAGTTCACCGCCGGATTGCGGCGCATTGTCAGCAGCGCCGTCACTATTGCCGCACCGTTCCGAAAGTTGACATCCAGATCAACCGTATCGATCAGAAAAGGCGGCGGCGCATAGTCAGCCAGCAGTATGGTTTGCGGAATATTTTGATTCATCGGGGGCGTCTCGAAAAGAACGTAGTGTGACAGCAAAACCGGGTTTAAGTCATCCAGTACGAAAAATTCGGCTCGATTCACTGCCCGTCTGCACCGAAAAACAGACCTTCGACTACTTCGACCGGTCGTTCAGTCCCGACAGCCGCATGCTGCGCCTCATTGGGATGCCGGAAAGCATATTACGCTTCCCGCACCTTGAACCACGCCGCATACAGCGCTGGCAGAAACAAACAGGTGAGCAAGGTGGCGACCACCAGGCCACCCATGATGGTGACCGCCATCGGCCCCCAGAATACCTGCCGGGTTAACGGGATCATCGCCAGTATCGCCGCCGATGCGGTCAAGGTGATCGGGCGGAAACGCCGCACGGTGGAACTGATGATGGATTCCCAGCGGGTTTTGCCGTCTTCCTCGTCCTGGCGGATCTGCTCCACCAGAATCACCGAATTGCGCATGATCATCCCGGCCAGCGCGATGAAACCGAGATTGGCGACGAAACCGAACGGCACCTGAAAGATCAGCAGCGCGGCGGTCACGCCGATCAGACCCAATGGCGCGGTAAGCAGCACGATGACGGTGCGGCTGATGCTCTGCAACTGCATCATCAGCAGGGTAATCACACCCACCAGCATCAGCGGCATCACCGCCTTGATGGCATTCTCGCCTTTGGCGGACTCTTCGACGCTGCCGCCCATCTCGATGTGATAACCAGCCGGCAATTTGGCGCGCACCGCATCCAGTTGCACATTCAGCTGGCCGGATACGGTCGCCGGCTGCGTGCTGTCGGTCATGTCGGCCAGCACCGTCATGGTCGGGACGCGGTCGCGCCGCCACACGATATCCTCTTCCAGCACCGGAACCAGGTGGGCGACCTGTGACAGCGGCACGTGACGGCCGTTCGCCAGAGGAATGTCCAGCTCGGACAGTCGATCAAGCGAACGCGCATCGCGTGCACCGCGCCACATCACGTCGATCAGTTGATCCCCCTCGCGGTATTGCGTGAGGGCAAGGCCGTTCAGCCAGCCCTGCAAGGCCTGTGCGATATCGCGACTGGAGGTGCCGAGCTTACGCGCCTTGTCCTGATCGACTTCAATGCGCACGCCTTTGCCTTTTTCGTTCCAGTCAAAGCTGACATCCTGCAAATGCGGGTTGGCGCGCATCAAACTTGATACCTGTGCCGCAATGCTGCGCACCTGTTCGACATCCGCACCGCTTACGCGAAACTGCACCGGGTAACCTACCGGAGGACCGTTCTCCAGGCGTGAGACATGGGGATGAATGTGGGTAAATCCGCCATCTGCGGAGGTGAATATCTGCTCCAGACGCCGTTTCAATTTCTCACGCGCATCGATGCTGCGGGTCACAATCACACACTGGGCAAAGTTATCGCTATACAGCTTGACATCCAGCGACAGGAAGAAGCGCGGCGAACTGTTGCCGACGTAACATGAATAGGATGCAACGGACGGGTCTTTTGTGAGCAGATTTTCAACGCGCTTGACCTCATGTTCGGATGACTTGTGCGATGCGCCCTGCGGCAACCATAAATCTACCATTAATTCCAGACGGCTGGCTGAGGGGAAAAACTGCTTTTGCACCCCTAAGTTGAAAGCTACAATGGACAACACAAACAGCAGCAAGGTGGCGAAAATCACCTTCCAGCGGTTGCGCAAACACCATACCAGTACCGCCCTATAGCGTCGATAGAACGGCGTATCGTAAATATCTTCGCCGTGCCGCTGGGCTTTCGCAACCAGTTTTGCAGGGTCCAGCAGTTTGTAGCCCAGATAGGGCGTGAACACGACCGCAACCAGCCATGACACCAGCAGCGCAATGGTCACCACGGCAAAAATCGAAAAGGTGTATTCGCTGGCGGCCGATTTGGAAAATCCCACCGGCGTAAACGCCGCCGCCGTGATCAGCGTGCCGGTCAGCATCGGAAAGGCCGTCGAGGTATAGGCAAAGGTGGCGGCCTTGAATTTATCCCAGCCCTGCTCCATTTTTACCACCATCATTTCCACCGCGATGATGGCATCGTCCACCAGCAAACCCAGCGCAATCACCAGTGCGCCCAGCGAGATGCGCTGCAGGTCGATGCCGAACACCTTCATCATGAAAAAGGTGATCGCCAGCACCAGCGGGATGGACAGCGCCACCACCGTGCCGGTGCGCCAGCCCAGACTCAAAAAAGAGACCGCCAGCACGATCAGGATCGCCTGGCCCAGTGAGTCCTGAAACAGCGAAATCGAACCCCTGACCACTTCCGGCTGATTGGCTACCACATGCACCGCAATTCCAACCGGCAGACTGGCCTGGATGGTTTTCATCGCCAGAGCCAGATGCTCGCCCAGCCGGATGACGTCGCCGCCCTTGTCCATGATGATGCCGATACCGATGGCAGGCTTGCCGCCTGCGCGCATCTGCGGACTGGGCGGATCGCTGAAGCCCCGCGTCACATGGACGATGTCGCCCAGACGCAGGTATTGCCCGTTCACCAGCAAATCGGTATTGCGTATCCGCTCCACGCTGTCGAAATCACCCGTCACACGCAACCAGATACGGTCGCTGCCGGTTTCGACAAAGCCTGCGGGCAGGATCGCATTCTGCTGTTGCAGCGCAGCGCCGATCTGCGCGGGGGTTACGCCGAAGCTGGCAAGACGGGCGGGAGAGGCATCGAGATAAATCTTCTCGTCCTGCACGCCGATCAGTTCGACGCGTTTAACATCCGGCACATGCTTCAAATCAATGGCTATTCTGTCCGCATAACGGCGCAGAGCCGCCAGATCGAAACCGTCGCCCGTCAGTGCAAAAATATTGACATCCACATCGCCGAATTCATCGTTGGGGAACGGCCCCTGCACACCGGGCGGCAGGGTATGCTGTATGTCGTCCAGCTTCTTGCGCACCTGCCGCCAGGCTTCCGGCACTTCCTGCTTGGGTGTGTAATCCTTGAGAACCACGAACACCATGGATTCGCCGGATTTCGAGGCGGAACGCAGCACATCCACCCAAGGGGTTTCCTGCAACTTCTTCTCAATCCGTTCGGTGAGTTGCTGTTCGACTTCCAGCGCAGTCGCGCCCGGCCACAAGGTGCGCACCGCCATCACCTTGAAGGTAAAATCCGGGTCCTCGGCACGTCCCAGACTGAAGTAGGAAAACGCCCCCGCCCCCATCAGCACGATGATCAGGTAAAGAATCATCTGCTGGTGCGTCAGCGCCCAGGCAGAAAGGTTGATTTTAAATCCGCGCAAGCGTTCGTTTGACCCCTCGCCCTCCGGGAGAGGGTTTGGGTGAGGGATACGAGCATGGCGTACATCGCCTTTGCTTGTATCGACTTGCTCGTCAGGCCCTTTCATTGGCCGCCGGCAGCATCGACAGGCTGGATGATTTCACCTGTCGACAGGCGATGCGCGCCCGCGCTGACGATACGCTCGCCGGCTTGCAGTCCGCCGGAGATGACCGCGCCGTCATCGCGATAGGCCGATATCTGTACCGGCCGAAGGCTGACGCTGTGATTGGCCGCCACGATCCATACCGCGGGCTGCCTGCCCTGCTGGTAAATGGCCGATAGAGGAACCAACAGCGCGTTGGCTGCGCCCGGCTCGAAACGCACGCGCGCGGTCATGCCCAGCGCCACCTGTCCGGGAGCCGCAACAAAGGCAACCCGCGCAGGATAGGTGCGGCTGACAGGATCGGCTGACGACGACAGTTCGCGCAGTCGCCCGCTCAAAGGGGCTTCATTACCCAGCAACACTTGCGCTGCGTCTCCCACGTGACGCTGTGCGAACTGATCCTCCGGTATCGCTATCGCCACCTCGGTCTCACCCGCTTCTGCCAGACGCAACACCGGCTGTCCGGCACTCACCACCTGCCCTGCCTCGGCCAGTGTTGCTGTGACCACGCCGTCATGTTCGGCACGCAGCGTAGTGTAAGCCGTCTGGTTATGTGTCAGCCCGGCTTGCGCGCCGGCGGCTTTCAGTGCAGTTTCCTTGGCATCGAGCGCGGATTGACTGACAAAACCCCTGCCGCGCAATTCCCGGTACCGCCTCGCATCGTTCTCGGCCAGTCGATATTTCGCCTCGGCCTCACCCGCCACCAGGCCAGCATCTGCCTGATCCAGACGCGCCAACACCTGCCCGGCTTTAACCTCTGTACCGGCTTCCACCTGCCGCTGAACGATCTTGCCGCCGACACGAAAACTTAAGACAAGCTCATGGCGGGCGCAAACCTCGCCGCTATATTGACGGGCAGTTCCCGCAGCCATTGCACCCACAATCAGGGTCAGCGCAGGGCGCGCATTCCTGACAGGCGGCGCTGTTTCCTTGTTACAGGCGGCGAGCAAACCGATGAGTGAAATAAGCAAAAGCGTGGATTTCATTGTGCAAGGAAATGCTTGAACGGACAGACAATGTAGTTTTCAAACGGCTGTTTGTCAAACAGGTGTAAAACAAAAAAAGGGGGAAGGGAAATAAAAAAGCCGGGCTGCGGCCCGGCTTTTTTATTCTGTATAAAAACGACAGTCTGATTAGAACTTGTAAACAGCGCCTACCGTCATCACGTTGGCGTTACCGTTGATTTTGGCGCCGGCGTTGCTGGTAGCAACGGCATAACGGTCATAACCCAGACGCAGACCAAGATTCTGGGTCGCGTTGTATTGAGCGCCGACGCCGTAGGTCAGACCGGTACGCGATGCGCCCTGGCTGGCTGCCAGACCGGATGACGTTGTTTTGGCGCTTGCAACGCCCACCTTGCCCAGCAATTCAAAGCTCTCATTCAATGGCAACATGCCGACGGCAGTCAGACTCAGCGCATCGCCCTTGACTGTATTGCCTGCAATGTCAGTAGCCTTACCTACACCGCCATAGCCAATTTCAGTTGCGAAGTTCTTGTTGTACTGGTAGCCGAGCAAGCCGCCATAAACGAAGCTGGACTTCTTGCTCAATGGCTGCGCACCAGGCGTAACATTTGGCTTGCCGTTACCCATCGTAATTCCTGCATACACACCTTCATCAGCAGCAAAAGCCGGAGCAGCGACTACGGCAGACAACATAACAACAGCAGCAATTTTCTTCATGATTTATTCCTCGAATGGTTATATACGGTTAAAGCGTCAGTAAGAGGGGTCGTTTCAAAATAAGTTCCGCAAACAAATTTGCATTAAAAATATTCTTAATTGAACTTTTTTTTCATTGCCAACACTTACACAAAGCTTACATTAAAAATATCTGATGAACAATACGACCATTCGACTGTCCACCGTTTTTAACCGATCGGACAGCATTACTGATAACCACATGACTAAAAAAACCATTTCCGATCGAAACGCATTGAGTTGCCCCTATACCGTTCACTTCTCCAAACAGGATACAGCTGACAGGGCCGAGATCGAGCAATTCATTCGCGACATCTTTTATCAGACTTGCGGCGCAAAAGTCAGGTTTTTCCTGCCTACCTTGATGAGCCTGCGTGATCGTGAAGGGAAGCTGATCGCTGCCTGCGGCATACGCAACGCAGGAACAGAGCGCTTGTTTCTGGAAAACTATACGGATAAACCCATTGAACAGTTGCTATCCGAGCGGGCAGGCGTTAAAGTCCAGCGCAGCGACATCGTTGAAATAGGCAATTATTCGGTAGCTGAAATGGGCCTGTCCCGCTTACTGATATGCGCTATTTTTAACCAGTTGCATGCCACCTCCAAACAGTGGGCGGTTTTCACTGCCATACAGCTGGTGCGCAATGCATTGATCAAACAGAATATCTTTCCAAAAATTTTATGCGATGCGAATATCGATCGTCTGCCGCCCGAAGACCGGAGCGAATGGGGCAGTTATTATGAGCAAAACCCGCAGGTCATGGCGATAAGACGCATGGAACGACGCCATGAAACTCGCGTATAAAGGAGTAAGCATGCAGCCTTCCATTATCACGGCCCTCGCCCGGCAGTGCGAAAAGCAGCCGGACGCACCCGCCCTGACTGGCGAAAATGACTCGCTCACCTATCAGGATCTGAGTTATGCCATCGATCAAATCAGCGCACTGTTGCGCTCATTCCCGGCCAAAACACTGGGTCTGGCGCTCGACAATTCGCCGCTATGGGCGGTGCTTGATCTGGCAGGTTTGGCGTCAGGGAAAATCGTCATCCCCCTGCCATTTTTTTTCTCTGCCGAACAAATCGTGCACAGCATTACCGACGCGGGTATCGGCTGCATCCTCACCGATCAGCCCGCTCTGTACCAGACCATACTGGCGGATTCCGGCATAACAGCAACCTATACGCATATCATCAGCGGACATGAAATAACCGAGATTCGCCTGGGCAACCTGCCCGCGAAGCCCTTGCCACCCGGCACGGTCAAAGTCACTTATACCTCCGGCACCACCGGCCATCCCAAAGGCGTATGCCTTTCTGCCGATGCGCTCTATCAGGTGGCAACCTCCCTGCTGGCCGCCACCGGAGGAAAACCTTCCGACAAACATGTCAGCGTGCTGCCGCTGTCCACCCTGCTGGAAAATCTGGCAGGGGTCTATGTACCGCTTCTGGCGGGAGCGGGTTGTCATCTGTTTTCTCTGGCGACAGTGGGGCTGTCCGGCTCCAGCGGACTGGATGTGCAAAAAATGCTGGGCGCACTGATCAAATACCGCGCAACCACCACCATCCTGACGCCGCAATTGCTGCACGCAACTGTAGCAGCGATTGAAGCCGGCCACCCCAAACCCGCACAATTACGTTTCTGTGCAATAGGCGGCGCATCCGTTTCTGAGCGCCTCCTGCTGCGCGCCGAAAAGCTGGGTATTCCGGTCTTTGAGGGCTATGGCCTGTCCGAGTGCGCGTCGGTCGTATCGCTCAATACCGAAACCTGTCGTCGTATCGGCAGCGTGGGCAAGCCCTTGCCCCATACAAGACTGAAATTCGACCCGGACGGCGAAATTCTGGTCGCGGGTGCGACGCTGCTGGGCTACACCGATTGCCTGCCTGTACCGGAATTCTGGCCGACCGGCGACATCGGTCACCTTGACGACGAGGGTTTTCTGCACCTGACAGGGCGCAAAAAAAACATTTTCATCACCTCGTTCGGCCGCAATGTATCGCCGGAATGGGTGGAACGCGAACTGACGCTGCATCCCGCCATCGCCCAGGCGGCGGTATTCGGCGAAGCGCGCCCCTGGAACGTCGCCGTAATCGTGCCGCGCGGCAACGCATCGCCGGCAGCAATTGATCAGGCCATAGCCGACGCAAATCTGGTGCTGCCCGACTATGCTCAGGTAAAATGCTGGCTGCCCGCAAAAGTGCCGTTTCTGCCGCAAAACGGCCAGCTGACCGCCAATGGCCGGTTGAAACGCGAGGCAATCTGGGCGCAATATCAAACCGACATAAAACAGCTTTATAGTTAACCGGAAGGAAGCCCATGACCATCTATCAGCAACTGCTGGCGGCCACCGAAGCCGAACGGCGCGAACTGCAAAGCCTGCCCATCATCCGCGCCGCCGCGATGGGGCAGGTCAGCCTGGAAGCCTATACCGCGTTCCTGACCGAGGCCTACCATCACGTCAAGCACACCACACCGCTGCTGATGTCATGCGGCGGACGTCTGCCTGGAAAGTACGAGTGGCTGAGAACCGCTGTCGCAGAATATATCGAGGAAGAAGTCGGCCATCAGGAATGGATATTAAACGACATCAGGGCCTGCGGCAGCGATGCGGAGGCGGTACGCAACGGCACGCCGCGCATCGCCACCGAACTGATGGTAGCCTATGCTTATGACAGCATCGCGCGCGTCAATCCGGTAGCTTTCTTCGGCATGGTACTGGTACTCGAAGGCACCAGCGTGGCCCTCGCGACTCACGCGGGACAGGCGATTCAGAACAGTCTGGGGTTGGGCAATGATGCGTTTTCCTACCTGACTTCGCACGGCTCGCTGGATGTCGGTCATGTGGACTTTTACGAATCGTTAGTCAATAAAATAGAGGATACCGACGATCAGGCCTGCCTGATTCATGCGGCAAAAATATTCTACAAGCTGTATGGCGACATCTTTCGCGATCTTGGCAGCCGCTTCCTCCCTCACCCAAACCCTGATGGAACGACTAGCCATTCGACTAAGCCATCACAAAACGATGGCAAAGTCGATGGTTATCTCCCGCATGCGGGGGAGAGGGACAAAGGTTCGCTGCGCGAATCTCATTTTAAGGAAGCCACATGAATCTGTCCGGCAAACGCATCATCCTGACCGGCGCTGCCGGCGGCATCGGTTACCGGCTGGCGTTGTTGCTGGCCTCTAAAGGCGCGCGCCTGGCGCTGGTGGAACGCAACGCGCAGCGCCTTGCCGAAATCTGCGCTGAAATCAACCAAAGCGGTGGTAATGCAGTCGCCATCGAGCTGGATATGACTTCCGAGGGAGCCGCAGACAAGGTCGTCGCTGCAACCTTGCAGTCACTGGGCGGCATCGACATCGTCATCAACAATGCCGGCATCATGGATTTCACCCTGTATGACAGACAGTCGCCCGAACGCATCGCTCAGGTCATCAACGTCAATGTGATCGCGCCCATGCTGCTGGTGCGCGCAGTCCTGCCGCATCTGCTGGCGCAGAACAGCGGGCGCATCGTCAACATCGGCTCGGCATTCGGTTCGATCGGTTTTGCTCATTTCGCCGCCTATTGCACCAGCAAATTCGCGATGCGCGGTTTCTCCGAATCCCTGCGCCGCGAGCTGGTTGACAGCCAGGTGGGTGTCACTTATGTTTCGCCGCGCGCCGCCAAGACAGCGCTCAACGACGAGATCACCACACAGATGCTGGTCGAGACCAAAACCAACATGGATGAACCGGACTATGTAGCCGAACAGATCGTGCGCTCCATCGAGCAGGAGGCGAAAGAATATTTCATCGGTCAGCCCGAATCCTTCTTTGCCAGATTGAACGGCATGTTCCCGCGTCTGGTAGACGGGGGATTGTTGAAAAACACGCGTATTGCCCGCAAATACGCTTGCCAAAAAAATAACCCGTCCACTACACCAAGGAGTTCCAGATGAAAATATACGCCTGCCTGCTCGCACTCGCTCTAAGTTTTAATGTATCTGCCGCCACGATGGATGCCTCCATCGCCCAGTTGCAACACGAATGGGCAACCGCCAACTACCAGACGCCCGAAAAGGATCGTCAAGCTGCGCTCGAAAAGCTGGTCAAAGAAGCGCATCAGGTGACACTTGCCAATCCCGGTCGCGCAGAGCCCCTGATCTGGGAAGGCATCATCACCAGCACGCTGGCCAAATATCAGTCGCTGTTCTCAGCGGGCGGCACCGCCAAGGCGGCGCGCGATTTGCTGCTGGCAGCCGAAAAAATCAACCCTGACGCGCTGGATGGTTCCGCACTGACGTCCTTGGGCAGCCTGTATTACAAGGTGCCGCGCTTCGGTTCTTTCGGCGATTATGACAAGGCGCGCGACTATCTGGAACGCGCTTTGAAAGTCAATCCGAACGGCATAGACCAGAACTATTTTTATGCGGACTTTTTGCTCGAACGCGGGGAATATGCCAAGTCGCTCGAATACTTCAGAAAGGCCTTGAATGCCCCTGCCCGCCCCGGTCGCGAAGATGCGGATGCCGGTCGCCGCGCCGACATCAAGATCGGCATCCAGAAGGCCGAGAAAAAGCTGCAATGACCTACCAGATCGAACCCGCATACAAACATGGCACACCCGAGAAGACCGGCATTCTGCTGGTCAATCTCGGCACGCCGGAAGCGCCCACCGCCGGCGCTGTGCGCCCCTATCTCAAACAGTTTCTGGGTGACCCGCGCGTGGTGGAAATCCCCAAAGCCGTCTGGTGGCCGATACTCAACGGCATCATTTTGAACGTCCGTCCGAAGAAATCGGCGGAAAAATATGCCAGTGTCTGGTTACCGGAGGGTTCGCCGCTGCGCGTCTATACCGAAAAACAGGCTATCCTGCTCAAGGGTTTTCTGGGTGAGCGCACCCGCGCACCGTTCGTCGTCGATTTCGCAATGAGTTACGGCAATCCGTCCATACCCGACGTGCTGCGCCGTTTGAAGGAAATGAACTGTCAGCGCATCCTGATCGTGCCCATGTTTCCGCAATATGCGGCCAGTGCGACAGCTCCCGTGTTCGATCAGGTGTACAGCGCGATGCAGCAGATGCGCAATCAGCCGGCACTGCGCACCATCAAAAACTTTCACGACCATGCGGGCTACATCAGTGCGCTGGCTAGCAATATCGACGACTACTGGACAAAGCACGGTCGCCCTGAAAAACTGCTGATGAGTTTTCATGGCGTGCCGCAATACACGCTGGAAAAAGGCGACCCTTACCACTGCGAATGTCACAAGACCGGCCGTCTGCTGGCACAGGCGCTGGGCCTGACAGGTGAACAATATACCGTGAGTTTCCAGTCGCGCTTTGGCCGTGCCGAATGGATCAAACCCTACACGACCGCCACGCTCAAGGAACTGGGCCGTCAGAAGACCCGCCGCGTGGATGTGGTCTGCCCCGGCTTTGTCGCGGATTGTCTGGAAACACTGGAAGAAATCGCGATGGAAGGGCGGGAAGACTTTCAGCACGCGGGCGGCGGCGAATACCACTATATTCCCTGCCTCAATGGTAACAATGACTGGATACATGCGCTGACCGACCTGGTATTGGACAATCTGCAAGGCTGGCTGTCCGAACCTGACGCCACCGAACTGGAACAGGGCCGGTTGCGCGCACTGGAGATGGGCGCAAAGCAGTAGCTGTCATATCTCATGCTATAAACAGCCATTCGTGTATCACTGTGCCGACGATTTATAACCCATTGGAGAATACGCAGATGAGCCAGTTTCCCGAAGACATCTATACCGAGCCGTCGAATACTGATGTGAATACGCTGAACAATCTCGGGCCACTCACCGGCATGGCGGGCATCTGGCGGGGCACTCGGGGACTGGACGTCAAACCGAAAGTCGAGGGGCCGAAAAAACAGGTTTTCGTCGAACAGATCGAACTGCAACCCATCGACCCGCAGACCAACGGCCCCCAGTTGCTGTATGGCCTGCGCTATCACACCCATGTCGTCAAACCGGATCAGGTCAAGACCTATCACGACCAGGTGGGTTACTGGCTATGGGAGCCCGCCACCGGAACCGTGATCCATACGCTGACGATTCCACGCGCGCAAACCGTCATGGCCGCCGGTCACGCAAACCCTGATGCGAGGGAATTCGAGCTGTTTGCCGGCAAGGAGTCGGCAAACTTCGGTATATGCTCCTCGCCGTTTCTCGACTATGCCTTCAAGACCGTCGAGTTCCGCATCAAGGTCACGATCAATTCTGACGACACCTGGTCCTACGAGGAGGACACGGTGCTGATGATCAGGGGAAAGACCGAACCTTTCCACCATACCGACCATAACACCCTGACCCGTATCGCGGCCCCCACTCCGAACCCGCTGGCGCGATAAATTACACCATGACTGACATTGCTTATGACTTTCAGTGGGATACAGTTAAAGCTGCTATTATATTAACGCAGATAAACATGGTGTAACATTCGAACAGGCCGCATCGGCAATGAAAAAAATGGGACGCTACCCTTTATTTTCTGCTTCTGTCATTTTTTGAGCGCGACAGCAATAAAAACACACGCTTTGATTTTTTCAACCCACTAAAACTCTAAGGAATCGCTGATTTATTCGTCTTCCCCGCAAAAGCGGGGGAACCAGCGCCTTTATTTAACTGGGTTCCCGCCTGATGAAACACCTAAGTATTGACTAAGCAATCAATAAACGATTGCCAAGTCATTACTTATACGCGGGAACGACAAAACCGAATAAATCAGCGATTTCCTAAGTTTCGACCCCAATAGGTACTGCTATTCGCTGCGCACCAGCAACACCGGCACAGAGGCACCGCGTACCACGCCTTCGGCCACGCTGCCGAACAGCAGGTGATTAAATCCTGAACGACCATGGGTGCCGATCACGATCAAATCGGCAGCCCAGTTCAGCGCCTCGGCATCCAGCACGCGCGCGATGCGCTCCCCGTTCGCTTCGAGCAAGGCGGTTTCCACCGTGATATCGGCCTGCCGGACGATTTCCTCCGCGCGGGAGAGCGCGCGTTCGCCGATTTTCCGGGTCAGTTCGCGCAATTCGGCGTAATCCACATAACCTTCGGCGTTGAGAAATTGCAGATCGTCGATCACATGCACCAGACGCAGTAGCGCAGGCTGTGCATCAATCAACTTGATGGCTTCCTGCAAAGCCCGGTCGGAAGTGCTGCTGCCGTCTATCGGAACCAGAATGCGTTTATACATGGAACCCTCCCCTCATAGTTGTACACCTTACAGCTTGATGAAATGCTCGCGGTAATGCCTCATCTCGGCGATGGATTCGTAAATATCGGCCAGCGCTTCATGCTTGCCGTGTTTCTTCATGCCTTGCGCGACGTCCGGCTTCCAGCGCTTGACCAGCTCTTTCAACGTGCTGACATCCAGATTCCGGTAATGAAAATAATCTTCGAATACCGGCATCCAGCGCGCCATGAAGCGCCTGTCCTGACAGATCGAGTTGCCGCACATCGGTGAAGTGCGGGCCGGCACATACTCCTTCATGAAAGCAACCATCTGCGCCTCGACAGCCGCCTCGTCCAGGGTCGATGCTTTGACTCTTTCGATCAGGCCAGACTTGCCGTGCATGGACTTGTTCCAGTTATCCATGCCGTCCATCACGCTGTCGGGCTGATGCACCACCAGCACCGGCGCTTCGGCAATGGTTTCCAGATTATTGTCGGTCACCACGATCGCAACTTCGATGATGCGGTCGGTATCCGGGTTCAGCCCGGTCATTTCCATGTCGATCCAGACAAGATAGTTTTGATTTTGTGCCATAATCGCTAACGCTATTGAACATTGAGAAGCGTATTGTGTCACAACCGCACTTACCTACACCATCGTAACGTACAACCTTTATGTCAGCTTCGCTATTCACGCTCATTTTCATCGCAACGCTAGCATTCACCACGCTCGCAAAATTCTGGCTGGCACGCCGTCATCTGGCGTATATTGCCGCGCATCGGACCGAGGTGCCTGAAGTATTCCGCGAACAAATCCCGCTCGCCAATCACCAGAAGGCGGCGGACTACACTTCCGCCAGGACGCGTTTCTCCCTGCTGAGCATGCTGTTCGATGCCGCGTTGTTGCTTATCTTTACCGTGGCCGGCGGCATTCAAAAGATATCCGACCTGTCGCAGGGCTGGTTCACTTCGCCGTTGTTGCAGGGCATGGCGACCATCGTCATCGCGCTGCTGATATCCAGCCTGCTCGAAGCCCCGTTCAACCTGTATCGCACCTTCCGCATCGAGGCGCGTTTCGGCTTCAACAACATGACCTTTGGACTCTATCTGGCAGACGCGGCGAAAGGCCTGCTTGTAGGCGCCATCCTGGGCCTGCCGCTGCTGGCCGGCGTTTTGTGGCTGATGGCCCGCATGGGCGAATACTGGTGGCTGTATGTATGGGGTTTATGGGTTGTTTTCAACCTTTTGATTTTATTTATTTATCCATCCTTCATCGCGCCGCTGTTCAACAAATTCAGCCCGCTTGAAGATGACATAACCAAGACCCGCATCGAAGCACTGCTGGCCCGTTGCGGCTTCACGAGCAGCGGCCTGTTCGTCATGGACGGCAGCCGTCGCAGTGCACACGGCAACGCCTATTTCACCGGCTTCGGCAAAACCAAACGCATCGTGTTCTTCGATACACTGCTGAAACATTTGAACATCGAAGAGGTCGAGGCGGTACTGGCGCATGAACTCGGCCATTTCAAACATCGCCATGTGATGAAACGCATTGCGTCAACCTTTGCCATGAGCCTGGGGTTTTTATGGCTGCTGAATTTCCTGATGAAAACCAGCTGGTTCTACCAGGGACTGGGCGTCAATCCCGCGTCAAGCTCAGGACAGGCTCACACCGCCACAGCGCTGCTGCTGCTGTTCATGGTGATGCCGGTGCTGGGCTTTTTGCTCGGCCCCGTCATGTCGGCCTATTCGCGCAAACATGAGTTCGAGGCGGACGCTTACGCCGTGAAACAGACTCGTGCCGGCGATCTGGTGAACGCACTGGTCAAGCTGTATCAGGACAATGCGGCGACCCTGACCCCGGACCCACTGTATTCCAAATTTTACGATTCGCATCCGCCCGCGGCAGTGCGTATCGCCAACCTGCAAACCACTTGACGGACATGATGTTACAATTTTCATCATGTCCATTTCCCTCACCCAAACCCTCTCCCGGAGGGAGAGGGTACAAACGAATCGCTACGCAATACTTAATTTGACGAGGACACCATGAAACTGATCGCCGCCCTGATAATGCTTTGTGCCGCCGCAACCGCAACGGCCAACCCCTTCCCGGGCGGCGACTCGCAAACCGGAAAAACGCTGTTCGATAAATACAAGTGCAACAGCTGTCATTCGGCGATGCTCGGCGGGGACGGCAGCGGCATTTTCACCCGCGCGGATCGCAAGGTACACAATCCTGCCGAAATGTTTACGCAGTTCAAAATGTGCAGCGCCAATATCGGCGTCAATCTGACAGCGCAGGAGGAACAGCATCTGGGCGCCTATCTCAACCAGTATTACAAGTTCAAATAACCCATGGATACCACTGACAACGGCTTGCTGTCGCAGCCCCAAATCGACGAGTTACTGAGTCAGCTGGAAGGCTGGCAGTTGCAGGATAATCGCATCAGCAAAACCTTTCCGTTCGGCAACTATTACCGGACCATCGCTTTTGTGAATGCCCTGGCCTGGATGACCCACCGCGAGGATCATCACCCTATGCTTACCGTCACCTATAACAGTTGCCGCGTCGACTACAGCACCCACGACGCAGGCGGCCTGTCGATCAAGGACTTCAACTGCGCCGCGCAAGCAGACGCGCTGTTCAGGCCTTGAACGAAACATTGAAAGGTCGCGTGGTTGCAGCCTTCGGTCGCCAGTATCTGGTGAGACTGGCCGACAACAGCCTGCTGCCCTGTCTTACTCGCGGCAAAAAAAGCGATGTGGTATGCGGCGACATGGTCGAGATGCTAAAAAGCGGTGACAATCAGGGCGTGATCGAGAATACCCTACAACGCAGCTCTCTGTTGCACCGTTCCGATGCCTGGCGCGAAAAGCTGATCGCGGCGAACGTCAGTCAGATCGTCATCGTGGTCGCCGCCGAACCGTCCTTCAGCGACGAGGTGGTGACGCGCTGTCTGATTGCCGCTTTCGACCAGAACCTGTCCGTGCTGATCGTGCTCAACAAGTGCGATCTGGCCGCAGCCGCCGCACGGGAGCAACTCGCCGCCTACCGCGCCATCGGCTACACCGTACTGGAACTTTCGGCAAAACAGGATGCGTCCGCGCTGCGCCCCTATCTGGCAGGCCACACCAGCGTGCTGGTCGGCCAGTCCGGCATGGGCAAATCCACGCTGATCAACGCCCTGCTGCCGGATGCGCTGGCCGCCACGCGTGAAATTTCCACCGTGCTCGATTCCGGCAAGCACACCACTACCCACGCAAAACTGTATACGCTGGATGAAAACAGCAGCCTGATCGACTGCCCGGGCGTACAGGCGTTCGGCCTGCATCATCTGAGCTTAGGCAGGATAGAGCAAGGATTCATCGAGTTTTCGCCCTACCTGGGGCTATGCCGTTTCCGCGACTGCCATCATCTGCACGAGCCGGGCTGTGCGCTGCTCGACGCGGTCGTAAAAGGCAAGATCAACGCAAGACGTCTGGAATTATTTCAGCAGATCGCCGCCAATAAGGCGTAGCGAATTATCGACTGACAATACAGGAGAAATCGATGAAGGACACCTTAAAACCCGGTATCAAATACCAGCACAAGTTCATCGTTCCCCTGTCGAAAACCGTTCCGGCGCTCTATCCCGAATCGGATGAGTTCGCATCCATGCCGGAAGTCTTTGCAACCGGCTTTCTGGTCGGCCTCCTTGAATGGGCCTGCGTCAAGGCAATCACTCCCCATCTGGACTGGCCGCAGGAACAAACGGTGGGAACACACATCGATGTCAGCCACGAAGCGGCGACGCCGCCGGGTCTTGAGGTCACGGCAAGCGTTGAATTGATCTCTGTCGAAGGCAGGAAACTCGTCTTTGCCGTGGAAGCACACGACGGCATCGATCTGATCTCCAGGGGACGGCATGAACGATTCATTATCAACAGGGAAAAATTTGACGCCAGACTCGGCGCCAAAAAGGCGAAGGCGTAACCTTCAGCATGACAGTGGAGATCGGATTCTGGAATGGGGTATTCAGTTGAATACTGTAACAGGTGCTGATCTATAATTTTTAAAAAACCATGTGTTGCGTGATCATACTGCACTGCGGCTATTTAAATGATATTTCACAGTATATTGATTTTTAATAAATTATTTGCAACCACCGCATTTAGCCGAGTACTCCATTTATTTTAAACGTTCGTTGCGTGCTTATCGGACACAGGGGCATACCGAAATGAAACCAGGTAGCGACATAGCTCAACACAAACTGACAAATACAGGCAAAAAACACCAGATAAACTGGCCCGTCATCCGCAGGCAGCCTGAATTGGCCGAAATTGCCGAATTGCAACACAGCGGAGAGAATATTTACCTGTTGCAAGGCAAACAAGTTGGCGAAATTCTTCTGCATTATGGCGTTATCGATGAATACAACTTGAGCGTTGTACTCGCTATGCAAAAAGATTCCGCATACAAAAATCTGTCTTTAGGCGAAATACTGACCGGGGTCGGAATAATCAAGCAGGTTGAACTGGACCGCGCGCTGCTCGTTCAGGCGGGTATTCCGATGGTGGATATATTGTCCATCGACATCCCGTCTGAAATTACCAGGATCGTCCCGCGCGCCAGGGCCCGAGAGAAGATGGTCGTACCGGTAGGCAGTTATCACGATACCCTGTTTCTGGCTGTGTCCGATCCTTTTTTGTTTGCGGATATGTCTTTTTTTACGGTAATGACGGACATGAAGATATCTCTTGTGTTTGCGCCGGCGAATGAAATCAGCCAACATCTCAATGTGCATAGTTTCAGTAGCAAAAATACCGGTGCGTCAAAGGAAGAGTTTCGCATCCAGGCCAGGAGAGACATGGACTTTCCTCCTGGACAGTCTGCGTATACAGAGACCATCAGCACGGACGTATCCGAGAATGACTCGATTATTATCAATCTGGTTAACCAGATGATTCTCAATGCGATTCAGGAGGCCGCATCGGACATTCATATCGAGTTGTTTCAAGGCGTTGAAGGTTCCAGCGTACGCTTCAGACGCGATGGCAATATGGAAGATTTCGAGGAGTTTCCGCGCATTTATCACAAAGCGGTCGTTTCCCGCATCAAGATTATGTCCGGCATGGATATTTCGGAAACGCGCCGCCCGCAGGATGGCAAGATTTCCTTCAGCTTACCCGGCGGCGGAAGGGTTGATCTGCGTGTCGTGACTATTCCTGCGTCCCCCGGCGTAGAGTTTGTCACAATCCGCATCCTGTCTTCAGGCGAGCCGCTGCCGCTGGGTGGGCTGGGCTTCGCTCGCCGGGATATGAACATTTTTCGGGATATATTCCGACGGCCATACGGGCTGATTCTGGTATGCGGACCGACAGGCAGCGGCAAAACGACCACGCTGCATTCGGTACTGAAGGAACTCAATATCAAGGAACGCAAGATATGGACCGTGGAAGACCCGGTTGAAATCGTACAGCCTCACCTGTGCCAGGTGCAGGTCAACAACAAGGTCGGCATGACTTTTGCCACCGTATTGCGATCACTCTTGCGTGCAGATCCCGATGTCATCATGATAGGCGAAATGCGTGACGATGAAACCGCAAAAATTGCACTGGAGGCCTCGATGACAGGACATCTGGTGCTATCCACGCTACACACCAATTCGGCTGCCGAAACCGTGTCCAGACTGCTGGGGCTGGACATCGATCCTTACAATCTTTCCGATGCCTTGCAGGCTATTCTCGCGCAACGCCTTGCGCGCAAGCTGTGCACTGCCTGTGCCAGTCGGGAGGAAGCGCCCATCAGCGAGATCGAGGATCTCGCCGACGAATATTACCAGTCCGCCCACGCCGCTCTGCCGGGCACTGCGGAGCGCATCGCCATCATCGACGGATGGCGTGAAAATTTTGCTGACAACGGCACATTCTATCTCAGGCATCCGGTAGGCTGCGAAATATGCGACAAAGGATACAAGGGGCGCATCGGACTGTATGAGCTGCTGCAGGCCACCCCTACCTTGCGCCATTTGATTCGCCACCAATCATCCGCATCCGAATATCTGGCAACGGGCGTCGCTGATGGAATGCGCACCTTGAAACAGGACGGTATCGAGAAAGTGCTTGGCGGTGTCACCGATATGATCCAGGTTCGCAGTGCCTGTATTTAAATTGGGTTGCGAGCAGCCAGTTCCAGGCTACCCGGCCGGTGGAGTTTCTGCACAGTGACAACGGGTCGGTGCATGAAAAAAACGGGGGCCAGCAAATGGCTACTTGCCTGCGGGGCGGACAGGGTAGCTCTTGCCCGGGGGCGGCGATACCGGTTTGATTCGCGCAATTGCCAGGAGCCTGGCGCATTCGCTGTTATCCCCCGGCCCGGTTTTGATCAAGGGCATCAGAGCTACGATCGGCGCCAGAATGACCAGCGCAACGGCACCCCCCGCTCTCATCACTAACACACCCTTATCGACCCTCACATGCGGCTGCTTGAAACTGCCGCGCACATAAAGCGGCGCCCTGAGTGAAAGCACCCGCATCCCTTTGCTGTTGGTGTTGATGGTCAAATTCAACTGTTCCTGTTTCAAATCGATATTGCCGCTGACATCGATAATGGCATCTTCCGTGTCGATGATAAAACTGCGCGTCTGCATCACTCCGTTGGTCACGCCCCAATCGGTTGCCATGCAATTGAGTTTGACCGGCTTGTCGCCTGCCAGGCGGGTGAAGATCACATTGCCTATATTCAGGCCCATTTCTTCGAGCAACAACTTGCTGACGGCGCCCTGATTGATCAGCAGCTTGAGCTCGCCATTGGATGCACCCAGCAGGCTGGCGACGGAATTGCCGACCGCCGACAGGGATGCATCGCCGTTGATTTCACCGATACTCGCCTGTAACGGCTTAAAGGTGGGGAACAATTGATTCAGATGCAGATGGCGGGCGGTCACTTTCATGGTCGCCTTGATCGCGTTTTTGCCGGATTTCCCACTGCCGTCCAGGGTAATGTTCGAACTTAAATTTCCTCCGGCGATGCCGAAATCCAGCGGCAGCAGAGACAGCACGCCGTCGTGCAAATGCACGTTGGTCATCAGCTTGTTGAGCGGTAATGCCTTGTTGCGAATAATTTTATCGGCGCTGAAATTGATGTCGGTATCGATGCTGGTCCAGCGCTCCGTTTTAAACGGTTCGATGGGCAGCACTTTGTTCGCAGGCTGCACGGTGGCTGCGCCGCGCATGATTTTGCTGGATTTTGAGTCGGCGCCGATCAGAGGGGCTAAATCGGCAAAGTGCAACTCATGTGACACGACGGTCCCGGACAACAGAGGACGCGGTTGCATGGACTGATACTCAAGGCGTCCGCCGATATCGCTGGCACCCACCTTGCCGCTGAAATCATCGTAAATCCAGCGACTGCCATGCGGGTCCAGCATGCCGATCAGATGGCCTTCGGTTGCGAACGGCGGTGTTTCCGGCAAGTAGATGCCGCTTATCGCATAGAGCCTGTCCATACTCACGCCGGACACCTTCAGATGCATGTCCATAGCAGCCAGGTCGGATGGCTTGGTCAGCGTGCCTTCCACTGCGATCAGCGTTTTTCCGACAAGAACCCGCGCCATGATCGGATAGGGCACAGCTTGTTGTTGCAGCGATAATACGGCACCTGTCCGACCAGCGCCGCTGACAGCTTCATTACCCAGCTTGCCGTGCAACTGCCACGCGACACCATAGACCGGGTCCGCATCGAGCGTATTGATATCGGCCGTCACATCGGCATGCCGGATAGCATCGACAAGGTGTACGCGCCCCTGAGAAAGAACAACCCGCTGCAACTTCAGTTGCCAGGGCGAGGTTTGATTGTCGTTCCTGAAGGTCCAGTTGTTTTGGCCTCCGGCATTGCGCATCAGGCTGATGACGGGCGAGTCGAAACTCAGCACGGGGATTTCGATATTTTTTTTCAGCAAGGCGTAGGGGTTCAGCGAAAAGGCGATCTGTTTGATGTCCGCCATTTCAGCCGTCGTACCGCTGGCCAGAGCGGGCGGATTGCCGATGCGTATATCCTGTGCGACCAGATGCGGCCACGGAATATCGTCGAGCCAACCTCGATCATGACCCACTGAGACTTGCTTTTCCCAGGTCAGCGACAGATCGCCTGCAATTGCGAACGGGCGACCGAGCGCCTCGCTGGTGCGCGCATTAAGCCAGGGTTTGGCAAGATTCCAGTTGAAATTGAGCAGTACGACCAATGCTGTCGCGGGGATGAGTATCAGCACCGCCGAGAAGACTGCCACTATGCGGAGTGGTTTTTTCATTTGGCGCCAGTTTACTATTTTCAAAGCACTTGTTCTGTACGCCAACGTACAGAACGCTGCAAACGGTTCAAGTAGATTTGACCAGAGTGGTACTGGAAAACCTGAACGAACATTCATGTGTAATCACGCAGCCTGCTTACGCCGTTTCTGCAAACGCTCGTCTGAGATTTTGCATCTGTTCATGCGCGTCAGACAAGCATGCGTGAAGAATTTAAAATTTTGTCGTGCTATATTTCACAGCGCCGTTTTAACCTTAAAATTCTGCGTGATGAGTAAAATCAACCATGATAGACACGGCGATACGATACAATCGGACAGATGAATATCAAACCAGCGGTCAAGCCATGAGTACCTCTCACACAGCATCTGCTAAGCGGGTTTGTGATGTGCTGGTAATCGGCGCCGGGTCGGCAGGCTCGACCGCTGCGGCGTTACCGGCCGACAAGCCGGCGTTGGCAAGGTGATCCGATGCGCGATTATCTACCCGTTTTACATGGCGAGAATATGTCCATCGCCGAGTTTTTTCAACAACCGGCACAGCGGAGAAACAGCGTGCTGGGCGCGGTCTGTTTTTCTGTATCCGGCATGCCGGCTGAGCTGGAAATTCCCTGCCTGCGTGTTCCCATGCGGCGACTTGATACCGCAGAGGCCGTCTGCGAAGTCTGGCGCGGCAGCCGACAGATGAAGCAGGGAAAGTGTGGCGATATACATTATCGCCATGACGACGGCTTGCTGTTCGGCGTGATTGTATTGTCTGAAACCCTGTTTCAGACCGATACGGACAAAACGCCGCTGCAGCAGGCCACCGAGTCGGCCTATCGCCAGATATTTGAACTGCTGGATCGGGAGAATTTCCCCTATCTGATCCGGATATGGAATTACATCGCTGACATCAATGCACTCAGCTTCGGGCTGGAGCGCTACCAGCAGTTCAACCGTGGACGGCAGGATGCCTTTATTGCACACGGGCGAGACGTGGCGGGAAATGCGCCTGCCGCGTGTGCGCTGGGCTATGTCGAGGGGCCGCTGACGATTGCCTTTCTGGCAGGAACTGTGGCGCCGCTGAACATAGAAAATCCGCGCCAGATCAGTGCCTGCCTTTATCCGCCGCAATACGGGCCGCGCAGTCCGACCTTTTCGCGTGCCAGCCTGGTGACATTGAACCGGGCCGAGGTATTATTTGTATCGGGCACGGCCAGCATTGTCGGCCATGCCACGTTGCACCCCCACGACGTTGCCGCGCAAACCCGCGAAACCTTGACGAATATCGGGGCCGTGCTGAGCGAGGCGAACCGGCATGCCGCACAGCCCGGTTTCGATCTTGCCGGTCTGTCTTACAAAGTCTACGTGCGCCACCCTGCCGATCAGGCGCTGATACATGCGGAACTGGCGCGCTGTGTGGGCGACTCGCTCAAAGCGGTCTATCTGCAGGCTGATGTGTGCCGCCAGGATCTGCTGTTGGAAATCGAGGCCACAGGCATGCTGGCGTCAGGGCTGTGATCATGCGCGCCGTCTTGCGTGTCTTGCTCAACGGTTACGATTATCTGGTGCTGTATCTGGGCCTGCTCTGGCTGGGGATGCTGTGTCTGGCATGGACGCCGGTTGCGCTGATTGTCTACCCCTTGTTGTCCGAGAACAGGGGACGAGCGCTCGGACGCCATGTGATCATGGCGGCATTTCGTTTGTACCTTGCCAGCCTTGCCCTGTCGCGCCGTTGCAGCTTCGATCTGGCGGCGCTGGATGCGTTGCGCGATGAATCGCCGCTGATTCTTGCGCCCAACCATCCCTGTCTGCTGGATGCCGTGATGGTAATTTCACGCCTGCCCAATGTCGCCTGCGTGCTTAAAGCCGAGCTGATGAATAATGTCTTCCTCGGTGCCGGTTCCAGACTGGCGCGCTATATCCGCAATGATCCCATGCGGCGTATGGTCAAGCTGGCAAGCGACGATTTCAAATGCGACAGCCATCTGCTGCTGTTCCCGGAAGGTACCCGCACCACTTCGCACCCGGTCAATCCGTTCAAGGGCAGCATCGGCCTGATTTCGCATCATGCGCAGGTACCCGTGCAAACGATACTGATCGAAACCGATTCCAAGTATCTTGGCAAAGGCTGGCCGCTGTTCCGCAAACCGGTCATGCCTATCCATTACCGGGTCAGCCTGGGGCGCCGCTTTGATCCGCCGCAGAATACCAAACAGTTCATGGCTGAACTGGAACACTACTTTGCGCATGAACTGGTGCCAGGCACAAATCCTGAACATTCAAAACCCTGACCTGCCATGATGACTGTCTCGAATACGCATCTCGTCCTCATTCCCAGTTATAACCCCGGCGCCAGGGTTTATGAAACCGTGCGCGCGGCAAGACGATACTGGAACCCGGTGTGGGTGGTGGTGGATGGCAGCACCGATGGCAGCGCCGAGGGCTTGCTGGCGATGGCAGCGATTGATACCGGTCTGCGCGTGATGGTCCTGCCGCGCAACCAGGGCAAGGGGGCTGCGGTGCTGTACGGTCTGGATCAGGCGGCAGCGGCGGGATACAGCCACGTATTAACCATGGATTCGGACGGACAGCATCCTGCCGAGCGCATCCCGGCCTTCATGACTGCATCCATGCAGCAACCCGCCGCAATGATACTGGGCATGCCGGAATTCGATGCCGATGCGCCTGCCCTGCGCGTGCAGGGCCGGAAAGTATCCAACTGGTGGGCCAATCTGGAAACGCTCTGGGCAGGCATAGGCGATTCGTTGTTCGGGTTTCGCGTATATCCGGTTGAACCCTTGCGGCGGGTGATGCGTCATCAGCCGTGGATGCGCCACTTCGACTTCGACCCCGAGGCGGTGGTGCGGCTGTGCTGGCGCGGGGTCAGACCGGTCAACCTGCCGGCGTCCGTCCGCTACTACCGGCCTGACGAGGGCGGCGTGTCGCATTTTCGCTACCTGCGCGACAACGTGTTGCTGACCTGGATGCATACCCGCCTGTTTGCAGGCTTTGTGCTGCGCCTGCCCGTCCTGCTGGCAAGACGCGTGCTCGGGCGTAAAAACCAAACCTGAAGGCAGGCTACCGGTCAAAACGGTAGTCGTTCGCCGCATACAGCTGCCATCCGCCATGGCCGTCGAGTTCCAGCACCTGCCGGTGGTATTTCAGAATGGAGGCGCGATGACCGACGCTGACCAGCGTCGTATGGCTGCCCGCCAACTGTTTATACAGACTGTCCTCGTTGGTCATATCCAGCGCGCTGGTCGCTTCATCGAGGATGGCGTAGCGAGGCGCTGTGAGCAGCACGCGGGCGAAGGCGATGCGCTGTTGCTCGCCCACCGACAGCACTTTCGCCCAGTCCAGCTCCGCTTCCAGCCCGCCAAAGCGGGCGGCAATATCGGGCAGATTGACTCGCTCCAGCAGACGCAGCAGTTCCTCATCCGCTATTACCCTGTCCTGCTTCGGATACAACAGCTGATAGCGCAAGCTGCCCAGCAGCATATAGGGGCGTTGCGGCAGAAACAGCGTTTCACCGGCGCCCGGTCTGATGATGCGACCGCTGCCGGAGCGCCACAGACCGGCAATGGCGCGCAGCAACGAACTTTTACCGCAGCCGCTGGCGCCAACGATCATCACCCCCTCGCCCGGATTGATCGCAAGGGTTAAGTCTTTGATCAGGACTCTTTCATAATCAGGCGTCTGCAAGGTCAGGTTTTCGATGGATAAATGCGCATCCTCCAGCAATGCAATGCGATTCCCGGCCTTCAGCGGGCCACCGTTCTCGCCAGCAAGGAATCTGGCGAGGCTGTCGAGACGATCAATCCCTGCGGCAAATCGGCTTAAGCTTTCGAAGTTATCCACAATTACCGTCAGTGCGCTCAATATCGCCGCAAAAGCGCCGGCTGCCTGGATCGCCCGCCCGACTTCCAGTTCACCGGACAACACCCGACCGGCAATGATGGCGCTGGGCAAAATAATGGTCATGAAACTGTAACCGTACTGAAACAGGTTCAGATTCAGTTGCGCCCGGATGAGTTTGTTGTAATTGCTGAAGGCTTCATTGAAACGTTTGCCGACCTGCCATGACTCCTGTGCCTCGCCGCGATAGAAAGCGATGGCTTCGGCATTTTCGCGTATGCGCACCAGGCTGAAGCGGAAATTGGCTTCGCGTCTGAGCTGGTAAAAGTTTAACCCGATCAGTATCTTGCCGAACACCTTTAATGTTATCGTGGTACCGACAATTGCATAAATGATCAGAAAAAACACCAGCTCCGTGGAAATCGACCAGAGCACGCCGGAGAAAGCCAGCAATTGCAACAGCGCGCCGATCAGCACCAGCAGATAGTAAAGGGATCGCTGGGTAAAGGTATTGATGTCTTCGGCAACTCGCTGGTCCGGGTTGTCGATCTCGGTGCTGGTATTCAGTTCATAATAAGCACGATTGCCGAAATAGCTGCCCAGAAAATGCCGGGTCAGCCAGCGCCGCCAGTAAATGCCGAGCTTGTCCCGCACATAGTAGTAAAACGCATAAATCGGCACCGCCACGACCAGGATGACGAGGCACTCCTTGATGGCAGTCCAGAATCTGTCAGCGTCTTTTGCCGCCAGTGCCGAGGTGAACTCTCCGGACAGCTGGTTGAACAGCACCGCAAATCCCGTCTGCCCCAGCAGCAATACCACCAGCAGGACCAGCAGTCCGCGGGCTTGCCATTTCTCATCCCCGAACCAGTAAGGTGCGGCTATTGCACTGAAGCGCCGCCACAGGTGACGGTCAAAGCAGATCATATGCCGCCTGATCGAGCAGAACGAATTTATGCCTGATCCGGAGCAACTTATCTGTTGGCAATCCGGAAATATCCGTGAATTCCGGCGTATCCCGAACGATCGGGACACGCAGATCGATCATGGTCAGCTTTGAGGTCAGCATTTTTCTACAGAGGTGCAATCAACGCTGCAATTGTAAGCCTAAAGTTTCACAGACATGGACGGAAATTTTCCGACTGTGCCGATACCGGTCAGACTAAACACTTACTTATGGTCGCCTTTTGCTGCGTCCTGGATATTTTCGCCGGCTTTTTCAATCTGCTGACCCGCTTTCTCTGTGGCTTTGTCGACCTCCTTGCCGGCGCGCTCTGCCGGACCTTCCGGTTTCTGACATGCGGATATCGCGGCAACTAATGCAATCATAATGAGGGCGTTACGGGCGAATTTTTCAAGTTTCATGATATGTGTCTCCTGGTGATGGAAAGATGCCTGTCCTCCCTGTGGGCTGGATTGGTAAGTCTGGCGCCAGGCAGCGTACTGCCTGTTTCCTGCTATAAAGTGGCCTTGCGGCCACTTTTCTGCTTCAGGAAGGTTTACTTGCCTTCTTGATGGCTTCTTTAACATCACCCAAAACTTTCTCGGCTTTCCCGGAGATTTGTTTGTTGAGGCCTTTGACTTGCTGCTCCTTGCTGCCGACCAGCTTCCCGGTTTCTTCCTGTACTTTGCCGGCGATGTCTTTGACAGTTCCCTCGACTTGATTCTTGTTCATTTTCATGTTCCTTTATCTGAATTGACAGGCTATTCCCTGCAGAGATGTCAGATTGAACGAAATCATGCGGCTGATCTGTACGGTAACGTACCCATAAAAACAAGCAAGCCAATTATCCACACCGAAACAACCCGTGCCGCCGGGAAGTCGCCTTTGCAAGACACAGGCGGACAAACTGGATCGCGAGGGTTTAAGGTTTTGACGATTTGTCAGGCGGCGCGAAGAACCCCGCAGGATGATTCAGGAATCGCCTCAACAGCAACCTGCCAAGCTCTACTATGTCGCTCAACCCCAGACTTCTGGATTTCATCGCCACATAAAGCGCAAGACTGAAACTGACAAGCAGATTGACGAGTGCAATGCCGATCACTCCCGCAACAGCCCACAGAAACAGACTGGTGAATTGTGAAATATCAAGCATAGCCAGAGCGGTACCTATATTGGCGCTGGAAAAGGAAACATGGCGTATATCCACCGGCAGTCCGGTGAGTTTTCCCATAACACTCATCATCCCCAGGTACATGCCAAAGAACAGGTTGCCGATGATCGCCCCATAATGGGCGTCCAGATATAAGCTGAATTTATTGACCTGAGCGGGTTTCAGCCATTTCAGCGCCGGTGTAACCCTCATGCGCGAAGCCAGTTGGTGATAACGCGCCTGATTGTCGAAATAGCCGGACACCAGGCCGGAAAGAAACAGCCCGACGCCTGCAATGGCGGCAAAGAACAGGGCTCCGCTACTCAACGGGTTCATTTCTTCAAGAAGGTGCAGCGCTTTTTCAGGAGAGATCAAAGAACTGCCAAACAGCGCTGTCCATCCGTAGGCGATCAAAAAGGCAACCGGTAACGCCAGTCCGATATTGCCTAACACGGCGACGAACTGAGTGCGCACAACATTTTGTGCAAGATCGCCGAGTCGTTCCAGTTCGCGCGGTCGTGCATCAACCAGCGTTGCCGCGATGGAAGAGGCTGTCATGGCCGGTTGTTTGGTCGCGACGGTAAAACCCAGCATGTGGATAAGCACAAAGCCGATGCTGTAGTTGAGGCCATAGGCAAGACCCTCGGTCACCGGCGGCAAGTGCAGCATGGATAGCTGTATCTTCAGCATGGCCATCACCCCGATGATGGCCCCTCCCCCCGCAGCGCTGCGCGCCATCGCCCACCATGCAGCGCGGTCCTCTGCAATGTAGTTCTCTCCGTGATGACTGGCATGATCGGTAATGTTGCGCGATATAAGACTCACGCTTTCACCCATAAAGCCCTTGATGAGGTGTCCGGTTTTCAATGCAGCGGAGAGGCTTTTCATCAGCCTTATCGAATGTGCAACGCGGTCTTCCGCCACAATGAATTCCAGCAATTCTCGCTGGCGAGCGATGAGTTGATGGAGCCGCGCCAGCAGATAGGTAAGCCGCACGCTGATGCCGTTTTCGCCTGCCTTGCGGCGTGCACGATCAAGCACCTTGATACACTGATCGAGCAATACATCTATCTCCCGGAACTCTTCGTCTGTTGGATGCGCACCACCCATGCGGGCGCGTTCCAGGATCGGCACCAGCGTGGCATTTTGCGCTAAAAAAGGAGAGTCGAAGTACTCCAGCATAGGCTCCGCCAGCAGCAGTTCCCGATCCAGCGCCGTGCCGGCAATGCGGTAGGAAAGCGCCCTCACCGCCTCGATCACATTCAGCACCGCAGCGTTATCCTGATCGAATTCATGCAGGCCGAGCGCCGATGCAAGCCCCAGCCATGTTGTATCGCTCACTGCAACTATCCATTGGTGATCAAGATCCTGGCTGAATATCTGATGCATGATATCTGTCAGCTGACCGTCGTCAGGCGGAGCCGGCAGCAGACGCTGACCGATGCGCTTGGCGAGTTCAAACCAGAACCCCAGCGCGGAGCGGATGCAGGTCTCTGCATAAAACGCGGTCTGATGAGGCAAGGAAAGCAAGGTCTGCAAGTCTTGTTTCAGAACTGCGGCTTCTTCCTGATGTTCTTTTAAACGGGTGATTTCTTCCCTGATGTTGTTTTCGGCGGCGGTTATATCGTCAGGCGAGTCAGGCCGCAGTCGCGCCACAAGCGCCTTGATTCGGTCAATACCGGGCTGGTTGGCGTCCAAAGGACAAGAGGCATCATCGATAAGTTGGGGAACGTTCATCGCCCGTTAGTCCGGCTGGCCGGTCTTGATTGCCTGATACTCCGAAAAAACACCGGCCACCAGATGTCGTTTAACCTGCGCCAACCCGGCCGCGTTCAGTGTGACGATGACTTTTTCCGGAGGCACGCAGGCTTCGATGCTGTCCCAGAAATAGCGCCAGATCGTCGCGGTGTCTTTTTTCCTGGAAACGAATCTCGTCAGCAGCGGTATCACGCCGCGCATATAGCTTTTCAGCAGCCATCGCCCAAAACCGCTTTGCGGCCGGGTGATTTCGAGTATGCAAAGGCGGCCGCCCGGCTTCAAGACCCGTTCAAATTCCACGAAGGCTACGGAGAGGTCGCTGATATGCCGCAGCGCATAGCCCATGCTCAGAAAATCAAAATGGTTGTCCGGAAAAGGCAGGGATTCCGCCCGGCCTTCCATCAGCAGCATGGTTTTTGGCAGCTTGCCGGCCGCCATCATGCCGGGGCTGGGGTCTATACCGGTGACCAGAGCCGGATCACCGGTAATCATGCATTCCTGTGCCGCCACCAGCCCCGTACCCACCCCGACGTCGAGCACCTTCATGTCTTTTTTTAAACCGGCGCGAACCAGCGCATCACGGCGATAGCCGGTGCCGGTGCCGAAGGCCAGCATGGATTCGATGCGGTCGTAATCCACAGCGGTATTGTCAAAAATCCGGCGCAAATAAGCTTGCCTGTCCTGCTCTGTCTGGTAATAATCGGTCAGCGGGACGTGCGGTGCATGTACTGCGGTGTCAGGGGTTTTCATAGATTTACTCACTTAAATTATGCCGCCGTTGATGGAAATGATTTGCCCTGTGATATAGGCTGCCTTGCTGGATGCAAGAAAGCCGATCAAATCGGCAACCTCGGTCGGCGTGCCCGCGCGTTTCATCGGCACCATGCGCGCGATGTCCTGGGCTGTGAACGCCGATTCGCTCAGGGCGGTGTCGATAATGCCGGGCGCCACCGCGTTGACGGTAATGCCGCGACTGGCGACTTCCAATGCCAGCGATTTTGTGGCCGAATTGAGCGCGCCTTTGGCCGCTGCATAATTGACCTGACCGCGATTGCCGGTCAGCGCGGCGATAGACGACACATTGATGATGCGTCCCCAGCGGCTCCTGATCATCGGCATCATCAGCGGCTGCGTGACGTTATAAAATCCGTTCACGGATACGTCGATCACCCGATGCCACTGCGTGGCCTGCATGCCGGGGAATATGGCATCGTCATGGATGCCGGCATTGTTGACCAGAATCTGAATAGGCTGCTGTTCGACCAGCGGCGTCAGGATCGCGGCGACCGCTGCACTGTCCGTCACATCGAATGTCAGCACCTCGGCGCTGCCGCCCTCTGCACAGATAGAATCAGCCAAGGTCTTTGCGGCCTGTATTCCCTGATGCGCGTGTATGTAGACATGGCAGCCATCATTAGCCAGACGCCGGCAGATGGCCGCGCCTATACCGCCGCTGCCGCCGGTAACCAGCGCTTTTTTCATGTGGCGTCTCCTGAGGTGATTAAATCGGCATCGAGTACGACCGCGGCACGGCCGTCCAGCAGCAACAGTCCCTGTGCACTGACGCTGAACTGATAGAGAATATTGTTTGCGTTACGGGTGATGCAGGTGGCGTCGATCAGCAGATCGGCGGAGATGTCGTCCAGTCTGGGCACATGAATCCGCGTGCCGCGCACGCTGACCAGCAAACCCGCGCGGGCGATGGCGGTGTCTTCTGGCGCAAGCAAGGCGCCGTGCACGGCCATCGCCTGTGCCGCATATTCGATGCCGCAGACGGTGTTAAGCCTGTCATTTGCGCGCAACGGGTTGTCAAGGTTGCGGTGACTGGCCGCGCGGCACTGTATGCGCAGTTCATCCCATGCTTCAACGCAATCGAGCAGACACATTTTACCCTGATGCGGGATGTGAGCGGCAATCCAGGCATGACCGAATTTTTTCAGCATAGCGTAATGTCCACGACAAGCGTCGTGCCGTCCAGATAATCGAGCACCACGCGGTCATCTGCTCGTTGCGCGATGGCGCGCAATATAGGTAGGCCGCGCGCGGCCGGGATGCCGGTACGCAGGTTTTCCAGGGCGTTGTCGTCAAACCGGTCAGCCGGCATGTCGGTCAGACTGACGGAGATTTTAGCCAGCGCCTGTGCGCTGCGCTCAGGCGCCAGCACCAGTGCAATGCCGAATGCATCGGGGATGGGACGTGCGCCGAACAGCGGCTCCGGGTAGGGGGTGTCGCAGGCAAGTAAAACTGTGCGTGTGTTATCTGCCACAACCTGGCTCAGCGCTTCGAGCAGTCCTGCACCGAAGCTGGCATCAAAGGCGCACAATACCGATGAAGTGGTCATCGCGCCGGTGGCGATACTCCAGTATCCGGCGGCCGTGTTATGCACGGAATTATGAAAGCGGGTCGGGGAGATTTGCCGGTCGCTGGATGCCAGCATTTCACAGAGGGCGTGACAGTTCTCCCCGTCGCCTCCGGATGAGGAAAATACGCTGGGCAGATTGACCGCGTTGAGTCCGGCAGCCTGGATGGCTTCCAGTCCGGTCGCCAGCGTGAGCTTGACGATCGCGCCGCTGCGCCTGCGTTCTGCCGCCGGCAGCAGTGAGGTTGTTGGCAGGATGGTTTTGGCTGGCTGATAGGGCCGTTGTCCGCCAAGAACCGCCTGACTGCCGGGCCAGTTGGCAAAACCCGGGCCGATCAGGCCGATGCCTTCGATGTAGGCGGTGAGTGTCATAAGGGCTCGTTCATGAATAACCTGGACTTACGTTACCGTGTATTCGGGATGGATGCAAGGCGCGAAGCGCGGCGAATGGTTGTTCCATTCGCAAGCTTTGCAACGCCGCAGACGCCCGAATACACGGCAACCCTCGGGCTGGGGTCGCTTTGGGCGCATCCCAAAGCGACCCCAGCGTAAGTCCAGGTTATTCATGAACGAGCCCTGAGCTGTCCGCCCGTCCGAAAATCAGGCTGCAATTGGTGCCGCCAAAGCCAAACGAGTTGCTGAGCACGCGCGCCACCGGCAGTTGGCGATTTTCCAGCAGATAGTTGAGTTTGAACGAAGGATCAATTTGCTGCGTGTTAAGCCCTGCTGGCAGCAAATCCTGTTGCAGCGCCAGCGCGCAGATCACCGCCTCCAGTCCGCCGGCCGCACCCAGCGTGTGACCGGTCGCCCCCTTGGTGGAACTGCATGGTGTGCTCGTTCCGAATACGGCAGCCACGGCGAGTCCTTCAGCAGCATCGTTGTTCTGGGTCGCGGTGCCGTGCAGATTGATGTAGTCGATATCTGATGGCTGCAAATCCGCCATTTTCAGCGCGTCCTGCATCGCCATGCGTGCACCCCGTCCATCCGGGTGCGGCGATGACATGTGGTAGGCATCGCTGGACTCGCCTACTCCCAGCAGCAGCACCGCATCCGCATTAAGTTTTTTGGAGACGCGCTCCAGCAATGCGAAGGCGGCTGCTTCACCGATCGAGAGACCATTGCGCTCTGCATCGTAGGGGCGGCACGGTTGTTCAGCGAGCAGGCCGAGCGAGTTGAAGCCATACAGCGTGGTCAGACACAAGGAATCCACCCCACCCACCACGGCCGCATCGATCAGCCCCGCCTCTATCATGCGCCGTGCCGAACTGAACACCTTGGCGCTGGACGAACACGCCGACGACACCGCAACCGCCGGGCCTGTCAGACCGAAAAAGCAGCGGGTGAAATCCGCGACGGAAAAAGTGTTGTGCGTGCTGCCATAAATGAAATCGGCTGGCAACGCGCCGCTTGCCGGATCGCGTCGCCGGTAAGCCAGTTCGGTTTGCAGAATACCTGAGGTGCTGGTGCCGAGAAACACGCCGATGCGCTGCGCGCCGTATTCTTTGATAGCAGCGCGCACCGCCTCGGCAAAGCCATCCTGCATCAATCCCAGCAATGCAAGCCGGTTGTTGCGGCAATCGAAATCGGCCAGATGTGCGGGAAGCTGTATGCTATCCACACCGGCCACCTCGCCGACAAATGTTTTCAGATCCACCGTATCGAATGCACAAGGCGCCAGTCCCGTGCGCAGCTCGCGCAGCGCGGCCAGTGTCTGCTTAAGGCCGTGACCGATGCTGCTGGTCGCGGTAAAATGTGAGAGCCAGAGTGGATTCAATGAGAAATTATCTTAAAAAAATCAATTGTCGAGTTTAATACGAGGCTGCGGAAGTTGTAGGATAAAAACCTGCGCTCGAACGGCTGCTTGCGAGCTGCTGCAAACTGCGTCAGTTTACGCTAGCCGTCAACGATTGAAAACAGGGCTGAGAGTGAGGGCTGAGAGTGAGCGCTGATCGGAAGGGTAAAAAAGAATACAGACGCGTTAATGCCGAAGCGCTCACCCACTCACCGGCCGCCCTGCAAATGCAAAATTAACCGGCTTACTTTCACTTCTTGTATTCCTTGCTGTTTTTATATCAACGTCAGCGATATCGGCAACTCAAATAACCGCTATCGCAGCTATTGCCACTGCCGCTGCGGAAAGCCAGCCGAGTTCGCCGAAATTCGCGACCTCGGATTTTGTTTCCATGATAAAAATCTCCCGGCGATAAGTATGAAAAGTAAGTTACGGCCACACCAGCCGACTTGTTTTTCAGCACGTGAGGTAATATATTCTTATTCCATATGAATTGCCATACTATGCTGCGCAGTCATAGCGCTACTGTGCAGTAACGCACAACGAAAAAAAGTGACGATAAGACGCTAAAGTGATCACTAAGGTAAGCGCGAAATAAGCTCTTTTGCGGATTGTTCAACAGCAATCCTGAATGAAATAGGCGCATTCTTTAACGTATCAATGGAAGCCGTTAGTTCTTGAGAGCCTTCCCATGCGATCGAGCCGTTTTCACTGTCCCAAATCTGGAGATACAGCCTCATCGAGGTTAACTGTGTTTCAACCAGCCGTATCCCAAGAAATCCCCATCGCTCTTGCAATCCCTGCTGAAATCCGCCCAGCTTGAGTTGAGCTAAATAACGAACTCCGGTTACACGGGAAACTTTCCGTAATATATCCCGGCTGAAAACTCCAGTTAAGCGGGAATCTTCATACATCTGCTTATATTCTTCCGCGAATCCGGCGCTATTGATTGCTCCGAGCGTTTCCGACAAGGGTACGATGCGCAAATCGGGGCGCGCCAGTTTTAGCGTCTCGGCAAATACGAGTGCCAGGGCTTGTTTGTCCTCCTCCTGCCCCGTGACAGAAGTCGGTGTAATAAAGGCGATACCTGAAGCTTTAAGAGCCTGAGACTCCAGATTTATTGCTCTCACCTGAGTTGTTACATGGAATTGGTTGGAGGTGGAACAGCCGGTTAATAACCACGCCACCATGAAAACCATCATGGGTATCGCGAAAAAATGCAATCGAGTCGATGATTGAATGGCGGGACGCATTTGATAATCTCCTGTTTCACCTGTAGCCAGCAAGTTTCCTGACTCCATTCAGGCACCTGCGCTTTTATGCCGGTTTATTCAGTTCGTCCGGCAGAGGCAATATTGCCTGATAGCGCTCGTTAGATAAAGAGGTTTTTGAATTCCATTCCACGAAAATCCTTAACGCGTCGGGTTGCCGGATCGTATATCGGTGTAGTTGCTGCACTCTGTTTGTCTGTCGGATGTTTAAAGTGTGGCGACATTAGTCTATTCCATACTCGTTACGGAAGCGTCCTGTCGATGCCGCAATGACAAATACGCTGTCAGCACACCCAGCGCGAGACCCGCCAGCACATCCAGCGCCACATGCTGGCGCGTGGCCAGCGTGGAATAGAGGATGGCAATGCACCACGTCCCGTTGAAAGCGAGCAGCCACAGCGGTGCATCGAAGCGGCGCAGCAAATGATGCAGCCAGAAGCCTGAAAAAACCGCGGTGGCGACGTGCAGCGAAGGGCAGGCATTGCCCGATGCATCCATGCTTTTAAGGGAGTTCATGTCAGGATACTGCGCCCAGTTTATATCGGCTGCGGGTACCGCCGTCGGCCAGAAGTAGAAGATGATCAGCGCTGCCGTGCAGGTCCCGGCCATCGCCATCGCATAGCCATACAGCTCGCGTCTTGTGGCCAGCAAGGCGGGCGGCAGGGAGACATAAAACCACAGTGACACGTAAATCGTTAAGGTCTGCGGGTGAAAGCCGATCAGCCGATCCAGCAAGGTGACCGGCATCACCGTGGTTGGGTAGGCCGGGTCCTTGAGCAGGTAGAAATAGGCGCCGAAAAACAGGCCGATGAAAAGCATGGTCCCGATGCTTTTGAGCGCCATATGTCTGGGTATGACGGCTGCAATCCGGCGGTACCAGGGCATTGTGTTGTGGTTCATGAAAGCGCCGCCCGCAAGGTGACAAAACGCAGGCCAGCTGTGTTGGCGGCAGTCAGAACTGTGGGAAGCACGTCGAGAATAACCGGGGTGCCGGCAGGCGTGCGCGCCGCGTTGCCGTCGTGCAGCAGCAAGATGGCGCCCGGACGCAGATCGTATAACAGCTTTTGATTGATGCGTGCGGCGTCATTGACCCGGGTGTCGAAGCCGCGCACCGACCAGCTGGCTAGCCGCAAGTCCAATTTGTTTAGAACAGGGTCTAGAAAAGGATTGCGCAGGCCGGCTGGTGCGCGAAAAAACAGCGGCGGCTGGCCGGTAATGGCCGTAAGCGTGGCCTGGGCTGCCTGTAGTTCACGCATGAAACCTGAACGGTTCATCATGGCAAAATAATGGCGGTGATGCTGGCTATGGTTTTCCACCGCATGACCGCGCCGCACGATGTCGCGGCACAAATCAGGATAACGCGCTGCCTTTTCGCCAATGCAGAAAAAAGTCGCCCGAACCTCATATCGATCCAGCAGATCCAGCACCTGAGGCGTCACGACCGGATCCGGGCCGTCGTCGATGGTCAGCGCGATTTCATGCCGGCTGACAGCGGCGGCGGGCAGCCGCGTCCAGTTCGGCCCCAGCCAGTGGCTGCGCGGCCACAGTCCGGCGAGCATCAGCAGCAGGTGATTGGCAAGCACGGCGCCCAGCGCCCAGCGCCACTGGTCTGGTTCTGCGACGAGAAAAATCAGAGCCAGTACATGCAGCAGGAAAGTGGCGCGGATCAGCAGCGTGGGTTGCCATGCGGTGCCGGTCATGGGGTTTTCCTCGCGAAAATGGCTGAATAAATCAGCGCAAGGATCACGCCCGGCGCCACGGTGACGCCCATCGCCTGCAGGATGGATACCTTGGAAAACGCAAGCAGGCCGAAGCCTGCGACGGCGGTAAGATTGGCGAACAGCATGGAAGCCAGTGTGCGCGGCGAAATGGCTGCCTGATGGACCGCGATACCAGGGTGATCGGCACGGTCAAAAAACAGCGCATAATTGGAACCGATCGCAACCACCAGCAGCAAGCCTACCAGATGCAGAATAATCAGCTGCTGGCCAAACATCGCCAATCCCGCCGTGACGGTGATGACCGCCGCCGCGAGCGGAGCGATGATGCGCAGCACCCGCAGGGCTGAGCGAAAAACCAGCAGCAGCAATCCGATGATGGCCAGCAGGCCGCCCAGCGATAACTGAATGATTTCATGCAGGTAACCGGAATACAGGTTGTCTGATTCGGCCTTCATATCCTCAAGCAGCACGCCGGACAAAGCGCTCAGCGCCGTGCGGATCCGGTCGGCGTTGATGTCGCGACCTGCCGGTGCAGTGAGCGGCAACAGAGCGCTCCAGTGATCTGTCTGCCGGATGAGCAGGGCGTCTACTGCCATCGCCATCGAGGTTTTTTCAAGATCGGCTGTTTGCAGTAAAGGCTGGCGGCGAGCGGCCTCGACATCGGATAAAAACGGCTTGAACATCTGTGCATGCACAGGCAGCCCCTGAGCCGCCATCGATAAGCGCGTCGCCAGCACGGCAGGGTCGGGAAGGCTGTTCTGACGGGCGCGTTGCGCGGCATTGCTTGGCAGATAACGGCTGGGGCTTTCAAATCCGGCAATTTCTCCTCGGTCGACCTGCGTCTGCAATATCCGCGATACCTGTTCGGCAGACTGCAATACGGATTCCTGACTCGCGCCGGACACCACGACGATATAACGCACATCAGGCGCACCCATGTCGGCGCGAAGCGCCGCATCCAGCGCCACATCGGCTGGTGACACCGGACTCAATGAGGATATCTTGTCATTCCACAAATTGTTGCGATGGAGGGTTAAGATGACACAGGCAACCAAGAGCAACAGCACGGCTGCCAGTCGCAGTTTTGCCGCATGTGCAACCAGACGAAAGAGAACCTGGCCGATATGCGACACATCGTGAATGCGAAAGTTGGCAGGCAACAGATGGAGCAGCACGAAGCGCGTCACCAGGGCGGCGGTGATCAGGCCGGCAATCGAGTATAGGCCGAGTTGCGCAAGACCGGGGAAGCCCGACAGCAGCAAGGACGCAAAACCGAATATCGACGTCAATACACCGAGACGGATGGTGGGCCAGAAGCGGGTGATCCAGCGCTGCTGATCCTGTTCCGATTGTACGAACAAATAGATCGAATAATCCACCGCCTCACCGATCAATGCGGTGCCGAATCCCAGCGTGATGCCATGTACTGAGCCAAAACTGATGCTGACAGCCGCGATGCCGGCCAGCGCACCGCTGATGACCGGCAGAAAACTCAACACCAGCGCGGTGACGGAGCGATAGACCAGCAGCAACAGCGCTGCAATCAGCGTGATGCTGATGAGGGACAAGCGGGTAACCTGGCTCTGGATGGTATTGCGCGAAGTGACCGAAAATACCCCGGGGCCGGTCATCACAAGTTTTGCAGCGGCAACATGCGCCTCATTAAACGCCTGCCGGATGGCTGTCATGGCGTGCTGCTGCGCATCGGTATCGGACCCTGATGCGCGCGTTTGTACCAGCATCAGGGCGCGTGAGCCGTCCTTCGAGGCCCATGCGCCGTCTATCATCTCAGGTCGTGAACCGCTATTCAACTGGTCAAGCAACTGCACCATTTCGCCGGTGGGATCGCGCGGCAGCAGGGATTTGACCAGCAGCCCTGCAGGGGAGGCGAGCAGGTCGATACTGTCGGCAAGCGCATCATGCAGGCCGGATATGGAAAAACGTGCGGGCGTGACTTGCGGGCTTAACAGATAGCGATTGTTGAACAGGTAAGCGCGGTCTCGCTCGACGCTGACCGGCTCGCCGTTATTGACGCTGACAAAAACGGGATCAACGCGCAAACGCTGCGCCATCTGTCTGGACAACGCAGCACGACTGCTTGCGTCAGCGCCTTCAATGCCGACCAGAATCAGGCGGGACGCCAGCCCGTCGCGTATCTGTTCCAGAAGCAGTTGCTGTGCCGGGGTGGGGGTTTTCGGCAAAAATGCCGATAAATCCGCGGTGAACTGGCTGCGGCTGATGATGATGAGGCAGGCGATGATCAGTGCCAGCCACAAAACGATTGCAGTCCGGCCGCGTGCAGATTTCACGGCGCGGCCAGCTTTTCGATGCGCATCAGCGAGCTGTCGCCATCGCGCTGGGTGATTTCGATGCTGTGCAAGGCATTTTCTGCGCCCTCAATGCGGATGCGTTTGACCACTGACTGCATTTTTTCGTCGACCGGCAACAGTTGCAGCGTCCAGTGTGCCGCCGTGCCTGCCAGACTCAGTGTGTAATGACGTTCCAGTGCGCGGCGCTCCCCTGCCAGCGTGCCGCGGATGCTGTCGATGAAGGCGGCCAGTTCCGGGTAATCCTGCAATTGCAAGCGGTGTTTCTGGCGGCCCCGTTCGATCAGCAGTGTGTCGCCATCCACGGTCATGGATTCAGGTTTGGGTTTGAACGTGCGTTTTTCCAGATGGTCGGGCGCGATGTAGAGCAACTCGCCTGAAGATTCCACCGGCTTGTCGAGCATGGCAATGGTTTTTTTCTCGACAAAACTGGCATGGTCGGTGCGGATTTGCGCAAGGCTTTGCATGAGCTGTTCTATATCCCATTCGGCGGCCCGGCTGATGGCAGGCGAGAGCATCAGGGCAATGAGTATGCAGAGTCGGGCGAACAAAATGCGGGTCATCATCACTTGGACGGCTGCCAGAAATCAAAAAAATTAAACCAGTTGTAGGGCGCTTCGCGGCAGTATTGCTCCAGCAATTCGGCATAGCGTTTAAGTCCCGCCTGCATGGCAGCCTCGCGACCGCCCGGTGCAACGGTGGAAAAATCCGCCAGATAATCGAAATGGATCGCGTAACGGTTGCCGCCCAGATAGAGTCCGCTCATGAATATTACCGGGCGCCGCAGCAAGGCGGCCATGCGGAACGGCCCGACGGGCAGACGTGCTTCGTCACCCAGAATTTGCACGGGGTACAGCGTATCACGGCCGGGCGTGCGATCGGCCAGCATGCCGACCACGCAGCCGTTATCCAGCCGTTCCTGCACTTTAAGCATGGAATCGATATGCCCCAGACCAATGATGTCCTGTACCGATTCGGGATTGATGGCGGCCAGCACGGTATTGATTTTTTGCGCGTTATCTTCATGCATCAGCATGACGACGCGCAAATCAGTGTGTTTTTTACCTATCGCGCGGATCACTTCAAAACTGCCCAGATGCGCACCCATCAGGAACAGGCCATTGCCCTCGACAAGCAGGCGCTCCAGTATGTCGGCGCCGTATACTTCAAAGTCAAACAGATCGAAACGCTGGTTGATCAGATAGATACGGTCATGGATGGTAGCGGCAAAGGTGAAAAAATGCCGGTAAAGGTCTGGCCAGCGCACAGGTCTGTCCAAAGCGCGATTGAGATAAGCGCGGGATGCGCGACGGCTGGTCGGTGCAAACAGCAGAAAGTAGATGGTGATCAGGTGCAGCACGCTGCGCGCCGCCTGGCGCCCCAGTTGCAGTGAAATCCAGGTCATGACGCGCAACATGAGCCGGTTGCTGCGCTCCGGGGTCTGTGCCCAACTGGTTTGGCTAGTTGTCATGTTGCCGATCTGAGCGCGATGCTGCCGCTGGCAATTTTACGACTACCCGATGTGATGTCGAAACGTATCGCGCCACTCTCTGAGATAGCGTGCCCAATCGTAAGTATGCAGCCCGGACCCGCCGGACTTGTAAATTTGACCGAGCTGATCTCGAAACGATCCAGCGCAAGTCCAATGGCGGCGGCAATGAATTGCAGTGCGGCATCCAGCAGCACGACACCGGGCAGGATGGGCCTGCCGGGGAAATGCCCAGCAAAGGCGGGGTGATCTGCAGGTATCGTCCAGCGGATGGCGTGATTGCGAGCTTGAAATAAGGCCTGCAGCGCTGCGCGCGGCAGTTTTCCCGTGCTGTTGCGCGGCAGTGCATCGACAAGCAGCAAAGGGCGCGGCAGAAAAACAGGATCCAGGTGTTCGCGTAGCGCCGCCAGCAGGGTGGATGCCTGCATGCCCGGCGCGACCACGACTGCTGCAAGGCGCGTGACAAGATCGCTCTCGTCGGGCATGTAAAACGCCCCGTCCAGCACGCCGGACAGGGAATTCAGCAAGTGATCGAGGCTCGTCAGAGAATGTCGTTTTCCCGCGATATTGATCAGATCGGCCAGGCGTCCGTGCAGCAGGAAGCATTCATCGGTAACGGGTTCGATCCGGTCGTTCATCGCAATCGGCGCATCGATATGGTCGCCGCACGCGTAGATGCGTTCATCTTCTACGAGCCATCTTATCCCTGGAAACAAGTGCCAGGCTGCGCCTTGCGTAGGGCGGCGGGTCGCGATCTGGCCGGTTTCGGTGCTGCCGTAGATTTCAAAAAGCTTCGCATTGCAGCGTGTCTCAATGTCCAGTGCCAGTTGTTCAGGCATGGGCGCAGTCGCGGATACCACCCCCGCTAGTTCAGGCAGCGGCAGCTCAGCATCCAGCCATGCACGCAGATGCAGGGGTGAGGATACCAGCATGCGCGGCATGGGTACGGCTGACAGCGCCTGGCAAATGTCGGCGGGATAAAACGGTTGTGCGTGGCTCAAGGCTGCGCCGCTGCACCATGCCATCAGCAGCGTGGATTCAAATCCGTACATGTGCTGTGGCGGTACGGTGCCGATCAGGGTGCAGTCATGTGACACACCCAGTCGCTGTGCCTCTGCCTGTACGCTGCAAACCAGTGCACCCCAGGTTTTCGGGTGGGGTTGCGGGGTGCCGGTTGAGCCCGAGGTGAATACCACCGCGATGCATTGTGTAGTTACAATTTGCGGAACGTCTATCTCTTCCGGCGTGCTCGCATTCATGGCCGGATAGCGCAGGTGCGGCAGGTCCACCGTGCACAGATCGCTATCCGTCAGGCAAAATACATCCGGTGCAAAAATCCTGATCTGACGAACGACTTCCGGTGTCTGTGTAGGCGGCAGCAGGCTGACTTTGCCGGCCAGAATGGCGGCTGCCAGACCCACGCTGAAACGGTAACGGTCGCTGCACAGGTTGAGCAGGTGACTCCCCGCTGGCATCAGCGCAGCAAGCTGATGTACCTCGGACAGAAACTGCTGTCTTGTGACGTCGCCGTCGCTGCGATGGGCGACGATGCTGTCTGGGGAAGGATGTGCTAGCAGCGGCAGGGTCGGCATGATCAGCGCGCCGAGACATTTCTGTATGCGCGCACCGCATCGAGGATATGCGTGTTCCGCACATCCGGCAGCGCCCATCTGCGCACCCGATACTCGGCAATAAACATCAGGGCGATCAGCGGCAGGGTCAGGAAATTGGCAAAAATCGACCATATACGCAGCGGCGCGAGGAAAAACAGCAGTGTTGAAATCAAGGCCATTGCGGCAAAAAACAACGTCCAGGCGACCGTAACCTTACGTGCATAGTTTTCATGCTGCCGCGTCAACGGGGGATGTAACGCTTCTGCAAAGCGGGTGCAGAGCGGCTGCCGCCCGGCGAATAAAGTGCGACCGAAAGTCATCATCAGGATGAGTTGCAGACCCACATCCTGCAGCCAGTAAACCAGGCCGAAATGCTGTTCAAGCACTGACCATTGGTTGATTAGCGCAACACACAATACCATCAGCGCGCCCAGCATGACGAAACGCCTGGATGAGTTCCAGGCCAGAGCCGATGCGATTGCAAGTACAGGCGCAATGGACACCGGCGCGCCAAGATTGTGTACGGATATATTGGTATAGTGCGCCAGCAGTGGGTAACCGATCACCAGCGCAGCAATGCCCAGCAAACGCATGAGTGCCATCAAAGGGTTCTGTGCGCAGCGATGTAGTCACAGAGGCTGCGCAACGAACTGAAAATATGCTGGTTGTCCGTGCTGTCGGTGCGCAATTGCACTCCGTAACGCTTGGATACGACCAAGGCGACTTCCAGCACATCGATTGAATCCAATCCCAAACCATCACCGTACAAGGGAGCTTCAGGGAGAATTTGATTTGCGGTGACTTCGAGGTTCAGACATTCGACCATCAGTTGGGCAACTTCGTCTTGCAAATCGGTCGTGCTATTGGATTTCTGGTTATCTTGCATGGTGCATATACTAATAAAGGTGCTGCTTGCAAAATTCCCCACCTGAGTGGAATTTGGCTACGGATGGGGCAAAGACGGGCGGCCATTTTGATCTGGATGTTAATTGTGAGGAAACATCAAGCATCGGATGGATACTACGCAACACAGGGAAATAATGCAACGGTAGCGAAGATAGGCGGACAGGTTAAGGGTGATAAACGAGATTCGGGTCGACCGATTCACCTCTGATTCCAAGGCTGTTTAAGAATTCCAAACAGACAGTGTCCAAAATTTGCGGCAAATTTGGACTTAATCATAACCGCAGCCGGAGACACCCCGCCGTCGCAGAAATAATGGTCAACTCACGGACGGGTTTTGGGTTTGCGTTGTTCCGGGCGGAGCCTCGGGGCGAGCAGTTCATCGGCGCTATCCGCATCCAGCGGATTACCCGCTGCGTCTTCCATCGGCTGCTCGTAATCGTTCCAGCCGCGCACCCCTGTCCTGAGCGATACCACGTTGCTGTAGCCCATGCTCATCATCATGTCGGCGGCCAGCACGGAGCGTTTGCCGGAGCGGCAGATCACCACGATGTCCTGATCGCGTGCGCCTGCCAGCAAGGGCAGCGTTTCGTCGTAATCCCACTCGCAGGATTGCTCCAGCACACCGCGCGGCACGTTGATCGAGCCAGGAATATGCAGCGTCTCGAATTCCGCCGGTTCGCGCACATCGAGCAGTACAGGCTTGTTGCCTGCCGCCAGCGAACGGCTCAAATCCCACGGCATGATTTCCTTCACGCGCGCCAGCGCCTCGGCAATCAGATCGTCATATCCCGGCATCCCTACCCTACCCTACCCTTTCTCAAATTCTGTAATCAACCCGCAGGTATTGTATGCGAAATTGCCGGCTTGCCTTGCTAATCGCCAAACCAGAATGAACTACCCTTCATCAGGAACTCTACGTATGACATGTAATGCGATCCGTCGCAGGAAAACGTAAGGCTTATCGTGCCATTAAAAATATTGATCGAGGCAGTACGCAGATAAAACGTTGGATCAGACGTTCGCAATGATTGCATTGTGGACAATATTCTTGGAATATCGCTTTGTGGAATTTCCGCATTCGATGGGTAAGGTCGCGAAGGAAAAATCAGGCAAATGTCCGGATCGCTCAGCGCGTCCTGTTCCAGCAAGCGGTAGCGGTATGGATCGTCCTCAGTCCAGATTGTCAGCAGGCTGCTTGAGAAATGCAATATGCACTGAAACACGCCGCGATCCGTGAACAATTCTTCCAGTATTGGCATGACCAGCTCAAAGTTCTTATCCAACATGCTTTCGACGCGCGATTGCAAAAACACCGTATTTCTTATTGCCTGATCGCCTTTAAGCTGCCGCCAATAACCCGGCTCATCATAAAGTCCGGAAGTCACAGGCAAGTGCCGCAAGTCAAAATCGGCTCCCAGAAAGCCCATTAACTTCCCATCCTTGCGCACAGCCTGCAACGCCGTCAGTGAAGGACGTCTCTTTCGTAAACTGATATAAGCGTCCGATAACAAAAAACCCCAGGAAGGCATCGCTTCCTTCATATACGGCCGTTGCGACCTGTCTCGGCCGAAGTGATCCGGATTAAACCCGTCAGGACCAAAATTGTCGCTGATTTGCAGGCCTGAATGGTCAACGCAATACAAAAAATCGCAGTATGGAATTTCGGGATAGCCATTCAGAATCACCCCGTTCAGGCTTTCCCGGCTTCCCCAGGCCTGCAGACAAGCTTCCGCCAGCTGAGCCATCGGCTCGCGCAGCATCTCTGCCAGCTCTTCACGCTGCAGGTAAATACTTTCTTTCCATGACTTATCCATGACCTGCCTGACAATAGAAAAGTTGAAAAGTTTCGCAGGGTCATGAAATAAGCCTGAAGGCTCGATTGATTTTGGTTTCCGCAATCAAGTCGCGCCTTAAGAATGGGTGAGTTTAAGCACCGGCGGACATTTCTATTTGGGAGAATCCGGACATTACTACTTTGAGCTAACAGGTTGCATATCTTGCCTCGTTTTTTTTAGTCAGTTGAGCTAAAATTGCAATACTCATTAAGTCGGATAAATATCGTGGCACTCATAGTACAGAAGTACGGTGGTACATCAGTTGGCAGCACGGAGCGCATTGTGAATGTCGCCAGGCGCATCGCAAAATTCAAGGCGAAAGGTCATCAGGTAGTGGTGGTGCTCTCCGCAATGAGCGGCGAGACCAACCGGCTGATCGGGCTGGCTCGCGAAATTCAGCAGGATCCTGATCCTCGCGAACTGGATGTCATTATCTCCACAGGCGAGCAGGTCACAATCGGCCTTTTGGCGATGGCGCTAAAAGAGCTGGGGTTGAATGCAAAAAGTTACACGGGCGGACAGGTCAAGATTCTGACCGACGACGCACACACCAAGGCGCGCATCGTCAGCATCGATGAGCAAAGCATTCGTGCCGATCTTGCGAATGACTACGTGGTAGTGGTGGCCGGTTTCCAGGGTATGGACAAGGACGGCAATATCACCACGCTGGGGCGCGGCGGTTCTGATACCACGGGTGTGGCGATTGCCGCTGCGCTGCGCGCCGACGAATGCCAGATTTACACCGATGTGGATGGTGTTTACACCACCGACCCGCGCGTGGTTCCCGAAGCGCGCCGCCTGAAGAGCATCACCTTCGAGGAAATGCTGGAGATGGCAAGTTTAGGCTCCAAGGTGCTGCAAATTCGCTCGGTTGAGTTTGCCGGAAAATACAAGGTCAAGCTGCGCGTGCTCTCCAGCTTTGAGGAAGAGGGCGAAGGCACACTGATTACTTTTGAGGATGAAGACAAAATGGAACAAGCCATTATTTCCGGGATCGCATTTAACCGCGATGAAGCCAAAGTCAACGTGTTGGGCGTGCCGGACAAGCCCGGCATTGCCTACCAGATTCTGGGCCCCGTCTCCGATGCCAATATCGACGTAGACATGATCATCCAGAACGTCGGCGTGGATGGCACGACGGATTTTTCTTTCACCGTGCATCGCAATGATTTCAACAAGACCCTCGACATCCTCAATAATGAGGTATTGCCTCACATCGGCGCTCGCCGTGTGATCGGGGACAATAAGGCGGCCAAAGTCTCTGTGGTAGGCGTAGGTATGCGCTCGCACGTGGGAATCGCCAGCAAAATGTTCCGCACGCTGGCCGAAGAAGGCATCAACATCCAGATGATTTCCACTTCGGAAATCAAGATTTCCGTGGTGATCGACGAAAAGTATCTGGAATTGGCCGTGCGCGTCCTCCACAAGGCGTTCGATCTGGATCAGGAAGAAGTATAAATAGTTTGACAGGCAGGGGCGTTCCCATTAATATGCGCGGCCTTCGGAGAGGTGGCCGAGTGGTCGAAGGCACTCCCCTGCTAAGGGAGCATTCGGGGATAACCTGAATCGAGGGTTCGAATCCCTCCTTCTCCGCCAAGGTAACATGTGTTAAAATGCTGTCGCTTTAGTTTCACACTGCGCCCGTAGCTCAGCTGGATAGAGTACTTGGCTACGAACCAAGGGGTCGGGCGTTCGAATCGCTCCGGGCGCACCATATTCGGATG
>JAJYYO010000043.1 GCA_021800795.1 Pseudomonadota bacterium
GTTGCCGCCGACGGCGGCTGGGTATTGTTGATGCTGATGAGTTCATAAAGTGTCCACTAAGAATTGGTGGACACTATGCTCTTAGCTTTCGCTTACACAATCAATGTGAGTCGGCCGGACGCTTACCATTTATCCTCTGATTTCACTGGCGTTTGTGCTGGGTATGAAGCACGGCATGGACGCCGATCATCTGGCGACCATAGACGGGTTGACGCGTTTTAATGCGGTGGCCGGGCGAAGCAGGCTGGCGCGCGTATGCGGTTTGCTGTTCTCGCTGGGGCATGGCTGCGTGGTGTGTGTCGTGGCTGCCGTTACCAGTAAGCTGTTTGGGCAGGGAAACCTGCCGGTATGGATGAATGGCGTGGGGACATGGGTATCCGCGTTCTTCCTGCTTTTACTGGGCGCCCTGAATTTGTATGCTGTTGTCACGACCCCTTTGCATGAGATGGTGCAAATGAGAGGCGTCAAGGGGCGCCTGCTGGGTAAACTTAAATCTGCCGGTCATCCGCTATTGATTGCGCTGGTGGGCGCCTTGTTCGCCATTTCCTTTGATACCTTATCCCAGGCGGCGCTGTTTGCCACGACGGCCAACCAATATGGCGGCCTTCCTTATGCGTTGCTGCTGGCCTGTTGTTTCATGTCGGGAATGATCGTGACCGATGCCGCCAACGGGTTGTGGATGGCGCATCTGCTGCGCCGCGCAGATAGCCGGGCGCGCGTTGCATCGCGCATCATGGGCGTCACGGTTGCGCTGCTGAGTTTTGCTGTTGCGGGATTGGGCTTGTCGCGCCAGTTTTCCCCGGCCGTTGCAGCCTGGCAGGAAGGTCGTGAGTTATTTTTCGGCGTCGCCATCATCACCGTCATTGCAGTCTGCTTTCTGTTCGCGCGCCACACCCGGCAACGCGTTTCGGCTTTGATCTGACGCTATTTTAGCGGTCAATTTTCCTGACCTGAGGCTCAGACGTCACCGAAATTGCATCGCACGCCGTCTGTGGAAACGAACGCGGCCGCACGGGCTTTACGGCAGGTTTTGCAATGACTGATCGGCATATCCAGTTGATCGATCTCATATTCGACTGCGCCGCACAGACAGCTACCCTTCATGTTATCTCGCACTTTCAAAATGAATTTCCAACTGCGTGATAATTCTTGCAGAGTTGCAGGTCTTGGGCAAATCGTTTTTCGGTTTCAGGCGGCGCTAATGTCCGGCATCCGCTTGCAGCTCGGAGGTTCTGCTCAGGTGTGTGTGGCGGCCAGCGCAACGATTGATTAACAAAATAATTTTATAGTTGCATAGCTAACTTATTTTCTGTAGAGTGTGCGCATGTTTGATCATTGCCTGTATTTTAATACCACATCCCTGGCCCGCCAGCTCGAAAGCGAGTGGTCACGGGCATTTGAGCCCTTTGGCCTGACGCCCCCTCAGGCTTTTATGCTCAGGGTGGTGCTGGATCAGCCGGGTTTGATGCAGCATGAAATAGCCCGCGCCATGACGATTTCAAGACCAACGGCAACCCGTGCGCTGGACGGCTTAAAAGCCAAGGGTTTGATCGAGCGCAGAAGCTCGGCGCGGGATGGCCGGGAACAGTCAGTTTTTCCAACCGAGGCGGCCATTGCCATACATGCAGCGCTCGGTGAGGCCAGTGTGCAAGTGAGCAGGAAATTGAAGACATTGCTGGGTGAGGACGCGTTCGCTGAAACCGTTGGCCGGATTCGTGCGGTGAGCGCAGCGCTTAAGTGAGTTTTTTTAAGTATATAGTTGCATAGCTAACAGTACGGAGGAATGATGTCAACATCCCTGAAAAATGCCGTGATTGAGCTCGCGTATGGAAAAAGTGTTGCCTTTAAGGACGCGCGTGATGCCTGTCTTGTCTGTACCGACGGGGCGCTCTGGCTCACAGTAGCAGGAGAATTCCGCGATTTCCTGCTGATTAAAGGGGAGCGGCTGCGCATTGGAAGCAACGGTCTGGCGCTCATTCAGGGGCTGCCATCCGCTTCAGCTCAGCTGCTTGGCACGACAACCCGCTGAATTTGAATGCTGCGGATCAGCATTCACGAACATCCTCATAGCAACTTGATCTAATGGAAAAACATGCCCATTCTTACCGTTAAAGTCAGTGCCCGTAAATCAGCCGAACTGACTCGCGCCATTTCCGGCATCCTGTCCGAACTGACCACCCGTATCCTCAAAAAGAAGCCGGAAGTTACCTCCATCGCCATTGATTATGTTGATCCGGATGACTGGATCGTGGGCGGAAAGTCGCTCTCAGAACTGGGCAAGCGCAGCGTCTATTTGGATATCAAGATCACCGATGAGACCAACACGAAAGCCGAAAAAGCGCAGTATATCCGGGAGGCGTTCGATGCTTTCGGCCAATTGCTTGGCGATCTTCATGAAGTCAGTTACATCTACATCGAGGATGTGCGCGCCACCGCCTATGGTTATGGCGGGAAGACGCAGGAATACCGGTATCATCATCCGTGTTGAAGCCCGCCGGACATCAACCCGGACGCGTCAACCCTATCATTGCAATTTCGGACGGGGCGCACTTGGGCCGGCTATTTCAGTTTTTTTAGCCCCATTGTGCCCAGGACATATTTCTCGTAAAAAGGCTCGGTTGAACCTTTTTTCATCTTGCGGATGAAGTATTTTTCAAACGCGATCTTGGCGTAATGCACCCATTTCCCTTCCTTGAACCAGTTTACATTACGCGGCGGAATTTGCGGCAAGGCAACAAATGCCGCGCCGCTGTCGCCGAAATCGGCGAGGCAGATCGCGTTCCAGGAGGCCTTTTCATCGGGTTCTTTGCCATCGAGCAGGCTGCGTATGTTATGCGCGGTAGCGGTGACCATGCTTTCTATCATGTAGCCTGTTTTCGGTGTGCCGGTGGGAACCGGGGTGACTTCGACCGGCGGAATCGCCACGCAGACACCCACCGAGAAGATATTTTTGTATTTGGGATTCCGTTGATACGGGTCTGCGATGATGAATCCGCGCGGGTTGGTCAACCCTTCAATGCCGAATACGGCATCGATGCCTTTAAAGGCGGGCAGCATCATCGAGTAGGCAAATGGCAATTCGTGTTCCTTTTTTACGCTGCCGTCGTCATTGAGCTCGGTGACAAACATCTTGCCGGCTTCTACTTTGGTCACCTTTGCGTTGCATATCCATTTGATATTGCGTTCACGCAGCATGGACTCCATCATGCCTTTGGAGTCGCCCACGCCGCCCAGTCCCAGATGTCCAATATAGGGTTCCGCCGTGACGAAGGTCATCGGCACCTTGTCGCGGATTTTGCGTTTGCGCAAATCAGTTTCCATAATGAAGGCATATTCATACGCCGGGCCATAGCAGGAAGCGCCTTGTACCGCGCCCACCACGATAGGGCCGGGTGCGGCGCAGAAGCCGTCCCATTGCTGTCCGGATTTTTCGGCATGATCAATATTGCAAACCGAATGGGTGTGCCCTTCCGGACCCAGACCGGGGATTTCATCAAAGGCCAGTTTCGGGCCGGTGGCAATCACAAGGTAGTCGTAGTCAACGACCTGGCCGTTCACCAGTTCAATTTGATTTTTATCCGGATGAAGTCGCTTCGCTCCCTGCGGAATAAAATGAATATCTTTTTTTTCCAGATAAGGCGCAATCGGGAACGTGATATCGCTGCGGATGCGCCACTTGACGCCGGCCCAGGGATTGGAAGGGGTGAACTGGAAAGATTCCGAGTCGGAAATGACGGTAACAATATCTTCCTTGCGTGCCAGTTCTTTCATCTCGTAAGCCATAGGCATGCCGCCTATGCCTGCACCCAGAATAACGATGTGCGCCATGATTTTTTCCTTTTTATATGGTTAATATGGGTCGTGTTAATGCAAGACTGTTTTTACGGCAGACGGTATAGCAAGACTATTGCAACGCGACTGCTCCGTTTGATATGAGCAACAACAGTGCCAGCATGTTAATTACTTGATTATAAATAATTAATATTTGTATTTTTAATCCGGACAGAGAATTTCATGTCAGGCTGGCAGTACTGTGGTAAATTCTGTCATGACAAATTGACAGGAAAATATCATGAGTGCACCCATCTCCGCCGAGCTGCAATCCCTGATCAACGTGCAGGAAGATCCCTTTGTGCTGATCGACGAGAGCTACCGCATCGTCGCCGCCAATCGCGCCTATTGCGTCAATTACGGGCTGGAACCGGATAAGGTGGTGGGGCGGCGCTGCCATGAAGTGTCCCATCTCTCTGACGTGCCCTGTCACCAGAACGGCGAAGACTGTCCGCACCAGGCCGTGTTCAGCACCGGCAGGATACATGAGGTGGTTCACACCCATTTCGACCGGCACAACCGTCCTGAATATGTGCGCATCAAGGGGCATCCCATTGTCGGGCCGGACAACACACGCTATCTGGGGGAAGTCATTTCCCGTATCGTGAGTTCGGATGAGCTGGACTGCAAGGAGATGCAGATGATCGGCAACTCCCCCGCGTTTCTGGCCTGTCTCGATCACCTGACCCGTGCGGCGGAGTCGGAGGCGTCCGTCCTGTTGCTGGGGGAGAGCGGCGTGGGCAAGGAGCTGGCGGCGCAATATCTGCATCAGCGCTCATCGCGCCGCGCCCGTGCGTTCATCACCGTGAACTGCGCGTCGATTGCGGAAAACATGTTCGAGGATGAGTTGTTTGGTCACGAACGCGGGGCTTTTACCGGTTGCATCGGCAGAAAACAGGGTTTGTTCGAACTGGCCGACGGCGGCATCCTGTTTCTCGACGAAATCGGCGAAATTCCCCTGACCATGCAGGCCAAGTTTTTGCGCGTACTGGAAAGCGGCGAGTTTCGCCGTCTGGGCGGTACCGGCATGCTGCGCGCCGATGTGCGGCTGATTTTTGCCACCAACCGTAATTTGCCGGCAATGGCGCAGGCCGGGCAGTTTCGCCTCGATCTGTATTACCGCATCTCAGGGTTTGATCTGCGCCTGCCGACGTTGCGCGAGCGCAGAAGCGACATTCCGGCGCTGGCCGAAGCGCTGCTCAAGCGCATCACGAGGACAGGGATACCGCAGTGCAGGCTGACCGATGACGCGATGGAAAAACTGCTGGGTTACACTTTCCCGGGCAATGTACGCGAGCTGCGCAACATCCTGATGAAGGCGATTGCCATGTGCAATAACGGCATCATCAGCGCCGAGCATATTCATTTGGGGACTCATGAGCATATGCATCAGGAAGCTGAGCCTGTACGCGAGACGAGCACGGGTACCGCCATTTCAGAAGTGGAGGCGCATCATATTGCCGCACTGCTGAACCGTCATAACGGGCATCGCCGCAATGTCGCCGACCTGCTGGGCATCAGCGAACGCACCCTGTATCGTAAATTGAAGCGTTACAGTCTGGCGTAGCTTTGCCGCAACAGGGTTGCGCCAACTTCGGGAAATACTGCTTCATACCGGGAAGTGTCGCTTCATTCAATAATTTTCTTGTTTTTCAATAAGTTATATTGATATTGTTGATTCGTAGCGGAAAAATATATATGCGCTGACGTGTATATATTTATAACTTATTGTTTTTTATGTATTAATTATTTGGCACGATGATTGCGTAGCAGAGAGTGCGGGTAAATCGCCCGTAACTGCCCCTGCCGTCCGGGGGATTCGGATTTTGCAGCCTTTTATCAAGGAGACTTAATAATGACCACTCTCAAAGACCAACTGAGTTCGCACGTTGCATCCTATGACCTCTGGGCGCAGCGCCGCCGCTATGGGCCTGACGGACATAACAACAAAAGTTTGTGGGTGCTTGCCTGTATGGATGAGCGACTGCCGGTAGACGAAGCGCTCGGCATACATGTCGATACGCCCGCCGGTGGCGGCGATGCGCACTGTTTCCGCAATGCCGGCGGTATCGTCACCGACGACGCGATCCGCTCGGCGATGCTGACCTGCAATTTCTTCGGCACCAAGGAAATCGTGATCGTCCAGCATACGCAATGCGGCATGCTGTCGGCGAACGCCGCCGATCTGGAAAAAATGCTGCGCGACAAGGGGGTCGATATAGACCATCTTGCGCTGGACCCGACACTGCCCGAACTGAAACTGGAGAAAGGCGCGTTTGCCAAGTGGATCGGGATGATGGACGACGTGGACGAAACCTGCATGAAAACGGTAGAGACTTTCAAGAATCATCCGCTCATTCCCAAGGGTGTGGTCATCAGCGGCTGGGTCTGGGAAGTCGAGACGCGTCGCCTGAGGGCCCCTACCCGCGACACTGAGAAACGCGCAAGGACAGATGTTACTTCGGCTCAGTTTGGCGTCAAAGGCAAGCAGCCGCCACGCTGGAACTGAGGGTAAATACCCGGGCGTCTACTGCGGGCGCCCGGTTTTTGTTTATCTAATGGAGGAACGATCCGATGCCGACTTACGATTACCTGTGTACGCAATGCAAGTTGCAATTCGAAGCGCGCCACTCAATCAACGCTCCAGGTCCGACATGCCCGGCATGCGGGGGCGAAACAGAAAAAATTTTTCTCTGTGCGCCTGCAACGCATGGCAACATGGCGCGCGGCCGGAATATAGCGATGCGCTCGCTTGAGCCAGAAGCGGGTCAGCATCGGCCCGGATGCGGATGCGGACATCACTAACTTTTTGTAATCAGCTTATTGGTGTAGTCTAGGCAAACAGCCGTCTTTTGGCATGGCTTGAGGAGGACATCAATGCCCGAAAAGCTTTTCCCCCATCTCAGCCCCGTCCTGTTTTTGCAGACGTTCGTTGCTCAAAGCATCGAGGTCAGCTTAAAAAACGGCGGCGGCAAGGGGAGCAATCGCCTCAATTACATCGAGCAGCTCGGCCTGACGGCAAGCGGCTGCTTTGAGACAGCCTATCGCCAGCAGACGGAGCAGGAGGGCGCGCTTGATCATGGGCAATATGCCGACATGATCGTGGCGATCAAAAACAAGATAGGCGGCAACTTTTCCCGTGCAACCAGCGAGGCGGGCATGGTGCGCGTGCTCAATACGCGCTGCCCGTTCGGGGACGCAGTGATGCAGGCGCCTGAATTGTGCAAAATGACCTCAGGCGTGTTTGGCGGCATTGCGGCACGCAATTTCGGCTACGCAAAGGTGATTCTGGACAAACGCATCGCGACGGGAGACGGGGTATGCGAGGCGCGCATTTATACCGATTGCAAAAAATCCGCTGGTTTTGAAGGCGATGAATATCATCGGGAACAGGGCGTTATCCGTGGTCGTGCGACCACAGTCAAGGCGCGTATCGGCAAGGAGTCACGCAACGGGCGGGCGTGGTGCGGTGCAGGTGAGCCGGATGCAGTCGACAAACCGGCCATCGTCGCAAAATCCCCGGCCATGCTCTACGCGCTGGAGATCGTAAAAGTTGTTGCGCCCACCCTGGCAACCGTGCTGATCACCGGCGAGACGGGCGTGGGCAAGGAAATCGTTGCGCGTCGCATTCACGCCATGAGTGAACGGCGAAACCGCAGTTTTGTCGCAGTGAACTGCGGCGCAATACCCGAAAATCTGGTCGAGACTACCTTGTTCGGGCATGAGCGTGGTGCATTTACCGGCGCCTACGAAGTTCACCACGGACTGTTCGAGCAGGCGGAGGGCGGCAGTCTGTTTCTTGACGAAACCGATTCCTTGCCTCTTGCCGCGCAGGCGCGCCTGTTGCGGGTGTTGCAGGGCGGCGAATTCGAGCGGGTGGGCGGCAAGCAGCGTCTGTCGACGAATGTTCGGGTAATCGCAGCAGCCAGCATGCGTCTGGAAAAATATATCGCGGAAGGCGCTTTCCGTATGGATCTCTACTACCGGATCAATGTGGTTCCTATCCTGCTGCCGCCACTGCGGGAAAGACGCGAGGATATTTTGCCGCTGGTGCATCATATCCTTGCACAGCTCTCGGAGAAGTACCATAAAGTCATCACGTCATTAGGCGATACGGCGTTGATGCGGGTCATGCATTACGACTGGCCGGGCAACGTGCGCGAACTGGAGAACGTACTTGAACGCTCGTTCCTGTTCTCAGCCGCACCGGTCATGTCCGATCTGCTGCTTCCTCAAACCGGCCAGCCCGCCAGTCTCAAACAGCCATCCGACTTTTCACTCAAGCAGGCAAAACAGCAGGCGAGTGAACAGGTGGAGGCGCTGATCCTGAAGGAAGCGCTTACCCGTTTTTACGGCAATGTCAGCGAGGTGGCGAAATCCCTGGGACTGACGCCGAGGGCGATTCATCAGAAGCTCAATATCCACAGTCTGAACCCCGGCGCTTATCGCGCTCAGGGAAAACAGCCGCATCCGGATAAACGAAAATAACGAGGCTTGAGTGTTCAGAGATTCTTTTCGACGATGTGGGTCGGGATGTTGTCGATGCTGGACTGATTTTTATCTTCCCAGTACTGCCTTATGCCCTCTTCACCCTTGTCGGCGGCCCAGTCGTTGAGCAGTTCCCGCCCGCCCGTATAGTCGTAATAAGGCACGCCCATCCCGCAGGAGGCTTGCACCAGATCGATGGAAAGATCAAAAATCTGCCGGGCGCCGGGCAGCGGAGTGAAATGGCTGAAAAGTGCATCCCAGTCGGCATCGTTCTTGTGTATGACTCTTGCCGCGCCATAAAGACGAAGAATCAGCGGCGGGCCTTCGAATGCGCAGAACATCAGGGTCATGCGCGGGTTTTGCTGAACGTGGGCGGATGTTTCGTTGCCGCTGCCCGTGACGTTTAGCCAGATCGCACGCCTGTTGCCCAGCACGCGCAAGGAATCCATCCCTTTGGGAGAAACGCTGACCCGACTGTCAGCCGTTGCAGTCCCCACGAAAAAAATCTTCTGTTTTTCGATGAATTCGATCAATTGTTCTGAAAGTACCTCGTGTGCTTTACCCATGAATCGTTCTCCGTGCAGCTTGGTCTCTTACCTCGTTCCCATCAAACACGAAACATGACGCTTGCGAATTCAAACGTCCCGCCCGGTCAGTGAGACGCCCCGGTTGTGATGCGGCAACTGTAAATAGCGCTGCGTCTGCATTTCTGCAAGGCGGCTTACGATGCGCCCTGACTCGTCTTCATGCGCCTCATACAGATTTTCCGGCAAGACTTCAAAACTTGCCACCAGTTTGACATGGTTGTCATACAGCACATCGATCAGCCAGGCAAAACGTCTGGCCTCGGCGGCATTTTCAGAGGTCATGCGCGGTACGCCCGACAGGAACACAGTAGGATAACGATGGGCGATCTGCAAATAGTCGGACTGATCATGATTGCCCCCGCACAGCTCCCTGAAATCGAACCAGACGATTTCGCGCACCGCAAGTCTTGCCCGAATATGCCCCACCTCGACGGATTCGGCATGCACGCCCATCGAAAGGCGAAGAAACATCGACTCCATGGCGTGCTCCGCATTGCGGGACACCAGGAATACCGGATCGCGTATCTTCTGTAACAGCCGGTAGTCCCGGCTTCCTTCAAAATGCAATACCCGCAATTCCTGCTTCAACAACTCAATTGCGGGCAGGAAATTCTGTCTTTGCAAGCCATTCGGATAGAGGCCGTCCGGTGGGAAATTGGAGGTAATGAGCAGCACCACGCCGCGCTTGAACAGTGCGGCGAGCAGCCGGCCCAGGATCATCGCATCGGCAATGTCGTCCACATGCAACTCGTCCAGACAAAGCAGCCGCGTGGCGTGCGCGATATTGTCGGCCAGCGCCATCAGAGGATCGGGGGTATCCGAGAGCCGGCTCATCTCCTGATGAACCTCGGACATGAAGTTGTGAAAATGGATGCGGCGTTTACGACGGTAAGGAAGACAGTAATAAAAACCATCCATCAAGAACGTCTTGCCGCGCCCTACTCCGCCCCAGATATACAACCCCTGAGGCACCAGCGGACTTAACAGGCTGCGCCCTAAAAACTGATCGCGCTTATGCTTGAATTCGACCAGTTGCTGCCAGAGTGTTTCCAGCTCCTCGATCGCCCGCATCTGTGCCTCATCGCAGACGAAACCTGCCTTGTCGCAAGTATCCCTGTACCAGGCCCTGGGTGTGATATCGTGCACGATCAAATTTCCGAGATGAATTCCAGCGCATTCTGATCCGGGTCGCGGCAGAACAGCGCGCGGCGGCCGGACCGGCTTAAGGTATAGCTGATGGCGGCGTCTTCCAATCGCGCGATCAACTGCGCCATATCGGTGACCGTCAGCGCAACATGGCGGTCGCGCCCGCCGTGTGCGGGACGCTGCACACCCGCTTCCGCATCGGGCAAGGCCATCAGATGTATCTGCTGACCCGGCGCCACGTCGTACCACACCCCGTCAAAACTCATGAGCGGACGCCTGTCATCCGCCTGCAGGCCCAGCACTTCCTCGTAAAAGATGCGCGCAAGGGCAAGGTCTGAGGTCAGAAAAGTGGCGTGGTGTATCCCGGTGATCATAGCTTGACAGGTACCACCAGGCCGGCCGCCAGCTTGGCGCGCGCCCTGGCCTCATCGGTGTCAACACCAGTTGCCAGCGCCACGCCCATGCGGCGGCGGGCAAAGGATACCGGTTTGCCGAACAGGCGTATATCGCTGCCAGGCACGCGCAGCGCATCACTCACGCCAGCAAAAGCGATGCCGGTCTCATCCAGTTGACCATAGATCACGGCCGATGCGCCGGGCTCGCACAACGCAGTATTCACCGGCAATCCAAGTATGGCGCGGGCATGCAGTTCAAATTCGTTCTGCACCTGCGTGCACATCGTCACCATGCCGGTGTCGTGCGGGCGCGGGCTGACCTCGGAAAACCATACCATATCGCCCTTGACGAACAACTCCACGCCGAACAGCCCCAGGCCCCCGAGATTTTCGGTCACCTTGCCTGCGATTTCGCGCGCACCCTGCAAAGCCAGCGGTGACATTCCTTGCGGTTGCCAGCTCTCCACATAATCGCCATGCACCTGAAGATGACCGACAGGTTCGCAAAAATACGTCCGTATCCGGCCATTCTCACCCAGGGCTCGCACGGTGAGCAGCGTGATTTCGTAATCGAAGCGAATGACACCCTCGACGATCACGCGGCCCTGATTCACCCGGCTGCCGCTGGCGGCATAATCCCATGCGGCGGCGGCTTCGGCTGGCGTATCCACCCTGGACTGCCCCTTGCCGGAGGACGACATCACCGGCTTGACGATGCAAGGGTAACCGATGTGGCCGATGGCTGCGCGCATCTCATCCAGACTGTCGGCAAAACGGTAGGGCGACGTAGGCAGTCCCAACGTTTCTGCAGCAAGCCGGCGTATGCCTTCGCGGTTCATGGTAAGCCGTGCGGCGCGCGCAGTGGGAATCACCTGCGTCAGCCCTTCTCGTTCGATCTGCTCCAGCATGCCGGTGGCGATCGCCTCGATTTCCGGCACGATCAGATCGGGTTTTTCCTGTTCGATCAGGGCGCGCAGCGCTGCGCCATCCGTCATGTCGATGACATGGGCGCGATGCGCAAGCTGACTAGCCGGCGCATCGGCGTAACGGTCCACCGCAATGGTTTCTATCCCTAGCCGTTGCAGGGCGATGATGACTTCCTTGCCAAGTTCTCCGCTGCCCAGCAGCATAACGCGGGTGGCAGAAGGACTAAGCGGCGTACCGATGGCAGGTATATAAGCAGACATTTTGTTAAAATCGGATTATGAATATGGCGAAATTATACACAGACAAACAAAACCGACTGCGTCGGGACAGAAATATCCAGGATCAGCCGGAGAGAAAAAGGACAATTTGCATCGACCAGTACGCACAACACTCATCAACAAATCCACCGGATAATGCGGATGGGGTATCGCCTGCACGCTCAACGCGGTAACATTCCAGAATATTGTCAGAATTAACATACGGTCATGAAAAATTGGTGGCGCTCGTTACACATAGGAACAAAGCTGAACATTCCCATTCAGTTGATGTTGATCCTGGTCCTGTCTTTCGCTCATTTCTGGGTAATGGAACACTTTAAAAAGGAAATCCTGGATGGCGCCAAAAGACGCGCCACCGTCTCTGCCGATGGCATCATCAACGGCATGAATATGCTGATGGTGACTGGCAGGATTTCGGACCCCGAAAATCGTCGTCTCCTGATAAAAAAGATGGGCGCGTCTGCTGGAGTGAAGGAATTGCGCATCATACGCGCCAAACAGGTGCAGGATCAGTTCGGGCCCGGTCTGCCGGAGGAACAGGCAATGGATGAACTTGACCGCCGCGCGATCATATCAAAACAGATGCAGTTCAGTCTGGACGAAGAACAAGGGATACAGACACTACGCACAGTGGTGCCCTTCATCACCAGCACCAACTTCCGTGGCACCAATTGCCTGGATTGCCACAATGTCAAGGCAGGCTCAGTCAATGGCGCTGCCAGCATCACAATCGATATGACCGAAGATTTCAGCGCGATTGAGCGCGCCAGAAACAAACTGTGGACAGGACAGATCTTTCTGCAAATCCTGATGTTCTTCGCGACCCGAAGCCTGATAAACCGGTTTATGCGGCCTATTGTAAGACTGCAATCCACCATGGAATCCTTGCAGGCGTCCGGCAGCATGGAACAATTTGTCCCGATAGAGCCGGGCAGCGGCAACCGGGACGAATTCGGAAAATTAATCATGGCATTCAACCAGATGTCGGATGCGTTGTGCAATTCTGAAAGATCCATGAAGCTGGCCACGGCAATTTATCAATCCAACGCGGATGCCATCATCGTGACGGATGAAAACAACCTGATCACGGATGTCAATCCGGCCTTCACCCGTGTAACAGGTTATACGCTGGACGAGGTGATTGGAAAAAACCCCAAGCTGATGCAATCCGGTCGGCATGATGAAAAATTTTACCGGCAGATGTGGCAGAAGATACTCGATGAAGGGCACTGGCAGGGAGAAATCTGGGACAAGCGCAAGAATGGCGAACTTTACGCAAAATTAGCCAACATTATCGCGCTGCGTCACACAGACGGTCGCGTGTACAGATATGTGGCACAGTTCTCGGACATCACCGAAAAGAAACATAAGGACGAACTTATTCATTGGCAAGCCAATTATGATCCGCTGACCAATCTGCCCAACCGCCGCCTGTTTCAGGACCGTTTAAAACATGCGCTCCTGCTGGCACAGCGAAAATCGCTAACACTTGCCCTGTTTTTTATCGACCTTGATCTCTTCAAGGAGATCAACGACAAACTGGGTCATGCCAACGGCGATGCGTTGTTGATGGAGGTCGCGCGCCGCATCAGCAGTTGCGTGCGCGAAACGGACACGGTGGCACGTCTGGGCGGCGATGAATTTACCGTCATCCTGCAGGAGCTTGGCGACACCACACAGACCAGACGAATAGCGGAAAAAATCGTTGCAAAACTGGCTGAACCCTTTTTCTTTGTCAATGACGAAAACGGATACCACATTTCAGCCAGCATCGGGATCGCGCTTTATCCTGATGACGGGAAAGATCTGCAAAGCCTGCTCAAATGTGCAGATCAGGCAATGTATGCGGCCAAAGGCGCCGGACGCAATCGCTTCAGATATTTTTCGGAATCGGGGCAGTAACCACCGCCCAACAACCTGTAACAGGCAATGTGCGCAGCGGTAATCAACAAATACTCAGGCAAAACAGGACTGATTTCCGTTCACAAAGCCTGCCCCTGCATGACGGCTTGAGGCTTCCTTAACGTAAAAATCGCGCAGCGATTCGTTTTCCCCCTCTCCCGCAACGCGGGAGATAACCAGCGACTTTGCTACCGTTTTTTGGCAGCTTAGTCGAGTGGCTAGTTGTTTCATCAGGGTTGAGGAGAGGGAACCGGCATGGCGAATTTGCGAGTTATTGCCAATATGGGCAATATCCCTGCCTGCGGCAGGCAGGCCTGCGAGAATCTTTTGCATCATCGAGGGCGGCTTTTTTGCCATGCCCGTTATGCACGCAAGCGGCCTGAAAAACTCATCCGAGTTCCTTGGGCGGAACCAACAATTGCCACGGCTCTACTTTGAGTGCATCTGAAATTTTTTCTATATTACCCAGCGAAACGTTCCATATACAGCGTTCAACCGCTGAAATATAGGTTCTGTCCAGTTCGCAACGGAACGCAAGTTCCTCTTGTGAAATCCCATTCTCAAAACGAAAAAGCCGAATGTTATAGGCGAGCGTCCCCCTTAAGGATTTTTCGAACTGATCTTGCTTTGGTCTGGATACTCGCTTTGGCATGCCGCACAGAATCCATTAACACGGTGTTTGTTTCTACGGAGTTTGCTTCTCATATAGTGTTGCGCTATAGTGAGGTGGGCATTTTTTTCTGGCTATGGCATACCTTGAGCGTGATTGGTCAAGTTTCCGCATGAGAATAAAGGTCATTATGAATCTGTTGAAATCCGTTCCGGCACGACTGTTCTTCTCATTGCTCGGTCTGATTGGCGTGACTGATGTGATTCTCATGATGACGGTCAATATTGAATTGAACGCCAGACAATTTCCTACCTGGGCGCGTGCCATAACCGATGCAGGACTGTTGACGATAATCTGTGCGCCTTTTCTGCTAAGCCATTACCTGCGCCTGCTTCAAGTTGCACATCACGACCTTCTGACGGGTTTACCAAACAGGATTCTCTTCCAGGATAGACTTAGCCAGGGGATTGCGTTGGCAAAACGCGAAAATAGATACTGTGCGCTGATTTTTATGGATCTTGATCTCTTTAAACCAGTGAATGATGTCTGCGGTCACCATGTTGGCGATCAATTACTCAAGTTGATTGCTGGCAGACTCAGGCTATGTGTGCGTGAAAGCGATATGGTGGCGCGTCTCGGCGGGGACGAATTTACGATCATTCTGCCCGAGATGAATGGAAAAAATGATGCCGAGATGGTTGCCAAAAAAATTATCGCTGAGTTGTCCCAGCCATTTGATGTGAATGAACACCATTTGCAACTGGGTGTCAGTGTGGGAATAGCGATCTATCCAGACAATGGCAACAACGGCGACCTATTGCTGAAAGCCGCAGACGATGCCATGTACCATGCCAAGGGGAATGGTGGATCGGCTTACTGCTTTGCCGAGAGAACTTGCTGTTAAATCTAAAAAATCAGGCGTCAGATGCATTTTCATTGATAAAACAACTCAATTCTTGCTAACGGCTACACCGTTGCAATCATTGATCAGGAATAGACGAT
>JAJYYO010000022.1 GCA_021800795.1 Pseudomonadota bacterium
GCCAGATCGTCACTATCCACGATCAACAGTTTTTTACCCGCCAGCGGCAGGCCATTCGTTTTTTGCGCAGCGGGTTTGAAAACAACCTCATGCCCGGTCAGGCTCAGGCGTAGCGCAAAAGTGGAACCTTCATCCGGTGCAGATTGCAATTCCAGCCTGTGGCCCAGCAGCCTGACCAGCCTGTCCACGATGGACAATCCCAAACCCAGACCCTGCTGTGATTCCGCTGCGGGCTGCTTCAATTGTACGAATTCATCGAAGATGCGGGTCTGACAGCCCTTATCCATGCCGATGCCATTGTCGCGCACCTCGATCGACAACTCATCGCCGCGCCGCCTGCAAGCGATCAGTACGGTGCCGTTGGGTTGCGTGTAGCGCAGTGCGTTGCTCACCAGGTTCATCAGGATGCGCTCCAGCATGACCGGGTCGCTGCTCACAAACCCGTGAAACGGGTGTACTGCCAGACGTATATTTTTACTGCGTGCCAGCAGCCCCAGATCAGCCGTAATTCTGTCCAATAATTCGACAACGTCGCAAGGCTGCTTTTGCGGCACCAGCACGCCCGCATTCAGCCTTGATATGTCGAGCAGATCATCAACCAGTCTGACTATGGCATCCACCGAGCGCTCAAGTTGCCCCAGCAGATGCTGTTCATCCTCGCCGGAAATTTTGCGTCGCAATTCGGCAACGTATAGACCGAGGGCGTGTATCGGTTGACGCAAGTCGTGACTGGCCGCGACCAGAAAACGACTCTTGTCATCATAGGGACGCTCGGCCCGCCTTTCGCGAAACAGATGAATCGCATCCGTCACTCGTTGAGCAACGTCCAGTCCGTGCTCCTGATGTCCAACCATGATTGCCCCCCGGTTATGCCTTGCCTTAACGGGCATGGCATGTAATGCAAAGATTCTCGCAGGGATGATGCCCTGCGGGCCTCAACTCGCAAACTCGCCATGCCCGTTTCCCTCACCCAAACCCTCTCCCGGAGTGAGAAGGGACAAACGAACGCTTACGCGAGTTACGTTAAACCTCGGAAATCACAGTCAATGGACAATCTGAATATTGGAGGCCTGCTTGCCCTTGGGGCCCATGGCCACTTCAAAGCTGATCTTCTGGCCTTCCTTGAGGGATTTGAAACCGCTGGCATTGATCGCAGAAAAGTGTGCGAACAGGTCGTCGCCGCCGCCATCGGGCGAAATAAAGCCAAAGCCTTTTTCATCGTTGAACCATTTGACTGTACCGGTTGCCATGACACTCTCCTTGCTGTTATAAAACCATTTACACTCACCACTCAGGATTCCTTTTCGCCCCCCGGTGAATAGGAACCCGCACTACGCGATTTTTACATCGATGGATTTGCCTGCCGGCTTTTCCGACTTGGGCAGTGTGATATTGAGCATGCCATCCTTGAATTCAGCCTTCACGGTATTCGCATCGGCATCCTCCGGTACACGGAAGCTGCGCGTAAAGCTGCCGTAACAACGCTCTATGCGATGAAACTTCCTGTTTTTTTCTTCCTTCTCCTGCTTGCGCTCGCCTGAAATGGTGAGCATGCCGTTCTGCACAGTCACTTTGACATCTTCCTTGCCGACTTCCGGAATTTCCGCCTTGATCAGATAGGCGGCATCCGTCTCGCTGATATCGACCGAAGGGGTCCAGTCCGCCATCGACAGTTGCCCGGCTTCGATTCCTGCGGGCATGCGCCCGAACAGGCTGTTCAGCCGGTTGCTGACATCTTCCAGTTCCCTGAAGGGATTCCATTTAACCAGGTTCATGATTATTCTCCTTGTTTAAGGTTAAACTCGCGTCAATTTCTGCGAGTAAAAAATCAGCCCGCGCTCATCTGTTTCTTTGCCGAATCGGTTTGCGTGCTCACCAGGTATACCTTCGCGCTCATATTGTCGTGCTCTGAATTTTTCGGTTTTCCGGTGTGTTTACGTTCGAGTAATTGTGAAGAAGCCAGTTTGCTGCACAGGCTTGCATTGCATGCCTCCAGCAACTCGATACGCCGGGTCAGTTCTTCCGTTCGCCGGGCGACATTCCGTTCCAGGTAATAACGATGCTCATCCAGTTCGGAGCTCATTTTTTTCAACAGTTGCGTGAGCCTGAAAGCAAACAGCGCAGAGCTAGATTTTTTCAACATCTGATTCTCCCGGTATCCGTAATCGCGCAAACTCCCCGCCGCAGGCAGAACGATGCGTATTACTGATTGATTAAGTTGTCGGGCAGATTATGCACGGAACCTCCGTCACTGCGCCATCGGGTGATGCTGATTTTCACATGGGAAACAGGAAGATAATGCTAGGGATTTTCCTATGCAAAACAGGATCGAGGATTAAGGATTCAATATGTAGGGTGGAAAAAGCGCAGCGTTTCCACCTTACACTAAGCAACCATGGGGGGGTCAAACGGGAAACAAATCATGCGCAACGGCATAGTGAACCAGATCCGCCGTGCTGGTGCATTTCATTTTGACCATCAGGTTCAGCTTGTGCGTGCTCACGGTCTTGTTGCTGATGCACAGCAGACTGGCAATCTCATTGACCCGTTTTCCTTTGACCAGAAGAGCGAAAACTTCAAATTCCCGCTCCGACAACAGGGAATGAGGCGCGCGTTCTTCGGGCAGCATGGCATCAAATGCCAGTTGTTCGGCCAGCAGCGGATCGATATATTTGCCGCCGCCGGCCACACGGCGTATCGCATCCAGCAGGATTTCCGGGTCGCAGTCCTTGGATATGAAGCCGCATGCACCGGCCTTGATCGCACGCGAGGCGACCTGCGGCTCGTTATGCATGCTGAACACCAGCATCGGCAGACCCGGATAGGCTGTCTTGATTCCGGCAATCAAATCCATGCCGCTGACACCCGGCATGGTTAAATCAAGCAGCAGCAAATCAAAACCTGTACTGTCCTTCAGCTTTTGCATGACATCGGGGCCATCGACTGCCTGATCTTTCACCACGATGTCTGATGTCAGAGCAAGGATTTTCTTGATTCCTTCGCGCACGATGGCATGGTCATCGGCAATCATCAGTTCAATCATTGATTCTCTTCCTCGGATTTGTTTGAAACAGCGGAATCTCAACGCAGACGATGGTGCCCTGCCCTGAGCTACTATTCACTTCAACCTTGCCGGACACGGCAAGGGCACGTTCCCTTATCCCCATCAGGCCGAACGATTTCTTGGCAGGCATCTTCTGCACGTCAAAACCCTTGCCGTCGTCGCGTACCTCGACACAAATGTATTCATCCTTTTTTCTGACGGTGATTTCGACGCGCGCAGCCTCGGCATAGCGCGCGATATTGGTCAGCGACTCCTGCACAATGCGAAACACGGTCAGGGTACGCACTTCATCCAGCCCGACGGGGTCATCGTCGACACGCAAGGTGCAGGCAACGCCGGTGCGCCTGGAAAATTCTTCGGCAAGCCAGCCGATAGCGGACACCATGCCCATGTCGATCGCGGGCGGACGCAGGTTGGCGGTCACGTCCCGCACCCCCTGTATCGCCTTGTCTGCCAGCACCAGCATATCCTTGACCATATTCATCAGCGCCGGATCGCGCGCGCCGAAGCAAATGCGCACCAGCGAAATATCCATGCGCAACGCGGTCAACAGCTGCCCCAGCTCGTCATGCACATCGCGCGCCACCTGTCTCAACTCCGCTTCCCGCGAGGCGGTGCCCTGGGCCGCCAGTTCACGCAACAGGCGTTGATACTCCTTGAGTTCATTTTCCTTGCGCAAGCTTTCGCTGATGTCCCGCACGATACATTGCAGATAGCGACGGCCTCCGATGGAAATGATCGTTCCACGCGCGTCGACCTGAATCACCGTACCGTCCGGCTTTTTGTACTTGAACTCAGCCGTCCCCGGCAAACCTGTCTTAAATGCTTGCAGGAATATGCCTTTGGCCAGCTCAACTTTGCCGGTGGGACGCAATTCCCATATCCGCATCTGTTTGAGCTGTTCGGGTGTCATGCCGGCTTGTCGTACGAATTCAGGATTGCAATCGACGATCGTTCCGGTATCGTCGATCAGCACAATTCCATCGTGAGTGCCCTCGAATATGGCACGGAATTTTTCCTCCGATTCGCGCAACTCGGTTTCCGCCTGCCTGCGCTCGCTGATGTCGGTTGCCAATCCGATCAATCCGACGGTTCGTCCCGCAGGGTCGGAAAGTTTTACCTTGGTAATCTCAAGCAAATGCGCTTCGCCGTCGGCAAAAGGCAGCCATTCCGTCGAAGTATGGATGGCCTGGTATTCGAAACATTCACGGTCAGATCTGATGCAATTGTTCGATACCGATGGCGGCAGAACCTCGGAATAATGGTTGGCGGACAAAAATCGTTGTTCGGAAACACCCACTGCATGACAGAATGTTTTGTTGATAAATTTGATCTTGTTATCGACGCCCAGCATCCAGATGCCGATCGGCGCGTTGTCGAGTATCGCCTGAAACAGCAGGCGATCGGCATCCAGCACCTGTCTGGATTGTTCGATCTCGATTTCCATACGCCTGCGTTCAGATATGTCGGTGAGCACGATGTTGATTGAGTGCTCGCCGTTGTCGGCCTTCATGTGCAGACAGTCCAGATGAGCAAAAAACACCGAACCGTCGGCACGCTGGAGCATCAGCTCGCAACTGCGGGTGGTGGCATTTTTCAACAATTCCAGCAGACAACCGTTCCACCGCTCGCGGTCATGGATCGCGACATGCCCGGCAAAACGGCGATTGAGCAGCAGCTTGCGCTCCGTGCCAAACAGGGCGGTGCCGCTCAGGTTGATTTCACCGATCAGGCCGCGCTTGTCCAGCGTGAGATAACCGACCGGCGCAAACTCGTAGAGATCCCGGTAGCGGTCGCGCGATTCTTCCAGGGCAAGCTGGGTCTGACGCAGATTTTCATTCTGCGTCTCAAGCTCAATCTGATGCACCTGAAGCTCATGCAGCAACGCGTCAACCGCAAATTGCGCCTCAGTCTCGCCGATTGCGTGCTCGATAGCCGCCAGCGTCGGAGCGGGAAAAACGCGCCGCAGCGAGGCACGACCGGTAGCAAGATGCTTCATGATGCGTTTTAAATTCATCTCACCATCTCCCCGACGCCCCGCCCCCGCCGAATCCGCCTCCCCCGCCGCCGAAACCGCCCCCTCCGAAACCGCCCCCTCCCCCCATGCCGAGGTAACCGCCGCGAAATCCGCCCAGCAGCACGAACACGAAAGCCGCCAGACCCGCAAACAACGCGATCAATCCGGATGAGATCACCAGCCAGGCGAGGCCCCCCAGCACTCCGCCCACCAGCAGGGCTGCCGGGAAACGCCCCAGCAGTGCGCGCAGCATGCCGCCTAACGCCACCGCGATGACAAAACCCATAAACATCAAGGATTCATAATCCTGCTTGCCGGCTGCACTTGCCTGTTCGGGTTCAGGCAGGGGTTCGCCGCTGACCACCTGCATCATCGCCGAGACACCCGCGTCGATGCCCCGATAAAACTCGCCGTTCCTGAAATGCGGGACGATGACTTCGTCGATGATGCGGTGCGCGGTGGCGTCATTGAGCGCACCTTCCAGACCATAACCCACTTCGATGCGCAGCGTTCGGTCGTCTTTGGCGATCAGCAGCAGCGCGCCGTCGTCCACGTTCTTTCGACCGAGCTTCCAGGCTTCGACGACGCGTATGCCGAACTGTTCTATGGTTTCAGGCTGAGTGGTGGGCACGATCAGCACGGCGAGTTGTGCGCCCTTCTGTGTTTCAAAAGTTGCCAGCTTTGTATCGAGTGTCTGGATTTGCTGCGCATCCAAGGTTGCGGCAAGATCGGTGACGCGCGCGGTCAGCGGAGGCACGGCAACTTCTGCGTGCGCGATGCCTGCCAACAACAGCGCAAGCAACAGCGCGGCCAGGGTTTTCATTTTGCTGAAACGGTCACGTCAGGTGTGACTGAGCGATCAAGCTGCATAGCGTTGAATTTCGACTTCCACATGACGCTGCGCCGTGCTATCGGCATCAGCATAAACCCGGCGGGCAACAGGTTCACTCAGATAATACTCGCCGCAGTCTTCACAGATTTCAGCCGGGACATCACGAACCACCACCACCGTGTTATCACGTTGCAGCGTAACAGTGGTAATGCCGGGGTGAGTCTGTCCGGTTTTACAAATTACGCATTTCATCACGCTCTCCTTCTCTTGAACGACTCATCCCAGATTGTGCGATCCGGCAGGTAGATTGTAACCAGATAACAGTTTCCGGTTGTCAATTCTTGCGCAACAACGGCATGAACAGGCTGACTTCCATGGAAAGCCAGCAGCAAAACACTGGGAAAAGGTTGGTCATCCGGATAATTCGCAATGATCACCCCCTCAGCAATAATTTGCGCCACGGCATTCGGGTTGATCCCGCGCTGAAACATTCGCTCGAAAGCATGACGCGAAAAACTCGTGGTTTTACAGTCCATGTTTCAACACCTTCTGTTTGGCTGCCATTATTTTTCAGCAGGGCCAAGTTTGGGTGGATTAAAATCCACGGTTGGCGGATGGGAAATGGCCTGTTCATTTTCGACCGTGAAGGAGGGTTTCACGGTATAGCCGAAAATCATCGCGGTCAGGTTGCTGGGAAATGAACGCACCGCGACGTTGTATGCCTGCACCGCCTTGATGTAGCGGTTGCGCGCCACTGTGACGCGGTTCTCCGTGCCTTCAAGCTGCGCCTGAAGATCGCGGAAATTCCGGTCGGATTTGAGTTGCGGGTAATTCTCGGTCACCGCCAGCAAGCGGCTCAATGCCTGCGTCAGTTCGCCTTGCGCGGCCTGAAACCGGGCGAAAGCCTGCGGGTCGTTGATCAGTTCGGGGGTTGCCTGAATGCTGCCGACTTTTGCGCGCGCTTCGGTGACGCCCAGCAGCACCTCTTTTTCCTGCGCGGCATAACCTTTGACAGTGTTCACCAGATTGGGGATCAGATCGGCGCGGCGCTGGTACTGGTTGAGCACCTCCGCCCAACTCGCCTTGATCTGCTCGTCGTTAGTCTGAAAAGTGTTGTAGCCGCAACCGCTCAGCAGCAGGGTAAGCAGAAATATCCGTAAGATGCGCATCGCCATTCCCCTCGTATATTCAACGGCGTTACCGTGGACTTGTTGCCTGGCCGGCTGGATTCGCAATTTCCCGGCGCGCTCGATGCGTGCCTGTACGCGCCGCAAGGCCCGCTTGCCCTTCAGATCGGCAAACCAATCAACGAAACGGTCTGAATTGTAGCCTGCGTTGCAGTGTATTGTGCAGAATACAGCCTGTCAATGATGATGGCCGGTTGCAAGCCAAGGGCTCGTTCACGAATAAGCTGGATTTTTAGTAAACCCGCGCCTTGAGCGGGAAGGAATCCACGGAAAGCGGTTTCAAGCGCACCGGCTTGTAATCCAGACGGTTCCCTTCGGAAAAATACAGACTGTGTTTCAACCAGTTCACATCGTCGCGCAGCGGATAATCATCGCGCGCATGCGCCCCCCGACTTTCACGTCGGGCCTCTGCCGCAACCATGGTCGCTTTCGCCACCTCGATCAGGTTGTCCAGTTCCAGCGCCTCGATGCGCGCGGTGTTGAACACGCGGCTCTTGTCATGGATCCCGGTGTGAGCCACACGCTCGGCGACCGCCTTGATCTCATCCACGCCTTCTGCCATCAGTTCCGGAAAGCGGAACACGCCGCAATGTTTCTGCATGGTGCGGCGCATCGCATCTCCCACATCGGCGACGCGTTCGCCGTTCTGCTGATTTTCCAGACGCGCCAGACGCGATAAAGGACGTTCGGCAGCGTCGGCGGGCAAAGGCTTGGGATGCGGATGGCTTTTCAGATCTTCGATGATCTGGCGTCCCGCCTCGCGTCCGAACACCAGCAAATCCAGCAGAGAATTGCAACCCAGACGATTCGCGCCGTGCACCGACACGCAGGCGCACTCGCCCACCGCATACAGGCCGTGCACCACTTCATCGGGACCCGTCTTGTAGGGCGCGACCACCTGCCCGTGATAATTGGTCGGTATGCCGCCCATCATGTAATGCGCGGTCGGCACCACCGGGATCGGATTTTTGGCCGGATCCACATGGGCGAATTTCAAGGCGATTTCGCGTATGCCGGGCAGGCGCTGTTTGATCACGTCATCCCCTAAATGATCGAGTTTCAGCATCACATGGTCGCCGTTGGGCCCGCAACCGCGCCCCTCGTTGATTTCTATCGTCATCGCGCGCGACACCACGTCGCGGCTGGCCAGATCCTTGGCATTCGGCGCATATTTCGGCATGAAGCGTTCGCCATCCTTGTTGACCAGATAACCGCCCTCGCCCCGCACGCCTTCGGTAATCAATACGCCCGCGCCATATACGCCGGTCGGGTGAAACTGGAAAAACTCCATGTCTTCCAGCGGCAACCCGGCGCGCGCCGCCATCCCCAGCCCGTCGCCGGTGTTGATGAAGGCGTTGGTGCTTGAATGAAAGATGCGCCCCGCCCCGCCGGTGGCAAACAGCGTGGCGCGCGCCTGGAATATCATCACGTCCCCCGTTTCGATTTCCATCGCGGTCACGCCCAGCACATCGCCTTCTTCATCGCGAATCAGATCCAGCGCCATCCACTCGATGAAAAAATGGGTATTGGCCTTGACGTTCTGCTGATACAACGTATGCAGCAGGGCGTGTCCGGTGCGATCCGCCGCCGCACAGGCGCGCTGCACCGGGTTCTTGCCGTAATCCTGCATGTGTCCGCCGAACGGGCGCTGATAAATCTTGCCGCTGTCCAGACGGTCGAACGGCATGCCGTAGTGTTCCAGTTCGTATACCACTTCGGGCGCTGCGCGGCACATGAACTCGATGGCGTCCTGATCGCCCAGATAATCCGAGCCTTTCACCGTGTCGTACATATGCCAATGCCAGTTATCTTCGTTGATATTGCCCAGACTCGCCGCGATGCCGCCCTGCGCTGCGACGGTGTGCGAGCGGGTCGGAAACACCTTGGAGAGCACCGCCACCTTTAATCCTGCCTGCGCCAGTTGCAGGGCTGCGCGCATCCCGGAACCGCCTGCGCCCACCACCACCACATCGAACATCCGTTTCGCAACTGCCATATTTTGCCTTTAAAAAATATTTCTGGATTCCCGCCTGCGCGGGAATGACGGCCATTAAAATCCCCACAATATCTGTACCGACCAGATCGCATACACGACTAAAGTCAGAATCACCAGCACATGGATCAGCAGACGCACCCAGGCGGGTTTGACGTAATCCATCACGATGTCGCGCACGCCTATCCAGGCGTGATAATACAGACTGAGCAGAAACAGCAAGGCTGCGCTGCGCAGCGGCCCGCCTGCGAATAAGGCAGTCCAGCCGTCATAACCCGGATGCGGGTGCAGCAACAGAAAGCCTGCCATAAACAGGCTGCCGACCACCATGATCACGGCGGTCACGCGCTGTATCAGCCAGTCGCGCAGTCCGTAGTGCGCGCCGACCACCACGCGGTTCACCATAGCGCAGCTCCTATTAAAACTGTCAGCAGCAGGCTCACCAGCAACACGATCCTGCTGCTGTCGCGGGCTTGTTTGAGATTGCGCACATAATGCAGATCGATTGCCAGATAGCGCAGCCCTGCGCAGAAGTGATGCAGGAATGCCCACAGCAGCCCCAGCAACATCAGCCTGACGACGGGATGATCCAGCACATCCATCAACCGGGTGTAGGTTTCGATCGAGCGCAGGCTGTATTGCAGCGCAAGCAGTAAAAGCGGGAGTGCTAAAAACAGGGCCAGTCCGCTTGCACGATGCAATATGGAAATCAGGCCGGGAAGCGGCAATTTGATGAGATGCAGCGCCAGATGCTTGGGACGTTTTTTTAGCATTACCAACTTTCACGATTGCGAAAAATACTGAACGGCATGTTACACCTTTTGCACGACACAACCAAAACCACTATGATGTGCCCACCTCAATCATACATGGAGCGGCTCATGAAAGCACCTGTACGCATCACCGTCACCGGCGCTGCCGGGCAAATCGGTTACGCTACCCTGTTCCGCATCGCCAACGGCGACATGCTGGGGCGCGAACAGCCGGTCATCCTGCAATTGCTCGACTTGCCGCAGGCGCAAGGGATGTTGCGCGGCGTAATGATGGAACTTGAGGATTGCGCATATCCGTTGCTGCAACAGGTCATCATCACCGATGATCCGGGAATCGCTTTCAGGGATACCGAGGTCGCGCTGCTGATCGGTGCGCGCCCGCGCGGCAAGGGCATGGAACGACGCGATCTTCTGGAAGCCAACGGCGCGATTTTCTCCACTCAGGGCAAGATACTCAATGAACTGGCAGCGCGCCACGTCAAGGTGCTGGTGGTCGGCAATCCGGCCAATACCAATGCACTGATTGCCATGAAAAACGCACCCGATCTCGATCCGCGCAACTTCAGCGCAATGATGCGTCTGGATCACAACCGCGCCATCGCGCAGGTCGCACTCAAATTGTTTCAACCGATACGCGACATCCAGAAAATGATCGTCTGGGGCAATCACTCGGGCACGCAATATCCGGATCTGGATCATGCCGAGATCCGCGGCCGCCTCGTGCGCGATATTCTGCCGGATCAGGACTGGGTGGAAAACACTTTTATTCCGGTTGTGCAGAAGCGCGGAGCAGCGGTGATCGAGGCGCGCGGCCTGTCGAGTGCGGCGAGTGCCGCGAATGCCGCCATCTCGCATGTTCACGACTGGATGTTAAGCTCGCATCACAACGACTGGGTGACCATGAGCGTGCCGTCCGACGGCAGCTATGGCATTCCGGAAGGCGTGATCTACGGTTTTCCGGTGACCTGCAAACACGGTCATTTTTCCATCGTGCAGAACCTGCCCATCAGCGAACTCGGGCAAAAACACATGAAAGACAGTCACAGGGAATTGCTGGATGAACGCGAATTTGTAAAACATTTGCTGGGATGAACCTCGCGCAGTTATGCAGGAATAACAGCCAATATATTGATTATATTATATAATAACCTGGCGATCTGCCTGCGCGCGGTGCATCAATGTGCAGGCGTTGACCAGTTGTAACCTTGCACGATGCCGTGCATGTCATATTTTATTTGCAGGGTTTTTAACCGGGTCGCGGAAACATTTGAAAAGTTGCCGGCGGCAAAATAGTATGTCCACTCATCAAAACGTTGCCCGTCGGTCTCGACCCTGACGCCCGTGCCGGTCGGCTCCCCCAGCCAGGATCGCACCTGTTCTTTTGTAGTTGTACCGCGTTCGACCTTCCCGGTAAACATTTTCACATCGAAATCGCTTCCGACGTTAAAAGTCGTAGCGCTGCAAGAGGCAAGCAGAACGGTAATCACAACAATCTGAATTCTGCGCGCAAAGGACAACATCACATCTCCTGTTATTTTTAGCTTCGCGAGTTTCACGTTAACCCGGTTACAGGCAAAGAATACTCCGGTTTTATCGATTTGTAAAAACAGAACCGGAAGAAGTTTGAGGCGAATCCGGATGACGGTAGAACCGCCGGTCTGTTATTTCAGACCATTCATCCGAATAGTTTTACCGTCTGTCCTGTTTCTCCGTCTACGGCTGAACGGGCTTGAGCAACATCCCTGTTTTGGATAAATTGATACAGTATTTTGGCCAAAAATGCCTGTAGTGCCGAGAGATGATACAAGCTGCCCGGCATCGTAAAATTATAAAATACTCAAGGGGATGAACGTGAAGCCAAATTCAACAATGCCGCCATGCACCGCATGCCAACAGGCACACCGGCCCGTTCATTGCTGCAGACGCCATGAATAACATAGATACCCTCACCGGATTTTTTGATCGATTGGGCTGCCTGCGGGCGGTCGAGAGTTTCGCCACGACACATCAGGTTGAACCGTTCGCCGTGATCTGGGTCGACATAGACCGTTTCAAAAAAATAAATGATTCGCTTGGCCACCCGGGTGGCGACAGGGTAATCCAGAGCCTTGCCGTGCGCTTTCGCAGGGTTGGCGGACGAGCCAAAATCGCGCGCATGGGGGGAGACGAATTCGTATTTCTCGTCCCGCAATGCGACCGTTTTGCAGCAGAACAGTTTGCCCGAGAACTGGCCGGCACGGTAGCAGAGCTGATACATATGGGCAACCTGACCCTGTGCCCCACCGCAAGCATCGGCATCGCCATCCACGACCCGAAAGAAAATTCACTTGCCCTGCTGGAACGTGCAGACCGTGCCATGTACGCTGCGAAAGATAATGGCGGAAACAGTATTGTTTGTTCCGGGGATGAGCCCGTGCATGGCCGGCTGGGCATCAAACTTGCGCGCGAAGAACTCTCGATCGAAAGCACCCTGCATGTTGCGCTGGGAACAGGCGGGTTAAGCCTCCACTACCAGCCGATCATCCTTGCGAACGGAAAAATCGAGGCCGTCGAGGCGCTCATGCGCTGCCAAGTCAACGGGGACAGCATACCTCCCGACAAGTTTATCCCCGTCGCGGAAAAGACCGGCCTCGTGGTGCGCCTCGGAGAATGGAGCCTGCTGCAGGGCGCAATGCAGGCACGCCTGCTACAGGATATGGGTCATCACACCAAAGTTGCCATCAACGTCTCGCGCGCTCAGCTGATCTCCCCGAAATTCACCCAGGCGCTGCATGCGGCACTGATATGTTCAAACGTCAGCCCGGAACTGGTGGAGCTGGAATTGACTGAATCGCTGTTCATGGACCTTTCCGATACGGTACAAAAAAATCTGAAAAATTCGCTTGCAACAGGCGTCAGTCTCGCCATCGATGATTTCGGCACCGGCTATTCCTGCCTGGCAAACCTGAAGGATATTCCGGCCAAAAAAATCAAACTGGATCGCGCCTTTATCACCGTGCTCCCGGAGGATCGCCGCGCACAGGCTGTCGTCAGGGCGATGACCCAACTGGGCCACGAGCTCGGCATGATCGTGGTGGCCGAAGGATGCGAGCGGAAGGAAGAAATTGACGCCGCACTGGAGGCGGGCGTCGATGCCATCCAGGGATTTTTTTACGCCAGACCGATGCCGGAAGGAACACTGATCGATTGGCTGCAAACTAGGATAGTCAAATGAATGAATCGTTGCAAGACTCTGCACCCTCAGTCGTCGGCAACCTGATCGAACGCGCCATTATTGATGTCGGTATTCCGCCCTGCCCGCTCATACTGGATCGTTTCATGAGCGAAGCAAAAAAGGATGAACCTGACTTCAACCTGCTGGCAAGCATCATAGGCACCGATGTCGGCATTTCTGCCGGCCTGATCAAAACCGCAAATTCCCCCTTCTTTGGCATGCGGCAGCGGGTGCGTTCGGTAAACGAAGCGCTCTCGGTACTCGGCATGAAGACGGCGAGCCGGGCCGTGGCCGGCATCATTCTTCGCAAGGCGTTTCCAAACGTGCATAACCTGGAACGCTTCTGGGATGCCTCGGGGCGTATTGCGCACCTGTCCGGCTGGCTGGCACAGCGCCTTGAGATACGCGGCCTGCGCGCAGAGGACACCTATACTTTTGGCTTGTTCCGCGACTGCGGCATTCCGGTGCTGCTCGGACGCTTCCCGCTGTACGAGCAAGTGCTGATAGCTGCAAACAACGATGCCAGTCGCAGTTTCATCGATGTGGAAAATACGGCGCTGCCGACAAATCACGCGATGGTAGGCTGCATACTGGCGCAAAACTGGTGGTTGCCGGAGGAGATCTGCCTTGCCATCCGCAATCATCACAACCTGCTCAGACTGGAATCAGACAAACTGCCGATACTGAGCCGCAGGCTGATCGCGACTGCTCAGCTCGCGGAGCACATCTTGCAGCAGCAACTCGGTCTGAGCCTGACGCAGGAATGGACGAAGCTGGGGGCTGCCTGCCTTCAGGTACTGGCGCTGGATAATACACAGTTCGAGGCGTTGTGCGTTGAGGCTGCATCCATCGTGAAATCAGAACAGGAATAGAAAACGGCATCCTGAGATGCCGTTTTTCCAGCACATCTTCAGATCTACTTTACCAGCGTATCAATGCTGATATTCAGCCCCTTGCTGCCCGGTTTGACGACGCCGGCCGTGCCCTCGATATCTCCGGCTTGCGCCATCGGCGTGCCTGACTTGGACACGCGCGCCAGCACGACCACTTTATCGAAGCCGGACAGTTTCATCTGCGGCTGCATGGCCATGCTGTCATCCAGCGTAAATTCCACCGGCAAGTCCTTGACCTGTTTGCGGATCACGGCGAGCGGCATTTTAGGACCTTCAGCCGCACGCGCCAGGATGAAGACATAATCTGTCGGAGATGCGCGGCTAGTCATCTCGGGACTCAGCGACACGCGTCCGGTAATCGCCAGCGCCTGATTTGCAACTGCCTTTTTAGGTGCATCCGGCAGCTTGGCCAGTTTTTCACGACCGCCCGGCTGCTTGGAGAGGTAATCGCGCGCCTGATTGATGCCGTCTATGATCATCTGGATTTGCGGATAATCAGGCGGCAGCAGCGCAACCAGTTTTTGCCAGTGCTCGATTGCAGCAACGTAATCGCCCCGCTCCATACCGGCAGAACCCGCCAGCGCCAGCGCAGTGGTATTGTCCGGATCCAGTTCCAGCGCCTTATTGATGAATTCGGTTGGTTCGCCCAATAGCGACTGATTGTTGTTCATCGCCATCGCATCGGCATAATTTGTCCAGATTTGCGCTTCCTTCGGTACCAGTTTGACCAGTTCCTTATAAGCACGCACCGCATCGGCATAGCGCTGCAACTCGCTGTAGGAACGCGCCAGCACCAGCCATCCGTCCGGATTTTGCGGGTTCTTCGCGAGTTTCGCTTCCAGTTCCTGCAACGCCGCGTCCGAGCGCAGCACGCCGAAGCCTTCAGCCCCCGCGTTTTGTTGTTGCGGTGGCAGCATCGCATTGACATTGCCGATTTTAAGATAGAGCAACACGCTGAAAAGCGGGATCAGCACGGCCATAGCAATAGCCAGAATCCGCGCCGGGTTGCGCACCGCAGCGATCGGCTTTTCCGTGCTTTTTACCTCATCGAGCAGACGCACCTGCAATTCGCGACGGCCTTGCTCGAAAGACTCCTGGGTGAGCAGGCTGTTGTTCAAATCAGCTTCGAGTTCGTTCGCCTGATCGCGCAGGATTTCAAGGTTGGCTGCATCGCGCAACACGTTGTTATTGGCAGCTGATTTGCGCAACAACGGCCACAGCAGAAACGACAGCGCCACCAGCAGCATCACTGCACAGAGTATCCAGAATAAAGTCATGCTTGAGTGTCCTTTACGTGCAAGCCACGTAGTGATTCGTTTGTCCCCTCTCCCTCCGGGAGATAACCAGCGACTTGCCCGCTTGCGGGCTTAGTCGAATGGCTAGTTGTTCCATCAGGGTTTGGGTGAGGGAAGTTCGATGAGTCAGATTGTATTGGGGCGGACTCGTTCAGCAGCGTGGCGGCGCGTTGTTCATCCTGAATAGTAAGCACGGCTTCCGCGACCCTGCTGCGGCGTCTTTTGAGCTGGACGTACAAAAACACGCCGCCCAGCAGCAGCATCACAAAGGGCGCGCCCCACAACGGCATGGTTTCATTGTCCACCGGCGGGTCATACAACACCGATTTGCCGAAACGCTCGACCAGCATGTCGAGTATTTCCTGATCAGTAGCGCCCGCCTTCATCTTGTCGCGCATGATATTGCGCACATCCTGCGACCATTCGGAATGCGAAGTTGAGACTGGTTCGCTTTGACATACCAGGCAACGCACTTTTTCAGCCAGATGTATCATGCGACTTTCCAGAACGGGATCGTCGGCGATGTCTTTTGCCACCCCGGCAAATGAAAAAGCCGGCAACAGACATATCAACGCAATAAATAGAAATTTCATTTGGCCTGCAACTCCGAAATCAGCGGCAACAGCGTATCGCGCAAATTCTGCGGCGTGACGGGGCCGATCTGTTTGTAACGAATAACGCCTTTTTTATCGATGACATAGGTCTCCGGCACGCCATACACGCCGTAGTCAAAACCCGCTTTACCATCCACATCCGCAATAACCGTATCATAAGGGTCGCCCGCTTTCTTCAGCGTCGCGATGCCGTCTTCCCGTTTGTCCTTGTAATCCACGCCGACGATGGGCAATACTTTCCGGGTGGCGAATTCCATCAACACCGGATGCTCATCCTTGCACGCTTCACACCAGGATGCCCACATATTCAGCAGCCATACGCGACCCAGCATCTCCTTGGGCGAGAACTGTCTGGCAGGCTCATACAAGATGGGCAGCGAAAACGCAGGCGCAGCTTTGCCTATCAGAGGCGATGGCACTTCGCGCGTATCGCGCCCCAGCCCCTTGTAGAGAAAAACCGACAGAATCAGAAAAAGTATCAAAGGGAGTATGTAACGCATCATGATGCTTGTCCTTGCAGCTTGTTGATAACGGGTTCCACTACTGCTTTTTCGGAAGCCTTTTGATGGATGCGATAGCGACGATCCGACACCGCCAATATGCCACCCAATGCCATGAACAGACAGCCGGCCCATATCCAGTCGACAAAAGGCTTGATATAGATGCGCACGGCCCAGGCGCCGTCCGATTCAGGGATAGGTTCGCCGAGAGAGACATACAGGTCGCGGAACAAGCCGGGTTGTATGGAAGCCTCGGTCAGCGGCATGCCCGACACATTGTATTGACGCTTTTCCGGGTGTAACTCAGCCACCAGACGCTCGTCCTTCTTCACTGTCACATGACCCTCGCCTGCAACATAGTTCGGTCCGGGCACTTCAGTCACCCCATTGAAGCGGAATTCATAGCCGCCGGCCATAATCGTGTCACCGACATTCATGCGCACGTCGCGTTCCGTCTCGTAACCCTTGACCAGCGTCACACCGATGATGAAGACAGCCACGCCCAGGTGAGCCAGCTGCATGCCGTAATAGCTCATGCTCTGACGCTGCACGCGCGACAGAAAATCGCCCTCACCCGACCAGCGCTGGCGCAGACTGATGATGAGCGATGCGATGATCCAGAACGACATCAGCAGTCCCAGGGCTATCAGCGGCGACCATTTGTTCGATTCCAGCGACAGAAAACGTCCCATCAGCAACGGCAGAATCAGCGCCAGCACCACGGCGCTGCCGAACCCCCATTTCACGCGGCGTGCCAGATCGGGCACGGCCATTTTCTTCCAGCGTGCCAGCGGCCCCAGTCCCATCATGAACACCATGGGCACCATCAGCGGCACGAACACCGCCTGAAAATACGGCGCGCCGACCGACAGTTTTCCGTAGCCCAGAGCGTCCATGAACAACGGATACAGGGTGCCGATGAACACGGACGCTGAGGCGACCGACAGCAGCACGTTATTGGACAGCAGCAACGATTCGCGCGACAGCATGTCGAACTTGCCGCCCAGACCCACTTTCGGCGCGCGCCAGGCGAACAGCAACAGCGATGCGCCTATCACCAGCACCAGGAAGACCAGAATGAAAATACCGCGCTTAGGGTCGGCTGCGAACGAGTGCACGGAAGTCAGCACACCGGAACGTACCAGGAACGTGCCGAGCAGACTGAGCGAAAAAGCGCCGATTGCGAGCAGCACCGTCCAGCTTTTGAATGCGCCGCGCTTTTCCGTCACGGCCAGCGAATGAATCAGCGCGGTGCCCAGCAGCCAGGGCATGAACGAGGCATTCTCGACAGGGTCCCAGAACCACCAGCCGCCCCAGCCCAGTTCGTAATAGGCCCAACCGCTGCCCAGCGCGATGCCGATAGTCATGAATACCCAGGCTACCGTGGTCCAGGGACGGGACCAGCGCGCCCAGGTCGCGTCCAGTTTGCCGCCCAGCAAGGCGGAAATGGCGAAGGCGTAGGCCACGGAAAACCCGACATAACCCATGTACAGCATGGGCGGATGGATCACCAGACCCGGGTCCTGCAACAGCGGGTTCAGATCGCGGCCGTCGGCAGCTGCCGGCAACAGGCGCGTAAACGGGCTGGAAGTAAACAGCATGAACAACAGAAATCCGGCCGAGATCAGCCCCATCACACCCAGCACGCGCGCCACCATTTCCTCAGGCAAATGACGGCTGAAGGTCGCCACGGCGGCCGTCCAGACAGACAGCAGCAAGGCCCACAACAACAGCGAGCCTTCGTGACCGCCCCAGATTGCCGCAAAACGGTATTGCGCAGGCAGCTGTGAGTTGGAGTGTTCCGCGACATACAGCACGGAGAAATCATTGCCCAGGAACGCATGGGCCAGCACGGCAAATGCCAGCGCAATAAATACAAACTGCCCGTAAGCCAGCGGACGGGCAACCCCCATCAACACGCGGTTATTGCGCGCCGCACCGAGGATGGGCAGCACGCCCAGGGAGGCTGCGAGGAACAACGCGATAATCAGGGAAAAATGACCTAGTTCTGGAATCATGTAAGTGCTCTCTTGGTTATTTGGCAACAGGCGCTGCGGCTTTTTTCAGTGCATCCTTGGCCTCAGGAGGCATGTAATTTTGGCTGCGGCCGCCGCTAATCGGCTTGACATGCATTATTGATATATCGGCCTGCGCCGAAATTACATGCGCATAGCTCATTTTGTGCTCCCTTGCGTCTTCCGAGCCTTGTCCAAGGCGTCCTTGGCTTCCGGTGGCATGTAATTTTCATCGTGTTTCGCCAGCACTTCCGAGGCGTGCATGACGCCATCGGACTCCATCTTGCCCTGCGCGACCACGCCTTTGCCTTCCTTGAACAGGTCAGGCAGGATGCCCACATACACCACCGGCAAACTCTTCTTCAAGTCGGTAATCACGAAGCGTGCCGTCAAGCCATCCCCTTCACGCTTGAGGCTGCCCTGCTCGACCAGGCCGCCGATGCGGAAACTGCGGTCTTGCGGCGCTTCCTTGTTGTAGACCTGGGTCGGGGTGAAATACAGACTGACGTTATCCTTGAGCGCATTGAGCACCAGTCCCACCGCCAGCCCCACGGCGGCGATACCGACAATAATATAAGCAAATCTTTTCTGACGCGGCTTCATGCACTCTCCTCTGCCTCGATCAACAGGCGCACCTGCTGCAGGGTAATTTTTCTCTTGTGTACCACCATCGCGACCTCAATTGCAAAAACCAGCAATGCCACCGCATAGGAACCCACCCAGACATAGGTCAGCGGGTTTTCTCTCATCCAGATATCCAGGCTCATTTTTTCACCTCCGCCAGCTCAGTAATCCATTTGGTATTTCGTTCACGCTCCAGAATGATGCTGCGCACGCGCATCAGTATAATTGCGATGGCATACAGCCAGCAGGCCGCCAGCATGGTGAACATCGATTGCTGCATGGTGACCTGCATGGAAGTCCCGGTAAATTTGATGGTCGAGCCCTGATGCAAGGTATTCCACCACTTCACCGAAAAGTAAATGATGGGTACGTTCACGGAACCTACGATCGCAAGCAGCGCGGCTGCGCGATCGGCCCGACGCGGATCGTCTATCGAAGCATGCAGCGCGATAAAACCAAGATAGAGAAACAACAGGATCAGTTCAGAAGTCAGCCGTGCATCCCACACCCACCAGGCGCCCCACATCGGCTTGCCCCACAGTGCGCCGGTCCACAGTGCAATAAAGGCAAACAGGGCGCCGGTCGGCGCGACCGCGCTGGCCATCATCGATGACAGGCGGGTATTGAATATCAGGCCCAGCGCGGCATAACCCGCCATCACCAGATACAGAAACATGGAAAGTATCGACGACGGTACATGAATGTAGATGATGCGGTAAAACTCACCCTGCGTCGCGTCGCTGGGCGCTACGACAAAACCCAGATACAAACCCGCTGCGAACAGAATGGCCGACGAAGCCGCAAACCACGGGATCAGCTTGCCTGCCAGCGGGTAAAAAGTGGTCGGCGCCGAGTATTTAAACCAGTTTATTGCCATAAAAAATCTCTAAAAAATCATTCCATAGAAATACGTAAAGCCTGCGCCGTCACCCAGGGGGTAAACGCCACAGCCAGCACCAGCAATGCGCCCAGCAGCGACAGATGCGAGGATATGCTCAACCCGCTGGTCACAGCCTGCACCGCGCCCGTGCCAAAGATCAGCACCGGGATGCACAGCGGCAATACCAGCAGGGACAACAGCACCCCGCCGCCGCGCAACCCCAGGGTCAGTGCCGCACCAATTGCGCCTATCATGCTCAGGATCGGCGTTCCCAGCAACAGGCCCAGCATCAGCACGCCGATCGCCTGTACCGACATATCGAATTGCAGCCCCAGCACCGGCGTCATCAACACCAGCGGCAGACCCGACACCATCCAGTGCGAGGCCATCTTGCCCAGCACCAGCACCGACAGCGACTGCGGCGCCAGCAGCATTTGTTCCAGCGTACCATCCAAATAGTCCGCCGAGAACAGTCTGCCTAACGACAACATTGATGCGAGTAAGGCTGCTACCCACAATACGCCGGGCGCCATCTTGCGCAGCATATCCGTTTCAGGCCCGACTCCCAGCGGAAACAGGCTCACCACCATCACGAAAAAAATCAGCGTGGTCAGCACATCTGCGCGGCGGCGCATCGCCAGCAACAGGTCGCGGCGCACGATCAGCAGCAGTAATCCAAATAAATTCTTCATGACAGCGACAGACTGCGCACGCCCGCCACATTCAGCGGCTGATGGGTGGTAAAAATCACCATACCCTGCCCCGCCAGATGTTCGGCCAGCACACCCTCAATCAGCGCCACAGCGTTGACATCCAGCGCCGTCAAAGGTTCATCCAGTATCCAGAGACGGGCTTTGATTACCAGCAAGCGTGCCAGCGCGACGCGCCGTTGCTGCCCCTGCGAGAGCACCTTGACAGGCAACCGCTCGCGCCCCTTCAGACCCATGCGCCGCAACGCGGCAATGGCGTCCGCTTCATTCAGCGGCAAACCCGACAAGCCCGCAGAAATACGCAAATTTTCCAGCGCACTCAACTCATCCTTGATGGCATTCAAATGACCGAGATACATCATTTCGGCGAAATAATCCTCGCCCAGGTCGCGCACGTCGGAACCTTCCCAGGCGATTTTTCCTTCGTCAGGCTGGATAAATCCGCACAGCGTGCGCAGCAGACTGGTTTTGCCGCTGCCGTTGGCGCCCAGAATTTGCATGATCTGCCCGGGATGCAGCTCAAGATTCAATCCTGAAAACAGGCGATGATCGCCGCGGCTACAAGCTAGGTTGCTGACTTCCAGCATGAAGATAGACCTGAAATTGACAAGCGCAAGATTATATACGATTGCATCGGCCGATTGCGCACCATTGCTTTATAATCTCCGCCGACCAACCACTCATCAAAGGATATGTATGGGATTTATGGCCAGCAAACGCATTCTGATTACCGGCATGATCAGCACCCGCTCTATTGCTTATGGCATCGCACAAGCCATGCACCGCGAAGGCGCAGAACTTGCCTTCACCTATCAAGGCGAACGCGTGCGTGACCGCGTACAGGGCCTGGCCCGCCAATTCGACAGCGAACTGGTATTTCCCTGCGATGTCGCCTCCGACGCCGACATCGACGAGTTGTTTATAAGGCTGAAGCAGCACTGGGATGGCTTTGACGGCTTTGTGCATGCCATCGCTTACGCCCCGCGCGAAGCCCTGGAGGGCGAATTTCTCGACGGCTTCAGCCGCGAAGCTTTCCGCGTTGCGCACGACATCAGCGCCTACAGTTTTCCGGCCATGGCAAAGGCGGCCCTGCCGATGATGGAAGGGCGCCGTGCGGCTTTATTGACGTTAAGCTATCTGGGCGCGGTTCGCACCATGCCGCATTACAACGTGATGGGCATGGCCAAGGCCAGCCTGGAAGCCAGCGTGCGGTATCTGGCTATGCAACTCGGCGCAAAGGGAATCCGTGCGAATGCCATATCGGCAGGCCCCATCCGGACGCTGGCGGCCGCCGGCATAGCCGATTTCAACAAGCTGCTGGGTTACAACGAAAAACACGCCCCGCTCAAACGCAACGTCACCATCGAAGAAGTCGGCAACGCCGCAGCCTTTTTGTGCAGCGATCTGGCCAGCGGCATCACCGGCGAAATCACCTATGTGGACGGCGGCTTCAACACCACCTCTTTGGGCTCAACCGAGGCATAGGAACCTGTCAAGCCTGCCGTTAAACCGGCAGGCCTGGCAGAGCGGATTTAAGAATACTTTCGTAAAACCCTTAAACCAGATCGCCCCACAGATCATGGGTATCTGAATCGGTAATCACGACTTTAACCAGATCTCCTACCTTCAGATGCTGACCGTCATTGATATAAACCTGACCGTCGATTTCCGGCGCATCAGCGAAACTGCGCGCAATCGCACCTTCCTCGTCCACCTCGTCCACCAGCACCGTCAGTGTCTTGCCGATCTTCAGTTTCAGGCGTTCTTCGCTGATTTCTTCCTGTAGCCACATCAGGCGCGCCAGACGTTCCTGCTGCACTTCCGGCGGCACGTGATCCGGCAAGTCGTTGGCAACGGCGCCTTCGACCGGTGAATAGGCAAACGCGCCCACCCGATCCAGCTGCGCTTCTTCAATAAAATCCAGCAGCTCCTCGAATTCTTCTTCGGTCTCGCCGGGGAAACCCACGATAAAGGTACTGCGCAGGGTCAGTTCAGGACAAATCTCGCGCCATTGCTTGATGCGCGCCAATACACCCTCGCTGTTGCCGGGGCGTTTCATCAGTTTCAGGATACGCTGGTTGGCGTGCTGAAACGGAATATCCAGATAGGGCAGTATCTTGCCTTCCGCCATCAACGGAATCACCTCGTCCACATGCGGATAAGGATACACATAATGCAGCCGCACCCATACGCCCAACGTCCCGAGCGCGACAGCAAGCTCAGTCATGCGCGTCCTGAGTGGCTTGCCGCCCCAGAAGCCGGTGCGGTATTTCACATCCACCCCGTAGGCGCTGGTGTCCTGAGAGATCACCAGCAATTCTTTCACTCCGGCGTTGACCAGATTTTCGGCCTCCAGCATCACGTCCCCCACCGGGCGGCTGACCAGATCGCCGCGCATGCTGGGGATAATGCAGAAGGTGCAGCGATGATTGCAGCCTTCGGAAATCTTCAGATAAGCATAGTGTTTCGGCGTCAGACGGATGCCTTGCGGCGGCACCAGATCGGTATACGGATCATGGGGTTTAGGCAGATGCAAATGCACCGCCTCCATCACTTCGTCGGTCGCGTGCGGCCCGGTGACCGCAAGCACCCTGGGATGCGCCTGTTTGACCACATCGCCCTTTGCACCCAGACAGCCGGTGACAATCACTTTGCCGTTCTCCGCCAGCGCCTCACCGATCGCATCGAGCGATTCTTCCACCGCGCTGTCGATGAAACCGCAGGTATTGACCACCACCAGATTAGCATCCTGGTAGCTCGCGGAAATCAGATAGCCCTCTGCGCGCAGACGCGTCAGAATATGCTCGGAGTCCACCGTCGCCTTGGGACAACCGAGCGAGACGAAACCGACTTTTGGAATTGAATTGTTCATAGTAAATTTTTAAAGTTAGGCGCCAACCGCCAGATTGACAAAAAATATTGAAGATACACCCGCCACGATCAGCGACACCTGTTCCAGCGTATCGCGCAGTCGCGTGCGTTGATGTAAACCGGGGATCAGGTCGGCCACCGCGATATAGATCATGCTCGCGGCAGCCAGGCCCAGCAGGGTCGGCACGACGCCCTGTATGGATTGCAGGGCGAAATAAGCCAGCACGCCGCCTGCCAGTGTCGCGAGGCTGGCCAGCATGTTCAGCCATAAAGCTTGCGCACGGCTGTAGCCTGTATGCAGCAGAACCATGAAGTCGCCGACCTCCTGGGGAATTTCGTGCGCGGTAATCGCCAGTGCAGTCACGATACCCAGATGTACGTCGGTTATAAATGCGGCCGCGATGATCACCCCGTCGACAAAATTATGGAAACCGCCGCCCACCACCAGCATCAGTCCGGTGCGCCCGTGCACCTGCGGTTTTGACGATTCGTTAACGTGAAATTCGCGCGAGCGTTCGTTTGCCTCCTCGCCCTCCGGGAGAGGATTGAGGTGAGGGAAACGTGCATGGCGAGTTTGCGAGTTATTGCCCATACTGGCAATATCCCTGCGAGAATCGTTTGCATCATCTGGAATGGCTATTTCGTCACGCACGTTAGGCTCATGCGCTTCGCAGTGATCGTGGTGGCAATGACGCCACAACAGCAGTTTTTCCAGTATGAAAAACAGCAGTATGCCGGCCAGTATCGTGCCGCTGAGCACGGCGCCATTCGTCGTCAGCTTGATCGCTTCGGGCAGAATGTCGAGAAACACCGCACCCAGCAACGCGCCTATCGCATAGCTGACCAGCGCATTCACCCAGTGCGCACGCGCGTTCAGGGCGAAAAGCGCGGCGCAAAACACGCTCAGCGCGCCACCTAGCAGACTGGAAGCAGCAATCCACAGCAAAACAGTCATGGGTTCATTCAAAAATTAAGACCTTGCATTATAGCCGATTGCGCCGATCTCAAACGGCCTTACTGTAAGCGTCACACACGTGATAACATCAAAAATAATTCTATTTGTTCTGAAAACTTATGACCACCCCACCAATTTTCTCGCCCCTCGACGCCCGCGTGCTGGGGGTACTGATCGAAAAAGAAAAAACCGTGCCGGATACCTACCCGCTCTCGTTAAACACGCTGACGCTGGGTTGCAATCAGAAGACCGCACGCGACCCGATCATGTCAGCCACTGAATCCGAGGTGCTGGCGGCGCTTGACAACCTCAAAGGATATTCGCTGATCATCGAATCCAGCGGCTCCCGCGTGATGCGTTATGCACACAATGCGCGGCGCGCATTCAAACTACCCGAGCAGTCCGTCGCCCTGCTGGCCGTGCTGATGCTGCGCGGCCCGCAGACGGCGGGCGAATTGCGCACCCATTGCGACCGCCTGCACCCGTTTGGCGACATCTCCTCGGTGGAAGCCTTTCTGGAAGAACTGAGTGAAGCCGAATGGGTCGTCAGGCTGCCAAAGCTGCCCGGCTCCCGCGAGCACCGCTGGGCGCATCTGTTATGCGGGGCAGTGGACATGGACGCGCTTAAGGCAAACATCCCCCTTTTTCGGCCCGACATCATTGCCGAACTTCAGACCAATGTCGCCCGACTCACTGAAGAAGTGGCAACGCTGCGCAGCATGCTGGAAAACATGCAGACAGCGCCGTGAGCACGCTGACTGCCTTCACTTTTACCATCAGCGACCACTCAGATTCCCGAAACGTAAAACCGAATCTGGTTGCGCCCCGCCTCTTTGGCTTGATACATCGCCATATCGGCCCACTTGAGGATATCTTCTTGCCCGGCTTCGTGGTTGATGAACAACACCACGCCGATACTCGACGTGCAACGATGCTCCACCGTGGTTTTCGCTACTCCGTCAGGCTGTATGGTTAGCGCATAAGGTTCTGCCAGCGTGGCACGGATTTTTTCCGCAACGATGCCAGCCTGCGCGACGGATTCGGCTTTGTCCTTATCCAGTTCACCGAGCATCACCACAAACTCATCACCGCCGAAACGCGCCACCGTATCCGTTTCGCGCACGCAACTGCCGATGCGGCGCGCCACTTCGATCAACAGCAAGTCGCCCATACCATGACCATATTTATCATTAAGTGGCTTGAAGTTATCCAGATCCAGAAACATCAGGGCGCCATAATGGCCGCTGCGACGGCTGGCAGCCATGGCTTGAACCAGCCGGTCGTTCAGCAGACGACGATTGGGGAGTTGCGTCAACGCATCATAAAAAGCCAGATTGCGGATCTGTTCTTCCGCCATCTTGCGTTGCGTGATGTCGTTCAGCGTGGCAACGTAGTGGGTAACCTCCTCGTCCTCACTCCTCACTTCGGTGACGGTGAGTTCCTCAGGATATACCTCGCCGTTCTTGCGCCGGTTCCAGATTTCACCCTGCCATGATCCGTTGCGCCTGATGCTATCCCACATCGCGGCATAAAAGGCCGCATCATGGCGACCCGAGCTGAGCAGGTGCGGGGTCTGTCCGATGGCTTCCTCTGCCGCATAACCGGTGATTTTAGTGAAAGCATGGTTGACCTGCAGGATCACCTTTTGCGCATCGGTAATCAGCATGCCTTCATTGGACTCGAAGATAGTGGCGGCGACGCGAAGCTCTGCCTCGGCCTGCTTGCGCTCGGTGATGTCATCTATCATGCAAAGATGACGCGGGGAAATATTTTGCTCCACCCTTAACGGAGCAATCGTCATATTGATCCAAACAAATGAACCGTCCGGGCGCAGGTACCGCTTATCCATCCTGAAACCAGAAATCTTCCCGGCATTCAACAAGGCCATGTTATCCAAATCCTCCTGCACATCGTCTGGATGGGTAATGCTCATCCAGTCTATGGTTGCCATTTCTTCGATGGTTCTGCCAGCAATCTCGGCAAATCGGGGATTGACTTCATAGATTTGCCCTGTAAGCGAGTCGATTAACGCAATGCCCAACGGCGCCTGGTTAAAAATTGTGTTAAATCGGGCCTGGCTTGTCCTGACGAACTCCTCTGCCTGCTTGCGCTCGGTGATATCTTCAATCTGTCCGATTAAATACAGTGGCGCTCCGGAGCTATCCCGTTCGATGGATGCGGCAAGCAGCACCCAGACAACCTGGCCGTCTTTGCGAAGATAGCGTTTTTCCGATCGGTAAGAGCTGAGTTTTCCATCCAGTAACCGTTGCACGCTGGAAAGACTACGGTCCCTGTCTTCCGTGTGGGTCAGCTCACTGTATGTCAACTTTTCGAGCTCCTCCTTTTCATAGCCCAACATAACGCATAGGGCGTGGTTGACCTGCATGAGCCGTCCATCCAGTGCAACGATAGCCATGCCAATCGGGGCGTTCTCCAGGGTATTGCGGAAACGTGATTCGCTTGCTTTCAACTTCCTGGTTCTGTCTTCAACCTGCGCCTCGATACGGGCGGTATAGCCTGTGCTAAGCAGAAGCAGTGCGCCCAGCAGACCCGTACCCAGGATGCCGGCAGCAAGTAAACTCCAGCTTTGCCAGCCGCGGTGTTGCCTCACGTAGGCGGGAGTTGGCGCGGTTTCCAGCCGATAATGGCGTTTGCCAAAATCAAATGCATGTACGTACAATGCCTGCTGTGCTCCCGGCAGGAAGTTGTCGTAGATAATTGTTTGTGCATCCAGATCAACGAGTCGCGTATAAAGCATGGGTCGCGTATTCAACAATAGCTTGTCCATGAAATCGCCCATTCGCAGGACGCTCAGGACGACCCCGGATTGCCCCCATGATTGCTTGTCATGCGGATTTACCGCCAATATCAGCATCGCCCCTGCCTGCTGCTGGCGTGCCGGGACCAAGCGTACCGTTGATGACATGACTGCGGTTTCAGACAGTATCGCCTCGCTTAATGCCTCCCTGCGTTCAGGATTCGAGGCAAGATCAACCCCCAAAGCTGGCTCGTTGCCGGCAAGTGGTTCAATGTAGGTTACCGGATAGTATGAACTGCGCTCACCGGCACGCCGCAGTTGCCCCGCCGCATTTTGCTCGCGAATTTCGAAATCCGGAACATCATTGCGTTGTGCAGCCTCGAAACTTGTGCGATGTGCAGCGTCCACGAGTGATACCCATTCCAGCGCCTGAATCACCGGAAAACGGATCAGCGATTTTTCAACGAAACGGTGAAATTCTTCCCGCGTGACGGTGACTTTCGTATCGTGAATGAACAGTGCTGCCGTTTGTTCGAGCACGGATTCCTGCTCTTCAAGCTTGGTTTGAATCTGGTTAACGGCATGCTGGGAGAGTTGCCGGAATTCCATGAGTGAGTCGTCACTCTCCCGCTGGTTGACTTTGAGAAAAATCACGACAAAAAGTGCAAAAAACAGCAGTATCGGAACCGCGACGGTGCGCATGCGACTTTTCCATAACGCGCGGGGCTCGCCGGCGACGATCATGATCAATGGAAGTACCACCAGCAAACCCAGCGTATCGCCAACCCACCAGACAGCCCAGTTCGTCGCAAAGCTGGCTGAGTCAATGATGCCGAGAGCCCAAAGACCGCTCACGGACAAGCTGGCGCTGATCAAACAAATGACCGGTGCAAGCAGCATGAAACGCAGGACTTCAGCGCCATGGTCGAAAGAAACAGGGTAGCCAATCAGCCGACGCAACCCCCAGCCCCCGATGGCCGCCTGCAGCATTGAAGCGATGGCTATGACGGCCGCCACCGTGAAACCCAGGACATCAATTTGCCGGCTGTCCGAATACCCCACCCAGATATTAAGCAACAGTGAACCTATGAAAATCCATGGCAATGGCTTTCTGCCGCCAATCAATGCCGCAGCGACAGCAATTCCGGCAGGAGGAAATATCGGGGATACATAACCGGGCGGGAGCGCCAGCATTAACCCCAGCTTGCCGCTGACCAGGTAGGCGACCGTCAGCAGCAAATACGCCAATAAACTTCTTATGCCCATGCCGGGAATGGACTTTTGGAGTGCGGTACTGACTGACATCTCTCGTTTGCTCGGATTGCGAATCATGGGACTGTTACACAGGTGCAACGCACAGTTTAAAGCTTTCAATACAGAATGAACCTCCGCAATAATCCGGAAATCCAGTATTACTTGTGAAGTTTTTTCGGTAAACCTCCCGGCAGTTTGTCAGACCAGGATTATCCCCATAAACCTCTAGGATAATCCCCATCCGCTTAAAGCGCATTATGAACACACGTTCTTGTCAATGCAAAAATATTTTTACATGCCGCTTTCTCCCTGGTGATCTCCCGCTTTGCGGGCGAAGGGTGTAGTGCGGGATTCAAGTTAAAATTTGCAGATAAAAAATCCCCCAGGCCTTAACCTGAGGGATAACTTAGTTCAAACAGGGAGTTGGAACACCCGCTCAAAGGGGGATAGGGATTGAGCAGGTTGTTGAGCACAGTACTACAGTATTTATTTTAAGTCAACTAAAATAGTGCGGTATTATAAAAATCATCCCCCCGCTCCTGACATCTGTTGATTTTCCAGCCAGATAAAGCTGCCCATACGCCCGGTCACACCATCGCGGCGGTAGGAGAAAAACAGATCAGACTCCCGGCAGGTGCAACGTTCGCCGCCGTAAACCCGGGTTACGCCGAGAGCATGCAAACGTCTGCGGGCCAGCGCATAAATGTCGGCTTGCCATTTTCCGGATGCGCCGGGAGTAAAGGCAGCAGTCGCTGTCGCATCGGCATCCACAAATACCGCGCGCACCTCCTCCCCCACTTCAAAAGCCGGCTGACTGATCGCCGGCCCCAGCCAGGCCAGCAGATTATCCGGCGCCACCCCCATCGCAAGCACAGTCGCCTCGATCACGCCAGCCGCCAGCCCCCGCCATCCGGCATGCACTGCCGCCACCACACTGCCCTGTTTATCGCACAACAACAGCGGCAGACAATCGGCGGTCATCACCACGCAAACCCCGCGGCGTGCGATGCAGGCATCGGCCCGCGGCACACAGGACGCATGGTCGGCATCCGCCACCGCCGTGCCATGCACCTGCTCCAGCCAGACCGGCTCACTGGGCAAGATGCCGTTAAGCAACATGCGGTTGCGCGCCACCGCAAGCGGTGCATCGCCCACATGAGCGCCGAGATTGAGGCTGTCGTAGGGCGCGCAACTCACGCCACCTTGCCGGGTGGTCTGTATCGCCCTGACATTCGGCGGCGCCGGCCAGTCTGGAATGATCAGATGGTCATTCAGGCTCATTCAGCGCATCCCGGATCTGTTTGAGCAACTGCTGCATATCCTCCGGCAGCGGCGCATGCCATTCCATGATTTCGCCTGTGGTCGGATGTTCGAGCGCGAGACGGGTGGCATGCAGCGCCTGACGCGGAAAACGGGTTAACAGATCACGCAGTAGCGGCACGCATTTCTGCGGCCCCTTCAGGTAGACGCTGTCGCCGACCAGCGGATGTCTGAGGTAGGTCATGTGCACGCGTATCTGGTGGGTGCGTCCGGTCTGCAGCGTGCAACGCAACAGCGTGCAACTGGGGAATGCTCTTTCGACCTTGTAATGCGTCACCGCATCCCTGCCGCTTTCAACCACTGCCATCTTCACGCGATTCGTCGGATGTCTGCCTATCGGCTGATCCACATAGCCGCCGTGCTGCAACTCACCGTGCACCAGCGCCAGATATTCGCGTTTTACGCTGCGCTCCTGCAATTGACGAACCAGATTCGTCTGTGCAATCAGCGTTTTGGCTACCACCAGCAAACCGCTGGTGTCCTTGTCCAGACGATGCACGATACCGGCGCGGGGCACGCCCGCCAGTTGCGGTGCATGATGCAGCAGCGCATTGAGCAGTGTACCTTGCCAGTTACCGCTGCCGGGATGCACCACCAGGCCAACCGGCTTGTTGATGACCAGCAAAGTCTCATCCTCGTAGACAATATCCAGCGGAATATCCTCCGCCGAGTAGGGCTGCTCGGATATCTCAACCTGCGGCAGCACCTCCAGTTTTTCGCCACCCCATACTTTCTGTTTGGAAATGGCGGGCGCACCGTCCAGCAGCACTTGTTGCAGAGCAACCCACTCCTGCAGGCGGCTGCGCGAATACTCAGGCAGCAATCTGGCCAGCGCCTGATCCAGGCGCAGGCCGGCACATTCGGCGGAAACGACAAAATGGATTACATCGTCGGCGGGTGCGTTATAATCGCACAAATTTTTTTCGGATTCAGTCATGCGCCATAGTTTAGCCGTTTTTTTGTTATTTACGTTAACTGCTTGCAGCTTGTTTAGCCCGCTGCCTGAGGGGGATGCGCCGGATGCCGCCAAACACATGTCCGCAGAAGAGCTCTACCACAAGGCAAAAGGCGATCTGGACGACGGCAACTTCACTGACGCAATCAAATCGTACGAAACGCTACAGTCCCGGTTTCCCTACGGGCAATACGCGCAACAGTCCATGCTGGAAATGGCCTACGCCTATTATCGCACCGGCGAACCTGAACCTGCGATTTCCACAGCAGACCGTTTCATCAAGCAGTTTCCAAACAACCAGCATGTGGATTATGCCTACTACGTCAAGGGGCTGGCAACATTCAACGGCGAACTGAGCATGTTGAGTTCCATCTCAGGCCAGGATGCGTCCGAACGCGACCCGCAATCCGTACAGGAGTCGTTTGATGCATTCAAGGAATTGATCACGCGTTTCCCCAACAGCAAATACACGCCGGACGCCCGTGTGCGCATGCAATATCTGGTCAATGAACTGGCAAGACATGAGTTGCACATTGCCAAATACTACATGCGGCGCGGTGCGTACATTGCCGCAGTGAACCGCTCGCAAGACATACTCAGGGAATATCCGAACAGTCCGTCGACGCGAGATGCACTGGGCGTCATGGTCACATCCTACGATGCAATGGGCTTGACGGAGTTGCGCGACGGCGCCAAACAGGTGCTCGCCGCAAACGCTGCCCCGACACATATTGCCGGCAAACCCGCCCAGCCCTGGTGGCAATTCTGGAGATGAAATATTGTTCCGCCTGCGGCGCCGCCGTTGAATTTCGCATCCCCGCGGACGACAACAGGGCGCGCCACATCTGCACCGCTTGCAACATGATCCACTACCAGAATCCCAGGATGGTCATCGGTTCGATTCCTCAATGGGAAGACAAGGTGCTGCTGTGCCGCCGCGCCATCGAACCGCAATATGGCAAGTGGACATTGCCGGGCGGCTTCATGGAAAACGGCGAAAGCACAGCTCAGGCTGCGATACGCGAGACGCTGGAAGAGGCCTGCGCGCGCATCGCGATTATCGATTTGTATTCGATGTACAGCCTGCCCTACATCAATCAGGTTCACCTGTTGTTCAGAGCCGAGCTGCTCGATCTGAATTTTGGCCCCGGACAGGAAAGCCTTGAGGTAAAACTGTTCAGTGAAACAGAAATCCCCTGGGATGATCTGGCCTTTCGTCCGGTACGCTACAGTCTGGAGCATTACTTTGCCGAGCGCGGCAAGGGGCAGTTTACCCTGCACACAGGGGAACTCGTGCCGGTACCCCATCCCGCCTGAGGCTTAAAGTTTTGGCAACCCGCCAGACTCATAAAAAAGCCCGGCCCAGTGCAGCAATCGGAACAACCGAGATATAATCAACAACCTCCCCTGCTCCGAGACCAACATGAACCTCATACGACTTTTTATCGTTCTCGCCACCATTGGACTGACCGGCTGTGCCACACACGCAAGCAATCCGGCCGATCCGCTGGAGTCATTCAACCGCGGGGTGTACAAATTTAACGATACCCTGGACAAGGCCGTCGCCAAGCCCGTCGCACGAGGTTATGAGAAGATCATGCCGGATACGGGCAAGATCCTCGTGACAAATTTTTTCTCCAACCTGAATGACATTATCGTTACAGTCAACGACCTGCTGCAATTCAAGCTCACTCAGGGCTTCTCGGATGGCATGCGCGTGCTGGTCAACTCCACCATCGGCATCGGCGGATTGGTCGATGTCGCCTCCATGCATCTGGACAGGCACAATGAGGACTTCGGTCAGACACTGGGCTACTGGGGTTTGAAAAGCGGCCCCTATCTCATGTTGCCGATATTTGGACCCAGCTCGTTCCGCGATGGCGTGGGACTCTACGTAGACAGTTACACGAGCGTCATTTATCGCGTCCCTAACATGCGCACCCGCAATCAGTTGTATCTGACCCAAATGATCGATCAACGCGCGCAATTGCTGACCGAAGAGAAAGTCATGGAAGGAGCCATACTGGACCGCTACGCTTTCATCCGCGACGCTTACTTGCAGCGACGGCAGAATCTGGTGTATGACGGCAATCCGCCGCACGACCCTTATGAAGATGAGCCCGAAGACGCGCCAGCAGACGCGCCTGCGCCACCACCAGCCGCACCGGCAACCAAACCAACCCCCTGAGACCTGAAAAGGCCAAACCCTCAGCCTGTTTACTGACAGCTTTAACGAACTGCATGCAGGCTGTCGAGCTTTGCTTTTTACTCTAAGCAAGACATTGATTATCCAAGATAAGTTTATCTCCTTAAATTATTGAAACACAAATAATCAGTTGCAAAATAACCCCGGCTGACTGCCTGATTTCGTCTATAGCGAGATATCAGCAATGCCTGACTCCAAGGCTATTTGAATCTTATCCACATTAAGTCCCGACGATTTTTGTTGACAGATTACGACTTTGAAACTGCCGGATTACCCTTTTCTCGCCGATTCCCACTGTTACGACTTAACGACACGCGAATACCGACCGGTTTAGCGTCAGGATCGTTATCATTCGTTCGCTCTGCACGATGTTGTGGCTGGCAACTTACTTGCCACCCCGGCAGGATGAACATGCCCTGCGTTTCCATTTTTGAATTTCAATGAAATTATTATGTTTATTATAACAATATGATAATAAATGATATTTTATTAAATTTCAGAGTTGGCACGAAAGTTGAGTACAACAGGTATCGATAGCGCAGTGAGCGTGCTGTTGAAAACAAGGTTGTTAATGGAAACGATATGGTGAGCGATAAGGGGGCGACCATGGAAATTGAAACTTTTTACGAAGTGATGAGGCGGCAGGGCATCACGCGGCGCAGTTTTCTGAAATTTTGCAGTCTGACCGCCGCATCGCTGGGACTGGCGCCCGGTTTTGCGCCTAAGATTGCCCATGCGATGGAAACCAAACCGCGCACGCCGGTGATCTGGCTGCACGGGCTGGAGTGCACCTGCTGCTCCGAATCCTTCATTCGTTCGGCGCACCCGCTGACCAAGGATGTCGTACTTTCCATGCTCTCGCTCGATTATGACGATACACTGATGGCGGCAGCAGGTTATCAGGCTGAGGAAATCATCGCCGACATCCGCAAGAAATACAAAGGTAATTTTATTCTGGCGGTGGAAGGCAACCCGCCGCTCAACGAAGACGGCATGTATTGCATCCATGGCGGGCGGCCGTTCGTCGAGGTGCTGAAGGAGACCGCTGCCGACGCCAAGGCGATTATTTCCTGGGGATCGTGCGCATCCTGGGGATGCGTGCAGGCGGCCAAGCCGAATCCGACGCGGGCGACCCCGGTGCACAAGGTCATCACCGACAAGCCCATCATCAAGGTGCCGGGATGCCCGCCTATTGCGGAAGTGATGACGGCGGTGATCACCTATATGCTGACCTTCGATCGCATCCCCGAGCTGGATCGTCAGGGACGCCCCAAGATGTTCTACGGTCAGCGCATCCACGACAAGTGTTACCGGCGCGCCCACTTCGATGCGGGCCAGTTCGTCGAGCATTGGGATGACGATGCCGCGCGCAAAGGCTACTGTCTGTACAAGATGGGCTGCAAGGGGCCGACCACGTATAACGCCTGTTCCACGGTGCGCTGGAACGACGGCGTGTCCTTCCCGATTCAGTCAGGTCATGGCTGCATAGGCTGCTCCGAAGACGGTTTCTGGGATAAGGGCGGGTTCTATAACCGCGTTACCGGCATCCATCAATTCGGCATCGAAGCCAATGCCGACAAGGTGGGTGAAACGGTCGCCGGTGTAACGGGTGTCGCCATCGCGGCACATGCCGCAGCCAGTGCGCTGAGCCGCGCACGCCACAAAGATCAGAACAAGGAGGGCAACTAATCATGACAGCGTATGAAACACAGGGTTTCAAACTCGACAACTCCGGCCGCCGCGTGGTCGTCGATCCGGTTTGCCGCATCGAGGGGCATTTGCGCGTCGAGGTCAATCTCGATGCCGACAACGTGATCCGCAACGCGGTGTCCACCGGCACCATGTGGCGCGGGCTGGAAGTGATCCTCAAGGGCCGCGACCCGCGCGACGCCTGGGCTTTTACTGAACGCATCTGCGGCGTCTGCACCGGCACCCATGCGCTGACTTCGGTTCGTGCGGTGGAGGATGCGCTGTCCATCCAGATTCCCGAGAACGCCAACACCATCCGCAATATCATGCAGCTGAATCTGTATGTGCACGACCATCTGGTGCATTTTTATCATCTGCACGCGCTGGACTGGGTGGATGTGGTGTCCGCCTTGAAAGCCGATCCGAAGAAAACTTCCGAGCTGGCGCAAAGTATTTCCGACTGGCCGCTGTCCTCGCCCGGCTATTTCCGCGATGTGCAGAACCGCCTGAAAAAGTTTGTCGAATCGGGGCAGCTGGGTCCCTTCAGCAACGGTTACTGGGGAAGCCCCGCCTACAAGCTGCCGCCTGAAGCCAACCTGATGGCGGTCACGCATTATCTGGAAGCGCTGGATTTCCAGAAGGAGATCGTCAAGGTGCACACCGTTTTCGGCGGCAAGAATCCGCATCCCAACTGGCTGGTGGGCGGCGTACCCTGCGCGATCAACCTGAACGAGGTCGGGGCGGTAGGTGCGATCAACATGGAACGCCTGAATCTGGTCAAGAGCATCATCGACCGCACGCGCGAGTTCGTTGAGAAAGTCTATATACCCGACCTGCTGGCGATTGCTTCCTTCTACAAGGACTGGACCTTCGGCGGCGGGCTGTCTTCCAGAAATATCATGTCCTACGGCGACATTCCGAACAAGGCGAACGACTATTCGGCCGCTAACCTGCTGTTGCCGCGCGGCGCAATCATCAACGGCGATCTTTCCCATGTGCACGAGATCGACCTGCGCAATCCGGACGAGATACAGGAATTCGTATCGCACTCGTGGTACAAATATCCGGACGAGAGCCGTGGCCTGCACCCCTGGGACGGTGTCACCGAGCCCAACTATCATCCCGAAGGACCCAACTTCAAGGGTACGCGCACCAAAATCGAACAGCTCGACGAAAGCGCCAAGTATTCGTGGATCAAGGCGCCGCGCTGGAAGGGCAACGCAATGGAAGTCGGCCCCTTGTCGCGCATGGTGTTGGGTTATGTGCAACCCAAGCAATATCCGTTCATCAAGGACACCATAGACAGCGTTTTAAGGAAACTCGACCTGCCGGTCACCGCCCTGTTCTCCACGCTGGGTCGCACCGCCGCGCGCGGCATCGAGACGCTTTATTGCGCGAAATTGCAGGAAGAGCAGTTCGACAAGCTGATCGCAAATCTGAAGGCGGGCGACTCGGCGACCGCCAATGTCGAAAAATGGGAGCCCGCAAGCTGGCCGAAAGCGGCCAAAGGCGTCGGTTTTACCGAAGCGCCGCGCGGATCGCTGGGACACTGGATCAAGATCAAGGATACCCGGATCGAGAATTACCAGTGCGTGGTGCCGACCACCTGGAACGGCAGTCCGCGCGATCCCAAGGGACAGATCGGTGCGTTCGAAGCTGCGCTGATGAATACGCCGGTGGCCCGCGCCGATCAGCCGCTGGAAATTTTGCGCACCCTGCACAGTTTCGACCCGTGTCTGGCATGCTCGACGCATGTGATGTCGCCGGACGGGCAGGAATTGACCAAGGTCACGGTACGTTAACGTCAAGGAGAAAGCCATGATAGTCAAAACGATGGATGAAACGGCTGCCGGCGCCACCGTGTACGTGTATGAGGCGCCGGTCAGGCTGTGGCACTGGATCAGCGCGCTGTGTATTGTGGTGCTGGCAATCACGGGTTATTTCATCGCCAGCCCGTTGCCCAGCGTGTCCGGCGAGGCGAGTGAACATTTCCTGATGGGCTACATACGCTTTGCCCATTTTGCGGCGGCCTATATTTTCGCGGTCGGCTTTGTTGCGCGCATCTACTGGGCGATGGTGGGCAACAAAAATGCCCGGCAGTTGTTCGTGCCGCCGCCGGTGTTTAACCTGGACTGGTGGGCAGGGATGTTTCATGAATTGCGCTGGTATCTGTTTCTGGAGAAGGAACCGCGGAAATACGTGGGCCACAACCCGCTGGCGCTGCTGTTCATGTTCATCGCCATCACCTTGGGCGGCCTGTTCATGATCGTTACCGGATTCGCGCTGTATGGCGAAGGCGCGCAAGGCTGGTCGCATGCGCTGTTTTCCAGCTGGGTGATCCCCTTGTTCGGCCAGAGTCAGGACGTGCATACCTGGCACCACATGGTGGCATGGGGCATCGTCTGGTTCATCATGCTGCACGTCTATGCCGCGATCCGCGAAGACATCATGTCGCCGCAAACCATGGTCAGCGCCATCATCAGCGGATACCGGTCGTTCAGGTAATAGTATCAAGGGTGGATAAAGACGCGTAGGCGGCGTATCCACCACTATGCACAGGTTAAAAAGGGGCCGCTACCCTTTTTGTTTTAGCATGCTCATCATTTGGATAGCTGCTTCCTGGTCCAGCTCGGGTTACTACGGCAATCCAGAACTGCAAATACGGTGACTTCATCGTCTGTGACACGGTAATAAACAGCGAATGGAAAACGTTTTGAGAGTAGCCGGTGGCAGCCAAGCACTATACGGTGCATTCCCGCGAAGGCCAGTGAGTCGATGTCGGAATAGAGCGTATCCAGAAAGTAGGTACCGAGCGCATCTGCTTGTGATTCGTAGAACCGGTAACCTTCTTCGAGATCACTCTCCGCTGCGCTGAGGATTTTTATTCTCATGAGACGTTTTTATTGATTCTTTCTTTAGCTTCTGCCCAGTCTGAAATGGTTGCCTGGCCAGTATTCAAGGCTGCTTCGCGATCATTGAGAACTGCTTCATGCCACGCCGGGGACAACAGATTTATTTCGTCACCCGCCATGTCCGCCCAAAGCGTCTCCATTAAATCCAGTTTCTGGGTAAACGAAAGTTGTGCAATGGGCACGTCGATCCTGTTCATTCTGTTTCCTTTCATATGGCTTGTGCGCCAATTCGATCAGAACAATTATAACGGTAACAACGGGCTGCAACACATGATAGGTAAACAATCGGAAACCCGCGTAAGGCGGATTCGCAATTTTGTTAGCCTCAAGTAGCGTATCCGTTTGTGCGTAAGCTATGCATATTTGACCATCCCCTGATTTTTTACAGGTTAACATTGTTCCATAATCTACAAAAACCGGAATGTTACATTCCGTATTGATCGTTCGCTTCATTCTTTTGTTTTTTATAATTGACTGAGTAATAAGTGAAAATTTGCCTGCTGGCGGCTGGCACGAGTAGTGCTGTAATAAAACGGCCAAACTCTATAAGTGCGCGATGAAAAATACTCAACTGTTGATACTCGGCATAGGCAACATTCTGTGGGCGGATGAAGGCTTCGGCGTGCGATGCGTGGAAGCGATGAATGCCGCCTACCAGTTTGGCGATAATGTGGTGCTGATGGATGGCGGCACGCAGGGGCTGTATTTGCTGCCGTATCTGGTGGACGCGCAGCGACTGATCGTATTCGACGCGGTGGATTACGGAAAAAAACCCGGCGAGATGGTGATCGCGAAGGATGACGAGGTGCCGCGCTTCATGGGCGTAAAAAAAATGAGTCTGCATCAGACCGGTTTTCAGGAAGTCATCGCCTGCGCATCGCTGGCCGGCAAGCTGCCCGAATCCATGCTGCTGATCGGCGTGCAGCCTGAACATCTGGAAGATTTCGGCGGCAGTTTGCGCAAATCTGTGAAGGCGCAGATTCCGGCTGCGCTGAACGCAGCACTTGAATTGATGGCGCAGTGGGGCATTCCTTATGCGCCGCGCACCTCGCCGATTCCCAGCCGCTGTATCAACGGCGACGTGCTGGACATGGACAGCTATGAATCGGGTCGCCCTCCGGCAGAACTGGCCTGCCGTTTCGGCGACGAGCGGTTTCTGGCGGGATCGGCGGGGACTTGAATATATGTGCATAGGCATACCCATGCAGGTTATGGAAGTCGAAGACCTGTTCGCCTGGTGCGAGGGTCGAAACGGGCGGCTGCGCATCAACACCATGCTGACAGGCGATGTTCGTCCCGGAGACTGGCTGCTGACTTTTATGGACAGCGCGCGTGAGATCATCGATGCCGGGCGTGCCGCGCTGATCAATTCCGCATTGGAAGCGCTGGCCCGAGTGGCTGCCGGCGAGACCGATTTCGATGACTGTTTTGCCGATCTGATCGGCAGAGAACCGCAGTTGCCCGATTTTTTACGAGCTGGAAAGGAATGAACATGGATGCGGCCTGGAAACCCCCGCGCTCTGCGATGAGTCTCAACTTCAGCGGCTTGCTGGACAGACTGGCGGCAAAGCACGCTCTGTCCGATCTCGATCAGGCAGGGTTTCAGACTTTCATGGATGGCGCAGGGATGGGCGTGGTGCTGCTCACCGATGAGCCGGACACCGCTGCGGAAAACTGGGATACCGCGGTGATCTTTCCCGAGCTGCTGACAGTGGCGGGCAATAATCTGCGGGCCGCTGTCATGCGCCCGGAACAGGCGCGTGGCCTGATGGCGCGCTTCGGCATCGGAAGGTTGCCGGCATTGCTGTTTCTGCGCGACGGCGGTTATGTCGGCGCGATCGAAGGCTTGCGCGACTGGTCTGAATATGTGAATGAGTGCGCGGCCATGCTGCGAAAACCGCTCAGCCGTGCGCCCTCGATAGGGATTGCCGTGTCTGCTGTTTCTGATTGTAAACAGTAAGGATAAGATCATGAGAGATTTTCCCATTCCGGTGGTAGGCGTCGGTTCACAGATTGAGGCGGAAGTGGTGGATTACCTGCCCCTGCCGAATGAAATGACCACTTTTGCGATGCCGGTCGTGAATCTGGAAGCCGAACCGGAAATACTGGGGGCGGTTTGCGCAGTGCTGGAAAATTTGCGCTGCGCCATGCTTGCTCAAGGAGAGGCCAGAATAGAACTAACTGGACTGAAGCCCGCTGTAGTGGAACTGATCAACCAGTCTCTCGGGCAGGGCGAAGTCAGCGTGATCGTGCGGGAACCCGGCAATCTGCATATTCAGGAAACCGTGTTCGCCGGGGTTTGGCGCGTGCAGGAAATTTCCGGGCAATCCGTGCGCGATGTGCTGCACGCCTGCGCTATTCCTCCCGAGGTGCAGCAATCCGCCATGTCGGGTACTGTAACCGTCAGCGCGCCGCCGATGCGGCAGGGGATGATGAATGCACCGGCCGTTCTCAACGAATTGCTGGAAAGATCGAAAAACCATCAGAAAGGCGCCGTAGCGCACATCATCAATCTGTCGCTGTTGCCGATGTCTCCGGAAGATCTTGCGTATCTGTACGATGCGTTCGGCACCGGGACGGTGAGCATCCTGTCGCGCGGCTATGGCAATTGCCGCATCACCAGCACGAGACTGGCCAACGTGTGGTGGGTGCAGTATTTCAACAGCATGGATCAGATCATCCTCAACACCCTGGAAGTGGCGGATGTGCCCGAAGTGGCGCTGGCGGCGAGCGATGATTTTCAGGACAGCATCGAGCGCCTTGCTGAATGGCTGGCTGTGATGCGCGAGCAATAGTCGAATGTTCGAAGGTTCTTATTCAGGCGACAATAGCAGGATTGAAACAAGCGCCCGGTTGGAGTGCGGAATTTGCTGGTGGGTGTATGATCCTGCAAAGGGCGATCCGCTGACCTATGTTCCGTCCGGCACGCCATTTTCCGCGCTCCCCGAGCAATGGCGCTGCCCGAACTGCGATGCGCCTAAACACAAATTCATGGTGTTGTAAGATGACGCAAGCCGTGCTGAAACTTGAAGCGGTATTCAACGAAATCGCCCGGACGCGCATGGTCGATGTGCCCATACTCAACCCGGCAATGCGTGTCGAAGCCGTGGGCTTTCGCGTATGGGAGGGGCGCTGGATTGGTGTGCTGGTCACGCCCTGGATGATCAATCTGGTGTTGCTGCCGGGAGAAGATGCACCGCTCGCCCCGCTGGTACTGGGTGAAAAATCAGTATGGCGTTTCCCGTCAGGCAGCTATGAATTCATGGGTTTGAACGAACCCATGTTGGGCGTCTGTCATGTCTGTTCCCTGATCTCACCGGTCATGGATTTCGCAACACATGAGGAGGCCGTGGGTGTCGCACAGGAAATCAATAGCGCCCTGTTCGTCGAAGTCGAAGATAAACCGGCTGATGCAAAGATAAAAGGCGGCTTGATAAACCCGCAAAACATGTCGCGACGTGATTTTTTACGCATACCCCTGATGGGCGGTCAGTGATGCCCGCTGCAAGCAAGCTGAATTTGCGCATCCAATGGGACGGTACAGCTGTGCTCGGGATCGAGGTGCAATCAACACGCCCCCCGGCTTATCGCTTGCTGTCGGGAAGACAGCCGGAAGAAGCGGTGCAACTGATACCCCTGTTGTATAGCGTGTGCGGCAAGGCGCAACAGGCGGCCGCGCTGGCGGCCTTATCCGCTGCACAGGGCCGGGCCGTGCCGCAAATCGAAAAGCTTGAACGCGCTGTAGTTTGCGAGGCGATGCAGGAACACTTGTGGCGTTTGCTGCTGGACTGGCCAAAACGGCTGGGTTTGCCGCCACATCAAAAATCATTCGTGCGCTGGCACGCTGCACTGAATGCAATCGCGGCAGGCCAGGGCAATGAAGAGAATTTAAAGGTTGAATTGCATCAGGTGTTGCTGGGCATGACGGCTGCAGAGTGGCGGCAGCTGGACACGCATGCACGGTTGCTTGAGTGCCTGAAGGTCAAACAGGGTTTGTTGGCGCCGATTATTATGGCACTCGACCTTGCGGAAAACCGGCTGGATTTTGCCGGAGAACAGGCGGGATGCGATTTGATGCCGGTCTGGACAGTTTTCGATGTGAATCAGCAGCTGGCTGGCCAGTTTGGCACCGAATTTGCCGTCAGGCCGCAAGATAAAGGCCGTCCGCTGGAAACGGGAGCGCTGGCGCTGACTCAACGCAAGCCGTTTGTGCAGGATGTGTTGCGCATGCGCCCTGCCCGATTGCTGGCAAGACTGATTGCCAGACTGCTTGATTTACTGGATAGTGTGCCGGCGCGGGGGCGCATCGAACAGCTGGCTGTTGGAGAGGATGCCGGATTGTCGGTGGTGCAAACGGCGCGCGGGATGCTGCTGCACCAGGTGCGTATTGAAACCGGGCGTATTGCGCAGTATCTGATTGTGGCGCCCACCGAATGGAATTTTCATCCGCAAGGCGCGCTGAAAGCTTTAGTTGGCCTGCAGGAAAGCAATATGGCGCGCTTGATGGAGACGGTAAAACTATTCGTGTTGTCGCTCGATCCCTGTGTGGAATTCGAGATCGAGGTTGTTCATGCATGAGATGTCGCTGGCGGAAGGGATCGTGCAACTGGTTGAAGACGCGGTGCGCGCCGACGGATGCGCCCGGGTGCGCGCGGTGTGGCTGGAGATCGGCCAACTGGCTGCGGTTGAAAAAGAGTCGCTGCGCTTTTGTTTCGATGCGGTGACGCGCGATACCGTTGTAGAAGGTGCGCGTCTGGAAATCATCGAGACGCCGGGGCAAGGCTGGTGCATGAAATGCGAAGGCAATGTGGCGGTGACGGCCTTGTATGAAGCCTGCCCTGTCTGCGGCAGCTACCAGATTCAGGTGACGGGCGGTGACGCGATGCGCGTTAAAGAGCTGGAAGTCGAATAGGAGGTTGATATGTGTACGACATGCGGATGCGGATCGGGACAAACACTCATCGGGGGGCATCAGCTTAAGCCGCGCAGCAAACCCGGCGTGCCGGTGCAATATCGGGCGCCTGCCACAAAAACCGCACACGATCATATCCATGAGGCAATGGATTTCGGCGCCGGACCTGCGGGGGCGCATGCGCCGGGATTGAGTCAGGCGCGCATGGTAAGAATCGAGCGCGACATCCTGTCGAAGAACGACGCTTATGCCGGTGAAAATCGCAGTTATTTCATAAGGCACGGCATTTTCGCGCTCAATCTGGTATCCAGCCCCGGTTCGGGCAAAACCACCCTGCTGGTCAAAAGCATCAATGCGCTGAACGGCGGCCTGCCGCTTGCCGTGATCGAAGGAGATCAGCAGACCGACAATGACGCCGCGCGCATCCGCGCAACCGGCGCGCCGGCCTTGCAGATCAATACGGGCAAGGGTTGCCATCTGGACGCGCATATGGTGGGACAGGCGATTCATCAGCTTCATTTGCAGGACGACAGCCTGTTGCTGATCGAGAACGTCGGCAATCTGGTGTGCCCTGCCGGCTTCGACCTGGGCGAAGCGCACAAGGTCGCCATTCTTTCCGTGACCGAGGGCGAAGACAAGCCGCTCAAGTATCCCGACATGTTCCGCGCAGCGGATCTGATGCTGCTGAACAAGTGCGACCTGCTCCCGTATCTGGATTTCGATGCCGCTCTCGCTGAAGAAAATGCGCGCCGCGTGAATCCGCAGATACAGATAATCCGCATCTCGGCGACCACGGGCGAAGGTATGGAAGCATGGCTGAAATGGATCAGGGGCGGTTGCCGGAAAGCCATTGCGGCGAAACGACCATGATACATGCGCAAATCAGAGTATCCGGGCAGGTTCAGGGCGTGGGTTTCCGGCCTTTCGTGTTCCGGCTTGCGCATGAACTGGGCCTTGCGGGCTGGGTGCGCAACGACAGCGGCGGCGTGGAAATAGCGGTTGAGGGCGAGCGTTTGCAGGTGGCGCGCCTGATCGAACGTTTGCAAAGCGAGCCGCCGCAGCTTGCGCGGGTGGAGAATGTCACGCACGATCTGTTGCTGCCAACCTCAGGCTTGCAGGGTTTCAGCATAGAGGCGAGCAGAACGGGCAAGATGCAAACCGGCATTGCGCCCGACATGGCGATCTGCCCGGATTGCCTGGCGGAACTGTTCGATCCCGCAGACCGTCGTTACCGTCACCCCTTCATCAACTGCATACATTGCGGGCCGCGCTACACGCTGACGGCACATCTGCCCTATGACCGCGCCAACACCAGCATGGCGAAATTCACGCAATGCCCGGCCTGCAAAAGCGAATACGATCATCCAAAGACGCGCCGCTTCCACGCCCAGCCCAACGCCTGTCCGGCCTGCGGGCCGCGCCTGAGTTTATATGACGAACACTGGCAGCCGCTCGCAACCGATGATTGCGCAGCTTCTGCCGCGGCGCGCATGGCTGCCGGACAGATCCTCGCCGTCAAGGGCGTGGGCGGATTTCATCTGGTATGCGATGCGCGCAACGCCGCTGCGATAGATAGATTGCGCAACGGCAAACAGCGCGATGAAAAGCCGTTCGCGGTGATGGTGCTCAACCGTCATTCTGCGGAATACTACGCAAAAGTTTCAGAACAGGAGGCGGCGCTGCTGGAATCCGGCGAGCGCCCCATCGTGTTGCTGAAAAAATCATCCGCTTGCGATTCGGCACTGCCCGGCATCGCGCCCGGTTTGTCCAATATCGGCCTGATGCTCCCCTATACGCCGCTGCACTACCTGTTGTTTCACGAGTTGCTGGGCAAGCCGCAGGGCGCGGACTGGCTGGAACAGGCAAACCCCCTGGCTTTGGTGGTGACCAGCGCCAATCCGGGCGGCGAGCCGCTGGTGAGAAACGACAGGGAAGCGCGGCGCACGCTTGCGGGTCTTTGCGATGCCTTTCTGACCCATGACCGCGAAATCCTGCATCGCTGCGACGACAGCGTGGTGCGTGCGACGCCCTCCCCCATCCGTGGAGAAAGCTTGGGAGAGAAGCAGAAATTCCAGTTTATCCGCCGCGCACGCGGTTACACGCCGCGCCGGATTTTGCTGCCTCATAGCGGTCCGTCCATACTGGCTTGCGGGGCATTCTTCAAAAACACCTTGTGCCTCACGCGCGGCAATGAAGCCTTCGTTTCTCAGCATATAGGCGATCTGGATCATGCCGCTACCCGGCAGATGCTGATTGATACGGTGGCGCACCTGTGCGATATTTTCGATATTCACCCCGAGGCGGTCGCGCACGATCTGCATCCTGATTTTTACAGTACGCAGTTCGCACAAACCTTTGCCGCGCAACACGGCTTGCCGCTTTTCGGCATACAGCATCACCACGCGCATATCGCCGCGATCTGTGCCGAGCATCGCGTTGCTGAACCCGTGCTGGGTCTCGCGCTGGACGGTGTGGGTCTCGGGTCGGATGGCAGCGCGTGGGGCGGTGAACTGTTGCGCGTAGCGGGCGCGGATTTTGAGCGTCTGGGATATCTCGCGCCGTTGCGTATGGCAGGCGCTGACCGTGCCGCGCGCGAACCCTGGCGCATGGCGGCAGCCGTGCTGTTCGAGCTGGGACGGGGAGATGAGATTGAGCGCCGTTTTTCCCGGCAGGCGGGCGCTGCAACCGTGACTGCCATGTTGCAGCGACAGTTAAACTGCCCCGCGACCAGCAGCACGGGGCGCTTGTTCGATGCCGCCGCCGGATTGCTGGGCATCAGCATGATTCAGGGCTACGAGGGACAGGCGGCGATGTTGCTGGAAGCACTGGCCGAGCAACACGGCAAGGTTGAAGCTCCGGCTTCCGGGTACACAATCGGCAACGAGGGTGTTCTGGATTTTCTCCCGCTGCTGGCCGTGCTTGCCGACTGCAAAGATGCGGCCTACAGTGCCGCCCTGTTTCATGCCACGCTGGCTGAGGGTCTCGCCGCATGGGTACAGCGCGCCGCTGCGCAAAGCAATGTTAATCATATCGCGCTGGGAGGCGGTTGCTTCCTGAATAACGTATTGTTGCAGACACTGACCGCAGCCTTGTCAGGTCTAGGCATGCGCGTGCTGACCGCGCAACAGTTGCCCCCTAACGATGGCGGCATTTCGCTGGGACAAGCCAGCATCGCCCTGCAACGCATTGTTCAAGGAGTCTGAATCATGTGTTTCTGTTGTTTCTGGGGTTAAGAAAATGCAAAACTGGGCCTTAGAAGCGATGGGATATATGTGTATGACTATGCTGGCAGGATGAATGGTACGATACAAAAGTAAGTTGATGCTGCACACGGGGGCACAAAGACGTGCCCACCCTTCTTGCTCTAAACGTTATGTTTAAAATGGAATAGATAATGAGTGATCCGATTACAATCAGAAAATTAATTGACAGAATTTCGAGCGGAGATATTCGTATACCTGCTTTTCAACGTAACTATGTTTGGGAGCCAGACCAAGTATCATTCCTTCTAGATAGTATTTACAAAGGGTTTCCAATAGGTACAGTAATTCTTTGGAAAACGGATAATCGACTAACATCGGAAAAAAAACTTGGATATTTCGAACTCCCTGAGCCTCAAAAAGATTATCCAGTCAATTATGTTCTGGATGGTCAGCAAAGACTGACTAGCTTATTCAGTGTATTTCAGACTGAGCTAAAGCCAGTGTCTGACGAATGGGTCGATATTTACTTCGATATGGCGGCTGAAGAAAATATCCAAGAATCACTATTTTTAGCGCTTGACGATTCTGAAGTTGATACAAAAAGACACTTCCCCATTAAAACGCTATTTGATACGGTTGCCTACCGTCTTGCCACCAAAGCGTTGTCAGATGATTTGACAGTCAAAATCGATATTCTGCAAGATAAGTTTAAATCTTATCTTATTCCCAATGAGACTTTCGAGACTGATGATAGAAATAAAGTGGCTATCGTTTTTGAGAGAATTAATAGAGCAGGAACAGAGCTCAATATTTTTGAATTGTTATCAGCATGGAGTTGGTCCGATCAGTTCGACCTTGTCGAAAAGTTTAACTGTTTGCAAGAAAAAATTATTGATCACGGCTTTGAAGAGTTTTGTGAGGATAGAGACCTCCAACTTAAAACCTGTGCTGGAATAATAGCGGGGAAAACAACACCTAGTAGCATCATGGATCTTAAAGGTGATGAAATTCGAGATCGCTTTGACGAGATTGAGAGAGGAATACTTGGTGCCTTAGATTTCCTGAAGAGAGAAGCTAATGTTCGACATTATAAAATGATTCCTTTTCCCGCGCTCTTAGTGCCTTTAAGTGCTTTCTTTGCAACAAACAAGGTTGAGGGCATTTCATATACGCCCAAACAAAAATCAAATATTTTAAAGTGGTTTTGGCGAGCCTTATTCAGCAGACGCTATTCATCGGACGTTAATGAAAGGCAGGCTGCTGACATTGTTAATATGCAGGGGCTTAAAGTAGATGAAAATTTTGATTTTAAATTTCCAAAGGATGACATCAAAGTTGATTTTGTTAAGTCCAATTTTTCGTCTGGAAATGCAAACTCAAAAATACTTATTTTGCTTTTAAATGCATCTACTCCTTATTCTCTTTTAAGTGGTGCGAAGATTGATTTAGATAAAGTATTAAAAAAAGCAAGCAAGCACGAATATCACCATATATTTCCAAAGAAATATCTCGAAAATATGGGAGTATCTCAAAGCGAAATTAACATCCTTGCGAATATTTGCTTTCTTACAAGAGCTGATAATAATTCGATCAAGGATGCCAGCCCTGCTATTTATGCAGCTCGAATAGACTCCGCCAGAAAAGCTGAATATTTAACTAGCGCCCTTATTCCTCCAGATTTCGGAAGTTTAAATTACGAGGAATTTATTCAAAAAAGAATGGATATGCTGGAACAGAAGGCCAAGGAGTTGATGTTATAGCTACACATGACTGTCTGCTATCCCTAACAGTGATGCGTATTGCCAGCGCCAGCCCTTTAATCAGTATATTCTAATGATTCCACAGGAAAATTTAATGGTGTTTGCGACTAATGTTGTCTTCAAGCCCACAGAAGCCATGCAGCGATCTGTGGAGGCGTTGGCAACGCAAGATGACGTCAACACCCGCGGGGCAGTTTTCACGCGTCCCGAGGTGGTTGATTTCATCCTTGATCTTGCCGGATACACGGAAGATCAGCCGCTACACAAGAAGCGGATTTTGGAGCCGTCATTCGGCGGCGGGGATTTTCTGTTGTCCATTATAGGCAGACTGTTGACCGCATGGCGGGCTGCGAAAAGCCCAGGGTCTGCGCTCGATAATCTGGGCGAGGCCATCCGGGCAGTTGAGCTGCACCAAGAGACATTTGATTCAACCCATGCGGCAGTGATTGCCAGGCTTAAACGGGAAGGTTTGTCTGCGGAAACATCGGCGACGTTGGCTGGTTACTGGATGAAGCAGGGAGATTTTCTGCTGGCTCCGCTGGAGGGGCAATTCGACTTCGTTGTAGGTAATCCGCCTTATGTGCGCCAGGAACTGATCCCGGCACTGAAACTGGCCGAATACCGGAGTCGTTACCAGACGATGTACGACCGCGCCGACCTGTATATCCCATTCATCGAGCGATCATTGACGGCACTTGCGAAGGGCGGCAGCCTGGGTTTTATTTGCGCGGATCGCTGGATGAAGAATCGTTATGGCGGGCCGCTGCGCAATCTGGTCGCCAGACAGTTCCACCTGAAAATCTATGTCGATATGGTGGATACTCCGGCGTTCCATTCCGATGTGATCGCCTATCCTGCTATCACCGTCATCAGCCGTGAAGCGCCGGGAGCGACGCGTATCGCCTATCGCCCGGCCATCGACCGGGCCACGCTGGCTGCACTGGCTGATGAACTGCGCGTTAAGACATTAGAGGCGGGAACGGTGCGCGAACTGGCCAGGGTTACCAATGGCTCAGAACCGTGGTTGCTTGGATCGATGGATCAAATGGCGCTGATTCGCAGGCTTGAGCGGCAGTTTCCTGTTTTGGAGCAGGCGGGTTGCAAGGTTGGAATCGGTGTTGCGACCGGTGCAGATAAGGTATTTATCGGTGATTTTAATGCACTTGATGTCGAACCGGACCGCAAGTTGCCGCTGGCGACAACCCGCGACATCGTATCCGGAGAGGTGAAATGGAATGGACAGTATGTGATCAATCCGTTTGTCGATGGGGGCGGTCTTGTCGATCTGAGCAACTACCCGCGTCTGCGTCGCTATCTGGAGGCGCGTCATGAGGTCGTTGCAGGCCGTCATTGTGCGCAGAAGTCACCGGCCAACTGGTATCGCACGATAGACCGGATCACCCCGGCGCTCGCAAAGAGGCCGAAGCTCCTGATTCCTGATATCAAGGGCGAGGCTCATATCGTTTTCGAGGGTGGAGAGCTGTATCCGCACCACAATCTTTACTATGTCACGTCCGAGGCGTGGGACTTGCGGGCATTGCAGGCCGTGATGCTTTCCGCCGTCACGCGCCTTTTTATATCGACCTACTCAACCAGGATGCGAGGGGGATTCCTCCGGTTTCAGGCGCAGTACCTGCGCCGCATCCGTATCCCGCTCTGGGCGGATGTGCCCGGGGCGCTGCGGGTGGAACTGGCGGAGACTGCGATAAAGCGGGATTTGCAGGCGTGCAACCGCGCTGTATTCAAGCTGTATGGATTGAACCAGGAAGAACGATCTGCACTTGGAGGCAATGGAGAATAAATGGCGCTTGATCTTGTCGATTACGAACGAAAGGCTCATGAGGCCGTGCAGGCTTTTTGGGGAAACCGGGAGGCCGCAAGACAGAAGCAGATCGAGTCAGGCAAAGCCGATCAGGGCGAGCGGGCCGGCGTGACTGGCGGCAAAAACATGGATGGTTTCATGGCCTTGATACTCGATGTTGTACGTGCCAACGGACTGGCTCATGCTCAAATTCACCAGAGCAAAGGCGTATTGACGTTGCCCGGCTACTTCCGTCCAACGAAGCTCTGGGATCTTTTGGTTATTCACAAGGGCGAGTTGATCGCGTCCGTCGAGTTGAAAAGTCAGGTCGGCCCATCGTTCGGCAACAATTTCAATAACCGCACCGAGGAAGCCATTGGCACTGCGCACGATCTTTGGACGGCTTACCGGGAAGGTGCGTTTGGCAAACGACCGCGTCCTTTTGTCGGCTGGCTGATGATGGTCGAGGATGCGCCCGAATCCAGATCTCCAGTCAGGGATAGCTCACCGCACTACCCTGTCTTCGAGGAGTTCAAGGGGGCGTCCTACCTTAAACGGTACGACCTGTTGTGCCAGAAACTTATGCAGGAGCAGCTTTACACGACTGCCACCCTGATTGCATCGCCACGCAGTGCGGCAACAACAGGTGAATTCTCGGAAATGTCAGCGATGACTGGCCTCAGAACGTTTGTCACTACGCTTGCTGGACATATCGCTGCGGAATCGGCTCGACTGGGTTAGATGGGTATTTTAAATCAAGGAACCTGTTACACAACGCCTGGAAAATGACGGCATCTATACTCTGAAACAGCGCAAGAAATTGAAAAGGAAAATTGATATGTGTCTCGCCATACCCGCCCGCATCGAAGAGTTGACCACGCCGGGCAATGCAATCGTCAATCTCGGCGGCGTGCGCAAGGAAATTTCGCTGGCGCTGGTGGAGGATGTAGGCGTCGGCGATTATGTCATCGTGCATGTCGGTTACGCCTTGCAGAAACTGGATCAGGAAGAAGCGCTGCGCACGCTGGAACTGTTCGCCGAGATGGGCGATGAACTGGCGGGGAGCGGGATATGAAGCCAAGTCTTTACGTCATTCCGGCGCAGGCCGGAATCCAGAAACAACAATATTCTGCGCAGCAGACAAAAACGCTTGTCCCGCTGTGCGGGGATCCCTTTTTCAGCTGGATTCCGGCCTGCGCCGGAATGACGGTGTCTCTATGAAATACGTTGATGAATTCCGCAACGGTATCCTTGCCAAGAACATAGCCGCCAATATCGCACGTGAAGTTAACCCTAACGGGCAGTCCCGTTCCCCTCACCCTAACCCAAAGGGAGAGGGGACAAACGAACGCTCGCGCGAGTCTCAAAATATCCGCACTTATCGGCTGATGGAATTTTGCGGCGGACATACACACGCCATTTCGCGCTACGGTCTCATCGATCTGTTGCCGGCCTCGGTGCGCCTGATCCACGGCCCGGGCTGCCCGGTATGCGTGTTGCCCATCGGTCGCGTGGATCAGGCGATTCGCCTGGCGCGCGAGGCGGGCGTGATTCTGTGCACCTATGCCGACACGTTGCGCGTACCGGCTTCCGATAATTTATCGCTGATGCGCGCCCGTGCTCAGGGTTCCGATGTACGCATGATCTATTCCACGCAGGACGCGTTGAAGATCGCGCGCGAAAATCCTCTCCGCGAAGTGGTGTTCCTTGCGATCGGTTTCGAGACCACCACGCCGCCGACTGCGGTGGCAGTCAGGCAGGCGTCTGTCGAGGGCTTGAAGAATTTCAGTATCCTGTGCGACCATGTGCTGACCCCTGCCGCGATGCACGCCATTCTGAAGGTTGCGGGCGGCGTGGCGCTGGATGGTTTTATCGGCCCGGCCCATGTGTCCACCATCATCGGCAGCAAACCGTATGAGCCTTTTGCGGATGACTATGGCAAGCCGGTGGTCATCGCCGGTTTCGAGCCGCTGGACGTGATGCAGGCGATCCTGATGCTGGTGCGTCAGATCAACGACGGGCGCGCGGTTGTCGAAAACGAATTCACCCGCGCGGTGACCCGTGAGGGGAATCTCAAGGCGCAACAACTGGTGGCGGAGGTGTTCGAGCTGCGCGACACGTTCGAATGGCGCGGACTGGGGAGCGTGCCGGACAGCGCACTGAAACTGCGCCCGGCGTTCGCCGCGTTCGATGCGGAACTGAAATTCAGCGTGGATTACGTAGCCGTGCCGGACAACAAGGCGTGCGAATGCGCCGCCATCCTGCGCGGACAGAAACGCCCGCAGGAATGCAAAATTTTCGGCACGGTCTGCACGCCGGAAAACCCCATTGGCTCCTGCATGGTCTCCAGCGAGGGTGCATGTGCCGCGCATTACGCTTTTGGCAGATTCAGGGAGACGGCATGACGGTCAAGCCCAATTATTCGCGCCCGCTCGACATCAAGCACGGCCGGGTGGATATGTCGCACGGCTCAGGCGGGCGCGCCATGGCGCAACTCATCACCGAGCTGTTTGCCGCCGCATTCGACAATGAATATCTGTCGCAGGGCAACGATGGCGCATTGCTGCCGCAGGCGGCCGGGCGGCTGGTGATGGCGACCGACAGCCATGTGGTGTCGCCGCTGTTTTTCGCAGGTGGCGACATCGGTTCATTGTCGGTGCACGGCACTCTCAACGATGTCGCGATGATGGGCGCGCAACCCTTGTATCTGTCGGCCTCCTTCATACTCGAAGAAGGTTTTTTGCTGCGTGATCTGGAACGCATCGCCCTATCGATGGCGCGAGCCTCAAAGGAGGCAGGCGTGCCCATCGTCACGGGAGACACCAAGGTCGTGGAACACGGCAAGGGAGACGGGGTTTTCATCACGACCACCGGGGTGGGCGTCGTACGCGAGGGCGTTGTGCTGTCCGGCGACAAGGCTGAGCCAGGGGATAAAATATTGCTGTCCGGTACGATAGGCGATCACGGCATGGCGATACTGTCGCAGCGCGAGGGACTCTCCTTTTCGGCGCCTATCGTGTCGGACAGCGCTGCCCTGCACGGTCTGGTGGCGGCCATGCTGGACAGCGGCGCGCAACTGCGCGTGCTGCGCGATCCGACGCGCGGGGGGCTGGCGACCACCCTCAACGAAATCGCCGGGCAATCCGGTGTGGGCATGATGCTCTATGAGTCTGCAATTCCTGTAAACCTGCCGGTCGAGGCGGCCTGCGAATTTCTCGGTCTCGATCCGCTGTATGTGGCCAACGAGGGCAAGCTGGTCGCGATCTGCGCGCCGGAAGACGCGCAACATTTGCTGGCCGTGATGCGCGCGCACCCGCTGGCAGAAAACGCTTCCATCATCGGCGAGGTACTGGAGGATGCGCACGGTTTTGTACAGCTCACCACCCGGATGGGCGGACGCCGCGTGGTGGACTGGCTGGCAGGGGAACAACTGCCGAGGATATGTTAAGGACTCCCATGGCGACATTGCCCGCCGTTCTGGTTATCGACGACGAAGTTCGCTCGCAGGAGTCATTGCGTCGCACGCTGGAAGAGGACTTTACCGTATTCACCGCGTCCAGCGCGAAGGACGGCCGCGCGATCATGGAACGCGAGTCCGTGCAGGTGATTTTATGCGATCAGCGTATGCCGGAAATGACGGGGGTCGAGTTTTTGCAGGAAGTGCGCGAACGCTGGCCGGATACGGTGCGCATCATCATTTCCGGATATACCGAAACGGAAGACATCATTGCCGGCATCAATGAGGCGGGAATCTATCAATACCTGATGAAACCCTGGCGTCCGGATTCGCTGTTGCAGACTGTGAAGGATGCCGCACAGCTGTACGATCTGCAACAGCAAACTCAGCACATGAACCTTGAATTGCGCACTGCAGAGCCGGTTTTGCGCAGGCGCGTGGAGAAAAACCGCGCGAAACTGCGCGACTATTTCGAGTTTTCCCGCATTACCCGTGCGGCTGCGAGTCCGCTTAATGCCGTCGTGGATATGGCGGCGCGCGTCGCCGGCTGCGATATTGCGGTGCATATCGCCGGCGAGTCCGGCACCGGCAAGGAGCTGCTGGGGCGCGCCATCCATTATTCCAGCCACCGTTCCGGGCGCGCCTTCGTGATTGAAAATTGCGGGGCGATGTCCGACCAGTTGCTGGAGTCCGAACTGTTCGGTCACAAGCGCGGCAGTTTTACCGGGGCCTTCGAGGATCGTATCGGATTGTTCGAACAGGCCGACGGCGGCACGATTTTTCTCGACGAGATCGGCGATACGTCGCCCGCCTTTCAGGTCAAGTTGCTGCGCGTGTTGCAGGAAGGCGAGATCCGTCCGGTCGGCAGCTCGCGTTCGCGCAAGGTGGATGTGCGCGTGCTGTCCGCCACGAATCGCGATCTTGAAGAAGAAGTGCAGCGCGGACGTTTCCGCGCCGATCTCTACTATCGTCTGACCCAGTTCGTTTTGCTGGTTCCGCCCCTCTGCGAACGCAGGATGGATATTCCGCTGATTGCTTACGATCTGCTCAATTCTGCCGCAAAGAGCATGGGTCGTGACGCGTCAGGATTCACGCCCGAGGCGCTGGATTGTCTTGCGCGCTATCATTGGCCGGGCAATGTGCGCGAATTGCAGAACGAGATTATGCGCGCCCTGATGCTCAGTGAATCTGTTCATATCGAGGCCCATCTTTTTTCCGCAAAAGTGTTGCGCGCAACGCCCGAGGAAGAAGCGACGGATATGCAGCTGTTGTCCGGTATCGTCGGCAGTCTCAAGGAACGCATGGAGGCGCTGGAGGCGCGCGTGCTGCGCGAGACGCTGATACGCCTGCGCTGGAACAAGACCCGCGCTGCGGCTGAGCTGGGGTTGTCGCGCGTAGGCTTGCGCAGCAAGTTGTCCCGCTACGGACTGGAGAAAAAAGGTGAGTAATACAGCTCCGCTCAATTTATTGTGGCTGCAATCGGGCGGCTGCGGAGGGTGTACCTTGTCGCTGTTGAACGCGGATTGCCGCAATCTGTTTCAAACCCTGAAGGATGCCGGGATCAATCTGCTGTGGCATCCGTCCTTGTCCGAGCAAAGCGCGGATGAGGCGCGCAACATCATCGACGCCTGCGCCGCAGGCGAACTGCAACTGGATATCCTGTGTCTGGAAGGCGCGGTGCTCAAAGGAAATCATGGCGCTTTTCACCGCACGCAGAACGGCGAGGCTATGATGAATCTGATCGAACGTCTGACTAAGGTTGCCAGGCACACGGTCGCCATCGGGAGTTGCGCGGCATTTGGCGGCATGACGGCAGGCGGTTGCAATCCGACCGATGCCTGCGGCCTGCAATATGACGGCGATGTGCAAGGCGGCCTGCTTGGTGAAGACTATCGTGCGACAGCGGGCTTGCCGGTGATCAATATTGCAGGATGCCCGACCCATCCCAACTGGGTGATTGAAACTTTTGCTGCGCTGGCCGCTGGCGATATACGGGAGGAAAATCTGGATGCGTTGCGCCGCCCCCGCATGTATGCCGATCATCTGGTGCATCACGGTTGCACCCGCAACGAGTTTTACGAATTCAAGGCCAGTGCGCACAAGCCTTCCGATCTGGGTTGTCTGATGGAAAACATGGGCTGCAAAGGTACGCAGGTGCATGCCGATTGCAATATCCGTTTATGGAATGGCGAGGGTTCATGCGTGCGCGGCGGTTATGCCTGCATCGCCTGCACCGAGCCGGGATTCGAAGAGCCGGGCCATCCGTTCGGTCAGACCCCGAAGATCGCCGGCATTCCCATCGGCTTGCCGACCGACATGCCCAAAGCCTGGTTTGTCGCGCTGGCATCGCTTTCCAAATCGGCAACGCCCAAACGGGTCAGGGAAAATGCAGTATCCGACCATCAGGTGATCACGCCCGCCAGCAAAAGGACACGTCTGAAATGAGCCGTCGCATCATCGGGCCTTTTAATCGCGTGGAAGGCGATCTTGCAATTACGCTGGACACGGAAGACGGTCGGGTGCGTGCCGCCTATGTCAATTCGCCCATGTATCGGGGTTTCGAGCAGATTCTTGTGGGAAAAAATCCGCTGGATGCGCTGGTTTATGTGCCGCGCATTTGCGGGATTTGTTCGGTGGCGCAATCGGCTGCCGCAGCGCAGGCGCTGGCAACCGGGATGGGCTTGCAAGCGCCGCAAAATGGCCGTCTGGCGGCCAATCTGACGCTGGCGGCTGAAAATCTTGCCGATCATTTAAGTCACTTTTATCTGTTCTTCATGCCGGATTTTGCGCGCGAGGGGTATCGCAACCGGCCGTGGTTTACTGACGCAGAAGCGCGTTTCAAGGCGGTCTGCGGCAGTGCGTCGGCGGATATGCTGCCGGTACGCGCCAGGTTCATGAATATAATGGGCTATCTGGCGGGAAAATGGCCGCATACGCTCGCGGTGCAGCCGGGCGGCTCCTCCCGTCCGCTGGAAATGGCTGAAAAACTGCGCCTGAAACTATTGCTGGCGGAGTTTCGCAGTTTTCTGGAAAACACGCTGTTCGGGGATAAACTGGCGGCGGTGGCGGCGCTGGACTCGGAAGCTGCGCTGATGGCATGGATGGAGCCGCGTATGCATCGCGCCGATTTTCCGCGCTTCTTGAACATCGCGCGCGATCTTGAATTGCAGCGAGTGGGGCGCGCGACGGATCGTTTTATCAGTTACGGCGCGTATACAGCAGAATCCACGGCCTTGTTTGCGGCGGGACTGTGGTCGGAGTGTAAACTGCACAACCTGGATATCGGCGCCATCCGCGAGGATGTGGCACGCAGCTGGATGGCGGGTGACAGCGCGCTCGCCCCCGATGTGGGTCTTACCCTGCCGCAGCCGGACAAGCAGGATGCCTATTCGTGGTGCAAAGCGCCCAGACTGGCAGGCCAGGTCGTGGAGACGGGAGCGCTGGCGCGGCAGATGGTGGCGGGTCATCCCCTGCTGCGCGACCTGGTTGGCAGGCACGGCGCCAGCGTAACGGCCAGGGTGGTGGCGCGCATGCTGGAACTGGCGCTGGTGTTGCCCGCAATGGAGAGCTGGCTGCATCAGATACAGCCGGGTGCGCCATTCTGTCTGCCGGTTGGCGACATTGAGGAGATGCGGTGCGTCGGTCTGATCGAAGCGGCGCGTGGCGCGCTGGGGCACTGGCTGGATGTGCGTCAGGGAAAAATCGTGAACTACCAGATCATTGCGCCGACCACCTGGAATTTTTCGCCGCGCGATGAGGCAGGCGAACCCGGTGCGCTGGAACAGGCGCTGGTCGGACTGGAGGTCGATGAAAATGAAAATTCCGCGCCGCTGGCGGTGCAGCATGTCGTGCGGTCCTTCGATCCGTGCATGGTGTGCACGGTGCATTAGCCGTATTGGAATGTCATGACAAATCATGTTGAACGAACAACGCTGTCCAGACTGCCTGAACCGGGTGAGCTGGAGCCTTTTTCGGAATCCGCCTGGATCGAGGTGGTGCGCTCTATGGACGAGGTCTATAACGAGTTGTTGCAGTATGAAGTAGTGCTGGAACAAAAAAACACCGAGCTGGAAGAATCGCAGCAATTCATCTACAGCATCCTGACCTCGATGTCGGATTTGCTGGTGGTATGCGACCGCAATTGCGTCATCGAGGAAGTCAACCACTCGCTGCTGGCCTTTACCGGAAAAACCGAAGGAGAGCTCAAGGGCGAGAAACTGGCCTCGCTTTTCATGGATGAAGCGGCCTACGCGGCAGCCAGACAGGTGGTTGCGGGGCTGACAAATGCACCGGCGAACGACGTGGAATTGCAATTTCGCAGCAAGGACAATATCGGCACGCCGGTGGCGCTCAACTTTACGCCGCGTTTGTCGGCTGCCGGAAAACTGTTGGGCGTTGTTATTACAGGGCGGCCGGTCGGCGAGTTACGGCGCGCATATCATAAATTGCGTGAGGCGCACGAAGAACTCAAACGCACTCAACAGCAGTTGTTGCAATCGGAAAAAATGGCGTCGCTGGGCAAACTGGTCGCGGGCGTGGCGCACGAACTGAACAATCCGATCAGTTTCGTATTGGGCAATATTCATGCGATGCAGCGCTATACGCCGCGCTTGAAACGCTATCTGGATGCGGTTCATCAGGATACGTCGCAAGCATCGCTGGACAAGTTGCGCACTGAATTGCGCATCGATCACCTGTTGGGTGATCTGGCGCCGTTGCTGGCAGGGGCGATGGAGGGGGCCGAGCGCACGCGCGATATTGTGGATGGGCTGAAGCGGTTTTCGGCAGCCGACCGCAATGAGAATGTTCGATTTAATTTGTCTGAGACGATAGAGCGTTCGGTGCACTGGGTGACGCGCGCTACGCCCGTGAATTTTCGAGTAAATATGGATATTCCGAAACAACTTCCCTTTGTCGGATCTCCCGGTCAGATACAGCAGGTCATCATCAATCTGGTGCAGAACGCCTCGGATGCCACGGAGGCTCAGCCCGAACCGGAATTGAATATTTCTGCGCAGCTCGATGAAAATGATATTGTCATTCTGTTTCGCGACAACGGCCCGGGCATATCGGAGATCGCCATGAGCAAACTATTCGATCCGTTTTATACCACCAAGCCGGTCGGCAAAGGCACCGGCCTGGGTTTGTCCATCAGCTATGGCATCATCGAACGTCACGGCGGCAAGCTTTCCGTGAGCAATGCACCGGGAGGCGGAGCGCAATTCAAGCTGCGCCTGCCATCACCAAATCGGCAATAAACCGGAAAGCAACTTTCCGTTGCTGCACCGGATTGCTCGCGCCATCTCACCTCAAACAACACTCAACTCATTATTTTTATTAGTTTTATATCGTCACACCGCTAGTCTGATCGGTCGGGCATAAATTTTGCAAAACGTATACATCTGACAGGAGGTTGGTATGGAAACGATACACGGCAGCATTTATCGTAAGCGTCTAACGGTTCCACCTGTTCAGGTGAGCCGGTTTATGCAGCAGGTTTGATCGGCAGCAGCTCGTCGATACGGCGCATGGTCCAGACGGGGAGTTTTTCCAGTGTATCTTTAAGCCATGC
>JAJYYO010000023.1 GCA_021800795.1 Pseudomonadota bacterium
AAAGGTCCGTACCAATATTTCCACTACCAATAATGGCTACTTTGAGTTTTCTTTTTGTTTGAATCACAGCTCCTCGATTCATCTTTAAATTAGAAATTCACGCCAAAAAACGCTTCGATCTTCTCGATCACGAAGCTCAGCATCCCTTCCGTCAGGCCGGGATACACACCAATCTTGAAGGTGTTGCTCATAACAGGTTCAGGTTCAGGTTCAAGTTAAATTCAGATTCAAGGTTCAAGATACAAGTCATTGCAGATGATAAGTTATATGAGTCATGGGAAAAGCATGTTCAAGGCAGAGTCAGGCACATGGCCTTCATCTTTTGAACAAACCCTTGCGCTTGCTGTACTGCCCACGCAGCATCTTCCTCTTCGACGGGATCGCCCTTGTAATCGGCCACCAGGCGCAAATCCTCGACCTTGTTGAGTGCCTTTCCAAGCTCCACCGCAACGTGACCCGTTTTGACCAAATGCAAACTGAAAGCACTGATCAGTCCGCTGTGCGTTCTTGCAACCTCTGGCCCGACCGGCGCCCCTGATGCCAACAAAACTGCACGAGCCGCATCAAACATGGCGTAGTAGGCGCGATTACACGCACCATCCATATCCCCGGACTCAAGCAGCAACCTTGCGGACGCCGCCGCCTGAGTCGCTTTTTCCAATAACTCTTGAACCTTCATAACCAAATCCCTTCTCGCTCAATGTTGTCGAGCAGGCGCGGATTCGAATACGCCTCGGGATGTTGCCATTCTTCCTCCCATATCGGTAGTGGTTGGATGCGGATACCCATTTCCAAAAGCACGTCATAGGCAAGATCATCCATAGCCAGCTTTGTCGAGACAAACTTGCCGGGGCGACCGTGCAATAACACAGCCACGTCAGCATCACTGTCCGGGCGATGTGTCTTCCGCGCCCGACTGCCAAAAAGAATGGCTCCTGCCAAATCATAATGTCTGGCGATCTTTGCAATGAAGGCTCGCATTGCATTGGCGGTTTCCTTGTCCATGGCAGCGATCAGCACATTGGTTGGCGTGGAATTGGTGACAATAGCCTTGATTTGATCATGCATTGATGATCTCCTCTGCAAGCGAACCTCTCAAGGCGGAAAGTGCCGCTTTCACTTCAAGGTAGGGATGTGGCGATGCAACTGGCACTACCTTTATTTTTTCCGCGCCTAATACCGCAAGGAACTCTTGTGCGATCAGAAGTTGCTCGATGCCAAGAGCATCGATCTGGTAATGCAGGGATTCTCTAATTTGCATATTCGCTCCTATTTTCTGTCAGTCGCATTTTACCTCCGAATCAAACTGACCCGCATCTTAGAAATTCACACCAAAGAGTGCGAAGCACGACTCCCGGTGGCTGCGGTTAGTGCGATGAGCGGAGTAGTGTTGGTGACAATAACCCTGGTTTGATCAGGCATTAATAATGTCCTCTGCAAGCTCGTCATCATCCAGATCAATCACTGCAACTCCGTACCGATGCAACTCTGCAAGGAATTGCACCCGGCTCATTCCGACGAGCGATGCTGCCATTCCTGATGATAATCGCTTCAATTCGTACAGTTTGACACCCATTGCCATCTTCGCTTCCTGTATAAACTGTTGTGGTGTGCACTGAATTGCGTCAGGCAAGCTGGCTGGCACTTCAACGAGTATTTGCATAATGAACCTCCTGTTTTTCAGCTTTGTTGCTCCGACGATGCCGCTGGTGAAACAATATCACCAAGTACTTTACCTTTGCCAGCTATTCGAGGCGAAACCTGATGCGACACTTTCGGCGCAGACATCGACGAATTATCTGGCAAAATTGTGACGATTACACGTGCCTTAATGTCGGAGGGTTGATCACCCAGCCACTTCATTATCCCGTGATCATAAATTGCTTCATAGCTTTGCAGCATGTCGATTCCTTTCCTTTTTCAGGGTAATTCTAAGAAATGCCAAGAAACTTACATCCAGAAATACAGTTGAGGGTTGATGTTTAATGAGAAATACCAATTTCACTTTACCCCTGAATCAAGCCGTCCCGCATCTTAGAAACTCACGCCAAAAAATGTTTCAATTTTCTCGCAGACAAAATCCAGCATTGCTTCAGTCAGGCCGGGATACACGCCGATCCAGAAGGTATTGTTCATGATGTTGTCGGTATTGGTAAGCTCGCCGCTGATGCGATAAGTGCGCCCCTCGAAATACGGCTGACGGGTCAAATTTCCCGCAAACAGCAGGCGCGTACCGATCTTGTATTGATCCAGATACTTCAATAGTTCGACCCGGCCGATGCCGGCCGATTCGCGCAGGGTGATCGGGAAACCGAACCAGGACGGCTCGCTGCCTGACGTGGCTTCCGGCAGAATCAGGAATTCTTCGCAGGATTGCAGACGTTCCTTGAGGAAAGCAAAGTTGCGTTTGCGCGCTTCGATAAAGCCGGGCAGGCGATCCATCTGCGCCAGGGCACAGGCGGCCTGCATGTCGGTGATCTTGAGGTTATAGCCCAGATGCGAATAGGTGTACTTGTGGTCGTAGCCGAACGGCAAGGTACCCAGTTGTTGGCCGAAACGCTTGCCGCAGGTATTGTCGCAGCCCGGCCCGCAATAGCAGTCGCGTCCCCAGTCACGGAACGATTCGATGATGGTGCGCAGGTCTTTATCCTTGGTGAAGATCATGCCGCCCTCGCCCATGGTGATGTGGTGCGCGGGGTAAAAACTGCAAGTGGCGATGTGGCCGAAGGTGCCGACGTGCTGAGGCTTGCCCCTTTCGGAACCTCCCTCACCCCCTCCCCCTCTCCCGGAGGGAGAGGGGCTATAGGTGGAACCCAGTGCGTCGCAGCAATCCTCAATGACCCAGAGATTGTGTTTTTTGGCCACGGCCATCACCGCATCCAGATCGAACGGGTTGCCCAGCGTATGCGCCACCATGATGGCGCGAGTGCGATCCGTTACCGCAGCCTCGATCTTGGCAGGATCGATGTTGTAGGTCGGTATGTCCACATCCACGAAAACCGGCACCATGCCGTTTTGCAGCATGGGGTTCACGGTGGTCGGAAATCCTGCTGCCACGGTGATCACTTCGTCGCCCGGTTTCAACGAACGTGCCCCCAGCTTGTGCGAAGTCAGCGCGGTGAAGGCCAGCAGATTCGCCGATGAGCCGGACGTAGTGGTCAGCGCATACGGTACACCGACAAATTGGGCAAAGCGCTTCTCGAATGCCTCGTTGAATCGCCCGGCCGTCAGCCAGCCATCCAGCGAGGCTTCGACCATATTCTTCAGTTCGGGAGCGCCGATCACCTTGCCGGAAGGCGGAATGACGGACGTGCCAGGTGTAAATATTTTGGGTTGATTTACTGATGTATGGAATTGTTCGACTTGATTCTCCACCACCAGGCGCATGGTTTTTTCCAGAGTCTCTTGGTTAACTTCGCCAACTTCGCCACAGAAAAAACGTGGAGAAAATACCATCTGTTTGCTTACAGGGAAAACCGTCGGTTTGTCCAATCCGCCCTTCAGCATATCTTCAGTATTTATAATTAACTGGTTTGCTTCATTCCATTGATGCGTTTGAGAGCTACCTGGAATACCCATCACATCGCCTTTGCCGTTTGGCAGCGTGATAATCAGCACAGGACGTGGTTTTGAGCGATTTTCATCAACAAAAGGAACTTGATAAATATGGATTGTTCCCGGCCGAAAAAGGTTAGTTACGGACATATTTTCCCCATAAAGCGTCTTCTTCAGAATCATTTTCAATAACAGCCGAGTAAGCGGCGAGCATGAATTGGTCATCGTCGCTCAACTCTTTCGCAACCCCGGAACGAACTGGCAACACGATCACCTCAAACTCGTCCCCCATATCGGCGGGTACGTTAATGTGTAGTTGATGATTTTCATCAACACACAATGTTTCTCTTAATACAGCTTGTTTCATGTTCGCGCTCCTTTCAAATAGCTGTCAATTTGTTCCAGCGTTACGGCTTTCATGTCCTCACCCCGCTGATATTTTTTTTGCCAGTCCACAATTTTTTCCAGCGCCTCATCCAGATGCCATCTGGGATGCCAGCCCAGAAGCGATTTAGCTTTGGAACAATCGAGCTTTAAATAATGCGCTTCATGCGGATGTTCTCCACCATCCAGTACCCAGCTTGCCCCTTCGCCCCACGATTGAGTCAACCGCTCAACAATCCATTGCACCGGCCTGGCATCTTCATCGCTTGGCCCGAAATTCCAGCCTTCCGCATAACCCGCGCCCTCTTCATAGAGTTTTTGTGCCAGCAACAGATAGCCGGACAATGGCTCCAGCACATGCTGCCAGGGGCGTATTGCGTGTTGATTACGGATATGGACTGGCTTACCTTCAGTGATGGCTCGCATGATGTCCGGGATAAGCCTGTCTTCTGCCCAATCACCACCGCCAATGACGTTGCCAGCTCTAGCTGATGCAATTGCTGTTGAATGTTTATCGTTGAATGTTGATGGGTTAAAGTAGGAGTTGCGGTAGGCGGCGGTCACCAGTTCCGCACACCCTTTGCTGCTAGAATAGGGATCATAACCGCCCATGGGTTCATTTTCGCGGTAGCCCCATGTCCATTCGCGATTTTCATAACACTTATCGGTCGTAACATTCACAACGGCCTTCACACAGCTAGTACTTCGCACCGCTTCAAGTAAATTTACCGTTCCCATCACGTTAGTTGAGTAGGTTTCGACAGGTTCAATATAGGAATAGCGCACCAGCGGCTGTGCCGCCATGTGGATCACGATCTCAGGTTTATGTTCGGCAAATGCCGCGCGCAAATGTGCCAGATCGCGGATGTCGCCGATGATGCTGGTCACGCCTTTGCCCACTTCGGCAACCTCAAACAGACTCGGTTTCGTCGGCGGGGCAAGTGCGAAGCCTGTTACCTCAGCCCCTATGGATTGCAACCAGAGCGACAGCCAGCTTCCCTTAAAGCCGGTATGCCCTGTGATCAATACTTTTTTTCCAAGCCAAAATCCGGCGCTCACTTCCAAACCTTCCACGGTGCCTTGCCTGATTGCCACAGATCTTCGAGATGCATCTTGTCGCGTAAGGTATCCATAGGCTGCCAGAAACCATTGTGATGGAACGCCGCTAAACTCCCTTCTTCAGCCAGTCGTTCCATGGGTTCCCGCTCCCAGGTTGTTTTGTCGCCGGTGATATAGTCGATGACTTGCGGTGACAGCACGAAGAAGCCGCCGTTAATCATGGCACCGTCGCCCTGGGGCTTTTCCCGAAAACTGTTGACCTTATTTCCGATCATATCCAACGCACCGAAACGACCCGGAGGCAAGGTTGCAGTCAGGGTAGCCTTGACGTTCTGTGCCTTGTGGAAGGCGATCAATTCAGTGATATTCACATCGCTTACGCCATCACCATAGGTCAAACAAAAAGCTTCTTCGTCCTTGACGTAGTCGGTCACGCGCTTCAAACGGCCACCCGTCATGCTGTCATCACCGGTATCTACCAAGGTAACTCTCCATGGTTCTGCATGCCCTTCATGCACCTCCATCTTGTTATTCTGCATGTCGAATGTCACATCGGACATGTGCAAAAAGTAGTTAGCGAAGTACTCCTTGATGACATAACCTTTGTAGCCGCAGCACACCACGAAATCATTGATGCCATGAGCGGAATACATCTTCATGATGTGCCAAAGAATCGGGCGCCCGCCGATCTCAATCATCGGTTTCGGACGCAATGATGTTTCTTCACTGATCCGCGTACCCAATCCACCCGCTAGTATCACTGCTTTCATGCATACCCCCATATTTAGTGCAAGAGACGAATTCATCGCCATTCCCTGACAAGAAATTGATCACCCTACATTTTCAATGTGCCGAACGTATCACACTATCGCTACTTTCATCCTCTCGCAAAACCTTTGGATTGCCAAGTCGGCTTTGCCTTCTCACAATGACGTGTTTATGGCCTGATTGATTCTCCACTTATGTCATTCACAGCCGAAAAATGCGCTGCGATATATTCCTTAACAAACCGGCAAAGTGAGTTCAAGATAGCCGCACCCTCCAGGAGTACCTGCGCATGCAACGAACACTCGGCAAGATAAATTCGCATAGACTGTTCCGGCGTCATATTCGCACACCTTCGCGCCTGGCAACCTGGTAAATAGGCATCTCGAAGGAGGAAACTCTGCGCTTCACGACGATGTCGATTTTCTCATCCTCGAACTGGGCCGTACTCTGAAGTTCGGCAAGCAGCGCAATCTTCCGCTCGATGATTTCATCCGCATCACTCAGGGCTGTTTCAACGAGAAAGTCGTAATCCCCACCTTTCTTTTTATCGTCGACACGCGACCCGAACAGCCATAGCACTGCGTCTTCGCCAAAAAAACGATGGGCAAACACGTCAAATACTTTTAATTGATCAGGCGTAACTCGCATAGTGCTAATCCTTGTTGTGGGTTACGAAACGAACATACCATTCCATCGCAACCTTTAGTCCTTCTCCGATGCGGTGAGTAGGCTGGTAACCTAACAATGTTGCAGCCTTGCTGATGTCGGCCAGTGAGTGACGCACATCGCCTGCGCGAAAATCGCGATAGACAGGCTTTGCATCTTGCAGATGCGGATAACCGGGCAGCAGGTTCAGACGTATTTGCTCGTAAAGCTGATTGAGCGTGGTGCGATCTCCGACAGCGACGTTATAGACCTGGTTGACCGGTGACGCATCTGACTGGATTCCCGCCTGCGCGGGAATGACGGCATCAGAAACTGTGGCGGCAAGCAGATTGATTTGTCGTGCATTTTCGATAAAGCAGAAGTCGCGACTGGTTTCACCATCGCCGTTGATATACATCGGCTCGCCTTTGATCATACCGGCGATCCACTTCGGAATAACGGCAGCATAAGCACCTTTGGGATCCTGGCGTGGCCCGAAAATATTGAAGTAGCGCAGTCCTATGGTATTGAAACCATATGTACGTGCAAACACGTCGGCATAAAGCTCATTGACGTACTTGGTCACGGCATAAGGAGACAGCGGCTTGCCTATCCTGTCTTCCACCTTGGGAAGACCCGGATGATCGCCATAGGTTGAGCTGGAAGCGGCGTAGACGAAACGCTTCACTTTTGCATCTCGCGAAGCGACCAGCATATTGAGGAAGCCATCGATATTCACCGAATTGGTGGCAATCGGGTCCTCAAGCGAACGGGGCACGCTGCCTAAGGCAGCCTGGTGGAGGACATATTCTACAGGAACAGGATTGAAAATTGAGGATTGAGAAGGCTCACCCCGCTGGATTGCCACGTCGGCATTGCCTCCTCGCAATGACAAATTATCCTGGATTGCATCGTCACTTCGTTCTTCGCCATGGTGGTTAGCTTGCCGCTTTGCCGCGCCTTCTTCACTAACTGGATTACCACCTTCGCGGGAATGACGAAAACACATAACGCGGCGGCAATCTTCCAGATTGCGGATGTCGCCCTGAATGAAGTTGAAGTTAGCCCATTGCTCGGGCGTTACCAGCGATTGAACTTCATCCAGATTGCGCTGGTGCCCGGTGGCGAAATTATCCAGGCCAACCACGCGCTGGTTGAGCTTGAGCAACGTTTCGAGCAGGTTGCTGCCGATAAAACCCGCCACGCCGGTGATCAGCCAGGTGTGAGGCTCTGTGGCAAGGTGGGTCTTGAGTTGTTCGTATTTGGTAGGTTGGGTCATTTAAGTTTCTTGATTTCTGTCGCGCCCAACAAGGAGCGAATTTGATGAGATGCCGCTTGGTTCAAGGCGGTCAAACGGTCGGATTGAGTAACACCTTGCCGGATGAGTTCTGCATTGATGCTCTCCAGATTAGAAAGCACCACTAATTGTTCAACCGCAGCGTGGTCACGAATGTTACCGCCCTTACCCTTGTTTTGTTCTCGCCATTCTTTAGCTGTCATGCCGAACAAGGCAACGTTCAGCACATCCGCCTCAGATGCGTAGATCAGCCCTGCCTGTGTTTTTGTGATAGCTTGAGGAATGATATTCTGTGCAATGGCATCTGTGTGGATGCGGTAATTTATCTTGCTCAATGAACGTGTCAGATTCCACTCAAGCGCGCGACTGCTGATCTCTTCATCTTTAAGTCGCTGAAACTCTTTTATAAGGAAGAGTTTAAATTCCGCTGAAACCCAGGACGCAAATTCAAAAGCAATATCTTTGTGAGCATACGTTCCGCCAGCGCGTCCCGAAGCGCTTCGTATACCAATCGCGCCCGTTGCGTCAATCCATTTGTTAGGTGACAGGGTAAAGCTGTTGGTTCCAGCCTCACTTTTAAAGGAGTCGAATTCGACCCCTTTAAAATCAGGATTGTTGATTTTTTCCCAAAGCCCCAGAAACTCAATGGTTGAACGTGCTCTTAGCCAGTTTTTAACCACATCCTTCGGCTCTTTCGGATTCTTTATCCTGGCAATATCCGTCAGTGAAATAAAATCAGCCTGATCTATCCTCGTAATAGAGACAATCGCGTTTTGAACGATCAGTTTGATGTTAGCCATTATTATGCCGGTATTATTCTGATGTAAATTACAGCCGCCACAACGAGTAACCTGCGTCTTCAATGGCCTCGGGTGAGTACGCCGATTTGATGTCGACAAATACGCCACCCGGTTTCAACTTTGCCAGCAGCTGCGTAACGGGTTGACTGATATATGCAGCGTGTGAAACGGCAGCGACGATGGCATCCGCCTGATTTGGCAGCGCATCCCATTCCGTCAGAGTAATTCCATATTCATGCACGGCTTCTTTGGATTCAGCCAGCGGATCATGTACACTGACATCGCAACCGAAATCCTGCAATTCTTTTACCAGGTCGGCGACTTTACTGTTGCGCAGGTCCGGGCAATTTTCCTTGAATGTGAGGCCGAGCACGACAACCTTGGAGCCCTTGACACACCCCCCTGCCTGAATGATTTTTTTCACAGCTTGTTGCGCCACATAGGCAGCCATGCCGTCATTGATACGCCGACCGGCGAGAATGACTTGCGGGTGATAGCCCAGCTTGTCAGCCTTGTGGGTCAGATAATAGGGATCGACCCCGATACAGTGACCACCGACCAGGCCCGGACGGAATGGAAGAAAGTTCCACTTGGTGCCCGATGCTTTCAACACCTCCAGCGTATCGATGCCGATCTTATTGAAAATAATGGACAGTTCGTTCATCAGGGCGATATTCAGATCGCGCTGGGTATTTTCAATGACCTTGGAGGCCTCGGCCACCTTGATACTGCTGGCTTCGTAAACACCGGCAGTAATAACCGAAGCATAGACTTCGCTGACCGTTTTCAGCGTTTGAGGGGTATCGCCTGACACGACCTTGACGATTTTTGTGACGGTGCGTTCTTTGTCACCCGGATTGATGCGCTCAGGGCTGTAACCCACGAAAAAATCCTGCTTCCATTTAAGGCCGGAGTGCTTTTCGATCAGCGGAATACAAACCTCTTCAGTCGCTCCCGGATAGACAGTCGATTCATAAACCACGATCGCACCGCGCTTGATGTATTTGCCGACGCTCTCGGAGCTTTTTACCAGCGGAGTAAAATCCGGCTGGTGGGCATCATCTACCGGAGTTGGCACGGCAACGATAATGAAATCCGCATCGCGTAAAATCTGCGGATCGGTATGGCAAGTCAACTGCGTGGCCGCACGCAAATCCTCGGTGCTCACCTCACCGGTCGGATCGACGAAATTACGATACGCAGCTACTTTCTCAACGGAGAGATCAAGCCCGACAGTGGGAAATTTTTTACCGAATTCGACTGCCAAGGGCAGCCCAACATAGCCAAGACCAACGACCGCTATCTTCATAGATTTCTATCTTTCGCAAATTCAATTTGAGAGTAAATTCACAAGTTGGGACAGCATGCGGTACAGATGTGACAATATAACTACAAGTTTTACAAAAGTACATAGGCCAAAAGATATAGATAAAGACAGGATTCAGGATTCAGGATGCAGGGGCAATGGCTACTCACCCAATTGTTGGGCTATGCGCTGAATCAGTGATGTGTTGTAGTAAATGCCTTGGCTTTGCATATCCAATGCGGTATCTCGAAAAGATTTTATCAAGCCAAGCTTTTTTCCCTTGGCAAGCACACCTAATGTACCCCACGTTTAGCTCCAAATATTCGGCAATGCTGCGCCCCATTCGTTCATCTATGATGACTTTGTCGGCTTTGTGTTTTTTTGCGAGAAGAATGGTCTGTTTTTCGCCCCGATCCAGTTCAAACAATACCGTCAAGGCGGTATCGACCTCATCGTCCACTGGAAGAATTCAACTAAGTCGGGTGAGGTCTGGAACGATAATCCACCCTCCCTCCGCACATTCATCAATGACTGCTTTTGCAACGTGTATCTTGCCAAATATTTTTGGCAGCATGTCCAATTGATCAATGCTGGAAAGTGCAATGAAAGGCGTGGTGTTGGAGTAGATAATCACAGCAGCGAGGTCTCTCTGGTGAAGTCGTCTTCGTTATTTTGCAGCAGTGTGGCTGCGCCTTCTTGCATGGCTTTCAGTAAAAAATGGACGCGAGGTATATTTAGCCAACGGGCAGCCATACCCGAGGTGAGTTTGCCATCGCGAAACAGCGCAATGGCTGCTTGCAGCTTCACTGTTTCTGCAAATTGATCTGCGTCCAGATGCAACCCGAGCAAAATTTCTTGCGGACAGTTAATTGCGATTATTTTTTGCATTTAATTTCTCCTCAAACTATTGTTGTTCATGATTAGCCACCAAGTTCAGCTACAAATAAATGAGCTGTCATTGCGAGCGCAGCGAAGCAATCCAGTTAGTCAGAAGGGCAACTTGAATAGAAGCATCTGGATTGCCACGTCGCTTCGCTCCTCGCAATGACATGTGCTGAACTTTATGGCTAATCAGGTTGTTGTTTGATCTCACTATGGTTATGTACTGAAAACTGTCTTAGCGCAGTATGTCTGATAAAGGCAGGTTCAGGATTCATGCCGCAAGATCGCAAGGGTCTTCCCACGGAATATAAGGCGATAAATCGCCTATTCCTGAATGAAGGGCATTCCCACGAAACAACGGAGCTAAACCCGCAGGGGGCTTCCCACAAAACATAGTCGCGCCATGCGCTCGTTGTTTTTGAATGAAAGCTCCTGTTTCTGATCAATGACTGCAAGTGATTTATCGCTTAGCAGGAATTGAGTTGTTTTATCAGTTGCTCAGGCGTGACTCGCATGGTGCTACCCCTAACCTTCATGACGAAAACCATTCAAAGTTTACACCGAAAAAACGCTTCGATCTTCTCACATACAAAATCCAACATCGATTCAGTCAGGCCGGGATACACACCAATCCAGAGCGTATCATTCATGATCTTGTCGGTATTGGTAAGCTCACCTCGCAAAACAACAAACTGAATTGCCGAGTCGACTACTCTCCTCGTAATAATATCTCTCGTCACTGCGAGGCACATCGTGCCGTGGCAGTCCAGTAATCAACTGACAAACCCTGGATTGCCACGCCGCATATGCGGCTCGCAATGACAGGCTGTACTGGATTGCCATGCCGGCGTTGCCTCCTGATGGAACTACTGGTAAAATTACTCAATTCTGGCTAAGGGCTAAAGCCCAAGCCATCATTGATAGCCAATCCACTAAGGCAGCAAGCTGCCAAGCAGAATTGGCTGTTCCTTGTATTCACGGTAAAACGTGCGCATGTACCAAAGATTGCGCCCAGAGAAGCCGCTCTTTTCGCCAAATTCGGCACCATCGCCTTTTTCAACCCTTCGCCGGTATGGTGGGTTGGCTGGTAGCCCAACAATACTTCGCCGGATCGTGCATCGCATAGAGTGACGCCTACATCATTGGAAGCCAGTGCTCCGAAGCCAGACAAGAAGCAGGGACGGCAGTCACGCCTTCAGACAGCGGCCAAGGCTCGCCTTCTCCGTGACACATCACATACAAATGATTCAGCCCTAAAGTTTTTTTTGCAGAACGCATCGATGCGGTGACTTGCGGCGACCTGGTCAATTTAACTTCAAAGCCCAAGCGGCGTCCATCTTGCAAGATCAACAAATCCAATTCAGCCCCTGCGTGAACGCCCCAGAAAAAAACCTCACCGCGTTTTGCATCGGTGCGGCGGATGACTTCGCGCAGAATGAACCCCTCCCATGAAGCACCGCATTTGGGATGCGCCAGCAATGAATCCTGATCCCCGATTCCCAGCAAACGATGCAGCAAACCCGAATCCGCCACATAAACCTTGGGTGCTTTCACCTCACGCTTGCCCACGTTCGCATACCAGGGCATTAAGCGAAACGCCATGAACGTCCCCTCCAGAATATCCAGATACCGCGACACCGTTTTATCGCTCACCCCCAGAGATCGCGCCAACTCACTCCCATTCCAGGTTTGCCCGTGGTAATGCGCCAGCATCGTCCAAAAACGGCGCATCGTCAGTGCGGGGAGATTGATGCCCAACTGCGGCAAATCGCGCTCAAGATACGTGCGAATAAAGGCATCACGCCATTCACGACTCAGCTGCATATTATCCGCCAGCAAAGCACGCGGAAAACCACCGCGCAGCCAACGGGTATCCAGCCAATCCGGCGAAGAATTCCCCTGTGCAATTTCATGCGGCGCCAACCCATCCAATTCGTGAAAAACCACCCTGCCTGCCAGGCTCTCGGCGGTATGTTTTAGCAACTCGGGCGCAGCACTCCCCAGAATCAAAAATCGTGCGGGTAAATCGGACCGATCAGCCAAAACCCGCAACAAAGGAAAAATATCCGGTCGAAGTTGAATCTCATCCAGCACCACCAAGCCTTTAAGCTCACGCAAGACGAATGAAGTATCTGCAAGCCGTGCCTGATCGTCCGGATCTTCCAAATCAAAATGGCGCTTTGGCCCATCCCAATCTGCTTCCAACTGACGAGCAAGCGTTGTTTTTCCCACTTGGCGCGCACCCAACATCGCAACCACAGGGAAGTTAGCCAGTTGCCGCTTAAGCGATTCAAGATGATGAGCTCGTAGAATCATGGGCTAATTATATATGAAATATCGGAATTTAAATCCGAAATATCAAATTACGTATCCTTCACCGAATAGCTTTGACCGTTGTCAATTCGCAGGAATATTCTGGATAATGCCCGCTTCCATAAACCCTGAAAAGGCTTTTCGCCAATTCGGTCGCGTGCCAGGAATAGCGTGCGTTCTGATTTATCCCACAAGGCAATGGCAAACATGCCGATCGATTTCGTGAGTGTCGCCTCCAACCCCCAAGCCCCGGTCAACGCCAGCAACGTTTCAGTATCCGAATGCCCGCACCATTTCACTGGATCGCCGCGGCCATTCTGGCCTCGCGATGACGCCCACACTCGTCATTGCTTGCCGTCACATACGGAGCGGCAATCCAGGTGCCTCGTCATTGCGAAGCCCACAGGGCTGAGGCATCCAGTTTTTTCCAGCGCACCCCCTTAAATCCAGATGGTTGTAAATTTCACCATTGAACGCAACCACATACCGCCCGCTATCCGACACCATCGGCTGATGTCCGGCAGGCGACAAATACAAGGCCCAGGCGGCAAGGTAAATTCAGGTTCAAGGTTCAAGTAAAGCGCGCAAAGTTTGGTCTTTTGCAGACAATACAAAAAACTCAGGGTTATGTAAATCGGCTTTGTTGTATTGCAGCTCTTTTCCCTTAAAATCGCAGACTCTGCCGCCCGCGTACTTCACGACTGCATGTGCTGCTGCGGTATCCCATTCCATGGTCGGGCCCAGACGCGGGTACAGGTGCGCCGCACCCTCGGCGACCAGACAGAATTTGAGCGAACTGCCCATGCCGATGCACTGATAACGCCCAAGCTGCTTGAGGAGCGCATCCGTTCTGGCATCGCTGTGCGAACGGCTGGCAACCACCTTGACCGGCTCGCCCGGCGCATGCGTCCTGACGCCGATGGTTTCAGTCTCGCGATTGCCGCGTTTCACAAACGCACCCACACCGCGCGCAGCAAAGTAACATACGTCAAGCACGGGCGCGTACACGACCCCAAGCACCGGCTCGCCGTTTTCGATGAGTGCAATATTGACGGTAAATTCACCGTTTCGTTTGATGAATTCACGGGTGCCGTCGAGCGGATCAACCAGCCAGAACCTCTGCCAGTTGCGGCGCTCGCTATAGGCGATCTGGGCGGACTCCTCGGATAATACGGGCCAGCCCAGTGACAATTCGGCCAGCCCTGCGCCGATTACCCGGTCCGAGGCCAGGTCTGCCTGAGTCAATGGTGAATCATCCGCCTTGGCCGTCACCGCTATGGCCGGATCGGCATAGATTTCCATGATGGCATGCCCTGCACGGACGGCAATTGCGACGATTTCAGGAAGCAGATTTTCAAACATGAGTGGTAAGTGGTAAGTGGTAAGTGGTAAGTGGTAAGTGGCGCATTATACAGTCGCAAAAATCCCTAAACGCAATGGAATACACGGTCCGGATTGATAGCTTTAAATCCGGCCAAAATGTATGCTGCCGCCAGCGAACCGGAAAGCGCAGCGCCTTAAATAAAAATACGCACCAGGAGTGACGAATGAACCCCGCATCCCCCAATGTCCTGCAACCGGGCTTGATTGCTTTTCACGGCAATCGTGCCGAGGATTTGGCACAGGTTGTGATCGGCTGGATACAACGGCACCCCCTGAACCCCCTCGAAGAAGAGATCATTCTGGTTCAGAGCAACGGCATGGCGGAATGGATCAAGATGGAGCTGGCCCGCACGGGTGGCGTCTGCGCCGCTACCCGGGCCGAGTTGCCGTCGCGTTTTTTGTGGCGCACTTACCGCCAGATACTGGGCCGCGAAGCGGTTCCGGGCGAATCCCCTTTGGACAAGGTGCCCATGATCTGGCGCCTGATACAGCTGCTGCCGACCTTGATTTTCAGGCCGGATTTTGCGCCGGTCGCCGGATTTCTAAAGGCTGACGAACCGGATCGAATGCTGCAACTGGCCTCCAGATTGGCCGACCTCTTCGACCAGTACCAGAACTATCGCGCCGACTGGCTCGATGCGTGGGCGCAGGGAAAAGATCATCTGGTCATGAATAACGGCTCGATAACCGGGTTGCCGGCCGAGCAGCGCTGGCAACCGCAATTGTGGCGTGCAGTGCTGCAAACGCTGGACGAACAACAAAAGCTGTGCATCCGACCCAGCCTGCATCAGCGCGTTCTGGCAAGGCTGGACTCAGGCGAGCCTTTCGCCGGCATGATCGCACAACGGGTGATCGTGTTCGGCATGAGCCAGATACCCTGGGTCACCTTGCAGGCGCTGGCGGCGCTGGCGCCTTACAGCCAGATCATCCTGGCCATTCCGAACCCCTGCCGTTTCTACTGGGGCGACATCATGGATGGCCGTGAGTTGTTGCAATCACAGCGCCGCAGGCAGCCTTTTCGCGAGGGACGGGATCTTTCATCCCTGCCCCTGGAGGAGATGCACGCCCATGCCCACCCGCTGCTGGCGGCCTGGGGGCGTCAGGGTCGCGACTTCATTCGTCAACTCGACGTCTTTGACGATGCAGAGCAGAGTCGCCGCCAGTTCGATCAGGCCCGTGTCGACCTGTTTGACGAGTCGGAAGAAGATGCCCGGACTACCCTGCTCCGGCAGGTGCAGAACCGCATCCGCGATTTGACGCCCCTGCCGGAGCACGACAAAGTCCCGATTGCAGATGACGACTGCTCCATCGTTTTTCACAGCGCGCACAGCAAGATACGTGAACTTGAAATCCTGCACGACCAGTTGCTGCTGGCGCTATCAAACGGCTCACTGAACCCGCGCGATGTGATTGTGATGGTGCCCGACATCGAGCAGATGGCGCCTTTCATCCGCGCGGTATTCGGCCAGTACAGGCAACAGGATGCCCGGTACATTCCATTCGATATTGCCGACATGAGTGCCAAAACGAGCAGCCCGCTGATCGGCGCCATAGACTGGCTGCTTGGTCTGCCGCAACAGCGCTGCCGCATGAGCGAACTGGTGGACCTGCTGGAGTTGCCCGCGATAGCCGCCCGATTCGGGATCGAGCAGGAGTCATTGCCTAAACTCACCCGCTGGATGGCGGGCGCCGGAATCCGCTGGGGCCTCAATGAGGCGCACCGCACCGATCTGGGACTTGCGGCCTGCGGCGAACAAAACAGCGCCTGGTTTGGACTGCACAGAATGCTGCTGGGATATGCCAGCGGCGCGGCGAGGACCGATGACCCTCTGGCGGCATTTGATGACATTGAGCCGTATCCCGAGGTGGGCGGACTGGAAGCGGAACTGGCAGGTTCGCTTGCGCATCTGTTGCAAACGCTGGTGAATTGGTGGACGGTGGCGGGCACACCTGCTGCGCCGGAAACCTGGGTCGAACGGGGCCGTACCTTGCTGTCAGAAATGGTGAAGGCCGAATCACTAGCGGACAGGCAGGCCGTGAGCGCGCTGGAAGATGGGCTTGTCGCATGGCACAGGGCCTGCGAACAGGCGGGTTTTTGCGAGGAAGTGCCTTTGATGGCGGCCCGCACAGCCTGGCTGGAGGCGATAGAAACTCCCGGCCTGAACCAGCGTTTCAGGGCCGGCGGCGTCACTTTCTGCACGCTGATGCCGATGCGCGCCATTCCGTTTGAAATGGTTTGTCTGCTGGGCATGAACGATGGCGACTACCCCAGGCAGAGCATGCGCAGCGACTTTGACCTGATGGGTCTGCCGGGGACGAGTCGGCCCGGCGACCGCTCCCGTCGCGACGATGACCGCCAGCTGATGCTCGAAGCCCTGCTGTCCGCACGAAGGATTTTTTATGTGAGCTGGTGCGGTCACAGCGTGCGCGATAACAGCGAACAAGCGCCCTCTGTGCTGGTGTCGCAATTGCGTGATTACCTGAGCTCAGGCTGGGGCCGGAAGGTCGTCGCTGACCGTACCACCCGACATCCCCTGCAACCCTTCAGCCGGCGCTATTTTGAAGCGGGCGGCCCGTTGCACACCTACGCCCGCGAGTGGCGAACCATCCATGAACCGCTGTCGACTGCCGAATCGCCGATGGCGGATCAGACTCGACCCCCGGGTGATCCGAAAACCGCCGAGTCTCTGCCAGCGTTTAACCCCGACTTGCCGGTGACCCTCAGTCAGTTGGTCCGCTTTCTGCGCAATCCCGCCAGGGAATTTTTCCAAAAACGCCTGCTGGTGACGTTTGCAGATGACGAGGAAGAGCATGACGACGAGGAATGTTTCGCGCTCGATGGGCTTCAGGAATACGGACTGATCCGGGACTTGCTGGCCACTGCTACCGCAGCTATGGAGACGGCCTGCGTCACAAGATCCCTGACGCAATTGCGCAAAGCCGGCGAGTTGCCGCTCAAAGGATTCGGGGATCTCAAACAGCAAGCCCTGCAAAGAGTCCTGACCACCATGTTGAAAGCCTGGCATGACGCACAGGCCCGCTTCCCCGATGCGGCGGAACGGCAGCCGGTGCGCCTGCAAGCCGGTGCCGTAGTTCTGGAAGACTGGATAGACCACCTGCGCCGGGGAGATACTCCGGCCGAGCGCAGCGAAGAATCCCACTGCGCATGGCTGGCGCTCGAACCCGGCAATCTGTGTGAGAATGGGAAAAAACCCGTTGCTCGCCCGGACAAACTGCTGGGCCCCTGGGTACGCAGCCTGGCCATCGCCGCCGCCGGTGTCAGTGCCCGGGGTGTACTGGTCGGGCGGGACGGGGTTATTGAAATCTCGCCGATGCCCGGGGATGAGTCCAAAAAAACGCTCGGTATGCTGCTGACACTGTGGCTCGAAGGAATGAACTCGCCGCTGCCTTTGCCGCCCGCAACGGCGCTGGCTTGGCTTACCGAAAAAAATGCCGCCTCCCGATATGAAGGCGGACACATGCAACGGGGCGATGTGCAGGAGTACTGCATGGTCAGAATGTTTCCGGACTATGAGGCGCTCACCGCCGACGGTCGCTTCGAGGCACTGGCGCAACAGGTCTACAGGCCTCTGCTGGATTGGGTAGCGCAGCATGTGACAGCCGGCTTTCACGCCGACGAGCGGACTGGGATTGCCGCATGAAAACCAGCAAGGAACACGCTTCCATGACCCCCTCCACAAGCCAGATACTGCAGGCTGAATCCTTTGTTCTTTGGGGCAGCCGGCTCATCGAGGCGAGTGCGGGCACCGGCAAAACCTGGACCATCGCCGCCCTGTACTTGCGTCTGGTGCTGGGCCATGGCAAAGATCATGGTTTTGAGCGCCCGTTGCGCCCTTCGGAGATACTGGTGATGACCTTCACCCGGGCTGCCACGCGCGAATTGTCGGATCGTATTCGTGAGCGGCTGCTCAACGCAGCGCAATGCTTCAGAGGCGAAGTCGATGCCGGCGATGAATTTCTGGCGACCCTGATGAACGCCTATGAAGCGGGTCCCGAGCGCAACCGTGCCGCCTGGGCCCTGGCAACGGCGGCAGAGGGCATGGACGATGCGTCAGTGCATACGATAGATGCCTGGTGTCAGCGCATGTTAAGGGAACATGCGTTTGACAGCGGCAGTCTCTTTGACGAAGAACTGGTCGCCGACGAGGAAGCCATGCGCATCGAAGCGGCTCAGGATTACTGGCGTCAGGCGTGCTATCCCCTGTCTTCTGAACTTCTGTCACAGGTGCTGAGCATCTGGAGTGGCGTGGATAAGCTGATCGCCGACATGCGCGAACTGATCAATCAGGACATCCCTCCGTCGGCGGGGAATGGGACGCTGGCGGAAGTTCTGACCCGGGCCACAGCGCAGCGCGCCTTTGCACTCGACCGACTCAGGGCAGGCTGGGCCAGCCGCGCACGATCCATGCAGGACTGGCTGGACGGTCAAACCGCTGCCGGAAACAGCGGCTGGGATGGCCGAAAACTCGCCTCCAGGCACTACACTGCCTGGCTGACCACCCTCAGGGATTGGGCCCATGGTCAGACAGCGGATGAAAAACCAGACCTGAAATCCGGCTGGGATCGACTCACTCCCGAAGGCTTGATGGAGGCCCGCAAAACAGATGCCGTCTCGATTGTACTGCCTGCCGAATTTGCACAGCTTGCCGCACTCAGAAAGGCGATCGACCAATTACCCGAGATCGGCGTGGCCGTGCGCTTGCACGCGGCAGCCAAAGTAGCGTTGCGGCTGCTGCAACTCAAACGGCAGACCGGCAGCTTCGGTTTCTCGGACATGCTGCACCGGCTCAACAGCGCCTTGCAAGGCGGGAACGGCGCACAGCTGCGTGAGCGCATTCTGGCACAGTACCCGGTCATTCTGATCGACGAGTTTCAGGACACCTCACCGCTACAGTACCAGATATTCGATCAAATTTACAAAACCCGCAGCTGCGACCGGCACAGCGCCTTGCTGCTGATCGGCGACCCCAAGCAGTCGATTTATGGCTTTCGCGGCGCCGACATTTACAGCTATATGCAGGCACGCCGCGCCACTGCAGGCCGCCACTACGTGCTGGAGACCAATTTCCGCTCAACGCGGGCTCTGGTCGGTGTGGTCAACCACTGGTTTGCCCACGCCGACAGCCGTCGCGGCGAGGGTGCGTTCATGTACCGCAAGGATGAGGACAACCCCCTGCCGTTCGTGAATGTTCGCGCCAGGGGACGCCCTGAGCAACTGGTCAATTCGCAGGGCGCAGTGCCGCCCATGACGCTGGTGCATGACCTCGAAGCGCGCAACGCCGATGACACCCGGAAACTCTTTGCTGCGCGCTGTGCCGAGCAAATCGTCTCATGGCTCAACGACCCGCAAGCCGGCTTTATGGAACAGGCGGATGAGCCTGTTTTCAAGCCGCTGCGACCTGCCGACATTGCAGTCCTGGTGCGCACAGGCAAGGAAGCTGCGGCCGTGCGCCGCGAACTTGAACGCCGGCAGGTGGCCTCGGTTTACCTCTCGGACAAGGAATCGGTGTTCGACAGTGTCGAGGCTCATGACCTGGTGCACTGGCTGCGTGCCGTCGCCGCGCCGCAAGACGTTCGACTGGTGCGTGCAGCGCTTGCCACCCGTACCGTGGGATTGAGTCTGGATGAGTTGGGCAGGCTTGCCGGCAACGACGAAGCCTTCGATGCGCGCTGCGACCAATTGCGCCAGTTGCGCACCGTCTGGCAGCAGCAGGGGGTGCTGGCGATGCTGCGTCAGACCCTGCATCAGCTCGGACTTGCGCCCCGCTGGCTCGTCGCCCCGGATGGCGAACGCAGACTGACCAATTTTCTGCATCTGGCTGAACTACTGCAAACAGCGAGCAGCACCCTGGACGGCGAGCATGCCCTGATCCGCTGGCTGCTCACCGAGATGAGCGAGGACAGCGCCCGGAGTGATGAACAGGTGGTCAGGCTGGAAAGCGATGCCGATCTGGTCAAGGTCGTCACCATACACAAGAGCAAGGGGCTCGAATACCCGCTGGTATGCCTGCCCTATGTCACCAGCTTCAGGGAAAAAGACCGCCGGTTCACCACCTTCGTCAACCTGGCCGATGAAGAGGGGCGCCGCGAACTGCGCTTGCAGTTCACCGATGACGAACTGGCCCTGGCCGATAAAGACCGGCTCAGGGAAGATTTAAGGCTGCTGTATGTGGCGCTGACTCGCGCGCGACATACCTTGTGGCTAGGATTTTCCGCTGTCAAAGTCGGCAAAGGCGAGCAAACCCGCAAAAGCGCCGCAGGCTATCTGATCGGGGGCGCAGAGCAGATAGACGCGGCAAACTGGCTCGCGCCATTGCAACAGTTTGCCGGCACATGTGCCGATATTGTGCTGCAACCGGCAGAACAATACACGCCCTGCACCACCCTGACACGGGCACCGGCGGATACCGCCTTGCAGGACAGGCCCGACTACCATGCATCCTTCGAGCGCAACTGGACAATAGGGAGCTTTTCCAGACTGGTCAGAGATCTGCCCCCCGCGACTTCCGATCTGTCGCCTCTTACGGCGTTCAGAGCTGCCGATGACGAAAGCAGCCTGTCGGAAAATGATGCGCCGCTGCACGAGCAGCCCCTGAGCCGTCCGGCAGCATGGCACCAGTTTGCACGGGGGATGGACGCCGGCAACTTTCTTCACGAGCAACTGGAGTGGCTGGCGACTGAAGGCTTTGCCTTGCCCGGGAACGACCAGATGGCCGCGCGGCTGCGACGCCGCTGTGAGCGCGCCGGACATGGCGCGCATGCAGAAGAGGTCGTATCCTGGCTGAGCCAGATCGTGCAAACCCGCCTGCCCGGGCCCGATGCGGCACTCGCCGATCTGACCACTGTGCTGCCCGAAATGGAATTCTGGTTGCCGACGCAACAGGTTGAGGCCAAAGAAATAGATGCGCTGTGTCGCAAGCACCTGTTGCCGGGCGCCGATCGTCCGTATCTTGCCGAGCGGCAGCTGCACGGCATGCTGCTGGGGTTTGCCGATCTGGTGTTCGAGAAGGGGGGCAAGTACTGGGTGCTGGACTACAAATCGAATCATCTGGGCGATGAGGATGCCGCATACGACAGCAGCGCCCTTACCCGCTCCATGGCCTCGCACCGCTATGACGTACAGGCTGCCATCTACCTGCTGGCCCTGCACCGGCTGCTGAAAGCCAGACTGGGCGGCAGCTACCATCCGGAAAAACAGCTGGGTGGCGCAGTCTACCTTTACCTGCGCGGCATCAACGGCCCGCAAAGCGGGGTTTGCCTCGTTCCGCCCTGCATCCCGTTGCTGGATACACTCGACGCCTTGCTGAACAATGAGGTCTTGCCGATATGAGCGCCTCCACCCAGGATTCGAGCGATGCCGCCATGAATGAATCTGCCCTGCAAATTATCCCTGAAAATACCCCAGCGCTCCCGGCAGACCCGCTGACCATACTGCACGGCTGGGCCGAAAATGGCTGGCTTCGCCGCCTGGACAGCGCTCTGGCGGCCTTCATGCGCGAGCTGGATTCATCCGCAACACCCGCCCTGCTGGTGAGCACGGCGGTATTGGCCCAGATGGAGGGGCGCGGGCATACTTGCCTGCCCCTGCGGCGGCTGGTCGCGCAGCCGGATGAGATACTGGCATGGCCGCAGGCCGCACATAAGGAGTTAACCGCACTGTGGCTGACGCTGCCCGGCAATTTGTCCGACTGGCTGAGCGCCTTGAGGACAAGTCCGCTGGTACGCTCGATCACCTTGAACCCCTCCAGCTCCCATGAAGAGACCGATCGCGGCCAACCTCTGGTGCTTGGCGGCACCACCGATGAACCGCTGCTGTATTTGCGCCGCTACTGGCTGCACGAACGCCAGGTTTCCTGTGATGTCCTGCAACGCACAACGGCTGTCCACCCCGTGGATGAGGCGCCGGTCAGGCGATGGCTGGATCGCCTGTTCGATCCGTCGGGCAATGAAGTCGACTGGCAAAAACTGGCTTGTGCGGTAGCCCTGCGCGCCAGTCTCACCGTCATTACCGGAGGCCCCGGCACCGGCAAGACCTACACCGCCGCCCGTTTGCTGGCTTTGCTTTTTGCCACCCATGCAGAACCCGAGCGCCTGCGCGTAGCGCTGGCAGCGCCCACCGGCAAGGCAGCGGCAAGGCTGCGTCAATCGATAGATGTTTCCTTGCAGGAATTGAGCCGTCGTCTGGGCAACGAGCTCGATCTGGAAACGTTCACCAGGCGCATGGGCGCAGCCAGAACCTTGCACTCACTGCTGGGCGCACGGCCCGACACGCGACAGTTGCGCTTCAATGCCAGCCATCTGCTGGATATAGACATCCTCATCGTGGACGAGGCCTCCATGATTCATCTTGAAATGATGGCGGCCCTGCTGCAAGCCATGCCGGCAGGGGCCAGGATTATCTTGCTGGGCGACAAGGATCAGCTGGCCTCGGTGGAAGCAGGGGCCGTGCTTGGCGACCTTTGCCGCGACGCATTGCACGGTCATTACGACCCGGAAACCGCACGCTATGCAAAGGCCGTTGCAGGCATTACCCTGCCCCGCGAATTTCTGGCAGACGATGCTAAAACCACGCCGCTGGCGCAGCAGACGGTGATGCTGCGCAAGAGTCGCCGCTTTGGAGGACTCATCGGTCAGCTGGCCTGGGCGGTCAATAATGGCAATGCCGAACTGGCCCGGCAACTGATCGCCCGCGATACGACAGGCATCTTGCAGACAACATCCCACCCGACTGCGGGCACGGCGCCGGATCTGGCAGTCCATGGCAGACCGGGAGCCCCCGCCTGTTACGCCGACTATTTGCGCCTGGTCAGATCGCCGCCCCGGGACGCCATGACCCATGCAGATCACCATGAAAGCTGGGTAAAAAGCGTGTTGCTGGCTTTTGAGCGGTTTCGCATCCTGTGTGCTGTCCATGAGGGAGACTGGGGCACCGAAAGTTTAAATGCAGCCGTCCAGCAGGCACTGGCGGCGGCAGGCCTTTTAAAGCCTGCGGGTGAGTGGTTTGCCGGCCGCCCCGTCATGGTCACCCGCAACGATCCGGAACTGGGCGTTTTTAATGGTGATGTGGGCGTGGCGCTGCCAGGCACGAGAGCTTATTCCGCGCTGCGCGTCTACTTTCTGGACGGCGACCGCTTGCGCTCGGTCGGCGTGAGCCGGTTGGCCCACGTGGAAACCGCATTTGCCATGACCGTGCACAAGAGCCAGGGTTCCGAGTTCCTGCATACCGCACTGGTACTGCCACTGGGCGGCGCCAAAGTATTGACCCGGGAACTGGTTTACACCGGCATCACCCGCGCGCGGGAGAATTTCACGCTGATTGAAGGGCAGGCGGGATTGCTGCACCAGGCGATTGAGCAGCAATCTCAGCGTGCCAGTGGCCTGGGGTTGCAGCTGGGGTGAGCGTCAGGCACAATCCAAACGCCGTCATTGAACTGCGAACTGCGCGCAAGAAAACGGCACTGCAATTGTCAGAACCGCGCAAAAGTTTATACAAAGTTCGGGGCAGCCCGGTGCGGCGGTGAAATGCGGCTGTGCACCGGTCAACTTTTATACTGACACTTCGGCTTGATGCAATTCGCATAAATGTAAAGCGAATGATCGTGCACGGCAAAGCCTCGTTCGGCGGCGGCTTTTTTCTGGCGCAATTCGATGGTTGCGTCGTAGAACTCTTCGACCCTTCCGCATTGCAGGCACACGATATGATCGTGGTGCTCGCCCTGATTGAGTTCGAACACCGACTTGTCGCCCTCGAAGTGGTGCTTGACCAGCAGCCCCGCCTGTTCGAACTGATTCAACACCCGGTATACCGTCGCCAGCCCCACGTCGTCACCGCTGGCCAGCAGCTTCCTGTAGACATCTTCCGCACTTAAATGCCGATCATTGCCGCTTTCAAACAGGCTCAACACCTTGAGTCGCGGCAAAGTGGATTTCAGCCCGGCGCTTTTGAGCTGTATCAACTCGTTCATGGTGATGTCTCCGCACAGTGTAAGGGAAATAAATTATATCAAAAATCACTTGCAATTACAAATGAGAATGATTAGCATTAGCAACAGGTACTTCAAAAACTTTATACGAGGAATCGTCATGCGAATTTTATTATCCCTGCTGGTCGGCGTATTCGCCCTGCACAATCCGGTGCTGGCCGCCGATGAACCTACGGCATCACTGGTCGTTGACCACCAGAAGTTTGTCCCTGCCCAGTTAAGCATTCCGGCTGCAAGCAAAACAAAAGTCGTCATTCGCAACCAGGATGCCATGCCGATCGAGTTCGAAAGCTATGACCTTTCGCGCGAAATCGTCGTGCCCGGACATGGCGAAGTGACGATCTACGTCGGACCGCTGGACGCCGGAAGCTACCGGTTCTTCAATGACTTCGACCATGACATGCAGGGAGCTATCATCGTCAAACCCGCCGCCGGCAAGGGAAACTGATCATGCTTGCAACGGCCGTCATCATGTTTCGGGAAGTGCTGGAAGCCTCCCTCATCATTGCCATCGTGCTGGGCGCCAGCCGCGGCATCGTCAATCGGGGCAGATGGGTCGCTGCGGGCATCACGCTTGGACTGCTGGGCGCATCCATCGTAGCCATTCTGGCCAATGTCGCCTCTTCCGAATTTTCCGGCAACGGCCAGGCATTGCTCAATGCGGTGATACTGCTCAGTGCGGTGGCCATGCTGACGTGGCACAACGTGTGGATGAGTGCGCATGGCAAACAGCTCTCATCGGAAGTCAAAGCCGTCGGTACCGGCGTGCAGTCCGGCCAGCGCCCGATGACCGCATTGCTGATCATCACGCTGGTGGCGGTCATGCGCGAGGGATCTGAAGCGGTGCTGTTTCTCTGGGCAATTGCCACGGGCGGCGAGCAAAGCATCAATATGTTGATGGGCGGTTTAGGCGGCGTAGTCGTCGGCATCCTGGTCGGCCTGCTCCTGTATATCGGCCTGTTGCGCATCCCGACACGGCACTTTTTTTCAGTCACGAGTTGGCTGATTCTGCTGCTCGCAGCAGGCCTCGCGGCCCAGGCTGCCGGCTTTCTCAATCAGCTAGGACTTCTGCCCGCGCTGGGCAACGGCTTGTGGAACACTTCCGGCATCCTGAGCCAGAACAGTCTGATTGGGCAATTCCTGCACATACTGATCGGTTACATTGCGCGTCCGTCGGGCATACAGGTCGTGTTCTATGTTGGCACCCTGCTGAGCATTTTCCTTTTGATGCGCGTCTATGGCGGCAACCGCAAGGCGCAGGTAAAGCCCATAGAAAACCGGTGTTGAAGGGCGATTGCAACTTTTCATCTGCCTGGGCAAGTGAATAAATGCCTCATGCAACAATCCAAGGGAGTCATACGATGACAACGAATTCGGCAGCAATTGCGGCGCTTGCCACCATGTTTACTATGTTTACTTTGGGAGCGGATGCTGCCCGCGCGGAAAACGACTTTATCGTCTATTCGCCCAGCGTAATCCAGGGACAAAGCGAAGTCGAAGTATATGGCTTCGCCTCACAGGATGGCCGCAGCGCTCTCAATGGCGCCAGCGGCTACAATGTGTCGGTGGCGCACGCCTTTACCAGCTGGTGGAAGGCCGAAGCTTACATCGGTCAATTCAATCGCGATCCCGGCGGCTCAACGCACCCTTCAGGTTATGAGCTGGAGAACACATTCCAGCTTACCTCTCCGGGTGAATACTGGGCAAACCTGGGACTTCTGGCATCGTATGCACACAGTAAACTGGAAGGTGTGCCGAGTGCCGTCGAATTCGGCCCGCTGTTTGAGAAGATGTCCGGACATATCAATCAGCGACTCAATTTTATTTTTGGCAAACAGGTTGGCGCCGCGGCAAGCAGCAGCTATGCAATCCGCTCAGCCTACAGCGTAGGCTACAATATCAATGCCGGCCGCGCCACCTACACGCCGGGCATTGAGGCCTACTTTCGCCCTGTTGACAACGCCTACCAGATAGGGCCTGTATTCTCCGGAGAACTGAGATCACATGGCGGAAAAGAGCTGGGATACAGCATCGGCATCGTCTTCGGCGTCAACCCCGGCGCCCCGAGCCAAACACTTTTGGCTCGACTGGAATACGAATTCTTTTGACCTGATGACGTTATCTGCCGAACAGCATCCAATTAAAAACGGGCTAGACCGTTTATGGTCTAACCCGTTGATTTTTTGGTAGGAACGAGCAGATTCGAACTGCTGACCCCTTGGATGTCGACCAAGTGCTCTAACCAACTGAGCTACGCTCCTTTTGAAGAGGGCGCATTGTAGCCGAAACCAGGTCCGACTTCAAACTTTATTCCGCCCCGCCGGATGAGTTCAATAACCGCTCGACGCCAGATTGTCGAAGCGCGTGTATTCGCCTCTGAAAGCCAGCGCCACCGTGCCGATCGGGCCGTTACGCTGTTTGCCGATGATGATCTCGGCCTTGCCCTTGTCCGCCGAATCGGAGTTGTAGACTTCGTCGCGGTAGATGAACAGAATCAGGTCGGCATCCTGCTCGATCGCACCGGATTCGCGCAGGTCGGACATCACCGGGCGTTTGTTGGGGCGCTGTTCCAGCGAACGGTTGAGCTGCGAGAGCGCCATCACCGGGCACTGCAATTCCTTCGCCAGACTCTTCAGGCCGCGTGAGATTTCGGAAATCTCCGTGGCGCGGTTCTCGCTGGCCTTGCCCGCGTTGGAACTCATCAGTTGCAAATAATCCACTACGATCAAGCCCAGCTGTCCCTGCTGGCGATGCAGACGGCGCGCCCGTGCGCGCAGATCCAGCGACGACAGGGCGGCCGTTTCGTCGATGAACATCGGCGCGTCGTTGAGCTTGCCCAGCGCATGAGTCAGCCGCCCCCAGTCGTCATCCTGCAACTTGCCCGAGCGCAGATCGTGCTGATTGAGCTTGCCTACCGACCCCAGCATACGCATCGCCAGTTGCGCAGCCCCCATTTCCATACTGAAAATCGCCACCGGCAGCTTGCTGTCCAGCGCAATATTTTCCGCGATATTGATCGAAAAAGCCGTCTTGCCCATACTGGGGCGCCCCGCCACGATCACCAGATCGCCCGCCTGCAAACCGGAGGTCATCTTGTCCAGATCGGCAAAGCCGGTCGGCGTACCCGTCACATCGCTGGCATTGTCGCGCCCGTACAGCGTCTCGATGCGTTCGACCACCTGAGTGAGCAGCGGCGGCATGGACATGAAACCCTGCTTGCCCTTCGATCCCGCTTCGGCGATTTCGAACACCTTGCCTTCCGCTTCATCGAGCAACTGCGCGGCATCGCGCCCGGTCGGGTTGTAGGCGCTGGCGGCAATCTCCGTCCCGACCTCCACCAGTTTGCGCATGATGGAACGCTCGCGCACGATCTCGCCATAGCGCCTGACATTGGCAGCCGAGGGGACATTCTGCACCAGACTGCCGAGATAGGCCAGACCGCCCGCCTTGTCGAGCTCATTATTGCTTTCCAGCGATTCCGCCACCGTGATCACATCCACCGGCTTGGCCTGCTCGCTCATACGCACGATCTGCCGGTAAATCAATCGGTGCTCGCGACGATAGAAATCGTCTTCGGTGATCAGATCGGCGATTTTATCCAGCGCGGAAGACTCCAGCATCAGGCCGCCCAACACCGATTGCTCGGCTTCCACCGAGTGGGGAGGCAGCTTGATCTGATCGACTTGCGCGTCCGAATTTGAGAAATTTTGCATGGTTAAACCTGAGAACTTGCCAAGAAGCGCATTTTACCTTGCCTCGCGCAAACTTTTATGGAAATAAAAAAGGACTGTTTCCAGTCCTTTTTTTGTGCTGCCTTACTGCGAACGGTTCTAGTGTTCGCCGAGCACGGAAACCGTGATATCGGCTGCCACGTCGGTGTGCAACTGAATGCCGACGGTGTAATCGCCGACCGATTTCAGGTGACCTTCGGCCATACGCACTTGCGCCTTGTCAACCACAAAACCCATAGCTGCCAATGCGGTTGCGATATCTGCATTGGTCACGGAACCGAACAGACGTCCGTCCACACCGGCCTTTTGCGAAATCTGCACGGTCAAACCGGCCAGCTTCTCGCCGCGTGCCTGCGCATCAGCCAGTTTCGCCTGGTCGGCCGCCATGATTTCTGCGCGACGCACTTCGAACTCAGCCATATTGGCTGTCGTTGCACGCTTTGCCTTGCCTTGCGGGATCAGAAAGTTACGGGCATAGCCGTTCTTGACTTTGACCACATCGCCCAATTGACCCAGATTGATCACTTTTTCCATCAGAATTATTTGCATGTCCGATACTCCTAGTGCAAATCAGTATAGGGCAGCAAAGCCAGGAAACGCGCGCGCTTCACGGCGGTGCTCAATTGACGCTGGTAGCGTGTCTTGGTACCCGTGATGCGAGCCGGAATCAGCTTGCCATTTTCAGAAATGAACTCCTTCAGGATATTCACATCCTTGTAATCTACTTCAGCGATTTTCTCGACTGTGAAGCGGCAGAATTTGCGACGCTTGAACAGATTATTGCGAGAAAAACGCTTCTTTTTGTCATCGGTACTCTTGCTTGATGGACGAGCCATGATATTCCCTTCTATTGATAAGCCGTTGCGCTTGCGCTGCAACGATTAGTCGAGCGGATTTAAGCTTCTACGCTTTCATCTCTGGTCTGAACAAAGTCTTCGCTGAGCACTGAACGGGATTTTTCTTCCTTCATCATTGCCGATGGAACAGTGACAGCCGTCTTGGTCTTGACGGTCAGATGACGCAAGACTGCATCATTGAAGCGGAACGCATGCTCCAGCTCGTCCAATGCTTCCTGATTGCATTCGATATTCATCAGCACATAGTGCGCCTTGTGAATTTTCTGGATGGCATAGGCCAGCTGGCGGCGGCCCCAGTCTTCCAGACGATGGATCTGACCACCCTTGGAAGTGACTAATGTGCGATAACGCTCGATCATTGCGGGTACTTGTTCGCTTTGATCGGGATGCACGATAAACACGATTTCGTAATGTCGCATTACATCTCCTTATGGTAATAAAAGCCCCCCGCCATGCGAGACGGTGGAGCAAGGCTATAAAACCGACTATCGGCTTTACAGGGGCGCGCATTATAATGGAATACACGGAATCGTCAAGGGAAATAATGCGCCCCTGGATTAAGGATAAATGATACGTGCAGGCCCCCGGAGGGCGGGCGCTACGATCAGGTGCACGTTTTCATCCCCACGCCTGTGGGGAACACCATGGGATGTGAACCCCTGGGTCTGGGTAATTTCGGTTCATCCCCACGCCTGTGGGGAACACGCATGGTCGGTCACCGGGATTTAAAGATGCTGCGGTTCATCCCCACGCCTGTGGGGAACACACCTCGGGCGCACCCCACGGGCAGGCGGCAGGCGGTTCATCCCCACGCCTGTGGGGAACACGGCAGAATCAATTCGTGTTACTCGGTCTGTTGCGGTTCATCCCCACGCCTGTGGGGAACACAGCTTGCATATGCGTTTTTACAATACAGTCTTCGGTTCATCCCCACGCCTGTGGGGAACACAGCCCCTTCTCAACCTCACCCACCAACCGTGCCGGTTCATCCCCACGCCTGTGGGGAACACTCGCCATCCACGGCCACAATCGCCCCAGGATACGGTTCATCCCCACGCCTGTGGGGAACACGTCGCCAGCCTTGTCCATGAAATCAGGGCTTGCGGTTCATCCCCACGCCTGTGGGGAACACTTTCTCCAGATGAATGGAAAGAGCGCAAGCCTCGGTTCATCCCCACGCCTGTGGGGAACACCGCCTGAACAGGTTTACTGCAAGGCTGGCTGTCGGTTCATCCCCACGCCTGTGGGGAACACGATCGCTGACCAGGCGGCAATGCGAGCCAAGCCGGTTCATCCCCACGCCTGTGGGGAACACGACCTCGTGAGCATTCGGCAACGCGGTTACGGCGGTTCATCCCCACGCCTGTGGGGAACACTCCTCCCAATCGAGGGCGCCCGCTAGCCTCTCCGGTTCATCCCCACGCCTGTGGGGAACACACCGACTTGGCGCCCTTGATCGCGGCTCCGATCGGTTCATCCCCACGCCTGTGGGGAACACACCCCGCTGCTGGGTAGCGAAGACTATCCAGGCGGTTCATCCCCACGCCTGTGGGGAACACCAATCAAAGTCCTGCGGATATTCGAGTAGCCTCGGTTCATCCCCACGCCTGTGGGGAACACGTGTGCTGCCCGCTCTGCGCACGCTCTGTGAAGAGGTTCATCCCCACGCCTGTGGGGAACACTGAACAGTTTGCAGCGCGGTGTAATGGCCTAGCGGTTCATCCCCACGCCTGTGGGGAACACCTGAACAGAAAACCGTAATCGATTGAGGATTCCGGTTCATCCCCACGCCTGTGGGGAACACGGACTGTATCGGATCGACGACGAAGTTGACGACGGTTCATCCCCACGCCTGTGGGGAACACAACTTTGACTGTAATCGCAATCCTGCTCACTACGGTTCATCCCCACGCCTGTGGGGAACACCATACCTGGTTCCACGCAAAGGCATCGTGTACCGGTTCATCCCCACGCCTGTGGGGAACACACAGCGCCCATATTTGTTGCCCGTAAGGTGTACGGTTCATCCCCACGCCTGTGGGGAACACGGATTTAGTCGTAGCGCAGGCAGTGAAGATGGTGCGGTTCATCCCCACGCCTGTGGGGAACACTTCCTGATGGAAGATGGCGAATATGCCCGCGCCGGTTCATCCCCACGCCTGTGGGGAACACGATTGACGGATGAAGAGGTCATGATCGCAAAACGGTTCATCCCCACGCCTGTGGGGAACACAATATTTCAAGCCTGACGGTGATCCCGTTGGGCGGTTCATCCCCACGCCTGTGGGGAACACATCGCTCAGTGCGTTGGCGTACAAGCAAATGCCGGTTCATCCCCACGCCTGTGGGGAACACATGAAGAAGTCGCGAAGTATGGCCTGAGCAAGCGGTTCATCCCCACGCCTGTGGGGAACACGGTGGCTGGGGTGGCCGAGCTGATTATGGTGGTGGTTCATCCCCACGCCTGTGGGGAACACTCGACAAATTTGAGCAATTCAGGCGAAGGAACCTGGTTCATCCCCACGCCTGTGAGGAACACAACGGCATATCCGGCCAGTGCGCCCGCTGCTCCGGTTCATCCCCACGCCTGTGAGGAACACGAACACGCAGCACTGTGGCAACTCAAGCTATGCGGTTCATCCCCACGCCTGTGAGGAACACACTTCTTCCATCTCGTTGAATTTTAAATTAAATCCAACGATGCAAAATTCTACCAGATTTTTAGAGAGCGCCTTGGTCCAATTCCGGGAGAAAGGATACCAGTTTTGATCCATCCAACTCCACAGGAATCCGGCGGTTCGTACCCAGCGTCATAAAATCAAACCCTGCTTCGTTGTTGGTGCGCCATGCCATCACGGCATTGCCATCCTCGATACCCTGTTCTACCTGACTCCAGATGTTGTCGCGAACTTTTGCAGAATAGGTTCCGACATACACGCCCGCGCGTATCTCCAGCAGCCAGATAGCCAGCCGTCCGCGCAGGCGCGGTGGCGCATTTTCAAGAACGATGACCAACATCGCCCAAACCTTCGGCATTAGGAATAGCGGGAAGTACGGATTCCTCCGGCGCTTCAGGAGGTGTAATTCCGCCAGCCGACAACATTTCCTCTATCCCCGGAATGATGCGTTCAAGCAACCGGCTTTCCCGAAAGGCATTACGGCAAGCGAGGCGCACCTGCTGCTCCGGGTTAGCCGGATTTTTCGCAGCAATCCTGAACGCCACCGGCACCACCGTTTCAAACTTGTATATATCTGCCACATCGTAAACAAAGGACAACGGCTTTCCGGTATGAATAAAACCGACCGCAGGCGCGTAACCCGCCGCCAGCACCGCAGCTTCCGTCACGCCATACAAACAAGCCGTTGCGGATGAAAGACAGCGATTAGGTAAATCGCCCTTGTCCCATTCGCTGGTGTCGTAATTGCGCGCCTTCCATTCCACACCATATTTCTTGGCGAGCAACTTATACGTCTCGCGCACGCGCGCGCCCTCGATGCCGCGCAATTGATCCACACTGCGACGCTCGGGCGGTTCCTCGCCAAATCGAATCGCATACATCTTGCGCACCACTTTCAGCCGCAAGCTGTCATCCAACGCCAGCTTTGCCTGATACAGCAAGCGATCAGCCCTGGCGCCGCCCGGCTGTCCGGACGAATACAAACGCACCCCCGCCTCGCCCACCCACACCAGCAGCGTGCCGACTCTCGCCGCCAGTGCCACAGCGGCATGTGAAGTTCGCGTGCCGGGTTCAAGCATCAGGCAGGCCACGCCACCGACAGGAATATGCGTGCGTACACCATTCTTATCCACCACGACAAACGCACCGTCCAGCACATCGAGCTGGCCTCTGTCGATAAACAGGATGGAAAGCCGCTCCTTGATGGCGATGGGCTTGAGCGGGGGGAGAAGGAAGGCCACAGAAAATCAGCCCGGCAGGTCGAACAGCGCTATGTCGTCCATCGGATAGTGCTTACGGTTGCTTGTCCACAAGGGGCAACGGTTCTGCCGTGCGCTGGCGGCCAGCAGGTAATCTTCAAGAGAAATTCCCTGGTGTGCTTTACGGTAACGGTGAGCATAATGCCCGGCCTGCAGCCCGGTTTCGCTGTCGATACTGATGCGTTTGCAGAGGCTGAATAAGGTTTCAATCTCTTTGTGCTCACGCTGAAAAGCGCCGGCATAAATTTCTGCCACAACAACAGGCGACAGCAAAAACACGCTTTTCGATTCCAGCAATTCGATAAAACGCGCCACCGTTTGCGGCTGTTTTTTTAGCAGGTGGATGACAATGTCGGTATCCAGCACAAGACAGTCAGGCGTCATCTGTTTTGGCTTGAAGCAGGCGGCTGGTATTGCGCAGTTTGCGCACATAGACTTCCGGCTCAGTGTTGGCAAAGCTTTCCAACGGCTTGAGACGTTCGAAAAATGCACGGGCATCGGCTACCGGGTCTTGCTGGATGTCCTTTTCCAGGGAGCGGCGAATGAGTTCTGAAATGCTCACACCGACATTATGTGACTGTGCCTTAAGCCTTTCGTACATGTCATTCTGAAGATAAATCTGGGTGCGGTGCATGATTTGCGTTCCTTAATGTGATGTATATTTTTATACATTATAGTGAAAGAGGTGCCGCCTGTCATGCAGCAGCAAATCAGTTTCGGCAATGTACAGCGCGTCATGCCCCGACGCACGCAACACAGCAACGGGGGTGCCCAGCTGCAAGTATCCGCTCAAATCCGCCGCACCAACAACAGGCCACAGCCGAAAGCCTTGGCGTGACCAATGCCATTTCCCAGCAGCTCAGTCATGCGTGTTGGATCATTTACACGCAACACGCCCTCAAACGTAACAGGAACCAGCTTGCCACCTCGGTTGCCCTTGCGAAAATAGATAGGCGCATGAGGCAAAATATTGACAGCTTCAATTTCACCCGAGCTGGCGAGCTTGCGAGCGATCCATTCGCGCTGATCTTCTTCCTTGATTAACGGCACACGGCATTTTTCAGATTTTTTACTCGGCTTGGCATCGCGTTGCGCATCGGCGATGGTCTTGACCGGGTTTGCAGTAAGAAGAAATGCCAGCCGCTGACCTGCAACAGGCTGTGGTTGAATTTCGCGCGTACCGACGATCACTATCCCTGCTGCGGCTTCTGGCGCGCGCCGCGATTGCACCAGCAAACGCGCTGGGCGGCCCGTCGGGTTGTCTTCGATACGGAACAGAAAACCCTGACGCAATTCTTCGCCGTTGCTACGGGTTTCTTTTTCCTCGCCGGGGAATAGCCTCCAAAGTTGACGGTGCAGGTTATAAGGGTTGCGGGCAAACTCCCACGGGATTTCTACACGACTCAGAAACATGCTGTCTCCTTATGCAAATACACCTGCCGGGTGCCAAACTGACGATTGCGCCCATGCATGGGTACGTCACGAATGCGCAAGGGTTGTGTGGATTCCAGATCATCTTCGGCATAAATCAGCCCGCCAACGGGCAACGCACTTGCCAGTGCGGCCTTGGCATCGCTGGCTTCAATCGGTGCGCCCTCCAGCAAAGGCCGAGTGATAGGGCAAGAACGCCGACCCAGCACAGGCGTATAACATGGGCGACGTAGCGCTTCGGCAATCGCTTCCAACGTGACGGGCGCTGCCGGTTTTGCGCCAATCGCTACGGTAAAGGCGGCATCGAACAAGTATTCCCGCCGTGACACCACGGGGTTCTTGTTGGCCGATCCATCTACCTTGCGGGCAGCAAGCACGGTGTGAAAATCAGGAAGCTTTACAGCATTTTTCGGCATGGACTTTTCAGCATTCGGGCGCAACACTGACCGATCCGCACGCACGGCAAATTCGACACTGGCGGCAAGCTGTTCCAGTCCCGCGTGGTCAAGCCGATCTATGCCCAGACAAGCCCCGAGCAAGCCAAGCAAACCACTGCGCGTGGGAAACTGGTTTGAGGGGCGAAAATCTTCAAAGGTGTGAGTACCCCATGCCTGCATGGGGCCATCCAGCCGTAAGATGAGATAGCGCGGCATGGCAGGCTCCTTATGCTTTTCCACCGTTAGCAATCCAATCTTCCATCGCTTTCAGCGAATCCAGCGCGGGCTTATCGCCCAACTTTATGCCATCTTCCACCGCAAAGGCGCGCGCCTGTTCGTCCAGACCATAAGCGCGGTGGATACGCGCCCAATAGTCAGATAGCGTACTGATGGACGGCTTGAGAAATCCCGCCTCTTTATAATTGCGCTTCACCGGCACCGGCTGCTCGAAAGCATTGGCAAGCGAAATAGGCAGATCGGAAAAACTGGTAATGGCGAAGTCCGCCAAATTGTGCGCGGCGAAGGATTGCTGTTTGGCAGAAGGCACAACCGTGGCGAGCAGATGGAATACATGCCGACCGATATCCAATGCACGCTGGCGCGATTCGGCAGTTTCTGCCGCCTTGATATTTTCGATCAGCCCCAGATTCACTTGCAACTGTTTCAGGTTCAGGCTGGCGTAGCGGTAAAACACGCCGGAGGAAAATTGCTGGGTATCCAAATGCCCCGCCCCGGTTTCGCCAGCATCAATCGTCAAATCATCCACGGCGGTGAACCAGTCCACATCTTGTGGCTCGACAGCATGCGTGGTGATTGCGTGTGCGACAGCTAGAGCGCCATCGACAGAAGTCATTAAACCAGAAGTCGCCATGCGACCTGATAGCGCAATGTCTAACGTAGATGCAATTGCTTTACGAACCAAATCAATTTTTTCTTTGACTGCTTTGACTCGTTTTTTAGTTAATACATCGTCGATAAAATCGTGTTCGGATTTTTTCTTTTTACCTTTTTGTTTACCTGCCGCCTCCCTCGCTTTGCTTTTTTCTTCCTCTGTAAGTGAAACCGCGTTGACTATACCGCAAAGAACTCGAATTTCAGCAATTGACCAAGGGGCAACCGCAAGCTTCTTACTCTTGCCGCTGTCGCTACCAGCACCCTCTTCCACGCCGCCATCAACATCTTCTGTTTCTTCGTCGCCTTCAACCTTTTCCCTAACGAATAGCTCCATTGTTTTCGCAATCAAAGACGGCTCGAATTCGCTACGCAATTCATCCACGAATATCGGAATTAGCTTTTCAAGTTCTCTAGTCCGAACAGATGCTGAACCAAATTTATTTTCGTAGTAGCCGCTTGTGCGAATAGCACGTTTCAGCGACTGACTGGAAACCCGCACCCGGTTGACCCCTCCAAATATGGCGGTTTTCTGCATGTTCATATCGTCACGGTTCAAGCATGACGGGCTGTGCGAAATCAATACGTGAAAGTTGATGAAATTCTTGGCAATCATTTTTTGTCTCCTTTTGTAGAGGTAAATTTAGCGAGGTAGAAATCTTCAACAAGTTTGCGTTTGGCACTCCGATCCCAAGAGCCGTCCGGTTCGGATGGATACAGCAGCCATCCCAATTTTTTCCAGTCCAGTTTTGGGTGCTTAAGCTGTATCGCCAATCGCCTAAACTGAATAATGTCGGTGGGTGATTTGGCGCGCGCCACTTGAAAAACCCGCATCTCGTTGACCCCTTTTCCCACCAGTAACCTGCCTAACCCCTGCCATGAATCACGGTGATCGTCACCGCAGTCATCGCACCAAGGCAACAAGAATGCCACTCGAAGCCAGCCATCATGCGCTCGACCGTAGGGGAACAAAGCATAAAGTGCGTGAAACTCACGCAGTTCATCTGGCTCAGTCACTCTTCGCAGTGCGGCTTTATCACCAGTCGAAAGCGCGGTATATCGACTCCACAAGGACAAAAAATCCGGCAGTTCGGCACTCATGCTTCCTCCATCAGTTTTTTAAGTTCGGTGTCTAAGCTGTACCTCGCCCAAGCGATGACCGGAATCAACTCTGGTTTCATCGCATAAGGCTTGGTGAGATCATCAAAAATGGTGTCGCACTTGTCGGCTATCTGTTTAGCAAAACCTACTCTAGCCGCTGCCCATTCTTTCCATGTATGTTCATTGGAAAATGTCTCATAGATCAAATTTTCAGTGCAGGCATAAAACAGCTTATCGGCGGTTTCGTGGATGGCTGCGCCGAGGCCTTTTAACTTGATCCGTTTCTTTTTATTTTCATAGCCTTTCGAGGCCATCAGCAGCTTCCCATACAGCACCTTTTTTGCATCTTTCCCGATTTCAACCAGTTCTTGCAGATGCCCTTTGTCATCCCGCCACCCTTGGGAAAGGCTGATCATCTCGTGACGGCGACCGACAATTGATCCTTGCTTGGCGCAGTAACCGCCCACCAAAAGATGCAAACGTCCTTCACCCAACTCGTCGGCTTGAGCCACTGGGCCAGCGGGCACACTACCTTCCTTGGCATTCGGGTCATTTATTCCGCGAGGCACGACAAACTCAGACAGTTGCGTCCATGCCGGGCTGGTGACGCTAAAGGAAGCGAACTTCCATTTCAGCGCACCATCCGAGGTGGTTGCCGTTCTGGCACCGTGCGGGTGCGGCCATAAACCGTCCACGGAAAATTTGAATTGCTCTTTTAGAAAGACGGCATATACCTGCACTGGTTTACCCTCCAGCATGTCGCATGAATATGGTGTCTTTTCTTGCACAAGCTCCAGTCGCGTGGGTTGCCAGAACAACCCACGTACCAAACCAATATCATTCCACTTGATATGTTCATTCGCTTTGATCGGCCTAACCCAAGTCGGCAGGTCGTGCTCAAAATCAGGCTTCCAACCCGGCAAAAGTTTTTGAATTCTGGGTAGCGTCAACACGTTATGCCAGATGGTCTCGCGTAAATCCTTGCCAATGACAAAAATATTCACGGGTGTCAGATACGGATTTGTGCCACCTCGCAGGTTTCCCTTGAAACCGCCTCCCATACTGTTTGCATTTGATGCTTGGTTGAATAATGCGATAGCCGTTAACGCGCCGGAAAGTTTTTTCACTTCGCCAACACCGTTGAAAAAAGCATGGTTGTTGCCTTCTGGCAAACCAATAAGAATTTTTTGAATAGGTGTCACTTTCTCAGCTTTCACCCCGCGTGACTGCATGAACGGCTGCGTCGGATGGTCGAGGTCAAACCAGTCATGGCAAGGTTTAATACCGGCAGCAAATTCGTCCGGCGACAGCGGCTTGGTAATTCTCGCTCGCAAAGCCTTATTGCCATTCGGATCACTCGCCGGATCACCCTCCGGCATGAACATCACTTGGGTCATACACACCAACAATTGCACGCAGGCCAGTTCCAGATCGTCACGCGGCAAGCTCACTTGCCACTTGCCCGGCTCGCACAAAAGTTGCTGGTATGTCAGCAGGCAGAAGGCTCCTGTACCGCCATCGGCGCGCACCGGAATCCATGGGTCTTTAAGCAGGTTCATCGTTAACCCTCTCCAATCCGAAATCTTCCGAATAGCGAAACTTTCCACCCATTGCCGACCAGCCTCCATGCCCGTCAGCGCTCATTTCCATTTGCCGATAGCCTGCCAGAATACCTTCATTCTCAAGGCGGCAGTTTAATAATCGTTTCTTCCAACTGGCGGGTGCAGGCACCGCGTGCAGGTTAAGCGTTTCCGCGAGATCACGCTCGTTTAATGTACTTAACACCTGCCCATCCAGCAGGCGACCATCGGGTTGGATAGGCAAAACCGTCAAGCTCATTTCGCCGTCACGGGTGAGCGCGGTAGCGGCATAATCTTCATCACGAAAAAACTTGACGGTCATCGTAGTGAGGCGTCGTTTAGCCTCTGCCCTTGCTGCCAGTTGTTTGCCTGTAAAGTTTTTGTAATCGCGTTTGATAATTTCTGGCTCATCATCTCGATCATCATCTTGGTAAACCTGCTCAATCCACTCCCGATAAGCCTCGGGAAACACAATCCGGTCAGTTCCTGCCAGCAGTCGCTCGGTGCGCCACAGTACGCGGGTGTTGCCGTAAATGAGTTTGTGCAAGCCATAGTCTTCGCCTTCTACTGACAACACAGTGCAACGGGGAAACTCGAACCCGGCAGGACGATGTTCGCGTTGGTGGCGATGCAAACGACCAAGCCGCTGGAACAGCAAGTCCACCGGGCAGATTTGCGTAAGCATCCAGTCGAAATCCAGATCGAGACTTTGCTCAACGACTTGCGTGGCAACGAGGATGCGCCCCTTGTCGCGTGCGGCGTCGCGGCCATAATAATCAATCGTGGCTTTTTCCTTTGTTTGCCTGTCCATAAAGCGGTAACGCGCATGGAACACGTCCACATCAACTGTGGTTTTGCCGCGCAGCAAGCGGGCAAGCCGCTGGGCATCGTCCACCAAGTTCATCACCACCGCTACCCGTGCGCCGGTTTCGGCAGCGGCGATGATGCGCCCAACCACGTCATCATTCGGGAATGCGCCGGGGAGCTTGAGGCATTCGGTTATCACCTCGCGCCGTTCCGGGCGGTGTTTGTCAGGCACGGTGGCGCATGACGCTGCACCTTGTGTGGCGTGCCACAACGCAGGATACGGCGCATCATCCACCCCGCTGGATTCCCACGCCCCCAACAACTTGGCGCGCACACCAGCGGGTAGCGTGGCGGACAACAAAATAACGCTGCCGCCGACGGCTTTCTGGCGGCGTAATACTTCGCCGAGCAGGCCGTGCATGTATGCATCGTAGGCATGAACTTCATCCACGATGAGCACGGATTTGTTCAAACCAAAACCGCGCACGAATTTGTGCCTGACAGGTAACACGGACAGTAATACCTGATCTACAGTACAAACACCTATCTGACCGAGAAACACACGTTTGCGGCTATTGGCGAGCCATGTGGCACATTGGACGGAAGCCTCTTCTTTACCTTGCGAGGTTTTTCGTTGCCCGCTTTCGATCAGATGCTGGAACGATTCATTGAAGTCGCGCTTGCCGTGTGCGAGTACTACATTGGCATTGCCAAACACTTTCACTGCGAACTCTTCGGCGCGGGTAAGCATGGCGTTGGCGGTCGCTTGCGTGGGTAGCGCAAATACGATAGCGTCCGCTATGCCTTGATCCAGCAACTGCCAAGCGTAAGCCAGAGCGGCTTCGGTTTTGCCGCTGCCGGTGGGTGCCTCGATCAGTGTCAAACCCGGTGTGGTCGGCAAACTATCCACCAGAACCTGAATTCCGCGCGGTGATTCTTCAGGCTTGAGCAAAGCGCTTAAACCTTTATAGCTCACCGCTTTTGCAAGCAGTCCGAAGCGATGCAACACATCTTCTGCCTGAACTTTCCCCACGCTTGCGACAAAGTAATCGGCTAATGAAGTGTCAGGTTTTTGATATGCGAACACCTCAGTGTTGGAGCCTATCCAGTCACACACGGAGCAGAAACCAGCCAGCAAAGATTGCGCGCTCGGCGAAGTTAACGGGGGCAAATCCTGAAAGCCAAGTCCCTCTGGCACGAGGAAAATGTCGGCCAGCGCGGAAATAAATGCGTGGCGTGCGGCACGATCGTGAGCAATGATCTCGTCATCAGCCTCTGGCGCGCAAATTTTTGTAGGTTCGTAAAAATCTCCATGATGACCCGTTACCGCAGCCAGCCAAGGCTTCCACCGCTCCCATATCTCGCGATCAACATCTTTGTCTCCAAGCCATAGTCGATACTCCTGATTCGGCCAAGCGATACCCGCCCAACCGTGGTCGAACTTTTCGCTGTCGTTCTTTGACACGCCGTGATCCTTGTCTCCAAGTGGTCGCCAGGCTGCGGCAAGCGCCCACGGGGCTTTTAGCTGGAATCTCACATCGAATTTTCCGAGATCATGCAAGGCCGTGAAAAACAGAATCCAGGCGCGTAATTGGATTGGCTGTAATGGCGCGTAACTAAAAGCGGCAAGGAAAGTGCGCTGAATGGTTGAGCTTTCATCCCACCAAGATGCTGCAACAGATGCCACATCCAGAGAGTGATAGGCCAGCGGGTGCCATTTTTGCTCGTACGGATAAGCTGGGTCGGCCTTACCCCAGTAGTTGAAAACGAAGTTACAGTGAAGGCCAACGCCAGCTTGACTGGCGTTAAGCGTAGCGGCCGTAACTAAAATCGTATCCTCACGCTGATCGGACATATTGGCATCCCTGAATTTTGCAATTGCTGCGCAGTTTATACCCCCTGGTGTATCAAAAGCTGAGCCTGTCAAATCTTTATTTTTGATAATTGGCCATCGCCGCCAGAAGGCGGGTTTTTACTTCCTGCCGCAATTCGTCAGGGCCGAGCACCTCTACATCAGGCCCGTATTTGAGGATGTCCATTACCAGCTCACGCGGGTCGGAATACGGAATGCGCAACTCATAACTGCCGTTCTCCAGAAAGCATCCCTGCTGCTGTGGATGCCAATGTTCATCAGCCACCCAGCGGGCGCGTTCGGGAGTGAAGCGCAACAGGGCGGTGTATTTGGGTTCGCCGGCAAATATGCCATAGGAACTTGCATAATGCGCATCGAGTTTATCTTCCGTGATATCAAAGCAACGCTGCGGCAAGACTTCGGCTGCACTGATGCGTTCGACGGCAAAGCTGCGCAGGGCATTCTTGTCATGACACCATGCATCGAGATACCAGTTGGAGCGGTAATGGACTAGCCGTTGCGGGGAGATTTCGCGCGAACTGGTTTGATCGTTGCCGCGCCCGTGGTAGGTGATGTGCAGGCTGTTCCTTTGGAGCAGCGCGCCTGCCACGGTCTGAAAACAGGCCGGTTCCACATTGCGCCCGGTCATACGCAGGATGTGCACCCGACTTGCAATTTCCTGGCTGCCAAGTTGCCGTCCCGCAAGTATTTTTTCGATGCGCTCACGTACCGGTTTGAGTTGCACATCGAGCAGGCCGGGCTGAACCTGCACCAGCAATTGGTAAGCCGTCAGCAGCGCATAAAGTTCGCTTGAACTGAGCCATAATCCGGGAAGCTCGAAGGCTTTTCCGTCTGCCTGCGCATAATAGTATCCGTTCTGTACGCGATCATATTCGATCGGTGCGTTGAAATCCTGACGCATCTCGGCAATGATGCGCCTGACCGAGGCGCGCGAACATTGCAGCTCCTCCTGTAACAACTGAAAAGAGACGGGATATCGGCGTGAGGAAATTGCCTGATGCAGCCTGTACATTCGTTGCATGCGATCCATGGTCAGTCTCCTCAGGCCAATCTACGCGGAAGAACAGACCGACGAAAAGTCAGCGCTTCCCCGAGATGTTGCTGGCTTCGTGGTCTGTTATTCCTGCTGGTTTCCCGCCTTCGCGGGAAAGACAAACTTACTTATTTACCAACTCAACAATCTCAGAATTTTAGCCAGTCACTCTTTTGCCAGACAGCATTTCTTGTATTTCTTTCCGCTGCCGCAGGGGCAGGGATCGTTGCGACCGACCTTGGGTTCGGGACGAACGTAAGGCTCGACGGGTTCATAGTGACGATAAAAATCATCCGGAAAATCCTTGCCCTCGCTCAAACCTGGAAAATCATCATCCAGGTCGTCATTTTTCAGTGCCTCGTCGCGCCAGCGTATCTGACGCCTGGCGATGGCATCCGGCTCATAGAACTCCCATGGATTGGTAAATCTTTCCCATTCGGGAGCATAATATTTTCCGGCGTAGGCACGCTCTATGCTCTGCATGTCAAAACGCCTGTCATAATCATCCTGTAGCGGCACCAGCTCTTCGAGCAATTGGCGATACTGTGGACGCGGAAAATACAGCAGCATATGTGCGGCTGTCAGACAGACATCCCAATCTTCATCTTCTTCGAGCGCCATTTTCGCCGCCCATGCCAGCGTCTGTTCGAGCGTTTCACCGTCTTGCCGTGAAGCTGCGAACAGCAACGCTTCAATCGCATTGGCGCGCATATACCAGTCCATATCCCGGTCTTCGCAAAGTTCACGTACTGCGGGCAGCACACTATTCGGTTTATTCCTGAATAATGCTGACCATTCACCTGCCAGCCAGTCCTGCATATTTTCGTCTTCTTCCAGCGACAGACTGTACATCATGTCAACCAGCAACAACCCGGCCTCTTCACTCGGGATAAGCCCGAGGATCATCGCCGCATGCAGTCGCAACCACCACACACCGTCGCTGTAATCCGAATCCCAGAGAAAACCATCCCGATGCAGCATGGAAAGATACGCCGACATTTCGTCGCCGCGCCGGGCGCATTCGTCGATGAGGTTGCGCGGGACGCGATCTTCGTTTTCGATCACGATATCAATCAATTCTGCCGGGCTGAGTCCGGCAAGCTCTCCATCGGTATAGATTGGCAGTTCTATAGCATCGTTCATATCATCCCCCTGCTCTGGATTGTTCAATGGAAATTTTACCGGTTTTCTGCTGCAAAACGCACTGTTATCGTCAGGTTGTGGCAAACTGTCGCCCGTTCCATCAACGCGACTATTTTATCTTGCAACCCTACGAACTGTTCATCGGCCTGCGCTACACGCGCGCCAAGCGGCGCAACCATTTTATCTCCTTCATTTCATTGATTTCCATGCTGGGCATGGGGCTGGGCGTGATGGCGCTGATCGTCGTGCTGTCGGTGATGAACGGTTTCCAGAAGGAAATCCGCGCGCGCATGCTGGGCGCATCGCCTCATCTGGAAGTGGTCGCCGACGGCGGGCGCATGGATGACTGGCAACCCATACTGGACAAGGTCGCACAGAACCCGCAAGTATTGGCCGCCGCACCTTATGTGGCAGGGCAAGGCATGCTGTCGTATGGTCAGAGCGTGCAGGGCGTGATGGTGCGCGGCATCGACCCTGCGAAAGAGATTGCCATCACCGAGCTTGCCAATAAAATCAAGGTGGGCAAACTGGCCGATCTGCGCGACTTCGGCATCGTACTGGGTTCCGATCTGGCGCGCGCACTGGGAGTGCGGATGGGCGAAAAAGTCATGCTGATCGCGCCGCAAGGTTCGATCACGCCCGCCGGCATGATGCCGCGTTTAAAACAATTCCGCGTGGTGGGAATCTTCGAGATCGGCATGGCGCCTTACGACAACAGCCTGGCGCTGATCAACATCGTTGACGCGCAAAAGCTGTTTCAACTGGGCGATGCGGTGACCGGCATCAGCACCAAATTGCGCGATATCGACAAGGCTCCCGAGGTGGCCGCCGAGCTGCAGCACCAGTTGCCGCAAGGCCTGTATGCCAACGACTGGACGCATCAGAACAGCAACTATTTCAGCGCGGTCAAGATGGAAAAGAAGATGATGTTCATCATCCTGTCGCTGATCGTCGCGGTCGCCGCCTTCAATATCGTCTCCACGCTGGTGATGGCGGTCACCGACAAACAGGCCGACATCGCCATTCTGCGCACGCTGGGCGCCTCCCCCGCCAGCATCATGAAAATCTTCATCGTGCAGGGCGTGGTGATCGGTCTGATCGGCACGCTGGCAGGCAGCCTCTGCGGCATCCTGCTGGCGCTCAACCTGAACGTGGTGGTGCCGTTCATCGAACATCTGTTCGGCGTGCAGTTCCTCTCCAAGGATGTCTATTACATCAGCGAACTGCCGTCCGATCTGCGCTATCACGAGGTGCTGCTGGTCTCGGGCATCTCCTTTGTAATCAGCCTGCTGGCGACGCTGTACCCGAGCTACCGGGCATCCAAGACACAACCGGCGGAGGCGCTGCGCTATGAGTAAACAAATTCAGGATCGAGGATTGGGGATTGAGGATACAGAAAACAGCGGTGAGGAAAAAGGACTGAGTACTAAAAATCAAAGCGTTATAACTCAGCACTCAGAGCTCAAAACTCAGAACTGTGTTATTTCCTGCCGCGACCTGAGCAAGACCTTCACGTTAGGTAAAGTTGAAGTTCCGGTGCTCAAGGGCGTCAGTCTGGAAGTCGGACGCGGCGAGCGCATCGCCATCGTCGGTGCATCCGGTTCCGGCAAGAGCACCCTGCTGCATCTGCTGGGCGGGCTGGATAACGCCACCAGCGGCAGCGTGCAGATACTGGGCCAGCAAGTGCAGCAAATGAACGAGACGCAGAGAGGCCAAATCCGCAACCGGTCGCTGGGCTTTGTGTATCAGTTTCACCATCTGTTGCCGGAATTCAGCGCGCTGGAAAACGTCGCGATGCCGCTGCTGATACGCGGCATGAAACGCATTGATGCCGGGCCGATTGCATCCGCGATGCTGGAAAAAGTGGGGCTTGCCCATCGACTCGATCACCTGCCCGCCGAGCTGTCGGGCGGCGAACGCCAGCGCACGGCGGTTGCCCGCGCACTGGTCACGCAACCTGCCTGCGTGCTGGCGGACGAGCCGACCGGCAATCTGGACCGCAAGAGCGCTGAAGATTTGTTCGATCTGATGCAGCAGCTCAACGAACAGCTGGGCACCAGCTTCATCGTCGTCACCCACGATCTGGAACTGGCAAAACGCATGCAGCGCAGCCTGAAACTGGTCGATGGGGTGTTGCATCATGCCGCAGACTAAAATTAAATCCCGTCGAGCTTGCTGAAGCAATCCCGTCATTGCCACACCGCTGATGCGGTTCGCAATGACGAACTGCTGCTCATAAATGGGGGCTTTTGTAATTGCCACTTACCTAAGCCGGACAAGCCGGAACCAAAAATGTCATTGCGAGGAGTGCAACGACGTGGCAATCCAGTAATTTGGTACAAACGTCGGGTTACGGCGCAAAAAACCGCGCCTAACCCGACCTACAGATACTGCGTTCAACAGACACGGCTTTGAATAATTATCCAAACCGCCGCCGCCCTCTGGCGCGCCATTTCAAAACCACTGCCACACGCCAGACGATACGCACCGCACAATAGCCGGCAATTGCAAGACACACCGCCAGCAACGGCAAACCAATCAGCAGCGGTTTGCCCATGCCCGCCAGCCAGCCCCACAATCCATCGGCATGCAAGGTCGGGAATGCCGGCGGCACATCCGTCAGCTGAGCGCCGCTCACCCGGATGCCGATCCGGTAGGCCAGCAGATAGAGCGGCACGATGGTGAACGGGTTGGTGTACAGCGTGGCAAACAGCGCAACCGGCAAATTGACGCGGAACAGCAAAGCCAACAACGTGGCGGCCAGCATCTGTAGCGGCCCCGGTATCAACCCGCAGAACAGCCCTACCGCGACCCCTCCCGCCACAGAACGGCGATGCAGATGCCACAGCGCGGGCCTTTGCAACCACTTGCCAAACGGTCTGAGCCAGCGGTTGTTCTTAACCGATTCGTGGTGCGGCAACAGTTTGTTTAAAAAATTTCTCATGACGGCATTCTACGCAAAATCCCCGGCGAAAATCGATCCGTTTATTGACACTCTGTTTTACAGAGTTATATACTTTGTAAAACCGAGTCACAATCGGAAGATTCGATGCTCACATATAAACATCCGTCACTTTCCGATAATTTCTCGCCAATACAGCGCCTTGCATGGCCCTTGGCAATTTCGCTGATAATGCACGCGTGTGTGCTTTCCCAGATCAATTGGAATACACATTACATAAGTGCACAACCCCGCCTGACGGTGCACCTGACCCATTTGTCCCCGGCATTGCCAGAAAAAACTGTTCAAATCAGGAGTCATGCGCCTGAACATGTAAAGCGAGAGCGTAGCGCAGAAGAGCGTGAAACCGGCAAAATTCCAAAACTCGCCGCGACATCCGGTTTAAAAATATCGGAAAAAACAGCTTTGCTCAATACGGAAGAGTTACTAAAACAGGTAAAAGACTACGCTAAAAAAGAATACCGCATCGCTGAACCCACGCCTGACATCGACGGAGAGTATTACGGCACTTACAACGGATACGACAAAGGCTCTTTTTCCATTCATCTGGATGGCACGGGAAACGTATCCGGTTCAGGGCAATCAGACAAGCTGGACGCCATCAGTTTTATTATCAGGGGCAAAGTAGCACCGAATGGTTTAATCGAGATGTTGGGTCTAGGAATTATTGAAGGCGCTCGATTTACAGGAAAACTGGATATCAAGACCCGGAAATTTTCCGGTTCATGGTCGTGGGGTGTAGCAACTGGTTCATTTTCAGGACAACACGAATAATTATCAAATCGAGGAGAATTTCATGTCGCAAATCGCAACACAACAACTCGACGCAATCCATTCGATGCTGTCCGCCGGACATCGCAACCTGCGCATCGAACGTCACAGTCTGACCCTGTGGGGAATCAGCTTCGGCGGGCTGATATTCTTCAGCGACCGCATCCTGACTATCGAACAATTTCCGGATCTGGCGCAACGCGCGATTGCCTGGCTGACGGTGCTGACGATTACGCTTGCCGGTGTCAGTCTGCTCGACTGGCAGCTCACCCGTCGCGCAAAACAGGCGCGCGACGAAGCCTGGTCGTTCATCCACCGCCAGGTGCTCAAGGTATGGTGGCTGCTGATGTCGGTCGGCGTGCTGATGACCTTTGCGATGTTCTTCTACGGCGGCGGTTACATGATCTTCGCCGCGTGGCTGGTGCTGGCGGGTCTGGGACTTTATGTGCACGGCCTGTTTTCCGAAGAACTGCTGGAATGGACGGGCGCACTCATCATCGCCATCGGCGTCAGTATGCTGGCCTTCCGCCTCAACTACACGGCTACGCAATGGATCGCCGCCTCGACGCTGGGGCTTGGGCTGCCGCTGCTCGCTGCAATGCTCGATCGCGGTCGTCAACGCACCTCCTGGCTGCGGCTGGTGCAATCGGTGGGCTGGCTGCTGTGCGTGCTGATGCCGCCGCTTCTGGCGCAACGGGTAGCCAATGCCAGCGCGTCGCCCATTGATGCGCCCGTCGTATCATTGGCCGCATACCAGACCAACCCCGCCGCACGGCAGATCATCGCATTGCCTGCGGGCAGTACCATTCCCGTCAAATTCGAAGTTTCCGGCAATCTGTTCCGCGCAGGCAACACATCTGAACTACCGCTTATCCTGAACGAGCCGCTCGAAATCGTAATGAACGACGGGCAACCCACAGGACTATGGCGATTTCCCGGCGAGAGCTGGAATCAGGCGCGCGAATCGAGCTGGCTGCGCATCCCGTGGATCAAGGCCGAGCTGATACCGCAAACGGGACCACAGCTACGCACCAGTCTGATCGTCGAAACCATACATCAACCCAATCAATAGCCCAAGGAGATCACCATGAAACGTCTGATACTCGCCTCTCTCATTGCCGCCTCTCTCACCGCCTGTGCCGGAATCCCGCCCAGCGCTTCTGAAATTGCCAGGACACCGCGAATCGAATTCGGACAGCCGCTGCCGTCGGGTGACAACTACGTGCTGCATTTCCCGGCAGGCACACCGCTGCCGGTCACCACGATGGTGGATGGCAGCCTGTTCGAGCGCGCAGAATCCGCCACATTTCACGTCACGCTCAAGCACGATATCTATGTGTTCCGCAAATTTGCCAGCCTCGACGGCCAGAACTGGCAGCCCGGCTACAAATTGATACAAACTAATCTGGAACTCCAGATTCCGCAGAAAGACGGCAGCAATGCCGGAATGCTGCACATAAAAATGGATCAAAAATAAACATGGAAATGCTCGACCCGCTATTGCACCAACCCTTACGCACCCAGCTCGCCGCCTTCCTTGCGGGCGCGGGTGAGGCTACCTTTTCCGAACTCAAACGGCAACTGGATGTGTCCGACGGCAACCTGGATTCACACCTGAAAAAACTGATCGCCGCCGATTACGTGAATGTGCGCAAGGACGACAGTGCGGCCCGCACCCAGACCTGTTACGCCCTGAGCCCAACCGGGCGTGCTGCGTTACAGAACTACATTCTGGCATTGCAAAAACTGCTGACCATGGACAACCCTGAACCGTCTGCACCAGCAAAACGGCGCGAAACAAAAATGAAAGCGGCATAGATGAAAATACTGAGTTTATTGATAATAATCGCTGCACTGACGGGTTGTGCGACCACGGTCATCCATCCGAGTCTGAAAACCGCTGCGGGTTTACCGGAGTTGATTCCGGTTCATGATTTCGTAGCCAACCGGGGCAGCAACTTTAATTATCAAATTTCTCCGGATGGGAAAAAACTGGCCTGGATTGCCGTAAAGGGCGTTTCCCTGCACATCTACATCAAAAATCTTGAGAACAACACCCTGCGCACTATTCCTGCGGGAATGATTTATGGGGGGTTTGTTTGGGCGCAGGACAATCGCCATCTCATTTGTAATTCGTTAGATGAGTCTGGGACTGAAAATTCATTGGTCTTCACGATCGATACCGAACAAACCGACGAGCACAAAATTTTTAAACTTATTTCGCATTACGGCGGGGTGAAATCGCTGCTGATTCAACAAATCCTGAACGATAACGAACATGTGCTAATCTCGAACAATCAACGCGACAAGACTGTTTTCGACCTGTACCGGGTCAACATCGACACCAAAGAACAGACCTTGATCGCGCAGAATCCGGGCAATGTAACTCAATGGCTGACCAATCCGCAGGGAGAGCTGACAGGTCGTATCGTCAAACAGGCGAATGCCTATTCACTGGAGATCAGCCAACCGGGCGAGCCCGGTTACAAAAGCGTATATCAATGGACATTAAGCGATGATGTGCAAGTCATCAGCATCGTCGATAAGGGAGCCAGAATCTATCTGCTCTCCAATAAAGACAAGGATCGCCAGGCGTTGATCGAACTTGCGGCCGACTCCGGCAAGGAGAAGGTTGTCTATGCCGACCCGATGGTCGATATTTCCAGGGTTTACATACATCCTGTCACAGGCATTCCACTCATCGCGTTCTCATATCCGGATTACCCCAAGGCGGTGATGCTGGATCAGTCTCTGAACGCCGCCTTTATGAAGAACAAGGCTCATGCAAATTACACCATCGACAGCAGCGACAACCAATTTCATCGTGTGACGATCAATCTAAATACAGATCAAGGGTATGAATATTACCTGTATGACATCAAGAGCAGTCACCTGCAATTGCTCGGTTCATCGCCGATTCTTGCCTACAAGAATATCCTGGCCGATACCACGCCCATTGAGATCATAAGTCGGGATAACGTTCCCCTGCATGGTTATTTTACTTTGCCAAGGGACGTGCCGCCACGGCACTTACCCATGGTGCTGTGGGTGCACGGCGGCCCATGGGATCGGGACTACTGGCAATACGATTCCGATATTCAATTTCTTGCCAACCGTGGCTACGCGGTTTTGCAGATCAACTATCGAGGCTCAACCGGCTATGGTCGTCACTTTCAGGAACTTGCCATCGGCGAATTTGCGGACAAGATGCAGGACGACCTTCTCGATGGTGTCAACTGGGCAATCGCTCAGGGCATCGCCGACCCGGCTAAAATCGCCATCGTCGGAGGAAGCTACGGCGGCTATGCGGCATTGGTCGGCTTGAGTTCTACCCCGGATACTTTCGCTTGCGGCATCGATATGTTTGGCCCGACCGATCTGGTAAAGCTGCTCGAAGATTTTTCTCCGTACTGGAAACTGGAAATGGATCTCTGGCATCAATATGTGGGAGACCCGACCAGGGAAGCGGATCGAGCGATCATGCGGGCAAAGTCTCCGTTGTTTAAAGCAGCCGACATCACCAAACCATTGATGGTTATCCAGGGTGCCGACGACGTCAGAGTGCGCAAAGAACAGAGTATCGAGCTGGTAGACAAACTAAGGCAATACCACAAAGAGGTGGATTTCTGGCTGGTACCCGGAACAGGCCATGGGATTACAGACTGGCCGCTCAGACTGAAGCAATTCAGGAAAACGGAAGACTTTCTGGCGGGTTGCCTGGGAGGCCGAAGCAGCGGTTTCGATTATTACCAACTTGGCGCCTGGCTTTTTTAGCCAGACCATAAGACGAGTTGAAGCAGCCGAACTCTAATCCGCAAATGCGAATTTACGCCCCGTTCATATTGGCCTCTCATAGCTGACTCGTGCAGTTCATATTGTTATCGCTGCTGCTGCACGTCACGGCATTCCAACCACCTGCCCCTGAGTTTCAGCATCAGGAAATACCTACTGCGGCTGATTCGGCGGTAAGCTATGCCGCATGGTGCTCTTCGCGATATTTTTCACTTTCGGCGTGTGGCTGCTGCAACAGCAGGCCGCACTGCCGGATTTTGCCCCGGGATGGCTGCTGCTCGGTTTTCCCTTCGTATTGTTGATTCCGACCCGGACGCTTGCCCTGCGCATTACCCGCGCGCTGCTGATCGCGGCTTTTGCCTGCGGCGCCGGATTTTACTGGTCTGCCTGGCAGGGCGAACAGCGGCTGGCCGTCAGCCTGCCCGATAACTGGCAGGGACGCGACATTGGCGTAATTGGTGTGGTTGCCGAATTGCCGCACATCACCGAACGCGGCCAGCGCTTCGGTTTTGATGTCGAAAAAACGCTCACCCCCGGTGTCAGCGCGCCGCCACATATCTACCTTTCCACCTACTCAGACCCGAAAAATCCGCCTCAGACTGTACATGCCGGTGAGCGCTGGCAATTCACTGTGCGCCTGAAACAACCGCACGGCAGCAGCAATCCGCATGGTTTCGATTTTGAACTATGGGCGCTGGAAAACAATGTGCGCGCAGTCGGATACGTGAATAACCGGGGCGATAATGTTCGTCTGGACGCCCTTGCAGGCGGATTATCCTACCGCATTGAGTCGTGGCGCGAAGCGGTTCGCGACAAATTTATCGCCACACTGGGCAGCGCGCCCTATACCGGTATATTGACGGCGCTGGCCGTAGGCGATCAGGACAGCATCTCGCAGGCGCAATGGCAGCTATTCAGGCGCACCGGCGTGATCCACCTGATGAGCATTTCAGGCCTGCACATCACCATGCTCTCCGGCATGGGGTTTGCGCTCATCTACTGGCTGTGGCGGCGCAGCGAGCGACTTACCCTGTGGCTGCCGGCAAGAAAAGCCGCCGCCATCGGCGCATTCACGGTGGCTTATAGCTACGCGCTGCTGGCAGGCTTTGGCGTACCGGCGCAGCGCACCGTATTCATGGTAGCGGCCGTCGCCTGCGCCCTCTGGCTCAATCGCAATTTTTCGCTCACTCAGATACTCGGCATCGCAATCCTGGGCGTGTTGATCCCCGATCCATGGGCGGTGCTCTCCCCCGGTTTCCGGCTGTCGTTCGGCGCGGTGGCGCTCATCCTGTACACCACCTCACATCGCATCGGACGCAGGGATAGTGACGCCGTCATCCGGAATGCGTCAGGCGCGCCCGGGAAAATTCCGGCTAAACTGTCCCGGGCTTTACCATTCCTGCGCGAATATGCAATCGTGCAATGGGCGGTGACGCTGGGCCTGATGCCGATGCTGCTGGCGCTGTTCGGGCAGCTTTCGCTGGTCTCGCCCATCGCCAATGCCTTTGCAATCCCGCTGGTCAGCCTGATCGTCGTACCGCTCGCCTTGCTGGGTGCTGCATTACCGACGGAGGTACCGCTGTGGCTGGCGCATATCGCGCTGGACTGGACCATGGTTCCGCTGCAATGGCTGGGAGAATTTCCGGTATGGACACAACACGCACCCACCCCCTGGAGCATCGTTGCCGGCATGTTCGGCGCGGTCTGGCTGCTGACACCCAGAGGCTTTCCGGCGCGCTGGCTGGGCGGGCTGATGATGCTGCCGATGTTTTTGAATTCTCCCGATCCCATTGCATCCGGCACCCTGCGTCTGACCATCTTCGATGTCGGCCAGGGCCTGTCGGTCGCCGCCCAAACCCGTCATCACGCCCTGCTCTATGACACGGGACCTGCTTATTCCAACGACGCCGACAGCGGCATCCTGATACCCAGCCTGCGCGGCATGGGAATCGCCTCTCTGGACGGCATCATATTGAGCCACGACGATACCGATCACACCGGCGGCACGGCTTCCGTTTTGCAGGCTCTGCCGGTTGGCTGGATTTCGTCGTCACAGCCTGTCAGCGGAATCACGGATGCCCGACCGGTTAACCGCTGCCGCGACGGGATGAGCTGGAACTGGGACGGGGTGCAATTCGATATGCTGCATCCGGATCAGGAAAGCACCCGCGCTCACGACAATAATCAGAGCTGCGTATTGCGCATCAGCACGGGCAAGGAGCATATCCTGCTCACCGGTGACATCGAGAAGCGCGCCGAACAGCGATTGCTCAGCGTACATGCCGATCAGCTTCCCGCCAGCTTGCTGGTCGTCCCGCACCACGGCAGTTCAAGCTCGTCGGACGTGGATTTTATCGCTGCCGTGCTGCCCGACTACGCCGTGTTCACTTCAGGCTACCTTAACCGTTTCGGTCATCCAAAGCAGGAAATCCGCCAGCGCTATCTCGACAGCGGCGCAACCTTGCTGCGCTCGGACCGGGACGGCGCGATTCTGGCAACAATGAATGCGCAGGGGCTGACGCTTGGGCGCTACCGCGAAACCCACCGCCGTTACTGGACGCATATTCCGCCAGTTGACTAGGCCGAATTATCTAGACATTCCGGCATATTGCACAGGACTATAAAAACTGAAAGACTGCACGCCTGTAACAAACCGGAACAACGGAGGGCAAGCGAACTGTCACTATTCAGCCGGCGCCAACAGACCCGCCTTAAAACGACAAAATTTAATCAATAAATACGGGGACACAAGTCAACCAGGAGTCTGACATGCACGACATCAACCAGAAAGCGATTGATCTGATCAAATCCTACGAGGGTATTCCCGATGGCGACCCTGCGACGGTAAACATCGATCCTTATCTGGATCCGGTCAATATCTGGACCATAGGCTGGGGACACGCCATCCGCTACGGCGGACGATTCCTGAAAGGGGAAGCGGATCGCGCCCAGATGCATGCGCTCTATCCCGAAGGCATCACCCTGGCCCAGGCGGAAGCGCTGCTGCACGCCGACCTGATCGATACCGGGCGGGATGTGTCGACCATGCTGGCCGTCGAGGTGAGCGATAACGAATTCGGCGCACTCACAAGTTTCGCTTTCAATCTGGGCACCGGCAATCTGCGCAGCTCCACCTTGCTCAAAAAACTCAATGCCGGCGATCGTGCGGGTGCTGCGGATCAGTTCACCCGCTGGGTGTATGCCGACGGCAGGATGCTACCGGGTCTGGTCAAGCGCCGGGCTGCCGAACGCGCCCTTTTTCTGGCCTGATTTCTATAAGGAAAACAAACCATGAACATCCATCGAAAAATATTGCTGATCTGCATCTGGATGGCCGCCGGCATGACGGCGATGGCCGCAGAGAACAATTCGGCCGTGCAAGTCGCTGCTACTGTCGGACAGCCTTTCAGCATCAAACTTCAGGATGACAAAAATTGCGGCATGATCAAACCCCTCGATCAGATCAATCTGCTGGTGAACGGAATGGATACGGGGCTGCATCCGCTGGGGTGCGACCCGTCCACCGAAAAACTGGCTTTTTCCATAAAAAAAGGGGATGTCACGACTACACCTGCAAATAATGCAGCCTGGCAAGCCATCCTTGGCAGCCCCTGGCAAGACATCAAATCAAATTTCAAACGGGAGCTGCACTTTACGGTGACGCAGCCAGCGGATACGTCCGAGGCGCAAACCCTGGCCAGCGGAACACTGAAACTTCTCATAGCCAGCCTGGGTTTTGGCCTGGCAGGCCTGTTTCTGGTTGCGGCAATGTGGATCACACTGGTGCGCCTGGGCCTCGAATCAGGCATGTTGCGGGATGCCGGTACAGGAAAAAATCTCCCAGATCGCACGTTTAGCCTGGGACGCGTGCAGATGGCCTGGTGGTTCGCAATCGTCATGGGAGCGTATATTTTCCTTTGGGCAATCACAAAGGAGATTCCCACCCTGAGCACACAGGCTTTGCTGCTGATGGGAATATCGGGCGTCACCGGCCTTGCCTCTGCCGGGATGGATGCGAGCAGACAAACAAAACTACCCGTCAGCAAGGGTAGGTTTTTTGACGATCTGCTGACGGATGTTGACGGCGTCACCCTGCACCGCTTCCAGATGCTGGCGATAACCGTGATTCTCGGCTTGATGTTTATCATTCACGTTGCCACAACGCTCACGATGCCCGAATTTGACGCTACGCTGCTGGGACTGATGGGCATCTCGGGCGGCACTTATATCGGCTTCAAGGTGCCCGAAAACCAGACGTCCGATACAAACCCGCCGGCGAACGTGGAAGAGCACAAGGCGGGCTATACGCCGGAACCCTGATCGACAGATGTGCAAGGCACAACAACGAAGGATGCGCCATGACAAGCTATCTGGGCTGCGAAAATTTTCCCTGTGATTCGGCTCAATCCTCCGATGCATTGGACAAAAAACTGGGTGCGCTATTGAAACGCGATTTCAAAGATGATTTCTATGCCTTGTTCGCAGGCTATCAGCGGATTCTGGCCGACAACCAGCGGCGCAGCGAGTGGTCTGCCATCAACGACAAGTTGCGCGTCCTGTTCATGTGCGGTCAGGCCATGCCGCTCGATGGCCCGATGATCGGTATTCCCGTATCCATCAGGGACAGCGATTTTTTCAGAAAAATCGCCGATCAATTCGGACATGAGCGCTCTCTGGCGGCTAGCTTGGAGATACTGGCAACGGCCTGGAATGCCATGTTTGCCGACACAGGTCTTTGGATGGGTAAAACCTTCGAGCCTGTCTCGCGCGCCATGCTCGCCCAAAAGTGCAACGACGACCCGGAAGTGATGACCGCATACAACGAAAATTTCACGCGCATCGGTCGCAACTTCTTTCGCGCACCTGCCAATCCCGGCCTGTTTCAGGCGCTGGGTTTGCCGACCATCACACATCTGTGGCGCCTGAAAGACCGCCCTTTATCGGTCGATGCCCCGGGATTTGACGCGGCGCTGCTGCAGAAAAACCTGGATCGTGAACAGCTTATCCCCTACAGCAAGACCGGCTGCATCTGTCTTGCCGACGTGGGCCGATCTGTACTTCCTGAGATGCAGGGCAAGCAGGTCTACTCGCTCAATTACCGCTGGCCGAATCTGCAACCTGCCTTTCCGATGAGCACGCTGGTGGACGAAATCGTGCAGGTGGCTGAAGGAATTTACCTGGGTCAGCTGATTTACGCGACCCGGCATTTCAGCCTGGGCAGCGTCGATTTACCGTTTTTTACGGGCATCATGGAACCCGGCGAAGCTTATGACCCGCACGGGCCCGGCGGAACTCCCGATTACGGCTATCAGAACAACGGCTATTTTCTGATGATGGATCCGGCCTATGCCAGACTTGTCTATGCCGATACGGCGTTCCCCCAGTTGCGCCCGCGGCAGGGAGAGAACGGCTATCAGGAGTTGGGTTACGATCACGAGGTAAAAATACAGAATAAATGCAACGAGGATGACAACTGGCGCGAAGATGCCGCACTGCGCCAGAAATTCACCACCCTGTTTACTTTACCGGACGCATCCGGCGTGCATGAATTGCTGTGCGATGACGAGTCGGTATTGCAGATGTTGCAGCGCATCAGCCGGAATATTTCCGCCCAGACCAGCCTTGCGGACAACCTTAAACAATTCGCCCCCCTGCACCGTCTGTTTCATGCCGGGGTCGCACCGAAGGTGAAAAACGGCCTGTTTCAGGGTGCAGGAGTCCGGGGTTATAACGTCCGGCTGGAAGGGCGCGACAGTCGCGACTGGTATGGCGCAACTGAAGTTGCCCACGGTTTCGATTATTACCACGGCGCCACGCTGAATCTGCATTGCGGTCTTACCGACAATTTTAAACCCGACCTCAAGGCCAACATTGCCGAGGCGCTGCTCCTGCCGGGCATACTGTCCGGCCTGCTCACCGGCAACCAGACGCCCATCCCCAATGTGCTGAATATCGTCTGGCACAGCATAGGCAGGCATATTTTCCCGTGGGCCGGCAAATCGTTCGAGAAGATCTCGCCGCGCAAGCTCTCCATGTTGCTCGACGAGAGCGCCGACCTGGCCCTGCGCTATCCGTCCAGAGTGGCTGAACTCAAATCCCATCCCGCCAGTGCGCCCCACTACGCCGCGCTGAAAAAGGATGCCGAAACGCAACGCCCCGGGCGCTATGCCGCGCATCTCGCAAAACCCTGGGATGGCGGGATGAGCAGCGAGGAGCGCGCATTCTGGCAACAGGAAGCCGATGAACGCTACGTGATGGGTTTCAACCTGCAGGACAAGCGCATACTGGCTTTCGATACTCTGATGAAAATCAATGACATGAACTACCGCATACCCGATGCGGCCTTGCAACAGGCATCCAGCGATTCCGGATCGCCTTTCGCAAGACAGGGCTATGCCTTCCTGGGCGTGGCCGATCAGGTGTCCATTCTGCCGATGAACGACATGAAGCGGGTATTCCAGTTTAATTATCGTTATCCCCTGATCGGGGGTCCGGCTCCGATCGGTTTTTGTCTGGACGAACTGGTGGAAATTGCCGACGGACTGTTTCTGGGACAGCTCATCTATGCCACGGCACTCTATCTGCCGTTTCATTCCGGAATTGATCCTGCCGACTACGATTACCAGCTGTTTGGCTATTTCCTGCTGCT
>JAJYYO010000024.1 GCA_021800795.1 Pseudomonadota bacterium
TATTGCAATAAATTAGCCGCCTCTTCGTCCAGGTTCACGCCGGAAACGGACTGTTGGGCGGCAACGGTTTGCGCCACCATAGTAGCTTGCGCCGCGCTGGTCGTGGTTAATTCACTGGTTTTTGAACCGATTGCACCGACCATCTGATTAAACTGCCCCAGAAAAGTGGTCGTACCGTTGGACATTAAATTCTGGCTTTGCAACCCCGCCATCAGCAAGGCATTGCGATTGTCTCCCGTCCCGTTGGTATTGGGCGCGACGTTGAACACATCGCCCGCGACAGGTGTGCCGGAAACCTGTACGGTCCAGCCGTTGTAGCTGATGTTCTGCCCTGCAACGTAAGGAACAGTGGTTGCGACGGCGGGTGTAGCGCCCGACACGGTATATGAGGTCGGCGGATTATTGAACATGATGGTAAATGGCTGCACGCTGAATGCACCGCCGCTGATGGCGGCTCCACCGGTGTTCGTCGACGCCTGCGCCACCATCATGCTCGTGGCACTGCTGCCCTTGGCAATATTGAATGTATCTCCAGCTGCCGGCGTACCAGCGATCGTTGTCGTCCAGCCGTTATAGCTGATACTGCCGCCACTGGTGTAAGCAGCCCCTGTCGCTAACGTCACGGGTGTTGGCGGCGTACCCGTCATCTCGACCACGTTATAGGCGGTAGGACTGGTAAAATTGATGCTGACCGGACTCATGTTATACGAGCCGTTGCTGACCGTACCAGATCCGCTGTTGGCGCCGACATTGAACACATCGCCGGCTGCCGGCGCAGCACTGAGTTGCATGGTCCAACCGTTATAACTGATGGTAGGCGCCGTGTAGGTTACCGGATTAGCAGGCGCCGGCACAGCTCCTGTCACGTTATATTGGGTCGCGTTGATAAACGTGATGGCAACCGGACTCGTCAGATTAGCATTGCCCGGCGTATTGACCGTGATGCCGGCGATCTTGCTGACCGTTGAGCCCGGCGTGATACCCATAAAGCCGGCATTCGCAGTCAAGGGAGAAATTGCTCCGCCCGCACCACCCGAGTTGACTTCCGCCAGGTCAATCGCAGCACCTCCCGCTTTGGTAATCTGCGCGGTACCCCCCGTAAAAGTACCTGTCAGCGTATAGCCCGGATTGGCTGCCGCGAATGCCGGCCAGGCCGCGTCCAGTTGTGCGCCCGTGATCAGCGTACCTGTAGCCCCTGCCGCAATGGTATTGGTAAACAGCGTTTTCCCATCAACCGTAAAGTTACCGGTTGCGGCCGTTGTAGTCGTACCTGATACAACGGTACCGCCGATTGCACCCGATGCGACGGTGGTAATGTTGGCCAGATTCGTCGCATTGATGGAAGCAACACCGTTAAACGGCAACGCGGCCGCCACCTTGGACGGATCGGTCGTTGTCATGGCAATCGATCCTGCCGCATTGGCGGTTGGACGAATCAGAAAGCTGTCTCCTGCCATCATCCCGGCAGTAGCGATAACAGTCACACCATCCACAATCCGGGTAAGCGGCACGGTCGAACCCAGCTGGGTCACGGTATTGTCCGACAAGCGGGTCAACGTGTAATTCGTGCCATCGAACTTGAACTGGTAATCGCTGGCCGTCATGGCCGATACATTGGCAATCGTGGCGCTCACGGCGCCCGTGCCGGTATTGGCGGCACCCGCAGTCACAAGCGGGGAGGCGATGCTCATAAGGGCTGCCCCCGGTGCGCCATTCAGATCCTGTCCCAACTGGTTCTGCTGGTTGATATTGCTGGCAAAACCCAGCGCCACCAGACCCAACGCATTCTGTGCCGGCTGCAGATTCTGATCGCGGAAGGCAATGTAGGCGCCCAAATTACCGCCTTGCAGTGAACTTTGCTGAATGCCGGAGGTTTTGCCGTTGTTCAGATAAGCCACATCCACTTTGCTGGGGTCGTTGGGGTTTTGCACCACCTGCAATGCCATGGCTTGATTGCCCACCACCAAGGCCTGACCGCTGCCGATAAACACGCTCATCGAACCATCGGGCTGTTGCTGAGTCGTCGCAGCCACCTGCTGATTCAACTGACTGACCAGATGATCGCGCTGATCAAGCAAATCATTCGGTGGCTGACCACTGCTGACCGCCATCGCAGAGGTAATACTGGCATTCAGGGTCGCAATCTGCGCCGCGAAAGTGTTAATCGATTGCACGCTGTTGGAAATTTGCCCGTTCAACGCGGTAGAAATGCTGGACAACCCCTGACTCATGGACTGAAAACTATCCACAGCAGCCTGTGCCGAACTCAATACGGTTTGACGTGCAGGTACGGAAGCGGGGGCGTTGGCCAGGCCATTCACCGCATTGAACACCCCCTGCATCGCGCTCGACACACCTGAAGTCGTGTTGGAGACCAGGTTATCGACCTGAGTCATGGAACCAAGATAGGTATTAAGATAACTGGCCTGGCCTTGCTGTTGCAACACCTGGCTAGTCAGAAACTGATCATACATCCGTTTTACGCCGGTCACGCTGACGCCCTGACCGATAAATCCGGAACCCGAAGCCTGAGCGGGCTGCGTTCCCAGGGTCACCACCTGCCGTGTGTATCCCGGCGTATTGGCGTTGGCGATATTGTGCTGAGTCGTGTTCATCTCATACATCGCGGCATTCAAGCCACTCAGCGACGAGCTAAATATATTGCTGCTTCCCATGATCTATCCTCTCCCGGTCAACCGAGGCGCTTACCGTACTTATCGGCACCGCCCGACAAAACTTTAACGCGATTAACCGGCAATATTCATTTGCCTCATCACGCTTACCAGTTTTTCGGCATATTTTGGATCCGTCGCATAGCCGGAACCCTGCAAAGCCCGCGCCATTCCGGCCGGACTGCCACTTTGCTGCATCACGCTGGCATAACGCGGGTTGCTGCTCAACATGCCGGCATAATCCTTGAACGCTTCATCATAGGAAGAGTAGGCCCGAAATTTTTCCACCTGCTTGGAAGCGACCCCATTTTTATATTCGGTAGTCATCACCTCCGCCACCTTACCATGCCAGCCGGCAGTCGCCTTGATGCCGAACAGATTATGGCTGTTGCTGCCATCCGCCAGCAGAATTTGACGCTTGCCCCAGCCGCTCTCCAATGCAGCCTGTCCCAATATCAGTTCCGGCGGCACACCGCTCGCGCCGCTTGCCTGCAATGCATGAGGCAACATCTGGTTCACAAAGTTCTGCTGCGTCGTTGCATTGTAGGCCGAAGGCACTGCATCAGGATTGAGGATTGAGGTTTGAGGATTGCGAATTGCAGATTGCGGACTAAGCGCTGAGGGTGCTGTCAGGCCGGTATGGCGCAGTTGTTTGACCAGCATATCGGCAAGACCGATGCCGCGACCGGAAGACATGCTCTGCGCCAATTGCTGATCCATCATCCCGGTAAACATGCGTGTCTGTTCGCTATCCGTCGCGCCATCCTGCGGTGTCGCATCACGCATGCTTTTGAGCATCATGTTCAGAAAAACCGACTCGAATTGCTGAGCGGCAGCTTTTAACGCCTGATCCGGTGTGTGTTTGGCCTGCATGCGCAACCGCCCCAGCGCTTGAGTGTCGATAGCAAGACTGGCATTCGCCGGAGTCGTCATTTAGATCACATCCAGTTCAGCATGTAAAGCCCCGGCAGATTTCATAGCCTGCAAAATCGCCAGCAAGTCCTGCGGTGTCGCGCCTATCGCATTGAGCGCCTTAACCACTTCGCTCAGCGATGTCCCTTTGGGCAGCTCAACCAGCCCCCCCTTATCGCTCTTGACATCTATCGTCGCCTTGTTGGTTTGTACGGTCTGACCTTGCGAAAGCGCATTGGGTTGGCTCACAGTGGTATCCGTATTGATGACCACGGTCAGATTGCCGTGCGCCACTGCACAGGAATCCAGCGTCACCGCCTGGTTCATCACGACCGAGCCGGTACGCGCGTTGATAATGACGCGAGCTACCCCTTGCGCCAGATTGATTTCAAGATTCTCGATTCTGGCAATAAAAGCCACCAATCCGCTCCCCTGTGGTGCGCGAACCTCTATCACCCGCCCATCCTGGGCCACGGCAATGTCCGGAGCAATTTGAGTATTGATGACATTGACTACCCGCGAGGCCGTAGTGAAATCATTGGCATTCAATTCCAGATGAATGAATTCTCCCTGACCCAGCAAGCTCGGCACCGCACGCTCAACGGTCGCTCCTGCAGGCACGCGACCAACGCTCAGATGATTCACCTGCACCGAGGAACCGCCCGAGGAGGCGCCCATACCACCGACCAGCAGATTCCCCTGCGCCATTGCGTATACCTGCCCATCCGCACCTTTCAAAGGAGTCATCAACAAGGTGCCGCCGCTCAGACTCTTGGCATTCCCCATCGAAGACGCCGTGACATCTATCGTCTGACCGGGTTTTGAAAAGGGCGGCAGTGACGCCGTCACCACCACGGCGGCGACATTCTTGAGTTGCAAACTGGTAGCGATACTTTGCGGCATATTGACGCCCATTTGCGACAGCATGCTGATGACGCTCTGCACGGTGAAAGGGGTTTGCATGGTCATATCGCCGCTGCCATCCAGGCCGACAACCAGGCCATAACCTATCAACTGGTTGTCGCGCACACCCTGTATGCTTGCCACGTCCTTGATCCGATCGGCATACGCTGCGCTACAGAAGACAGAAGATAGAAGATAGGCGACAGACAAGCCAAATCCTACCCGAGCAGCAGTGCATCTACTAGCCAACCATAGCGAAATAATTTTTTTCATCTCAAACCCTCCAACCTATCCGGCGCCGCGCGCCGGGACGACGTTCCCACGCAGCGCGTGGGAACGAGGAAAAGTATGGTAATAATTCGTTTCATCGCTTAACCCTTTTTATAGGATCGAGGATCGAGGATTGAGGAACGAGGATTGAGAAACGCCCACTGTCCCGCTTGTACTCAATCCTCGATCCACAATCCTGTTTTAGAAAGGCAATACCGACATGAAGAACCGCCCGAGAAATCCCAGCGATTGTGCATCGTTGAGTACCTGATTCATCTCGCCCGCATTCTTGTATTCAATGTGTGCATCGGCAACCTGACCGGACTGCACTGTATTGTTGACAATAAAAACCGGATTGATCACACCGGAAAAACGGATGAAATCGTTGCTGTTAGTCAATGCGACCTGCTTTTCGCCGCTCACCAGCAGATTGCCATTACCCAGCACCTCAATAACGGTAACTGTAATCGTTCCCGTCAACGTCTGGCTTGCAGCTCCCGAGCCTGATGTGGCCGACTTATTGCTGTTGCTGCCATTCATGTTAATCGGTTTCAACATGGTAGCCAGCGCGGCTGTACCGACGGTCACGCCGGGGGTACCTGAAGCGATGCTGTTCGAACTTGCCGAGCCGCCAGCGGTACTGCGAACACCCGTGGTCGTTTCGGCGACATTGATGGTCAGCGTGTCTCCCACATTGCGCGCGCGCACATCTTCGAACATGGGGTGTTCACTGACGCCGGCGCGATAGATAGCCCCGTCTGAGGGCGTGACGACAAGCTGGTTCGCTGGCCTTGCCGTCATCGGCTGATGAATACTCGTCGGCGGCGTGGACGTGCTGCAGCCTGCCACCAGCCAACAGACCGCAGACAGCAGATAAGCTGCAACAGCAGACAGAAAACCGCCCGCGAATTTATTCTGATTTTGCACTTTCACTCCTCAATCCTCAATCCTGAGCGTAGCGGTCGCAACTTCAGTTGCGGGTACCGCACGGCCTACCCCTTGCGGGTACAATCCTGCCCCTACATTTGCGTCAGTTTCTGCAACATCTGATCTGACGCCGTGATGGCTTTGGAGTTGATCTCATAGGCGCGTTGCGTGGAAATCATGTTAACCATTTCTTCCACCACGTTTACATTCGAGGTCTCCACATAATTCTGATTCAGAGTGCCGCTGCCATTGGTGCCCGCCACGGTGGTGCTGGGTGTGCCGGACGAACCCGTTTCCTGATAAAGATTCTGCCCCAGACTCATCAAACCAGCCGGATTAATGAAAGTCGCCAGTTGCAAACTGCCTATCTGGACTGGCGCCACCACACCCGGCTGTGTCACTGAAACCACGCCATCCTGACCGATGGTCACCGTGAGCGCATTGACAGGAATGGTTACTGTCGGCTGTATGGGAAAACCGCTCGATGTCACCAGCTGGCCTTGCGCATTCTGCTGAAACGATCCATCGCGCGTATAGGAAATCGTACCATCGGGCATCAACACCTGAAAGAATCCGGCACCCTGAATCGCCACATCGAGTTGATTGCCGGTCTGTTGCAGATTGCCCTGGGTAAAAATCCGTTCTGCGGCCACCGGACGCACTCCGGTGCCAATCTGCAAACCGGAGGGTATCTGGGTTTGCTGGGAGGACTGCGCGCCGGGCTGACGGATGGTTTGATAGAGCAGATCTTCGAACACCGCACGCGAACGCTTGAAGCCATTGGTGCTCACGTTGGCCAGATTATTGGCTATCGTATCCATCTGAACCTGCTGCGCATCCAGCCCTGTTTTGGCTATCCACAAAGAACGTATCATAACGTCAGCTCCTGGTTGTTAGTTATTAAATGCAGTTGTTAGTCTCTAGTCGTTAGTCTCTAGTTTATGTTGTCCGCTGCGCGGGCTTTAACCAACGACTAGCGTCTAGCGACTAACGTCTGATTTTTACCCTGTTATGCCCATTATCGAACTGGCCTGTTTTGCGTCATTATCCGCAGTAGTCAGCATTTTCATCTGCATATCGAATTTGCGTGACAATGAAATCATGTCCACCAATGATTTGACCGTGTTCACATTACTGCCTTCCAGGTTACCGGAAATCACTTCCGTGTTTGCGCTTACCGGTGCTGTCGCACCATTTTTCAGGCGAAACAGGCCATCTGCGCTGCGCTCCATCTGATCAGCCGGCGGATTGACCAGCTTCACGCGCCCTATTACGGCAATCGCATTGGGCAAAGACCCATCGCTTATGGTCGAAATCGTGCCGTCTTTGGCAAACGTAATCTGGGAAGTAGGCGGTATCGTGATCGGCCCTGCTTCTCCCATCACATTCAACCCGGTGCGAGTTTGCAGCACCCCATTCGGGCTGATCTGCAAACTGCCATTACGCGTGTAGGCCTCCTTGCCGTCAACCCCCCGCACGGCAAGCCAGCCCGGGCCGTTTAAAGCCAAATCCAGATCACGTCCGCTAGGCTGGAAGGGAGCCGGTGTAAAATCCGACCCGGGCGTCGAATCAACCACCATTGTGCGGGTAGGCAGTCCTTCACCCACCACGGGCACGGCGCGAAAGCTGCTCAGTGCCGCGCGAAATCCCGGCGTACTTGCATTAGCCAGATTCTCGGATACCGTCGCCTGCTGCTCCAGCACCTGAGAAGCGCCCGTCATCGCAGTGTAAATCAGCTTATCCATTTCAAACCCCTGCTTCATGTAGGTCGGGTTGAAACCCGACAAATTACCAAACCCGTCGGGATAAATCCCGACCTACCATTACCTCAGATTCACGACGGTCTGCATCAATTGGTCCTCTGTCTTGATGGTCTGCGCATTAGCCTGATATACGCGCTGTGCGGTAATCATGTTCACCAGCGCAGCGGTCAGATCCACGTTGGAATCTTCGGTCGCGGAGGATTGCAAGCTACCCAGACTGCTTGAACCGGGCGTACCGACCAGCGGGTTACCCGATGCGGCTGTTTGCACCCAGCTGTTATTCCCTATGGACTGCAACCCCTGTACCCCGGTAAAGTTTGCCAGCACGATCTGCCCAAGCGAGCGCGTCTGGCCGTTGGAGTAACGCCCTATAATCGTGCCATCCGCATTGGTGCTGGTGGAATTGAGCTGACCCGATGCATAGCCGTTCTGGGTCAGGGTATTGACCCCGAAAGCGCCGCCATATTGCGTCGTTGCCGCAGTCGGCGAAGCAAAGTTAAATGCGATAGTCTGTGTCTTCGAGACCGAAGTGGAATTCGGGAACAGCGGCGCAGACGTGACCGTCCCGAGCGGTGTTGAGGCCGGACTCGTAGAAGTTAACGCGCCCAGAGCATTAAAAGTCAGCGTGGAAAGCGGGGTCTGTCCGGTGACGGCAGCGCCAGCAGCTGTAGCGACGGTTGTTGCCGGAGAAAAGGTCACCGTAGTGCCTGCAATATTGGTAATGGTGAGCGCACCCGGATTACCGGCGATGGTGATATTGCTGCCTACCGCTAGACCTGCAACGGAGCCCAGGGTCGCCGTGTTACCAATCGGGTTAGCCGCCGGCACCGTGGTTGACACCGACGGGATCATCGCGCCATCCACCGTCAGATAGGTATTCCAGTTGGCGGACGGGGCATTGGTCGATACTGCAGAAGTAGTAGTAGGCGCCGTCGCCAAAGCCGCAAAAGTCACCGTATTGGCGACAGGATCGACCCCCGTTATCGTCACGGTTTGCGGCACAGCAGGCAGCGCAGGCGTAAAGGTAAGGGTATTGCCAATTGCCAGACCATTGACTGAAGTCAGGGTCGCGGAAGTCGTCGTCGACGCAGTTATTGTCGGAGCCGCAGGCGTAGTGCCGGCAGCCCACAGCGGCAGCCTGTCAAAATACATCGTTCCCACATGGGAAGCGCCCAGACTGTCGTAAACGGTCATCGAAGTGGAATTGGTGTACGAGGTCGGATCGGTCGAATTAAATACGGCGGTGATCGGCACGGCAGAAGCCGAATTCAGATTCACCCCCACCGTGGAGGTTGCCGTTGGCTGGGGCTGCAAATTCGCCGGATTGATTTGCAGCGGCACCGGCGCGCCGCTGAGTATCACACCCGCGGCATTCGGCATATAACCATTTACCTTACTGCCCTGAGCGTTGACCAGAAAGCCGTTTTTATCCAGCAGAAACTGGCCGTTGCGGCTATAAACCGTCGCGCCGGCCGTGTTGGTGAGCTGAAAAAAACCCGGTCCATTGATGGCCGTATCCAGAGGATTGGTGGTGCTGGTGATATTGCCCTGAGTGAACTGCTGTGAGACCGTCGAGACGCTCACACCCGTGCCGATTTGCGCCGCACTGGCACCCGACAGGGAGGCTGCATACATGTCGGCGAATTGCGCCTGAGACTGTTTAAAACCCACCGTACTGGCGTTTGCGACATTGTTGCCTATGGCATTCAGATTCGTGCTTGCGGCGTTAAGACCGCTCAGACCTTGTTCAAAACTCATGATATCTCCCCGGCCTTAAAGAATTTGTTGAACCTGATTAATCGCGATGTTTTGCAGCGATCCCACACCCAGGGTTAATCCTGTTGCACCCTGAGTCACGCTGTTCACCACGCCGTATTGCAAGTTGGTCGCAGCCACCGCATTGCCTGCCAGAGACGCGTCGACCTTGAAGGTGTAATTACCCGCCGGTGCGGCAGCCCCTGTACTGTCCGTGCCATTCCACTGCCAGTCGGAGACACCGGCCGGCTGAGCACCTAAATTCAAGGTATTCACCAGCGCACCGGTGCTGTCGTAAATCGATACCGTGGTGGCATCCGATGCGCCGGGCAACGAGAATCCGCCCACAGCCGGGGTGCCGGAAACCAGATTCACACCGCTGCCCGGCACCATCGCACCATGACCTATCATGCTCGCCGCCTGTACGGTCTGATTCGGCGTCATGCTGGCAGTCAACGCCTGCAGCGTGGTGTTCAACTGGTTAATCCCGCTCACCGTATTGATCTGCGCTATTTGCGAGGTCATCTGGGAATTATCCATCGGATTGAGCGGATCCTGATTCTGCAACTGCGTAACCAGCAGCTTCATGAATTGATTCTGCGTTGCCTGAGCGCTTGTTGTCGCAACTGCGGCCGCAGTCGCCGGCGCAGAAGCGCCCCCGTTGAGGGCCGCGAACACCGGATTTGCATTGGCAGCTTGAGTGGGACTTACCATGACATTCTCCTCTTAAAATTTACAGGCCGATGGTCAACGTTTTTATTAACATCGACTTGGAAGTATTCAACACATCCACATTATTCTGATAGGAACGGGAAGCAGAGATCATGTTGACCATTTCATCCACCACGTTCACGTTAGGCATGGACACATAGCCTTTCGCATCCGCCATCGGATGACTGGGGTCATAAACCATCTTCATCGGCGCCGTGCTTTCAGCCACAGATACCACCTTCACGCCTTGCGCACCGTTCATGGGCGTTGCGGAAAAAACCACCTCTTTGGCGCGATACGGCTTGCCGTCCGCACTGGTGGTACTGTCGGCATTCGCCAGATTGCTGGCAACCACGTTCAACCGCTGCGACTGCGCCGCCATTCCGGAACCCGCTATATTGAAAATATTAAACAGAGACACAATATCCTCCTTTAATCACTAAGGTTGCAAAGCATTTGTCATGTTTTTCACATCGTTAACGATAAATGTCACGCCAACCTCGTAACGCAAGGCATTATCAGCCGCCTGGGCGCGCTCCACATCCATGTTCACCGTATTCCCGTCGGCACTCGGCTGATCCGGTCTGCGATACAGTACAGGCGCACCCATCACCGAACTGCCTGCACTGCCTTCCAGATGCATGCCTGAAGTCGTCACCAGCGGCAATTTGGCGGTCGTCCCGGACATGGCATTTTGCAGTGCGCTGGCAAAATCGAAATCCCGCGCCTTGTAGCCCGGCGTATCGGCATTGGCCACATTAGCAGCCAGCAACTCCTGACGTGCGCCACGCAAGCTCAGTGCAGTCTGTTGAAAACGCATCGCCTCATCCAGTTTGTTGATCATTACGCACCCCAGCTCACTGAAATATAACCATGATGAAATAGTACGGCGTACTGAATAATTGTTATCTGCCGATTAACGGCAACTTTCCCCCTCAATTCACGGCTCTCCTGCGCTTCCCTTAAACGAGCGCAACACGCACAATGACGCCTATGAAAAAATTCTTATTGATCGCCTGTCTGTTCCTCCACTGTATCGTGGCAGCCGCTGCCACTCAGCAGGATCACGCTACCCTGAAGGAGACTATCGCCGCCTTTGTGCAACAACAAACCGCTGGCCTCCCCGGCAAAGTCACCTTCAAGGTGGATGACATAGATCCCCGTATCGAGCTGCACGCATGCAGCAAGGTCGAGGCGTTTCTGCCACCCGGCAGCCAGCTCATCGGCCGCGTATCCGTCGGTGTGCGCTGCCTTGACGCCAAGGACTGGAGCATTTTCGTCCCGGTGCAAATCACCATCAGCCGCGACCTGCTGGTCAGCGCAAGACCGCTGGCACTGGGGCAAATTTTGCATGCAGAAGACCTGGCCCGGCAAACCACGGAAACCACACAAAATACCGGCATAACGGACGAACGACAGGTGATAGGCAAGGTGCTGCGCTACAGCATCGGGGCGGGATACGTTCTACGTCAGGAGATGCTGCGCAAACCCTACAGCGTCAAGCAGGGGCAAGTCGTGCGTCTGATCGTCGTGGGTGGCGGCTTCAAACTCAGCGGCTCAGGAGTTGCGCTGAACAATGCCGGCGAAGGAGAAACCGTGCAGGTCCGCACGGCTTCAGGTCACGTGATAAGCGGCGCGGCAGGAGAAGAAGGCACAGTCCAAATCACCCCGTAGGTCAGGCTAACGATCATGGCAAGAAAGCCGCCCCTGATGATGAAACCCGCCATGATCGTTCCCTCACCCCCGTTCCCCCTCTCCCGGAGGGCGAGGAGTACGGTTCGTCGCTTCGCGAGTTTCACGTTAAACCCGGCCTACTTCATGAGCCGGTCGATCAGCCATACGGTCTTGTCCAGCGCAAGCAGCGCATCGTCTATCACCCCGTCGATTCCCTTGTGCCCGGCCGCATCGCTGATCAGCCGCGCGCTGATGCAAAGACGCAACGCACTCACAGCGATACCGCTGCGCACGCCGCAGGCAACCGGCTGCCCGAGCTGGCAGCGCAGCGCAGCCATACTGCCCTGCCCGCTTCCATCCTCCGACACTTGCAACTGGCGATAAACCTGCTGCGTTTCTTCCCGATTGAGCGGGGTGCGGGGAGGATGTCTTTTGTCGACAGAAACGGCAGCGTGCACGCGGTATAACAAAAACGGGAAAATGCTCGGCAAATGATCCCAGCTCTGCGCTTCGATCAACGGCCTGCGATCGGGCTGCGGCGCCGGTAAAAACTCAAACCGCGGATCATCGTTCAGGCGCTGCTGCACGGCCTTCGCAAAGGCTTCCATGAATTCGACAATCAGGGATTGCGGCAAATTGCCAAAGCGACGCCACTCGACCAGCGCCGCTTCCCAACGCAACAACAAACCAACGTTCGCAACATCCTCACCCGTCAACGCGGCATCGTCACCCGGCAAACCTTGCATTTTTTTCGGCAGCAGCAGCACCGCCGAAAATGACGGGCCGGTCAGGAATTTCGATCCGGTCAACGCAACCATGAAACCCTGTTGCAGATAGGCGCGCAAGGTAGGTTTTGCGATGCGGAACTGACAGGCATCCACCAGCACCGCAACATGCTGCCGATGAAGCCGGCGCAGCTGCATCACACAGGCCGTGCTGGGAGCAATCATTCCCGTCTTGGACTGATCCACCATGATCAGCAATACGCGACGCCCCAGCATGACGGCCCGCTCAACCGACGCACTCACCTCCGCATCGATGTCGGCCAAAGGACGCGGCATGCCGTCTGCCGCCCGCAGCGACACGCTCTCTATCGACCCTGCCGCCTTGCCGCAAAACGACGCAGACAAGGCAGCGGCCACCCCGCTGCCCGTTTCAGCCTCCTCCACCATCACCACCGTCAACGGAACACCGGCATGCAGAGCGGCAATAAAATGCGCATCCGTCCCCGATGTGGCGAACACCAGGCTGACGCCCAAATCGGACACATCGTGCAAGAGTTCCCGGCGGATGCGCTGCATTTCTCGCGCGCAAACAATTTTAAGCGTCTCAGCGCCGGCTTCCCGCAGCAGCCGTTCGCGCAAACTGTTGGCTGCCGCAAATCCCGCCTGTGAAATCACCGACGCGGTGGATGAACCAAAATCCAGCAAAGCCGGATCAGGAAACGGCTGACAACCGTATTTGTTCAGATGGCTCACAGAGTCGATAGCGATGCGCGCGTCTCCCCCCGATACCAGCAGCTGTTCAGTCGCAGGCAAGGGCTCGGCAAAAACAACCTGTTCGGCCAGCTTCACGTTATTCGACAGCATGGATCAGCATCCGGCGAAACGCATCGAACACGAGGTGCATCTGCGGCAGCTTGTAGGGATATAGATCAACCGAGTCAAGCGCATGAACGATCATGCAACTGTCCACTTCAAAAATCAGCAGCCGCCCGTCCTGCGTTTCGGCGCAATCGATTCCCAGGTAATCCAGCCCTGTCCGCTCGTAGATTTCCTTGATTGCAGCCGCATGCCGAACTGCAAAGGTCTGCTCGAAGTCGCTCATGGCGCGCGCCTCTTCAGCCCGTTTCACGGCGCTGTCCGCCATCCCCGCATTGGCATAATGTATCATCCAGTGATCGGATATTGCCATATGGCAAATAAACGGACGGCCTTCGATCAACACGATGCGGTATTTGCGGAACTGTCCATCCGCTTCGCGATAATCGACAAAACGCGAAACGTAAAATTCATCATTCTTCATGCCTTGCAGATAGGCCGCAATCTCGCTCGCCTCATTCAGCTTCTCCAAGCCCTGCCCCGCATGGGAATCAACCGGACGGACGATAACCGGGAAATCACCATCATCCAGCACGCGGGTCATCGGCAGCTCATTGCCGCCTATCTGTTCCAGTTCACGACGGCTGACTCTCCTGGTCGTCGGCATGTCCAGACCCGGCACGGATTTGAGCAATTCGCAGGTGTTATCGCGGGACAGCGCGGCGATGCGCTGCGGGGCATTGAGCACCGGACGGGGCCATGACGCAACGGCCGGCTGGATTTTCTGCAACAAGGGAATATTCTGTTCGGATTCGGCTATCGCGACAAACAGCACATCGTGCTCCGGCAGCACCCGGGGCAGATCCAGCCTTTCGGTCACATACACGATGTCGAGCGCAACATCCGCATCTTCGAGCAAAAACTCGATAGGCGAGTTTGCCATCAGGTCTCCCGGCCCCATGATGGCGAGCAGGCGGAGCGCCGCAGTCGCCCGGTCAGGCAAACCACAAGGCGGCGAATAAAGCTGCCGGATCGCCAATGCCTGACGCTGTACGTCCAGGCCTAATTCACGATCTCCCCTGAGTTGCAGTATCGTGGACAAGTCCATCAGGGCATTGGCATCCGCTGCGCGCGGATCAGCCCCTGCGCGCGCTATCAGCTTCACCCCTAACGAACCCATATCCGCCCCGGATACCGTCATGCGCATCAGAGCGGCCAAGCCTATCAGCGCGTCGTTTCCATCGTTCATTTCATTTGTATTCATGTTAATCCTGCCCGGTCGTTACACACCATGCTTGAGCCAAACGCCAGCACTGCATCGATCAGCGCGTCGATATCGCAAGCCCGGGTGCGATGATTGACGATGGCCGCACGTATCGCAAGCTGCCCTTTGATCGTCGTGGTGGAGGGTGCTGCGATGCCCGACTCCTGAATGGCGACCACAATATCCGCGTTTATGCTGTCCGTGCTGCGATAGCGGAAACACACGATATTCAATGCAACCGGCGCGAGCAATTCCAGCACAGGGGTCGTCTCTACACGTTGCTGCAAATATCTGGCCAGCGCACAGGTGTTTGAAATGACCTGACCGAGCTTCTCTGAACCATACACCTGTAGCGTGAACCAGGTTTTCAGCGCCCGAAATCCGCGCGACAAATCCGGGCCGAAATCGCACGGCCAGGGAGAGCCTGCCGCCATGCCGCGCGCGCCCCGTTGCAAATAGGCGGCAGGGGAGGCAAAAGTATCCTGATGCAATTTCCCGTCGCGCACCAGAATATATCCGGCGTCATAAGGCACCTGGCCCCACTTGTGAAAATCAAACGCAATGGAATCGGCACGTTCAATACCCTTCAGCAGCGGTGCGATGTCTTTGGTCAGCATGCCCAGCGCACCGTAAGCGCCATCCACATGAAACCAGATACCCCGGCGTTCGGCCATATCGGCGATTTCATCGAGAGCATCTATCGCCCCGACATCTACCGTTCCTGCCGTGGCAGCAATCATGAACGGCGTCATACCCGCCGCCTTGTCCTGTTCAATGGCCGCCTCAAGCGCTGCCGTATCCATCCGGTATTGCGCGTTCAGCGCAATCTTGCGCAGCGACAGCGTACCGATACCGGCCATGTCCATCGCCTGCGCGATGCTGACGTGCGCGCTGGCCGAGGTATACGCGACCAGTCCGGCAGGTATTCCTTGCTCGCGCGCAGCAAGGCCCGCAGCGGCGGTTCGCGCCACCAGCACGGCGATAAAATTAGCCATCGAAGTACCGGTGACAAACAAGCCGCTGGCCGTATCCGGAAAGGCAAATAAATCACGCATCCAGCGCAACAATTGGCGCTCGACTTCGACAGGAATCTGCTCCCTTCCGCCCAGGTTTGCGTTAAGACCTGCCGAGAGCATTTCCGCCAGCATTCCGACCGGCGTGCCGCCGCCATGCACCCACCCCATGAAACCCGGGTGCGCATTACCGATCGCATAGGGCAACACATCCTGCATAAAGATCGCATGCGCCGCTGCCAGATCACCGGGCTGCGCCGGCAATGGCCGCTGGAATACCGCACGCACATCAGCAGGTATGGCCTGCCAGACCGGTCGATCGCGCAGATTTTCCGTATATCCGAGCATGTCATCCAGCATTTGATGAGCCTGAACTCTGAAGTCGTGCCAGTTTTCCGGATCCAGCGTTTCGTTGTCGTAAAGCGCGCGAAGCGATTCGTTTTCCTCCTCGCCCGCTTGCGGGATAATCAGACACTTGCCAGCTTGCTGGCTTAGTGGATTGGCTAGTTGTTTCTCCAGGGGATTGAGGAGAGGGGAACGGGCATGACCGATTTGCAAGTTATTCCCCATACGGACAATATCCCCGCGAGGGTCGTCGGCATTTTCAACGCCGTCCCTTTTTTCATGCCCGTTAGATGTTATCAACATGCCTATTCTCCATGAGCCAGTAGCCGCCAGCGTGAGAGGCTAACATACCACGTTCATCATGTTATGCTGAACAGTGGGTAAAACATGCGCCTAATCGTCCGCTTGGCAGCATATTTTGTAACGGCAGTTACAAAAAAATGTTAAATTAAGCTAAAGTTTTCCGGGTTGTTTCCGATATAGCAGGCAACTACCGCTATTTTAGTATCGTCAGATTGAGAGGATTGTCATGAAAATCGAAAAACAGGGAAGCGCGCTGCCCGCCGGATTGTTAAGCGAAGGAAGTGCGCGCGCGCCCGCCGCCAAAGCCAGCCCTGCGCCGCAACAACCGGGAACCAGTGTATCTCTGGGCTCCACGGCAACCCAGCTGGACAAAATGACCGCTAGCATGGCGAACACACCCGTTGCCGACGCCAATAAAGTAGCGCAAATCAAACAGGCCATCAGTGATGGGCGTTTCCAGGTCAATTCAGGCGTCGTGGCTGATCGTCTGATTCAGTCCGTACAAGACCTCATCACCAACCGTCAGGCATGACCCAACCTGCCCGCACGGAATTACTCGCTGCGCTGACGGAAGAGCGCCTGTCCGTGCGTGGCTTTGTTGATCTTTTGCAACAAGAACAAAAGCTGTTGATGGAAAACAGCACTGACCCGCTGACGCTGCTCGCCGAACAGAAATCAGCGCGCGCCTTCCAGCTCAACAAGCTTGCCGAGGCCAGACACCGCCTGCTGCTGACTTGCATCCCCGAACCCACTGCCGCCGCCATTCTGGCGTGGTTCAAAGGCAACAGCGCCGAAGGGCTGGCCATCTGGCAGGAGATACGCGTTCTGGCGGATCAGGCCAGCCAGATCAATCGCATCAACGGCGAATTGATACAGATGAAGTTGCGCCATAATCAGCAATTGCTAGGCGCACTCAGCCGCGCGGTAAACCAGGCCAATCTGTATGGGTCGAACGGGCAAGCCAGCTTTTCGACGGGCAGCGGCAGATCGCTCGGCAGCGTCTAACGTCTACTGCTTTTTAAGTTGATTCGCCGGAGCACCCTGCACAACTGCTGCCGGAGATGTCCGCAACTCCTGGGCGGGTACAGCCTGAACGGATGAATTGATTGACGGATACTCAGCCTCAGCCGGATTGCCCCGTGCAAATTGCGGAGATAGGACAGTAATTGAGACCCGGCGATTCTTGGCTCTATGTTCCGGCGTATCGTTTGGCACGACAGGCTCATTCGCCGCCATACCCACCGCCGCCAAACGCTTCTCCGGGATGCCATACGCTGCAAGCATCCTGACCACACTGCCGGCGCGTCCGGAAGACAGCTCCCAGTTGGAGGGGAATTGAGCCGTCTTGATCGGCACATCATCGGTATGCCCTTCCACTTCGACCGACTGATTTTCCCGACTCAATACCAGCGCTACTTTTTGCAGCGTGTCCTGTGCGCCGGGCTGCAATTTATCCTCACCTTCCCGAAACAACATGCCAGCGCTGATATCGACCTCCACCCCGCGCCTGGTTTGACGGACACCGACCAGCCCCTGCTCAATCAACGGCGCCAACACCTGATGCAGACTGTCGTTAACCGCCTGCATCTCTGCCTGCGCCTTACGCTGCTGCTCCGCCATGCGCGCGGTGCGTTTATCGACCAGAACCTTGAGCATTTGCTCCTGGTTCGCCGGCGAAGACGCATCGTGTGAAAAAGCGACGCTCAATGAATCGCTGAAAGTCTTGTATTTGCCTTCGTTGACCGAAGAAATGGAATACATCACCACAAAAAATGCAAATAACAGTGTGACGAAATCGGCGTAGGAAATCAGCCATCGGTCGTTGTTATCGTGTTCTGCGCGTTTGCGTCGGCCCGCCATAGCTAACATGAAACTCGCGTAGCGATTCGTTTGCCTCCTCTCCCGCACGCGGGAGAGGATTGAGGAGAGGGAACGATCATGGCGGGTTTCATCATCAGGGGCGGCTTTCTTGCCATGATCGTTAGTCCAGATAGCTTTGCAGCTTTAGTTCGATATAGCGGGGATTTTCACCGTTTACAATTGCGATCAGTCCATCTACGATCATGTCACGCATTTGCGTCTGCTCCAGGATAATGGCTTTCAGCTTGTTTGCTACCGGCAAAAACAGCAAGTTTGCAAAAGCCACGCCATAGATGGTTGCGACGAAGGAAACCGCTATTCCGCCACCCAGCTTGCCGGGTTCGGAGAGGTTTTGCATCACATGCATCAAACCCAACACTGCGCCGATAATGCCTATGGTTGGCGAATATCCCGCCGCCGCCTCCCACACGCGCGCGGCTTGCCAGCGCAACTGTTCCCAGGAGCGGATATCAATTTCAAGCACTTCGCGGATTTTATCCGCGCTATGCCCGTCCACCAGCAACTGCACCCCTTTTTTCATGAATTGATCGTCTATGCCCGGAATACGCGCCTCAAGGGCCAGTATGCCTTCCTTTCGCGTGAGTGCGCTCCATTCGGTTAATTGAGCTATCGAATCGCGCCCCGCCAGCTTGGGTGCGACGATCACCCAGCGCACCATCCTCACGGCATTCATGAAGACCTTGGCAGAACTTTGCACCATCACCGCACCCAGCGTGCCGCAGAACACGATCAGAAATGCCGTGCCCTGAAACAGGATGGACAGATTGCTGCCCTCGATAATCTGTGCTGCCAGGATGCCCGCCAAGGCGAACAGCAAACCGAACAAGGTCAGCCTGTCCATCAGTAACCTTTCAGCGAACTGCGCAGGCGCGCCACGGCCTGACTGTGCATCTGTGAAATGCGCGACTCGCTTACCCCGAACACCTCGCCGACTTCACGCAGATTCATTTCCTGCTCATAAATCATGCCCATCAACATGCGTTCGCGCTCCGGCAAGATATCGATCGCGCGCGTCAATTCCTTCTTGAAACGCTCGTCCTGCAACATGGCCAGCGGATCACTATGATTGGAAAATTCGAATCGCTCGAAAAAATTGTCGTGATCCTCATCCTGAAAATCCTCGTAATAGATCAGTTGCGCACCGCGCGATTCCTGCAGCATCTGCTGATATTCAACGAGGCTGACCTCCAGCTCGGCAGCGATTTCGGACTCATTTGGCGCGCGCACCAGTTTCTGCTGCAAGCGGCTGACCGCCTGTTCAATCCGCCGCATATCCCTGCGCAAGCCGCGCGGCAGCCAGTCTGCACTGCGCAACTCGTCCAGCATGGCGCCGCGAATGCGTTGCGTTGCGTAGGTCTCGAACTGGGCGCCATGAATCTCGTCATAGCGATTCGAGGCATCCAGCAAGCCCATCATGCCGGCCTGAATGATGTCGTCTATCTGCACGCTATAAGGCAATTTAGTCATCAGTTGATGAGCCAGCCGCTTGACCAGCGGTGCATAATCCCGCAAGCACTGACTTTTATCCTGCAATCCGGATGCGTTATACATAGTGCTAGTCGTAAGTGGTTAGTCGTTAGTCATAAGTGGTTAGTCGCAATGATTTTACTCACTAACGGCTGCTGTACTGCGCTGGCGCGCCAACTGCTTGATCAGGTTTTTCATCATCCGCGCTATGCCGCCTTCCATTTCATCCTGTTGCATCGTCATCTTCAGCACGCTTTGCGACAAGGCCATACAGGACTGGCTGGACAAGGCAGAAGGGTAGGCTTCCACCACGGATCGAGCCAGTTGGGTTGAACGTTTCAACCTGTCATCCAGTGGAATATAACCCAGATATTCGAGACGTGCGGAGAGTTTACTCCTGGCAACCTTTTCCATGTTGCCGAACGCCAGACGGGCTGCCTCCTCACTGGCGACCTTGTTCACCACAACTTCAAAGCGCAGGCGCGCATTTTCCAGCGCCAGACGTTTAATCAGCGCGTAACTTTCGGTAATGCCGCTCGCACTCGCATCCATCACCACCAGCAACCTGACTCCCGACGCAAGACTGGATGAAATGGCAGATGAACCTGCCAACATTGCTCCGTCCACCAGCATCACGTCCACGCCGCTGCTGACTTCAGCCAGAATATGATACAGCCTTTGCTGCTCGGCCGGATTCAGCTTATCCAGCACGCGCATCAGGCGTGCGACAGGCAGGATCGCATAACCTTTGCCGGCCAGCATCGCATCGACAAGCGCGCATTTCCCCTGCACCACATCCAGCAGATCATGGCGCGCAAACAATCCCAGACTATCGGTCAAATTATGCGGCGCAGGATTTTCGTCCAGCACCAGCACGTCGCGGCCGGCACTGCACAGTGCAGCGGCCAGATTAAGTGTCACGCTGGTGCGCCCCACGCCCTGCTTGCCTGCCACCAGCGTGATGATCTGGGTTTGGTTGCTGACCAACATGCGGCGCAGTCCTTCGGCCTGATCGTCGACGCCCAACCGCTGCGGCGCAGTCTGCCCGGCCTGCGTCCGATCCGCTTCGTCAAACGGTAATGTATCAAATTGCATAGCTCACCTCACCGGAAGCTTCCGATCCGGAATCGGCCATCATCGTCGGGAACTCAAGCTCCTCCAGCGTGAACGGGGTTTTTTCATCCACCGGCTTAAACGCCCGATGCAACAAAATTTCGATGTTGACGGGATGCAAGTCTTCCGGCACGCGCTGCCCGTTGGCCATGAAATGCATCAACAGTCGATGGCGCACCACGACATCCAGCACCGCACCCAGATTCGCCGCCTCATCGAGCTTGGTTGCGATACAGCCGATCACCTTGTTGCTGTAATACATGCGCACCACATCTTCCAGCGTATCGCCGCCGCTGGTCGCATTCAACACCAGCATACGCTGCACGCCGGCCGCATCGAACATTTCGCTCTGCTCCGACACGCGTTCATCGCGCTGCCCCATCCCCACCGTATCGATCAACACCAGATGCTTGTGGCGCAGGGCGGCAAGCGTCAGGCGCAAATCGTCAGCACCCTTTACCGCATGCACGGTCACACCGAGTATCTTGCCATAAATTTTCAACTGTTCATATGCGCCTATCCGGTAGCTGTCCGTGGTGAGCAGGGCCACCTTATCCGCGCCATAACGCACTACCGCGCGCGCCGCCAGCTTGGCGGTTGTGGTGGTTTTCCCGACACCGGTCGGACCGATCAGTGCATAGACGCCGCCACGGGCCACGATATCATCGTCAGCGCCCGCCACACGCACATTGCGTTTTATCACCTGTTTGATCCAGGACTCGCCCTTCTCATTGCCTTCCGGCATTTTGGCCAGCAACTGGCGAGCCAGCAGCGGGCTGAAACCGGCATTGAGCATGCGGCGCAACATTCCGGCACGCTGGGGATCGCGCTGTTGCACATTATTCCACGACAAGGTTTCAATCTGCTTTTGCAACATGCTGTGCATGGATTTAATCTCGCCGAGTATCGAATCCTGCGCAGCCTGGTTGGTCTTGCGACGTTCGATCATCTCAACAGGCTCAACTTTTCCGACCTGAGGCTGCTGTGCGGCAACACCGGCCAGCGGCACCATCTCATCATTTGCCATCGCGACAATTTCCACGCCCTGCGGGGTCTTGCGGTTCGACAGGATGATGGCCTCCTCGCCCAGCTCGCTGCGTATCTCTCTTAACGCTTCACGTGCGGTTGCGGCGATGAATTTTCTGATGTTCATGCATTTCCTCCTACAAGAGACGTTACCCGGATGGTTTTAAAGTCCGGCACTTCATCATGCGAAATAACCCTTAAATTCGGCACGCTGCGCTTCAAAAAGCGTGCCAGCAAATCCCGCAACTGGGCCGGCACCAGCATCACGGCTGGCAGCCCCATTTGCTCCTGTCGCTGTACGGCAGCGCGCGATTCATTCAGCACGGTGTCCGCCAGCCCCGGCTCTATGCCGATGCCATTCTGGCTTGCCTGCATCGCCTGCATCAGCACATGCTCCAGCTCCTTGTCCATGCCGATCACCTGCAACTCCTGCGTGGCGGGATAAAACTGCTGCACGATAGCCGGGCCCAGCGCAACTCGCACCAGCACCGTGAGTTGAAACGGATCCTGGGTGCGCTGCGCATTGTCTGCCAGCGTTTCCACGATGGTGCGCATATCGCGGATGTGCATCCCTTCATCCAGCAGATTTTGCAACACTTTCTGCACGGTACCCAGCGGCAGGGTCTTGGGCACCAGATCCTCCACCAGTTTGGGGGCCGTCTTGGCCAGATGGTCGAGCAACTGTTGCACCTCCTGGCGTCCCAGCAACTCGGCAGAACGGGTGCTGAGCAAGTTGCTCAAATGAGTTGCGACCACCGTACCGGGATCCACCACGGTATAACCCATGATCTGCGCCTGCTCGCGCAGTCCGGCGTCTATCCATGTGGCGGGCAGACCGAATGCGGGGTCTTTGGTTGCCGTGCCGATCAGATCGCCGGTCACACTGCCCGGATTGATCGCCAGAAATTGCTGCGGGTAAGCCTCGCCGGAACCGATTTCAACCCCCTTGAGCGTGATGCGATAGGCATTCGGCCGCAGATCCAGATTATCGCGTATATGTACCGAGGGCGGCAAAAAACCGATGTCCTGCGTAAACTTCTTGCGTATTCCTTTGATTCTGCGCAGCAAGTCTCCATCCTGCGCCTTGTCGACCAGTGAGATCAGGCGGTATCCCACTTCCAGCCCCAGCACGTCCACCTGCGAGACATCTTCCCAGCTTGCATCGCTGGGTTCCGCAATCAGCGGGGCTGCCGCCACTTCCGCCTGTTCCTGTTCTGCCGCTTTTTCGGTTTTTTGCGACATGTAATAAGCAAGCCAGACCATCGCGCCCGAGAGCAGCAGGAAGGAAAAGTGCGGCATGCCGGGTATCACGCCCATCATGCCGACAATCGCTGCGGTCAACATGATGATCTGGGGTTGCTTGAACAACTGCCCCATCATCTGTTCGCCGATATTTTCACTGGTGGAGACACGACTCACTACCACACCCGCCGCCGTCGAAATCACCAGCGCCGGAATCTGCGCCACCAGACCATCGCCGATCGCCAGCAGGGTGTAATTCTTGGCCGCCATCGCGATGTCCATATTGTGCTGCAACACGCCCACGATCAGTCCGCCGATCAGGTTGATGAACAGGATGAGTATGCCCGCCACCGCATCGCCTCGCACAAACTTGGAGGCACCATCCATCGCACCGTAAAAATCCGCCTCCTGGCCGATTTCGGCACGCCGCTTGCGCGCCGCATCCTCGCCGATCAGCCCTGCGTTAAGGTCGGCATCGATCGCCATTTGCTTGCCGGGCATCGCATCCAGGGTGAAGCGCGCGCCTACTTCGGCAATACGTCCGGCGCCCTTGGTGATGACCATGAAGTTGATGACCACCAGAATCGCGAATACCACGATGCCCACCGCGTAATTGCCGCCCACCAGAAAATGGCCGAACGATTCGATCACCTTGCCCGCCGCATCGGGACCCGTATGACCCTGCAACAGCACCACCCGGGTAGAGGCGACATTGAGCGACAGGCGCAGCAACGTAGTCATCAGCAATATAGTCGGAAAAGACAGAAAATCCAGCGCCTTGGTGGTGTTCATGCTGATGAGCAACACCATCACGGCAACTGCGATGTTAAATGTAAACAGAATATCCAGCAGCATCGGCGGCAATGGCAGCACCATCATCGCCAGTATCATCACGATCAATACGGGACCTGCCAGGCCGCGCAATTTAAGGCTGTTTTTTAGAAAATTCTTTATGGAATCAAGATTCATGATGTCACTCCTGCTGCCGGATCAAGCTCGGCGGGTACCGGCAAATTGCCCGGCTGCGCAGGGCGTGCGCCGCCTTCCGTCTGATAACGCTTCAATTGATAGACATAGGCCAGCACCTCGGCGACGGCCGTATACAATGCTTCCGGGATGGATTCGCCGATTTCGGTATGTTTGTGCAGCGCACGCGCCAGCGGCGGCGCTTCGAGTATCGGCACATGATTTTCCACGGCAATCTCACGTATACGCTGGGCGATCAGATTGGAACCCTTGGCCACCACAGTGGGTGCGCGCATGCCATTTTCACTGTATTTCAGCGCAACGGAATAATGCGTAGGATTGGTCACCACCACGTCGGCAGTCGGTATCGCGGCCATCATGCGGCGCCGCGCCGCTTCACGCTGCATGCTGCGTATGCGCCCCTTGACCTCCGGATTGCCGTCCGTTTCCTTGGACTCCTGACGCACCTCTTCCTTGGTCATCATCAGCTTCTTGTTGTGATCGTAAAGCTGAAACGGCACATCCACCGCCACGATCAGCAGCATCGCCCCGACGATCGCCAGAAAACTGCCGCCAACCAGATAGCCCATTTGCGAGATTGCCGCGCTGATCGACAAACTGGCCAGTTGCAGCACATCGTCGCGATGTTGCCAGATAACCCAGGTTGCCACGCCGCCCACCACGACAGCTTTGCCCAGCGCCTTGCCCAGCTCCACCAGCGCGTGAGCAGAAAACATCCGCGCAATGCCGGATACCGGGTTCATGCGCGAAAATTGCGGCATCAAAGCCTCGGGACTGAACAACCAGCCGTTCAACAACAGTGGCGAAAGAAGTGCTGCCAGCAGCAGCGTCAACAGCACAGGGGCGAAGATAATCAACATTTCCGAGGATAGCTCATACAGGTGCGGGATCAGCAATTCAGGCTTGAAAACCAGATCCTGGCTGATGGTCAGGCCGTCGTGCAACAATCTTACCATCTGCGCATTGAGGGACGCGCCCATGAACCAAAGCGTAGCGCCGCCCGCCAACAGTATGGAAAATGTGGAAAGCTCATGCGAGCGTGCGACCTGGCCTTTTTCTTTTGCCTGGTCAAGTTTCCGCTGCGAGGGTTGTTCTGTTTTTTCTAAATCGCTGTCTTCTGCCATGATGGGCTCCGCTATTGATGCGGATTATAGGCAAACCATCCTGATTCAATCAGGTGAATAAGACGGCATTTATCTGGCTTTTCAATACGTTCAAGGCGAAACAGCAAGTAAACAGGCAAGACAAATATCAATTCCACCTTAAAACAGTTATCCGCGAGCCGGATCTCCCGGGCGTATTGCCGCGATATGCTCGTTTTTACAGAAAAGTCACGTGCTTGCGGAACAACCGTTCATGCTCACGCAGAACGTGCGCCAGACCTTTAATTGGCAAGATAAGCGACCACTCTGTCGAACAATGGCACGGCTGACGACTGCTGCGCTTCCCGCAACAAACCGCACTGGCCCAGCATCTGATCGTCACCCACCTTGATTTCTGTCGCACCATCCGAGCACAGCAACAAATGGCCGGGTCGGCCTGCCAGGTTGTAATATTCCAACCCTGCATCGAATTTGTCGCTGTCGAGCACACCGAAAGGCAAATGTCTGGAGTTTAAGCTGTGCACGATCTGAGTTCCATCGGAGTCCAACAACAACGCCGATGGCAACCCTCCGTTCCACACCTGAATGACGCCGGTATCAGGACTGATCGACAACATCGCAGCCGCGACAAAACGCGGCAGCGGCAGATACTCGCGCACCCGACGGTTGATTTCGAGCAAAATTGCTGCAATATCGAATCCCTTGACAGTCATTTGATAAAACGGCTGGGTAATCGGTATCACCGCCAGCGCCGCTGTCAGCCCATGTCCGGCACTATCCGCCAGCAACACATGCAAAGCGTTATCAGGACTGCGTGCGAATGCAATCAGGTCTCCGCTGAAATTTTCGGCCGGCTTGAGCAAAAAACGTACCCGAGGGTCGCTGATCTTGTCGATGGCGGTGAAACGTTCGATAAAGGCACGCGCGGCAACCGTTTCATCCTCGATGCGCGCCCGATATTCCACCAAGCGCTTGCTCTGTTCAAGACGGATTTGAAACTGGCGGACTTTCGCCTTAAGGATTTCAAAGTTAACCGGTTTGAACAGATAGTCATCTCCGCCCGCCCGCAAGCCTTCAACCACCTCCTGGCTGGCCGTTTGTGCAGAGAGAAACAGGATAGGGAACCATGTCTCGTAGCGGCGACGCATCTCCCGCACCGCATCGAATCCGTTCATCCCGGGCATCTGTACATCCATCAGCACCAGATCGGGAATGTTCTGTTCACACAGGGCGAGCGCCGCGCTGCCATCCTCGGCCATGGTCGCAAAATAGCCAATTTTCCTGAGCATCGCCGGCATCAGTTGACGGTTGACAACGGAATCATCCACGACCAACACGTTCAGCAACTCTCCCGTATCTACGGTCATTAAATCTCCAGCCATTTACAGGATTTTGAATAGCTTGCTGAAATTGGCAATATCGAGAATCTGCGAAATAAACTGACTGGGCTTGACCAGCGCCACAGCTTTTCCCGCTGCCTGGGCGCGTTCACGCAGCAACATCATCATGCCGAGCGCCGAGCTGTCCAGATATTCGACCCGGCTCAATTCAATCTCGATCTCTCGTACGTCGGCATTTTCCAACGGCGATATGTAAGCGGCCTTGAAATCGCGATGCACCTGAAAATCAAAACGTCCCGACATTGAGATACGCGCAGTATGGTCACGAACGTCCACATGATACTCATGTTTGCTCCTTAAATAAGAAATCAGACCCGATTGCTTTTGCCGCTGTGCCTGGCTAGATATTCCAGAGTGTGGCGGGCAATATTTTGCAGCGGCATGACTTCACATGCGCCGCCTACCGCAATCGCCTCTCTGGGCATGCCGAAAACCACGCAGCTCGCCTCGTCCTGGGCAACCGTGTGCGCGCCTGCCTCCCTCATTTCCAGCATACCCTGCGCACCATCCTTACCCATGCCGGTGAGTATGATACCTAACGCATTCGCGCCTGCAACATTGGCCGCAGAACGGAACAACACATCGACCGACGGGCGATGCCGGTTCACCGGCGGCCCTTGACTGAGTTCAGTCATATAGTTCGCCCCGCTGCGACGCAGCAGAAGATGAGAATGGCCCGGCGCGATGTAGGCGTGGCCCGGCAGTATCCGCTCATTATGGCAAGCTTCCTTGACTGAGATTTTGCACAGGCCATTCAGTCGTTCAGCGAACGACTTGGTAAACGCTTCAGGCATATGCTGAGTCACCAGAATTCCCGGTACATCGGCAGGCAACCGTGTCAGCACCTCCTTGATCGCTTCGGTACCCCCTGTCGAGGCGCCGATGATAATCAGCTTCTCTGTAGAGAAAAAGCGACCGGCGACGCTGGGCAGAATGGCGTCGGCAGAAAGTCGCTCCGTAACTGACGCTGCCTGAGCCGTTTTACGCACACGGGCCTGGGCCGCAATGGGCATGCGTCATTTTGCTCAGCTCATATACCGTCTTGCCGCGCAATCTGAACAGATGCGTGGCATTGTGAAAACTCTCCGAATGACCGGCGAACAACAGGCCGTCATGCTGCAACAGAGGTGCAAACCTTTCCAGTATCTTCAACTGTGTTTCCTTGTCGAAGTAGATCATCACATTGCGGCAGAATATCGCATCCAGCGGGCCGCGCACCGGCCAGTCAGGACTTAACAGATTCACCTGTCTGAAGGTAATCATGGCGCGCAACTCCGGCCTCACCCGCACGAACCCTGCCTGTGCGCCTGTACCCCTGAGAAAAAAACGCTTGATCACCTCCGGTGAGAGCTTTTCGACTCGTTCGAGCGGATAAACCCCCGCTTCGGCTTTCGCCAGCACGTTAGTATCAAGGTCAGTGGCCAGAATGGTCACCGGCGGCGTAAAACTGCCGAATGCATCCACCATAGTCATCGCCAGCGAATAAGGCTCCTCGCCGGTCGAGGCCGCCGAACACCACAACGAAATTGAACGATGCCCCTTGTGCCGGACAACATGCTCGGCCAGCAACGGAAAGTGATGCGCTTCGCGGAAGAACGAGGTCAGGTTGGTGGTCAGCGAATTGGCAAAGGCTTCCCACTCGGCCTCGTTGTTGCTCTCCAGCAACGCCAGGTAATCGCGAAAGTTGTTGATACCCGTCGCCCGCAGGCGGCGAGCCAGACGGCTGTACACCATATCCTGCTTGGACGCATTGAGCGAAATACCGGCATGATCGTAAATCAGCTCCCGTACCCGTTCGAAATCCTTTGCCGTGAACAGGAATTCGCGGTCACGACCCGCTCTTGATTGAAGATCCGTGTTCATAAGGCCCTTAATTATGATCCAAACCGCAAGCCCGCAGGGGTCTTGCGGCATGATTCCTCAATCCTTGAGCTGATCGAAGGTGCCGAAATATTCGCTGGTGATTTTCTCCGTCAGATCGGCGCCCAGCACCTATGCTTTTGGTGAGTGGGACGTGGGAAGTAGCTCGGTAGGATGCGGTGACAACCGCATCGCTCTCATTATGGAATGATGCGGTTCGTGCCTCACCACATCCTACGCTTACTACTTCCTACTCACCATTTTCTTAATTGCCATTGCCGCGCACATCGCTGAGCAACTCCTTGATATCCAGTATCAGCACGATGTCGCCCTCGCTGGACATGGTCACCCCTGCCACGCCTTTTGGCCGGAAGGTGTCCAGCGACTTGATGACCACATCATCGTGCCCGGCAAAACCGTCGGCCGACAGAATGAAGCTGCTGCTGCCGAATTGCATCAGCACACCCACTTCCGGCTCCTTGTCGGAAGCATCCCAGCCAATCAACTGCGCCAGCGGCAGCACAGGCAATACCTCGCCGCGCACCACCATGGTGGCCCGTCCTGAAATTTTCTGCAATTGCCCCGGCGTGACCGACAATATTTCGCGCACCATGGACAGCGGCACGGCAAACGACTGCTCGCCAAGGCGCAGGATCAGCACCGGCAATATCGCCAGCGTCAGCGGCAAAGAAATCGTGAATACGCTGCCACGTCCCGGAATCGAATCGATTTTAATCGAGCCATTGAGCTTCTGAATATTGGTCTTGACCACATCCATCCCGACGCCGCGCCCGGACACGCTGGATATTTCATCCTTGGTGGAAAAACCCGGCAGGAAGATCAATTCCAGACATTGATCCTCATCCAGGGTATTCGCCACTTCCGAGGTGATAATCCCCTTTTCGATAGCCTTGCTGCGGATCACTTCGGGTCGCATGCCACGGCCGTCATCGGCGATCGTGATGAGAATATGATCGCCCTCATGGCGCGCACTCAACTCCACCTGACTCTTTTCCGGTTTGCCCACCGCGATGCGCCCTTCGATGGTTTCCACGCCGTGATCGACCGCATTGCGCACCAGATGGACCAGCGGGTCATTCAGATCCTCGATCATGGTCTTGTCCATCTCGGTATCCTCACCGACCAGCACCAGCTCGACATCCTTGCCCAATGAACGCGCCAGGTCGCGCGCCAGTCGGGGATATTTCTTGAACAGCCGTCCTATCGGTTGCATGCGCGTCTTCATCACCGCATTTTGCAGATTGACCACCAGCATATCGAGCTGAGTCACCGACTGATCCAGTTCGCGCAAGGTATCCGCGTCATTCCGCCCTTGCAGAATATCGGAACGCAGATGATTGAGACGATTCTTGGTCAGCCCGATTTCGCCGGACAGATTCAGCACCTGATCCAGACGCTCGGTATCGACGCGAATGGTGGTCTCTTTGACTTCCTTGACCGACACATCCCCGTCGCGGCGACCTATCGTCGCACCGGGCACGTCGTCGCTGCGTCGACCGAACGCTTTTTTGGTTGACTCTTCTTCCGACACAGCCTCGGCGATCTTTTCCGGATCACGAACCACGCCTACCGTATCGACGATATCCGTCCCCGTCAGCGCGCTATACAAGGCGTTCCAATCCACCCCATCGCGGGCGTGCGTCCCTGCCGGCGCGGTTTCATCTGCACTCTTGTTCGTTTGCACCTTTATCACGGCCTTGCCTGCCAGCGCCGCTTTCAAATTCTCCAGCATTTGCGCGGGCGCTGCCTGCGGCTGCTGGTTCTGCTGCAATGCACCGAACATTTTCTTTACTTCGGCTGTTGCGGCAAAAATCACATCCATCAACTCCGCGCTCAGGGTCAGATCCCGGTTTCGCAACTTGTCGAACAGGTTCTCGGTGAGATGACAAAGCGTAACCAGTTCGGTCGCATTGAGAAATCCAGCCCCCCCTTTTATGGTATGGAAGCCGCGAAAAACCTCATTGAGCAGGTTGCTGTCGTTCGGACGCTTCTCAAGTTCCATCAGCTTGCTATCGACATCCGACAACATCTCACCCGCTTCGAGCAAAAAGTCGCTTAACAGCTCTTCCATACCTGTAAAATCGTTCATTGTTTTCTCCTAGTCAGGATCGAGGATTGAGCTCGGTAGGATGCGGTGACAACCGCATCGCTCTCATTATGGAATGATGCGGTTCGTGCCTCACCACATCCTACGCTTACTTACCAGATTCAATTAAAATCCCAGGCTTTCCAGCAAATCATCCACCTGATCCTGACTGGTTACCACACCCGGCCTGTTCGGATTGATCACCGGGCCGTTCAACAATCCCGTGTCGAATTCAGCCCTGACCGATGGCGGTGCGTTATCCAGCAGCAACGCAAGCAGTTGCTGCTCCATCTTCTGCGTCACTTCGATGACTTTCTTGATAACCTGGCCCGTCAGATCCTGAAAATCCTGCGCCATCATGATTTCCATCAAATAAGTGTTGGTCATCTTGGTTTGCCTGGGCACGATATCCAGAAATGCCTGAGTTTGCGTGACCAGAATTTTGAATTTTTCGACATTCAACTGTCTGTCGAACAGCATTTGCCATTGCCCGGCCAAACGGTGCGCTTCCACCTCCATATTTTGCACCAGCGGTTGCGCAGCCTCAGTGGCATTCAGCACTCGCTCCGCGGCCTGCTGGGTCAAGGTCGCCACATAATTCAGCCGATCGCGTGCATCGGGTATGGATGAGGCTGCACGCTCGATTTCCTTGTTCAGCCCGAGCTCCCGCAAGGTATCGTGCAGGGTTCGCGTCATCTGGCCCAACTGATTCAAGACCTTGTCTGAATTGACCGCCACCCCGGAAAATACCACAGGCTTGGATTCCGGTTGTACCTCCTCATTGGCATTCGCAGCTACGATGCTGTCGAACAGCGATTCAAGGTCGTCGCATTCCTGGATTGCAGTATTGGTGGCCATGTCAGTTCTCACTTATTCATGTTTTGAAATATTTTTTTCAGCTTCTCGTCCAATGTCGCCGCCGTGAAAGGTTTGACGACATAGCCGGAAGCACCCGCCTGCGCTGCCTCGATGATATTCTCGCGTTTGGCCTCCGCCGTCACCATCAGCACCGGCAAGGTTTTCAGCTTTTCATCCTTGCGTATCTCACGCAGCAACTCGATACCCGTCATGTTCGGCATATTCCAGTCCGACACCACGAAGTCAAATGTGTCAGCCCGCAGCTTTTTCAGCGCTTCCACGCCGTCTTCAGCCTCCTGCACATTGACAAAACCCAATTCCTTCAAAAGATTTCTCACGATGCGTCGCATCGTCGAAAAATCATCCACCACCAAAAAACGCGTACTTTCTATTCCCATGACACTCTCCTAAATACAGGATTGAGGATTGAGGATTAAGGATTGATATGCGAAGATCGAGGAAAAATCTCTACCTTGCCTTTAACTCAATCCTCGCTCCTCGCTCCTGCTCCTAAGTCAACAACGGCCTGAGCGTTGAAGACAACACCATCGAATCGAATTTCGACACATAACAATCGACACCCACGCGCCGCCCCATCGCCCGGTTTGCATCGGATGACAATGAAGAGTGCATTACTACCGGGATGCCGTCGAAGCGTTGATCCGCCTTGATGTTCTGGGTCAGCACGTAGCCGTCCATCTCCGGCATTTCGGCATCGGTCAGAATAACCTGTATCTGGTCACGCAAAATCAGACCTGCACTTTGCGCGGCATCCGCCATGGTTTTCAGCCTGTCCCAAGCCTCACGACCGCTGTTCGCCTGCATGTGTTTGACGCCCATCTTATCCAGCACCTCGGCGATTTTGCGGCGGGCAACCATCGAATCGTCGGCGAAGAAAACACACAATTCATGGCCCGCTTCGACCGGCTCGACATTCCCCACGATCGCCTCGCCAAACGCGTTGGACAATATTTGTTCAACATCCAGCAAGGACACCAGCGATCCGTCCGGCAGTTCGGTGATGGCGGTAATCAACGCCCCTTTATCCGACAACATTCCCTCGGCGGCGCGTACCTTGTCCCAGTCCACGCGGATGATGCGATCCACGCTCTCCACCAGAAAACCCAGGATGTGCATGTTGTACTCCGCCACCATCATGGTCTGATGTTTGGTGTCGGGCGACATTCCCATGAATTCGGCCAGATTCAACACCGGCATCACATGACCGCGCAGTGACACGATACCATCCACTCCGCGCGGCATATTCGGCGTGCGGGTAATCTTGCCGGCCTGGCTGACTTCCTTGACCTTGAACACGTTGATGCCAAATTTCTCGTCGCTTCCCAGACTGAACAACAGGATTTCCATCTTGTTGGTTCCAGCCAGACTGGTTCTCGCATCGATGTGGTCGAGCAAACCATCCTCGCTACTGCTCAGCATTTCATCTGAATATGACATTTATATCTCCTTGTTTACCCCAGGATTGAGGAGTGTGGATCGAGGATCGAGCCAGCGCAACGCTTTACCTCAATCCTCGATCCTCTATCCGCAATCCTCTCTTAAGCCAGCAATCTCGCCAAAGCCTGCGACAGCTTTTGCGGTTCAAATTTCGGTATGTACTCATCCACCCCGACGGTCTTGCCCAATTGCTGGTTCGAGGTGCTGGACAAGGAGGAATGCATCAACACCGGTATGCCGGCAAAGCGTTTATCTTCCTTGATCTTGCGCGTGAGCATGTAGCCGTCCATCTCGGGCATTTCCACATCGGTGAGAATCACCTGAATAATATCTTTCAGCGGCGTCTTGGTGTTCTCAGCATAAGCCGCCATCTTCGACAATTCGATCCATGCCTGACGCCCGTTGATCGCGGAAATGTGTTTTACGCCCATGGCTTCCAGTGTGCGGGTAATCTGGCTGCGTGCCACCGAAGAGTCATCGGCAAAAAATACCGTGCGATCCGGCCTGTTCAACGGCTTGACTGCATTGAAAATCATCTCGTCCGTACTGAACTGCCCGGTCTCTGCCAGCACCTTCTCCACGTCTATCATCATCACCAGACGCTTATCCTTGAGTTCGGTAATCGCCGTAACCAGGCCGCCCAATTCAGCCACCAGCATGGCCGGCGGCACGCGCATGGCCGACCAGTCCAGACGCAAAATATTATCCACCGCCTTGACCAGAAAACCCTGGGTATGACCGTTGTATTCAGTGACGATCATGATCTCCGGCTTGCCATCCGACACCAGGCCGATGTATTTCGCCAGATCGATCACCGGTACCAGCGCCCCGCGCAAACTGACCATACCCTCGACCGCCGCCGGCATTTCGGGCGCCCGGGTGATGGCAGGAATGCGCATCACTTCGCGCACCTTGAACACGTTGATCCCGAAGGTTTCTTCCCTGTCGGTGCGCGTATCCAGCCCCAGCGAGAACATCAGTATCTCCAGCTTGTTGGTTCCCGCCAGCTTGGTTCTGGCATCGATATTTTTTAACAGGTCAGACATTTATTTCTCCTAGTTAGGATAGAGGAGCGTGGATTGAGGATCGAGCTAACAACAGTGCTGCAGCTTCCCTCAATCCTCAATCCTCAATCCTCATTCCTCGTTAAACCTTGAATCTTTTCACCGCACCTTGCAATTCATTGGCCAATTGTTCAAGACGCGCAATCTGCTGTACGTTCGATTGCACGGCGGCGTGATTTTCCTCGGACATCTGCGCAATTTTTTCCACATTGCGGGCAATCTCGTTACTGGCCACACTCTGTTCATTCACGGATGAGGCGATATCTTTCACGCCGGAACTGGATTGCTCAACCGCCATGCCCGCCTCAGTCAACACCGAGGAGACGCGCTCAACCTGCTCCTGTGTCGCCTGCAAAGATTGCAAGCCTAGTTGCACGGTCGCCTCGACATGGGTCGATTTCTGATTCAGCGCATTGGTCACTCGATCTATCTCATTCGCCGACTGTGCGGATTTTTCCGCCAGCTTGCGCACTTCATCCGCCACCACCGCAAAGCCCCTGCCTTGCTCACCTGCGCGCGCCGCTTCAATCGCCGCATTCAAGGCCAGCAGATTGGTCTGATCGGCGATATCCTTGACCTGCTGCGTCATGCCGGCAATCGCGCGCGTGCTTTCGACAAACTCGTTGACAGAGCCTGCGATTTGCTTGACCGCATCCTGTACACGGCCGATTTCCCCTATCATTCCGGTAACACTTTGATTCCCCAGCCGTGTTTGCTGCAAACTCTTTTCCGACAATTTGCGCACATCCTCCGTGTTGCTTGCCACCGAATTGATGCTCACGGTAATTTCCTCAACGGCGGCGGCCGTGGCGGCAGCCGCTGCACTTTGCGCCTGTGAGCTCTGCTCAATTTGCAGGGATGAAACAGACATCTGGGCTGCAGTGCCGGACACGGTGCCCGCGCTGCTGCTCACCTGACGAATGATACCGGCAAAACCGTCTATCAGTCCGTTAAATGCTCTCGCAGCCTCGCCAATTTCATCCTGACCATACACCCTGGCACGCACATTCAGATCCCCGTCCGAGGCCATCTTCACCATCACGCCGCGCAACTCATCCACCGAGCGGTTGATGCCGCGTATGATCGACGCCCCCAACAGGATGCCCGATGCACTGCCTGCCAGAATCAGCACGATGGATACCATGCGCATGGTTTGAAAAGTCGAATCAGAGGTCACATATAATTTTTTGGCCTCGCGCCTCTGCAATTCGATCAGCGCATCCAGCGCATCCTTCATCGGCGTATACAGCGGGCGAATGTGATGAATCAGAGCGTCAGTCAGGGCTGCTGTATTGTTGGCCCGCATCGCCGCAATGGCGGGATTCATGCCTTCTTCCACAAACTGTTTGCGCGCCTCGGCGAATTTGGCCGCCAGGCCTTTTTCCTCATCGGTAAGATAGGTCGCCATATAGTCATCCCACTGCTTGGCGGCAACAGCCATATTCTCTTCGACCGCCTTAAGATTGGTGGCCGTATCTTCAGGCGTGACTATTGAAGCCGTTATCGCGATGCGGTTAAGCAAAATTTTTTCATCGATCGTGGTCAACTGCACGATGCATATAAGTCTGTCGTCGTACACCGACTTCAATGCGGCGTTTGATCCGCTGGAAGCATACAATCCTGCAACGCCTGCCGCAACGGCCAGCGTTAACATTGCGATCAGCAAAAACATCAGGCGGCTGCCAATTTTTACATCTTTCAACATCTAAACACTCCTGTTAAAACTTTGCGCCACAGCGGCAGGTGTAACCTCGGAAAAACCACTTCCCGCTTCCTAAACCCTGAACATATCCACAGCCCGCCTGACCTCGCCGGCGCGCGCTTCCAGATCACCCGCCAGATTCAGCAAATCCTGAGCCGCTTTGGAATTTTCTGCCGACATCGAAGAAATCTGCTCGGTGTTCCTGGCCAGAACCGATGCCGCAACATTCTGCTCGGCCAGGGAAGTGGAAATACCATCGATGACGCCTGCCATCTCATTAAAACTGTGCTGAATCAATGCGATCGAGCCCTGCGCAGACTCGGCATCCGTCACCCCCTGGCGCGTGGTCGTCACCACCTTGTCCATGCCGCTTAGCGCATTCCCCGCCACTTCGCCTATTTTGCCTGACATTTTGTTGATTTCCGTGGTTGCATTGGCGGTGCGTTCGGCCAGCTTGCGCACTTCATCCGCCACCACCGCAAAACCGCGACCCTGTTCGCCTGCACGTGCCGCCTCAATCGCTGCATTGAGCGCCAGCAGATTGGTCTGGTCGGCGATTTCCTTGATGACTTTCACCACGTCGGAAATCCGCGATGCGTCCTCCCCGAGACGCGAGACTTCAGCAGAGGCAGCTTCGATTTCCTGCGCGGTATTCAACAATCCGGTCACCGTCTTGTGCACCACTTGCGCACCTTGCGTGGCGGAATTATGCGAACTGTCGGCAATGCGCTTGGCATCGATACCCTGATCGCTGATGTGACCGGTCGATACGCTCAATTCCTCGATTGCAGCTGCCATGCCGGATACCGCAGCGGATTCATGATTGACATTCTGCACAATTTGCCGCGCAGAAACAGCCAGACTATGCGCCATCTCGCCAACCTGAGATGACTGATTCTTGATCCCGCCCATCATCTCGCGCAGACTGCCTTGCATGTGATAAGCATTCGCCAGCAGACTGCCTTCCTCAGGCGATTTGCCGGGTTGCCGCGAAAAATCACCTGCCGCCATGGTGTTCACCACCTGAGCGACATCTTTAGGATCGCCGCCCAGCTGTTTCAGCACAGAACGGATGATCACCGTAGCCAGCATCACAGAAATTGCCAGCGCCACTGCCACCCAGATAATGACAAGCAAGCGGCGCTGCTGAAAATCCGTATCCGCCTGCGCAAGCCTCTGCGTGCTTTTGTCATCCACAAATTTCACGAAACTGTCGCGCACATCCTTGATTTTGACGGTCAATTCTTCATCGATGCCGGACACCACGGCATCCGATGCAGCGGCATTCCCGGCATGCGCATCGATTTGCGCCAGATATTTACCGCTGACCGTTCTGTGAGCCGCTTCCAGCTCGTCAAGCTGGCGGATGAACCCCTCATACCCAGCATGTCCCTCCGCCAGTTTATTCAGTCCGCTCAATGCCCGCGCGCGATGCTCCTCGAATGCCGTCTGTTGTCCGACAAATTCGCTGCGGTACTTTGAAATCCTGCTCTGATCAGTCCCGCGCAACCACACATTTTTGGCAAGCCTGACCTCTTCCAGGAAATTGATGTCCATCGTACCGATGTCCGCCATCACCTTCATGTTCATCTGCAAACGCCCGACCATTTTCTGCTCGCCCTGAACCTCACCGGCAAGCTGCAACAGGCCAAATACCGCCATACAAACAAACATGGCAAATGACACGGATTCGAGCGCCAGAAATTTGCCTTTGAGCGTCAAACTGTTGAGCATAGAAATTATCCTTATTAATCAATAATTTATTAATCATTTTCGCAGCATGGCAAACTGCACATCCTAACTCCTTCACGCAACACCTTGGGGCATAGCCCCTTAGTTGTGCGGGGAAGACCCCTGCGGTCTCAATCCTCAATCCTCAATCCTGCTGTCAATTAAACCTTGAATCTGTGCACCGTCTGGCTCAGATTTTCGGATATCTGTTCCATGTTCCTGGCATCTTCCACCGTACTCTTGACCACTGCATTGCTGCTGTTCGCCATGTGGGCAATACGCTCGACATTCCGCGCGATTTCGACACTCGCATCGCGCTGCTGATTGATGGCGGCCAGAATTTCTTCCAGACCGCGCTTCACCCCTGCCACCAGCTCATTCGAGCCGCCCAGCACGCCGGTCACCTCGCTGATATGTGTTTTACTGCTTTGCAAGGCACCGATGCCGCGCTGTACCGTCTTGTCCACCCGCACGGACTGGTCGCCGATGGTTTTGGTAACCTCATCGATTTGCGATGCGGAAAGCGCGGATTTCTCAGCCAGTTTGCGCACCTCATCCGCCACCACTGCAAATCCGCGCCCCTGCTCTCCGGCGCGCGCGGCCTCGATCGCCGCATTCAGCGCCAGCAGATTGGTCTGTTCGGCAATGTCGCGCACCTGCTGAGTCATATTGGTAATGCTCCGGGTATTGCTGACAAATTCGCCGACTGAACTGGCGATTTCGCTGACTGCACGCTCGACCAGCTCCAGCTCCTGAATCATCCCGGCCAGACTGGTCTGCCCCTGATGAGCGCGTTCGGCGCTCTCCTCCGATAATTTGGCGACCCGACTGACGCTCTCGGCAACGTGGTTGATGCTGACGCTCACTTGACTCACCGCACCCGATGTCGTGACAGCCGCATCAGCCTGCTGCTGCAACCCCTGGGCAATTTCACCGGCTTTGTCTGACAGCCTGTGTGCGGTGCTGACGACCTGACCTGCATGACCTTCGACCTGACTGACGATAACCTGAAAACTTTGCGCGAGATTGTTGAAAGCCTGCGCCGTCTGTCCGATCTCATCTTCACTGCGCACGATGGCGCGACGAGACAGATCGCCGCTGGTTTGCATGGTCTGCATCGCCTGCTGCAACTCTCGTGCCGGCCGAGTCATAAATCCGATCAGCCAGCCGATCACAAAGTACAGGAACACCTGCAGGATAAGTTGCACCCCCCACATCGCAATATTGACTTGCCGCATTTTGGCGAAGTCATCCGTCAGATCCAGCGTGATGCTCCCGGCACCGTTCACCGTACCGTCGGTTACGTTGTGACACATCAGGCAGTTGGTACCGCGAAATTCCTTATGGGCAATAAAGGGCACGACCACCCGCAACGCATGCTTGCCAGGCTCATCTATCAATCGGGTTTGCACCTGGGCGGTATCGAGTGCGGCGTGATCCATCTCATCTACCGGCTGCTCCGAGGGGAGTCCGGGCCCGAACTGATTCTGCACGGGCTTGTTGCGCATTACGCGCAATTCAAGCACCTTGTCCGATGCACCCATCTTTTTGACATACAGCTCACGCTGATCTTCATGACTGATAATGCCGTTAATCATCAGCATATTAAGACCATTCAACAAGCCATCCGCCGACACCAGCGCTTTCTGGCGCGCCTCGTTCAGCACGTTCTCCTCAAACTTGTTCAGCACCGTGCGCTGCGCCACCAGCATCACCAGCAGCAGAATCAGTTGAATGGGCAACTGCAGCTTATACTTCAAGGGAAGGCGGCTCCACCAACTAATCATCATTCTCTCCCGTGCAACTTGCGTTTGAATTATTGTAATGTAGCTACTTTAACGGCAAAAAATAAAGTTTCTTTAGAGGAACAGAGAAAAGAAAACCTGCCAGTTCGCAAGACTGAAGCTCAAGAAGACGGGGTTGCCGTTCCATGATTGAGAATGAAACGGCTGCTCAACCGGCGAGCGCAAGGGAATTTGTCAACATGACAGGACGGCAGGCGCCCCCTGATGACGAACATCGCCGGATTGACCGGAAATTGACGCCCGAACAGCAAGTCAACTTATGAAGCACTGCTAATGGCGTGCAGCGGGCGCAACAGGCAGCGCCTGCACCCCTTCCTTGATGGCGTCCTTGACGTTTTGTTCATCGCCTTCCGCATCCACGCCGACTGTTCCGCCGTCGTGGCTGGCCGCTTCTTCCGCCTTTTTGTTCATCACAATCAGGCTGATGCGACGATTGGCGGGGCTCAACGGATCATTCTTATCGAACAATACGGCAGAGGACAGCCCCACCACGCGCACGATTTTCTCCTCACTCATCCCGCCTGCCAGCAACTCGCGACGCGTGGCGTTGGCCCTGTCGGCAGACAGTTCCCAGTTGCTGTAGCCATTTTCACCGCCACCATATAACGCCGCATCGGTGTGACCCGAGATACTGACCTTGTTGGGCACCTCATTCAATGTCTGGCCGATCGCCCGCAATATCTCCCGCGTGTAAGGTTCGAGCTGCGCGCTGCCGCTCTGAAACATCGGACGATTCTGCGCATCAACGATCTGGATGCGCAACCCTTCGCTGGTAATATCGAGCAGAATCTGATTCTTGAACTGTTTGAGCTTGGGGTTGCTATCTATGGCCTTTTCGATAGTGGACTTCAATTCCTTGAGCTTCTCCATTTCAATGCGACGTGCTTCCTGCGCAGCCGCCTTGATGTTGATCACTCTCTTCTCAACAGGCGTCTCGCCCTCTTTCACCTGCCCTGAACTGCGCGTCAAGTCCATGCCCCCCCCCTTGATGATGCTGGAGCTGTCGCCACTGCCCGAACCACCCATCAAAGCCACCTTCAGCGGCGTCTTGAAATACTCCGATATGCCGGCCAGATCGCCTTTTGCGGTCGACCCCAACAGCCACATCAACAGGAAAAACGCCATCATCGCCGTAACAAAGTCGGCATAGGCAATTTTCCACGCACCGCCATGGTGTCCGCCGGCCACCTTCTTGATGCGCTTGATTACAATGGGTCTTTTATTTTTGTCTTCAGCCATTTTTAGTTGCTAGTCGTTAGTTGATGTGGTCAGCAGCGCTGGTTTTGTTTTGAACAGGCTCCTAGCGACTAGCGACTGCCTTTTAACGTTTTTGCTTGACGTGCGCTTCCAGCTCGATAAAGCCGGGCCTATCGCCGGAACTCAGCGCCTTGCGACCGAATTCAACCGCCATGGCGGGTGCATAACCGTTTAGATTCGCCAATAATGTCACCTTGATGGTCTGGAATATCTTGCCGCCCTCTTCGGCCTTCTGCTCCAGCAAACCGGCCAGCGGCCCGACAAAACCATAGGCCAATAGAATACCCAGAAACGTCCCCACCAGCGCATGCGCGATCAATATGCCCAATTCCGCCGGGGGCATACCCACCGATTCCATGGTATGCACCACACCCATCACTGCCGCAACGATACCAAACGCCGGCATGCCGTCGCCCAGCTTGGCAATCACATGCGATGAAACCATGGCCTCGTGATGATGCGTTTCAAGTTCGACATCCATCAGGTTTTCTATCTCCATCGCATTGAGATTGCCGCTGACCATAATGCGCAAATAATCGGTAATAAATTCGACCACATGATGGTCGGACAATATTTTCGGATACTTGGAAAAAACCGGACTCTCCTCAGGCTTTTCGACATCCCCCTCAATCGACATCAAGCCTTCCTTGCGAACCTTGGTCAGCAGCTCGTACATCAGCGCCATCAATTCCATGTAGGTATCCTTGGAATATCTTGCCCCCTTAAATACCGAAGGAAGATCCTTCACGGTCGCCTTGATGGCAGTCATGTTATTTCCGACGAAAAAAGCACCGGTCGCACCGCCAAATATCATCAATAACTCAAGAGGCTGCCACAATGCGCCGAGATGACCGCCCGCCATGGCAAAGCCGCCGAATATTGAAGCGCACACCACCACATAACCTACTATCACTAACATGCAGCACTCCTTAGTTTTATTTCTGCCGACATATTTTAAAACAAATCAGCCCGACAGGCATGGCAAATATCCGGCATCCGAAGAGACAGCGGCATTAAGGGGTCGAGAAATAATAAGTTGAACATTCGTTGCTGCGCATCCGCGATGGATGCAAGGCGCGAAGAGCAGCGAATGGGGTAAGCAGGGATTTTGTCCGTCAGACAAAAACTCGCAATGGTTATTCCATTCGCAAGCTTCGCAACGCCGCAAACGCGCGGATGCGCTGCAACCCTGTGGGCCGGGGCTTATTTGCGCGCATCTCTTTGTCGCAAGTCGCTTGTTGTGAATGACACAACGGTGCGTCTTGCTTCGCGGGCTGCATCGCAAATAAACCCCGGCGATTGTCCAATTTATTATTTCTCGACCCCTCTACCGCGACGTGCATCGTGCGGTTCATGATCAGGGTTGCGTATTACAGAATGGTTAGGGAATGAATCAGAAGTGGTGCGAGGGCGAAAAAAAGCAGACATGCAGGTAGGCTGCCTTAAGCCTCTTGTTCGGCAGGCTGCTCCTGCCTGGCTTTGTTGTTTGTTTTTCCGGCGCGTGCAGGCGGGTGACAGATGCCACACACATAGTTTGCGTGCAACTCGTTGGTATGCGTGACGAACTCACCGCCGCATTCACGACAGGGAACCAGTTGCATCATGCCTGCCTTGAAAAAGCGCACCAGAAACCATGCGCGGGTAATACTCAAGACCACCTCGCTGCCTTCTATACCCTGCACCTGATCCAGATATAAACGATAAGCGGTGATCAGGGCCTGCACCCCCCGGGTTCCGGCATTTTTTATCAGAAACTGATAAACCCCCATAAACAGCGAAGAATGAATATTGGGCAGCCAGCTGATAAACCAGTCCGTCGAGTAGGGCAACATTCCCTTGGAAGGCGACTCGCCTTTGACTTCCTTGTAAAGCTTGAGCAGGCGTTCACGGCTCAGCGTAGTTTCTTCCTGCAAAACCTGCAGGCGTGCGCCCATCTCGATCAGCTCTGTGGCGATTTTAACCTGCTGCGACTCACCCAATACGGTTTTAGTTGCCATTTCAAGCTCCTGGCTAGAACGATTCTTCGGCTGTTTCTTGTATTGTTTGCGACGACATTAAAATGGCAGCATGCATTTGCGCCATCATGCGGCTCTTGCTGTAATCAGTCACCATACTCAGCAGAATATTTTCGTCAAAACGGAAACTGCACAATAGCATATTACAACTGGCCATTTTGAGTATTTGTGCCGGCGCGAGACCGCCTATCGTGTCAACCAGATCCTGACTCAATCCTAAACGAAAGATCGCCGCCGATTTGTCCTGCTTGATCATTTGCTGAGCCAACATCAGGTAGGTCAGATTAAGATCGCGAATACCTTCTTGCAATTGCATGGTGTTCATAGTCATCCCCCGGTATATGAGCAAAAATGCCAACCTTGATGATTCGACTGGCAACGCTGTCCAATTCGGACGGTTGCATTCTGCGTGAATGGCGAAATATAGAATATCGGAAGCCGGCTGTTTTTTTTGTAGGGGAGAAGCGCGATCACATGTAGGAATATGGCCTACAAAATAGAACCCTCCGGCGCATGCTTGAGCCGGAGGGTTCTACCGAGTGCTGTTTGCGAGGGGTCAAACTGTCACTCTTGGTTTGGTTATCGGCCGCAGTTTAAAAAACTTTAGGCTTTTTTATAAATATTTATTGCTTAATAAACAACAAATTAAAAATTATTTAATTTTTTTCGAAAAAAACTTTTAAACTTCTCTCAAGAAAACCCGCTTTTTCCGGGCTGCGACAAGTTCAATTCCTGCCTTTTTCAGACCGCCTCATGCCTGCCGGAGTTTCAGCGTAGCCCGCGTTTTTTCACGCGTAACATGCAGCAACTCTTCATTCTCATCCAGCGACTCGCCATAGGACGGAATCATGGTTTTTAATTTTTGCTGCCATTCGGCGCTTTGCAAACGTGATTTAAAGCAACGCTCGATTACCGCAAGCATCGCCTGCACCGAAATGGATGCGCCGGGCGACGCACCCAGCAGAGTTGCCAGCGTGCCGTCCTTTGAACTGACAATCTCGGTGCCGAATTCCAGACGTCCGCCTTTCACCTCACACCCTTTGATGATCTGCACACGCTGCCCGGCTGAAGCCAGCTCCCAGTCTTCCTCCCTGGCATCGGCATAAAACTCCCGCAAACCTGCCACACGATCCTTGTGCGATCTTAACGCCTCGGTGATGAGATAGCGGGTCAGATCGAGATTGTCTCGCGCCACTGCGAGCATCGGCTTGAGATTGCCGGATTTGAGCGATGAGAACAGATCCAGCACCGAACCTTCCTTGAGAAATTTGCTGGTAATGCTGGCAAACGGCCCGAACAACAAGGCCTGCCTTCCGTCGATGATCCGGGCGTCGAGATGCGGCACCGACATCGGCGGCGCACCCATCGGTGCACGGCCATACACCTTGCTGGTATGCTGCTTCACCACTTGTGGATTTTTGCAGATCAGCCATTGCCCGCTGACTGGAAATCCGCCATAGCCCATCGCTTCGGGTATGCCTGACTTTTGCAGCAGCGGCAACGCGCCCCCTCCCGCACCGAGAAACACGAAACCCGCATCGATCGTCTTGCTGCGCCCGCTGTGATTGTCACGGATGCGAACGTGCCACCGGCCATCCGGATATTGCTTCATGCTGGTGACGGTATGGGATAACTCAAGATCAAAGGCCGAATTTTTTGTCATCGCCCTGACCAGCTTGCGCGTCAAAGCGCCAAAGTCAACATCCGTGCCGTGTTTGACCTGGGTGGCTGCAACCGCCTGCCTGGCGTCGCGATTTTGCATCACCAGCGGCATCCACCGCTTCAAGACTTCGTGATCTTCGCTGTATTCCATTTCCTCAAACAAATGGTGCGCGTGCAAGGCCTCATAGCGTTTACGCAGAAAAGCCACATTATCCGCACCCCAGACAAAGCTCTGATGATAAATCGGATTGATGAATTTTTCAGGTGCCGGCAATACGCCGGTTCCCACCAGATAAGACCAGAACTGCAGTGACGCCTCGTACGCCGCGTTAATCGCCAGCGCACGACTGATGTCAACCCGTCCATCCGCCAGCTGCGGTGTGTAATTGAGCTCGCAATATCCGGCGTGCCCGGTTCCGGCGTTATTGAGCACATGCGAACTCTCATTACCCACACGACTTAACCGCTCGACCATCATGATGGTCAGCGAGGGGTCCAGTTGCATCAGCAGCTTGCCCAGTGTGGCGCTCATCACTCCGGCGCCCACCAGCAATACATCGACTTTTTTAATCGTCATTGACTACGCCTTGACGAACACGGCAATGGATTCCACATGCGAGGTCTGCGGGAACATATTCATCACGCCTGCCGATTTGAGCACATAGCCTCGTTGCACCAGCTCAGCCGCATCGCGCGCCAGGGTTGCCGGGTTGCAGCTCACATAGACAATCAGAAGAGGCGCAATCTCGGGCGTGATGGCTTTGACCAGCTCCATCGCGCCATCGCGCGGCGGATCGATCAGCCACTTGTCGAATTTGCCCAGACCGGCAAGCTTCGCCTCATCCATCTCGAACAGATTCATGGATTTGAATCGGGTATTGCCCGACAGCGCATTGCTTGCAGCATTCTGGCCTGCGCGTTTGACCAACGCGTCACTGCCTTCGATGCCCAGCACGGCGGCGCCGCTGCGGGCGATAGGCAGGGTAAAATTGCCCAGGCCGCAGAAAAAATCGACGATGCGCTCATCGGCTTGCGGGTTGAGCAATCGCATGGCGCGGCTCACCATTACGCGATTGAGCGCACTGTTCACCTGGGTAAATTCGCCCGGCGCGAACGGCATAACGATGCCGAATTCCGGCAGACTGTAGGACAGCGCAGGTGCATCAAGCGGATGGAACGGGACGATGCTTTCCGGCCCCTTGGTTTGCAGCCAGAACTGAATCTGGTGCAGATCGGCAAAGGCGCGCAATGCGGCCTCATCGTCGGCTGTCGGCGGCGCCATCACGCGCAATACCAGCACATACACATGCTCTCCGACGGCCACTTCGATCTGCGGCAACTTGTCGCGTATTGACAAACCCTCCACCAGACGGGCCAACGGCGTAATCAAGGATGCAATTTTTGGCGCCAGTATCTCGCAGCTTTGCATATCGGCGACAAAACTGCTGCGCTTCTCGTGAAAACCCACCAGCGTCTTGCCCTTTTTGATTACGTATTTGACCGAGATGCGCGCGCGCTCGCGATAGCCCCAACTCTGCCCGTAAATCGCAGGCAGGATGGTTTGCGGCTTGACGCGGCCGATGCGCGCCAGACTGTCTTCGAGGATGCGCTGCTTCACCGCAACCTGCACTCTTGCATCCAGGTGTTGCATGGAACATCCGCCGCACACGCCAAAATGCACGCATTTAGGTGTCACGCGGATCGAGGCGGCGCGATAAAGCTCGGTCATTTGCGCCAGTTCAAAAGACGGTTTCTTGCGATAGGAGGCGTAGCTCACGGTCTCACCCGTCAAGGCGCCTTCGATGAAAATCACCTTGCCGTCCGCATGCGCAATCCCCCGGCCTTCCTGGTCCAGCGATTCAATAATTACTTGTGTATTCAATTCTTTTCAATTCCGGTTGTTCTAAAATTATCGCGTCCCGATACGATGATCAATATGGGCAAGCAACCGCCCCAGCGGCGTGCAAACCAGCAGCCAGCCTGTCAGCACGCCGACAGCATCAGCCGCCATATCCAGTACATCAAAGGTGCGGTAGCCCGTCCAGCCCTGCACATATTCCAGCCCCACCCCAAGCCCTGCCAGCGCTGTCGCCACGATCAGCCGGTTGCGTCCGCCCGGATAAAGCAGGCAAAACCAGAACGAAAGTCCTGCGTAGGCAATAGCATGCTCAACCTTGTCTGCATTATCGAAGGTCAGCGGGGCGGGCGGATTGGGCGTCAGCGAGAGGAACAAAACCACAACGACCATAGCCCAGCCCACGGCTATCCAGAGCTTGCGGTATCTCAAGATTCAGGCCATGCCGCCAAAAATTGCTGCCAGTGCGGCAAATCGAGCTTAGTCAATTCACCGCGCACCAGTTGACATTCCTTTTTGTAAGCATCGCGACTCAGCTCACCGCGCATCATCTGAAAACGCAAGTAAACCAGATAGGTATTCGCCACATCGGTTTCACAGTAGTTGCGAATCTCTTCGAGCCGGCCCTGCCGGTACGCCTCCCAGACAAGACTGCCATCCATGCCCTGCTTACCGGGAAAGCCAATCAGTTTTGCCAGATCGTCCAGCGGCGCATTGGCGCGTCCGGTGTACATGGCCAGCAAATCCATCAGATCGAGATGGCGCATATGATAGCGGCTGATGTAATTGTTCCACTTGAATTCGCGGTCATCCTCGCCCATCTCCCAGTAGCGCGCACACTGCACGCCGTGGATCAGACCGCGATAATGCAACACGGGCAGATCGAAACCGCCGCCGTTCCACGACACCAGTTGCGGCGTATATTTGTCGATGCCGTCGAAAAAACGCTGGATCAGACTGCCTTCGTCTTCGTCCACCTCGCCCAACGACCAGACCTTGAAATTATCGCCCTCGCGCAGCACGCAGGAAATCGCCGCCACGCGCTGCAAATGATGCTGAAGAAAATCGCTGCCGTTCGCCTGCCGACGCTGCTGAAAAGCCATCTCCGCCACTTCCGCATCGCTGACGGTTTCATCCAGTCTATGCAATATGCGCAGGCCCGCAATGTCGGGAACGGTTTCGATGTCAAAAACCAGGGTTGGAGTCATATCGCTGAATGTGATGTCAAGCAAGACGTGCATGATACCTGAGCCCGTATCAACTCACCAAAGCGAATCTGCCTGCAACAGTCGGTTGAACAGGAGAGACCTTGCTAAAATGTCGCACAATTTCACTTCACTCTTCATCCCCATGGATGACCTTTTCGACACACCCCTCAGCGAGCAGGAGATTCAATTTCATCAGCATTCAGTCATGCTCGCTATGGCGCTGTTGTGGATGGCGCACCCTGTTACCAATATCGTGAACGCGCTGCGCCTGCTCGAATTCAAACACAGCAGCGGTCGATTTTTTAAACATGACGAGGTAAAACAGATAGTCAAAGATATGCTTGCCGGAAAACTTGCAGATTAAACCATTTTCACCGGTCAAATTGCCTGCCGGATAGCTGCCAGTCCGTTACCGCAAGCGTATCACCCCTGAATTCAACAAGTAGCAACGCTCTACTTTTGTACCCAGCCGCTACCGCTCATCACCCACCAGCCGCCATGCGCGTGTTGTATCCAGCGTTGTGCGAAGGTGCTGCGGATTTCTGTCTGCCACTCCGGATGTCCATTGGCATTGGCGATTTCTGCATACAGCGCATCGCGATCCTGATTTTCGGCATCCACCAGCATATTAAGCCCCTGACGTGCCGCCAGCGGCACGGAGGCGATATCTCGCAGAACAATCGTGCCATCCAGGTTAAGCCCCACCGCGCCACTGACATAATAAGGCAACAGCTGTGCATGGCGCGCCTGCATGCGAGCCTTGACTGCCTGCACGCCGGGCGTATTGACTTCAAGATCCGCTGCCGCGAATGCATTCAATGCCGCAACAAGGGCAAACAACGCAATTAAATGCTTAACTAGACTTTTACAAAAACCCACTCCGTTCGTTTTAAATAAACTCACTACGTTCGTTTTCATTTTGTCTCCTTCGCAGCAGGCGTGACAGGTTTATCAGAATGTTGCGTTTGCCAGACTTCATCGATGATCTTGTCAGCCGCCTTTTCAGCGGCCGCCGCCGGAAAGTAAATATTGATTGTCACGCAGGCGCTCAATGCGAATGCCGCCATGGGTAATGCGATCCAGATTTTTTTAACGCAGCTCACTTTGTACGTTTTACAAAAACCCGCTACTCTCGTTTTACAGAAACTCACTTCGTTCGTTTTAGAGAAACTCGCTACTCTCGTTTTAAATAAACTCGCTGCACTCGTTTTACAGAAACTCACTTCGTTCGTTTTAGAGAAACTCGCTGCACTCGTTTTCATCATGACTCCTTTATGCCAAACTTCAAAGCCACAGGCTACTTAACGACCGGCTTCACGTTACTCTGCGTCACGCGTTTGAGCCGGGTGATCAATTCACTCCACGACACGGCGCGATTGTAGCCCATCACGCTGATCGCCGGAATGCCCCCGCCCTCGATGATCGCATACATGCCGTGATTATTCTGCTCAATTCCGCCCATCTCGCACACCCCGTTGCGCAATATACAACTCCAGCCGATGCGGTCGTAACCGAAATTTTTGAAGAAACCCAGATAGCTGCGTTCTATCGCTGCGGCAGCACCCGCCCCGCCCAGCGACGAAATGTTCTGCACCGCCTTCTGACTGATTTTTTTCGGGTATCTTCCGGCGCTGCTGTACAGACGCGCATCGAAACGCACCGGCTGCCAGTTCTGCAATTGCAGATTGTTCACATCCACATCCAGGCGGCCTTGCATGTTGCCGAATGAAAAGGTGCGTGTGAGCAAATCAAGATCAAGATTGCGCATCGTCAGATTTCCGGACAGCACCGGTGCGAGACCGAACGCGTCTTTAATCTTCATTCTGGTTGCCACCACCGTGCCATCGAACACATCGAACAGCAGCGCACCATCCACGTTGATTTCATTGCCGTCATAACTGACACTGGGGATGCGTCCGGCAAGCTTCCCCAGCATCACAGGCCAACCTGCAGCCCGACTTAGCTTCTCCATCGAAACGGGAGCCAGTCCGCCTTCAAATTGCCAGTACCATGTCGGCTTGCCGGTTTGATTCTCAGCCCGATGCATATAAAAATTACGCAGCTCCAGCTTGCCATCCAGCACCGGCAATGACGCCAGGGGCACATCGAAGTTGAGTCCGTCCATGTTGACCCGCCACTGCGCAGCCCCGATCGGCACGCCCAGCAGCTGCCCCCCGGCAAAGGCAATGGTCGCCGCGCCGGGCGCATCCGCTTGCCAGTCGATCTCGCTGTTCACCCCGCGCAGGGCAAAACGCTGTGCCGCGTCCGCTATCCCCGCATCATGCAGGCCCAGTTGCAATGATTGCAAAGTCCCGTTGCGATAGCGCACATCCACATCGGCATGACCATACAGGGCCGATTCCGCCAATATTCCCTTGTTGAAAAACGGTTTGGCATAAGTCTCGAACAGACTCGCAAGATTCAGATTTTCGCCACGCAGCCTGCCGTCCTGCAAGGCGTTCTGCTTCACATCCCAGCTGGCGGATAATTGCACGCGCCCGGCCTCCGGCAAATCAGCCACTGCTTGTTCGATGTCAAGCAATTTACCGTCAAAACTGCCTGATGCATTTAACGTCAGACCACCCTTCAGATACAGGGGCTGCCAGAACAATTCGCCCGTCTGCCACGCGACATTACCCTGCCAGTTCCACACGGCGCCGCTGCGTCTGGCGGAAAATTTGATATCGCCGCGCAATTTTTCCGCCGCATGCAACCCGGCAGCATCGCTAAAACCTGCATCCATAATCTGCATATCCAGATTCACGGTCTCCGCGCCCGACGCATTGCCGCTGATGCGCAGCGCACCGTTCAATGTCCCCTGCTTGGGTAACGGCAGTTCAGCCGTCAGCAGAGGGCTCAGCCGCCCGGCCTGCGCATTGCGCATCCGCAAGAAGACCTGCCATGCACGTTCACCCATCCGCCCCGTCACCCGCCATGATTCGCCACCCCCGGCTGCAAGTGACAGCAACACGCGATGAGCGGAAAAATCATAGGTGAACGCCAGACTCATGCCGGGCAGCGCATCCAGGCTCCCCTTGCGGCAGGCCAGTTGCGCTGAAGACAAAGTAAATTCGCCGCAATGCAAGCGCACATTGCGAAACTCGCGCGATCCTACTTTCAATTGGAGAAGGTGCAAGTCTGCCGAACCATTTGCGGGCAGGTTCAGCACGATACCGTGTGCGCTGAAGGCTGGCGAGACAATATCCGCTATGTTCAATGCGATCTCTGACGCGCTCGCAGCCGTGGACAGCAGCATGGCTAACAAATACAGCTGGTTTCTGAAACGGATTAAAGACCGCATGAAATTCAGCATTAACGGATAGTCTGGAGGGCGTATTGTACAACGCGAAGAATACCAGATAACAAGCGGCAAGCTCTCATTGCAACGACAGGACAGCTGCACCCATCCTGCCCCCGGCAGTCAATGCCGCACTGTTTAATTAACGGGCGACGCTCAAAAAAACAATTCCAGATTGCAACTTTTTTGATACTTCGCTACTCTGACACACGTTGTTATAATTACGCATAACTTACAGGAGTCGAGAACATGCAATATCCGAACCAATTTGCCGCCGCCTCGGGCACGCTTGTTGCCGAACAAAACAAGGTGTTGCGCAACACCTACATGATGCTGGCGATGACCATGATCCCGACGGTCATCGGCGCGTTCATCGGTCTGTCTGTCAATTTCTCATTCATGATGTTGCACCCGATCATGGGTTCACTGCTGATGTTCGGCGCGATGATGGGTCTGCTGTATGCCGTCACTGCGCTGCGCAACAGCGTATGGGGCATACTGGCGCTGCTCTGTTTCACACTCGTGGCAGGCGTGTTTCTGGGCCCTATCCTGCAGATCGCGCTGCATCTTAGAAACGGCGCGCAGCTGATCGGCATGGCAGCCGGCGGCACCGGACTGATTTTCTTCAGTCTGGCGACCATCGCCACGGTCACCAAGAAGGACTTCAGCTTTATGGGCAAGTTTCTTTTTATCGGTCTGATCCTGCTGGTAGTCGCATCGCTGGCCAACATCTTCTTTGCCATCCCCGCGCTGTCACTGACCATTTCAGCGATCGCCATCCTGATCTTCTCGGCCTATATCCTGTTCGATATCAGCCAGATCATCCACGGCGGCGAGACCAACTACGTGATGGCCACCATGACGCTGTACCTTGACATCTACAACATCTTCGTCAACCTGCTGAGCCTGTTGATGGCGTTCAGCGGCGAAAGAGACTAACCGCAGCAAGTTTCAAGTAAAAAAGGCGGCCTATGGCCGCCTTTTTTATTCCGGCAATGCTTAGCCAGTCATTATTTGACGCATCCAAACACTATATGGCATCATAAACACCATGGATGCCACTCTCTTACAACGCTCCAAACAGCAACATGCCGGAGGCATTGTTGAAATCGTCATCTGGCGCGTGCCTGAACCGGTCGAACCTTGCTCACACGGTTATAAATATCGGCTGGTATATGTTGTAAATGGAATTCGCCTGGTGGGCTATGACAATGAGCGCGGCAAGGGCGATCACAAGCATCTGGCTGCAATCGAAACGGTTTATACCTTTGTCGATGTAACAACCCTGATCACCGATTTTTGGCGGGATGTAGAAGGAGGATAACGCAATGAAGTTAAACATCGTAGTGGGTGAAGCAGAGTCTGTCGCCCGGGATCGCATGCTGGCACACGCGCGCAAGATTGACGCAGGTGTAGCCGTCGAACCTTTATGCGAGGTTGGCTTTACACGCATGGCACAAATGTTTGAAGTGTTCAGCCCCAAACGATGGGAGTTGGTGGAAGCGTTAAAGGCTACGGGCGCACAAAGCATTTACGCGCTGGCCAAGCGGCTCGGTCGCCACTACCGTAATGTACATCAGGACGTGACGATACTATCCGAATGGCTGGTGATCGAAAAAGACGAATCCGGAAAAGTCTTCGTGCCGTGGGATGAAATCGACGTACAGTTTCCACTGCAACGCCTGGCGGCTTAAAAAACAAGACAGCGGCGCAAGAGGTATCACATGAAAACATTAGCAGTCGTCGCACTCATTAACGACATTCCAGAAAAACATCTATGCCGCGGACAGGTCGGCACAGTGATGGAGATACTCGCCCCGGGGGTAGTGGAAGTGGAATTCTCCGATCTGGATGGAAATCCCTACGCCATGTGTGCGATACCGGAAAGCAACTTGATGGAATTACATCACATGCCGGATGCAATGGTGGCATAGCGTGCCTGGAGAAACAAATCGGCTACTTGGGTTATCAGATGTCGTAATGCTAGACCTTGAAGCTCTCCAATTTTGAACATATAGTCATTGGCGAGCTGCGGCCTAGGGATTTTGGTCTATATCTTTAAAGGGGATTTACTGCTAGATTGCGAATTATATATTTATGATAACCCGTTTTACTTGGACGGCTGTGGGATTTGCCGTTTTCAGTAGAAATTATTTCAGGGGGTTTATAAATGAACGTTGTAATTCTTATTGGGGTAAGCGTATGCGTAAAGTTATTTTGATGATTTTACTAGCCATTGTGAGCAATAGTGCGGTGGCGGAGTGGGTAAAAGGTATCAGCAAAAATGATGTTACCAGCTACGTTGATCTCCCTAATATTAGTAATGGAGACAGTAATCAAATATGGTTTTTGGCTGACTTTGGCAAGCCGCAAAACATCTTTGGTAGTTCGTTTATGTCGATAATTACTAAATCTGAATACAACTGTAAGAAAGAGCAAATTCGAAATCTCTCTCGCACCTATCACTCTGGAAATATGGGGAAAGGTGAAGTGGTCCATGATGAACCTCAGGGCAATTGGCAACAAGACAAAGAAAAAATTATGTGGAAAATCGCCTGTAGTGCGCCGAAGGATTGGGTTGAGGTTGGGGATAATGACAATGGAACCAGCTATGTAAATCCCTCCAGCCTTCGCCAAAACGGTAATGGGGTAAAGATGTGGATTCTGTTGGACTACAAGACAGCTCAAAACTTCCCATCTGGTTTAGTTATGTCTAGTAAGTTACAAGAGGAATTCGACTGCAAGGAAGAACAAACCCGAACAATTTTTGGCTATTTCTACTCTCAAAATATGGCTAAAGGTGAAGTGCTCTATACTAAAACTACTATTGGCAATTGGATGCCAGTAGCACTTGGTTCCGCAGGCTCTGAGTTGTGGAAATTTGCCTGTAAGAAGTAGCTGCAAAAGACAGGGCAGATAAGCAAAGGATACGGCATGTTAGACGATAAAATAGATATGATCCTTGGAAATAAAATCTTTGGAGTGTATGTGTATCTCGAAAAAAAACCACCTCGACGCTTTGTAATCAAGAGGCGGAAACTCCATCCGTTGCGTGATATATTTGAAATATACAAACCAAGAACCCTTTGCGACTTTGTATTAGAGTTGTTTACTATCCTTGATAAAACACACCCCAACTTTATGAGAAATATTTCCGAACAAGACAAAGCACAATTTCAGAAAGGTATAAGTAAGCGTCGGTTTGTTGCCGAAAAACGCGATGATCTAATTCAATTTAATAATTACGCTTCAAAGCCCAGTTCAAAGCCGTTTCTAAACTATTGGGTTGTGTCAAACCTCTATGAGAAGGATGTAAAAAAAATTGTTGACATCGCTTGTAATGTGGCAAAAGTTAAGTGTGAGAGTCTTTCAAATTTACACTTGTAAAAGTCTATAAGAAAAACAGGTAGAACAATACTAATCGACTAACCTCATTACCGTAATGAAATGAAACAACCGTTTCCCAGTGCCCAGATTTATCGTTTCTGACACACCCGAAGAGATTCAAATGGTTACTCTAAATTAAGCGAGCTTGCCTTTCAGTATCCCGCCCACCTTGGCATAATCCGCCCCTCGAAAAATCTTCCATCGGCCCCAGCCGGTTTAAACCGTACATTCACTCATGCTGCCATCCATAGAACAACGCCTGTCCCAGGAACTCGCCGCCAAGCCCGCACAAATCGCTGCTGCCATTCAATTGCTCGACGAAGGCGCGACGGTGCCGTTCATCTCGCGCTACCGCAAGGAAGCCACCGGCGGGCTGGATGACATCCAGTTGCGCCTGCTCGAAGAACGCCTGGCTTATCTGCGCGAACTCGAAGCGCGCCGTGCGACCGTCATCGCTTCCATCACGGAACAGAACAAGATGACGCCCGAACTGCTGGACGCGATCGCTAATGCGGCGGACAAGACGCATCTGGAAGACCTGTACCTGCCCTACAAGGTAAAACGCAGGACAAAAGCGCAAATTGCCCGCGAGGCAGGTCTGGAAACATTGGCCGATGCGCTGCTTGCAAACCCTTCGCTGCAACCCGAACAGGAAGCCGCAAAATATCTGACGCAGCCCTTCAAAACGGGTGAAGTTGACAATCCCGGCGTGGCGGATGCCAAGGCCGCGCTGGATGGCGCGCGCCAGATATTGATGGAGCGTTTCGCGGAAGACGCAGCCCTGCTGCAAACTCTGCGCGAGTACGTACAGGAGCACGGCGTGGTGGAATCCCGCGTCATCGAGGAAAAGCGGGAGGCGGCTGCCAAATACAGCGATTATTTCGATTATTCCGAATCAATCAAAACCATCCCTTCGCACCGCACGCTGGCCATTCTGCGGGGTCGGCGCGAGGAGCTGCTCACCGTGCAACTGCGTCTGGACACGGAAGCGGAGAAACCCGCGATGAGTGCGCCACATAACCCGTGCGAGGCGCGCATCGCCGCCCGTTTCGGCATCGCAAACAAGCAAAGGCCGGCCGATGCCTGGCTGTCCGAGACGGTGCGCTACACCTGGCGCGTGAAATGTTTTCTGCATCTGGAATCCGAGCTGATGGGCGCGCTGCGCGCAAAATCCGAGACGGAGGCCATCAATGTGTTCGCGCGCAACCTGAAGGATCTGCTGCTGGCAGCCCCCGCAGGCCCGCGCGTCACCATGGGACTGGACCCGGGCGTGCGCACCGGCGTCAAGGTCGCGGTGGTGGATGAGACCGGTCGCGTGGTGGACACCGCCGTCATTTATCCGCATCAGCCGAGGAACGACTGGGACGGTTCATTACACACCCTGGCGAAACTGGCTGAAAAGCACCGCGTCTCGGTAATCGCGATCGGCAACGGCACGGCCTCGCGCGAGACCGACAAGCTGGCACAGGATCTGATCAAACAACAACCGGCGCTCAAACTCATCAACGTGGTAGTCTCCGAAGCCGGCGCATCGGTCTATTCCGCATCCGAATATGCCTCTCGCGAACTGCCCGATATGGATGTAAGCTTGCGAGGCGCGGTATCGATTGCCAGACGCTTGCAAGACCCGCTGGCGGAGCTGGTCAAAATCGACCCAAAATCCATCGGCGTAGGCCAGTACCAGCACGATGTCAGCCAGACGCAACTGGCCCGCTCGCTCGATGCCGTGGTGGAAGACTGCGTGAACGCGGTAGGCGTGGATGTCAACACCGCCTCCGCCCCCCTGCTCGCCCGGGTTTCCGGACTGAACAGCACGGTGGCGCAGAACATCGTGACTTACCGCGACAGCCATGGCCGCTTTGCCTCGCGCAGCCAGTTAAACCAGGTTCCGCGTCTGGGCAACAAGGCGTTCGAGCAGGCGGCAGGATTTTTGCGCATCATGGGGGGTGAGAATCCGCTCGACGCTTCGACCGTGCATCCCGAATCCTACCCGCTGGTCAAACGCATCCTGAGCGACATCAAGCTGGATATCAAGGGTGTGATCGGCAACAGTGCTTTGTTGAAATCGCTCAATCCCGCAAGCTATGTCAGCGAACAATATGGCATCCCGACCATTACCGACATTCTGAAGGAACTGGAAAAACCCGGTCGCGATCCGCGCCCTGAATTCACCACCGCGACATTCAAAGAAGGCGTGGAACAGCTGTCCGACCTGCTACCCGACATGATCCTCGAAGGCGTGGTCACCAATGTCGCCGCCTTTGGCGCGTTCGTCGATATCGGCGTCCATCAGGATGGCCTGGTGCACATTTCCGCACTCTCGAATACCTTCGTCAAGGACCCGCATACGGTGGTCAAGGCAGGGCAGATCGTCAAAGTCAAAGTGCTGGAAGTGGATGCAAAACGCAAACGCATCGCGCTCACCATGCGCCTGACCGATGCCGCAGCCCGGCCACGTGAAACACCCAGGCCGCCCGCGAGCCACGTGCGCCAAAAAACGGTAAACTCCCAACCTGCGGCATCCGGCGCAATGGCCTCGGCCTTTGCAAAACTTAAAAACTAACAAGCTCGCGTAGAATGCGCTGAGGTACGAAGCGCATCAATCACGAACGATGCGCCTCCTTCGTCGGCACATCCTACGTCGGCTGACTACGGAATCTATATGAAACAATCAGAAATCAAATTCACCGTCACACTGGGGGAGCGTAACCTGCCCCAGAAAATAGACTGGAGCGCAACGGACGGCAACGTGAACAGCAGCACCCCTGCGATCATGGTATCCGTCTGGGACGGGGCGACCAAGAACACCCTGCGCATTGATCTGTGGACGCCTGAAATGATGGTCGATGACATGAAGCAGTTTCATCACCAGACGCTGTTGACCATGGCGGATACGCTGGAACGTGCGACCGGCGAAAAGGAAGCCGCGAAGGCGATGCGCAATTTCGCCCAGGAGTTCGGTGAGCGCCTGGGTCTGATCAAGAAAAATCCGGCTTTTTCCGGCAAACGATAAGGCGGCTCATCCGCAACAGGAGAAACACATGAAATCGATACTCGCAATGAGCCTGATGCTGTTATGCGTTGTCGCATGGGCATCGGGCGCACCGTGGTACAGATGGCAAAATACAGTTGATAAAACGATCATGTGTACACAAAATTCGCCCGGCGAATTCTGGGTCAGGTATCAGGGACCCTTCATGGAGTCGAACTGCAAACACGCAGGCTATCCGCAATAAGAGTCACGTCGTTTAAACCATAGCGGCAGGCCAGCCCGACCTGCATAGGCCATTTGGCATATTGTTTTCGGTCGGCTACAGCCGTAGTGTGAGCGTAGTTTGGAGAGATGGCTTGCGCCGCCCAAACCGCTACGGCTCCCCCGTTGATTGTTTTCACTCACACAAGGAGAACATATCATGTCTGATCACATCGCAAGTTTTGGCTGGCTACCCGATTTTCCCAGCATCAGCGATTACACCCCGGAACACGAAAAAATAAAACCCCTGCTCGCTAAAATCAGGCGAACGGTGGAGAGCGCCCCGACCATGGATTTGCGCGCCTGGTGTCCGCCCATAGAAAACCAGCTCAATCGTAAGCGTCCGGCCGACTCACATTGATTGTGTAAGCGAAAGCTAAGAGCATAGTGTCCACCAATTCTTAGTGGACACTTTATGAACTCATCAGCATCAACAATACCCAGCCGCCGTCGGCGGCAA